>JAKLIY010000019.1 GCA_022709365.1 Pseudomonadota bacterium
CCGGGCGACAACATTCGGATGTCGATCAACCTGATTGCGCCGATTGCGATGGACGAAGGCTTACGCTTCGCCATTCGGGAAGGTGGCCGCACGGTCGGCGCCGGCGTCGTCGCAAAGATTATTGAGTGAGCGCCATGAGTAGCCAGCGCATTCGCATCCGCCTGAAAGCTTTTGACCACCGGTTGATCGACCAATCAGCGCGGGAAATCGTCGAGACCGCCAAGCGCACGGGCGCTCAGGTTCGTGGTCCTATCCCGTTGCCGACTAAGATGGAGCGCTTCACCGTATTGGTTTCGCCGCATGTCAACAAGGATGCCCGTGATCAGTATGAGTTGCGCACCCATAAGCGGCTCATGGATATCGTAGACCCGACCGACAAGACGGTCGACGCACTCATGAAGCTCGATCTTGCCGCCGGCGTGGATGTGCAGATCAAGCTGAATTGAGCGCGTGAATTTCCGGGTCATGAGGGGCGGCCTTCCCCTCCTCTGATCCGTCGCTGTTAATCCAGAGGTTTAATAAAATGGCAATCGGACTCATCGGCCGCAAGGCCGGCATGACTCGCGTTTTTACGGAGGACGGCGTTTCGATTCCGGTCACTTTGATCGAGGTCGAGCCGAACCGTGTGACCCAGGTCAAAACGGAAGAAACGGATGGTTATCGTGCTTTGCAAGTCACGGTCGGCAGCCGTCGCGCCAGTCGCGTGACCAAGCCCATGGCCGGTCACTTCGCCAAGGCGGGTGTCGCTCCGGGCCGTGGCCTGTGGGAATTTCGCCTGGCGGATGGCGAGGGTGCGGATATCAATGTTGGCGTAGAGCTGACAGTAGATTTGTTTCAGGTCGGCCAGAAGGTCGACGTCACGGGTACTACCATCGGCAAAGGTTTTGCCGGCGCGATCAAGCGCCACCATTTCCGCAGCCAGCGCGCCAGCCATGGCAACTCGCTGTCCCATCGCGCCCCCGGCTCTATCGGCCAGAACCAGAGTCCAGGTCGGGTATTCAAGGGTAAGAAAATGGCTGGCCATCTCGGCGCAGCACAGCGTTGCGTGCAGAACCTGGAGGTCATCCGGGTCGATGCTGAGCACAATTTGCTAGCGATCAAGGGGGCGGTGCCTGGTCATAAGGGCGGCGACGTGATGGTTCGGCCCGCTGTGAAAGCGCGTCGGTAAGGAGGTGATATGGAACTTCAAGTCAAAAACGCAAGCGATGCGGCGCCTGGACAGATGACGGTCGCTGATGAAGTCTTTGCCCGGCCGTTCAATGAGACATTGGTGCATCAGGTGGTTGTGGCCTATCTTGCAGGTGGTCGCGCCGGCACTCGTGCGCAGAAAACCCGAGCCCAGGTCAGTGGCGGCGGTGCGAAACCATGGCGGCAGAAAGGAACGGGGCGTGCCCGCGCCGGCAGTACCCGTGGGCCGATTTGGCGAGGCGGCGGTGTGACCTTTGCTGCTCGCCCACAAGATTACTCCCAGAAAGTCAATCGCAAGATGTATCGCGCTGCTATGCGCGCCATCTTTTCCGAGTTGCTGCGCCAGGATCGGTTGCAGGTTGTCGACGAGTTGACCCTACCAGAAATCAAAACCAAACAGATGATTGCCCGATTGGCGGCGCTTGGCGTGGCCGATCAGCGCCGGGTATTGCTGGTCAGTGAGGACGTGGATCTTAATCTGGGTCTATCAGCGCGCAATCTGTGTCAGGTGGCGGTGAGCGACGTTGCGGGTCTGGATCCGGTGAGCTTGGTCGGTGCGGATGCCGTGGTGATCACAGCAGGCGCCATGCAGCGTGTCGGGGAGTGGTTGGCATGAACAATCAGGAACGTTTGATGCGGGTTTTGCGGACTCCGCATATCTCCGAGAAAGCTAACCGGGTTGCTGAACGGCACAACCAGGTTGTCTTCAAGGTGCTCCAGGATGCGACCAAGCCGGAAATCAAGAATGCCGTCGAATTGATGTTTAAAGTCAAGGTCAAGGGCGTGACGGTACTCAACGTCAAGGGTAAGCGCAAGCGCTTTGGGGCGATGTACGGGAAGCGCCCGGATTGGAAAAAAGCCTACGTGTCCTTGGAAGCCGGTCATGAGATCGACTTCGTGGCCGCGGAGTGAGTGGGCGTTCATGGCCCCCCGGTACATAAGATCAAGGTGAACCCCCATGCCCATCGTCAAGACTAAACCGACTTCGCCTGGCCGACGTTTTGTGGTCAAGATCGTCAATCCTGAGTTGCATAAAGGTGAACCCTATGCGCCGCTGCTGGAAAAGCAGTCCCGTACAGGCGGCCGCAACAATATGGGGCGTATTACCACCCGTCATCAGGGCGGCGGCCATAAACAACACTATCGACTGGTCGACTTTAAGCGTGATAAGGATAATATCCCGGCGCGCGTCGAGCGGCTTGAATACGATCCGAACCGCAGCGCGCATATCGCTCTGTTGCTGTACGCCGATGGCGAGCGCCGCTACATCATCGCCCCGCGCGATGTCCATGCCAGCGCAAACCTGATGTCGGGTCCGGCGGCACCAATCAAACCGGGTAATGCATTACCACTACGCAACGTGCCGGTAGGTAGCCAGGTGCATTGCGTGGAGTTACGGCCCGGCAAAGGCGCACAACTGGCCCGCAGCGCCGGCGCTTCCGTACAGCTGGTCGCTCGGGAAGGCAACTACGCCACATTGCGGTTGCGCTCCGGTGAAATTCGCAAGGTTCATGCGGACTGCAAGGCGACGATCGGCGAAGTCGGGAACGCGGAGCATAACCTGCGTTCGTTGGGTAAAGCTGGCGCGCAGCGCTGGCGCGGTGTCCGGCCTACGGTACGCGGTGTAGCGATGAACCCAGTCGATCACCCGCACGGCGGCGGCGAAGGCCGCACCTCGGGCGGACGTCATCCGGTGTCGCCATGGGGAACGCCGACCAAGGGCTATAAGACCCGCTCAAACAAGCGCACGGATAAACTAATTGTGCGCCGGCGTAAAGCGAAATAATGCAGGGGTCATCCGGCGTCGCCCGGGTGGCCGCCCCTGAAGGGGCCATGCAACCGAGAGGATGAGTTAAGGTGCCACGCTCGATTAAAAAAGGACCGTTCGTCGATCTCCACCTGGTTAAAAAGGTGGAACAGGCGGTCGCTACGAATGCCAAGCGCCCGATCAAGACATGGTCGCGGCGATCTATGATCTTGCCCGAAATGATCGGATTGACTATCGCTGTGCATAATGGCCGCCAGCATGTGCCGATTCTGGTGACGGAAAACATGATCGGCCACAAACTGGGCGAATTCGCCGCCACCCGCACCTATCGCGGGCATGCGGCGGACAAGAAGTCCAAATAGGGGGCGATCTGATGCAAGCTTTCGCTATTTTAAAACATGCCCGCATCTCGCCGCAGAAAGCCCGGCTGGTTGCTGACCAGATTCGTCATTTACCGGTCGACCGGGCCTTGCAGGTGCTGACCTTCAGCAACAAAAAGGCAGCCCCGCTGATCAAGGGTGTCCTGGAGTCGGCGATTGCCAACGCTGAACACAACGAAGGTGCCGATATCGACGAGTTGAAGGTGTCTGCTATCTGCGTTGATTGTGGTCCGGTGCTGAAGCGGATGCACGCTCGCGCCAAGGGGCGTGGCAATCGCATTGTCAAGCGCACCAGCCACATTACCGTTACCGTTGCCGAATAACCGGAGCAAGAACGACATGGGTCAGAAAGTCAATCCTACGGGCATTCGGTTGGGGATTGCGTCCGACTGGACGTCCAAGTGGTACGCCAGCAGCAAGAATTTTCCCGATTTGCTGGAAACCGACCTGAAGGTGCGGCAGTTCCTTAAGAAGAAGTTGGCCAATGCGTCGGTCAGCCGGATTCAGATTGAACGTCCCGCCCGGTTGGCGCGCATCACCATTCACACCGCCCGACCTGGCGTGGTGATTGGCAAAAAGGGTGAAGATATCGAAGCCCTGCGCAAAGCGGTCGCCCGGATGATGGGTCTGGAGGTTAAGGACCTGCAGATCAATATCGAAGAAATCCGCAAGCCGGAGTTGGATGCGCAGCTGGTGGCTGAGGGCGTAGCCCAGCAACTGGAGCGGCGCATCATGTTCCGGCGGGCCATGAAGCGTACGGTGACGAACGCTATGCGCTTGGGCGCTCTCGGAATTAAAATCCAGGTGTCGGGTCGCTTGAATGGTGCGGAAATCGCCCGCAGCGAATGGACCCGCGAAGGACGGGTGCCCCTGCATACCTTGCGCGCCAACATCGACTACGGTCTGGCTGAAGCCCGCACCACCTATGGCGTGATTGGCATCAAGGTCTGGATCTTCAAGGGTGAGGTCTTCGGCTTTGACCGTCCAGGCGAGGCTAAGTCGGAGAAGGCGTCTGCTGGCTGATAATCGGATCATATTGCGGGGCTTTGCGCGATGCTGCGGGTTCCTTTGTTGATAGATGGGATAGAACATGTTACAGCCGAAAAGAACGAAATTTCGCAAACAGCGCAAGGGGCGCAACCGTGGCGTCGCCACCAGTGGTAACCAGGTGAGTTTCGGCGAGTACGGGTTGAAGAGCGCCGCCCGCGGGATGCTAACCGCCCGCCAGATTGAAGCCGCTCGCCGGGCGATCAATCGCTACATCAAGCGTGGCGGCAAGGTATGGATTCGCATCTTCCCGGATAAGCCGATCACCCGGAAACCCCTAGAGGTACGCATGGGCAGTGGCAAGGGCAACGTCGAGTTCTGGGTGGCCCGAATCAAGCCCGGTTGCGTATTATATGAAGTGGAAGGCGTTACCGAGGCCGTGGCCCGAGAAGCGTTTCGCTTGGCGTCGGCCAAGCTTCCGGTGCAGACTACCTTTGTGACCCGGACGGTGATGTGATGAAAGCGAGCGAGTTACGGCAGAAAACCCCAGACGAACTTCAGCAGGAACTGCTGGCGCTGTTGCGTGAACAGTTTAACCTGCGAATGCAAAAGGCGACCAACCAGGCTAGCAAACCCCATCTTTTTCGGCAGGCGCGGCGCAATATCGCCCGGGTAAAGATGGTATTAAGCGAGAAGGCGGCGAAGGCATGACGACGGAAACCCAGGTAGAACGCACCCTGACCGGGCGCGTCACCAGCAATAAGATGGATAAGACCATCACAGTGGTGATTGAGCGGTTGGTGAAACATCCAGTGTACGGTAAGTATGTCCGCCGAACCACCAAGCTGCACGCCCACGACGAAAATAACGAGTGCTGCGAGGGCGATCTGGTCGCTATCCGGCAGTGTCGGCCCCTGTCCAAGACCAAGTCCTGGACATTGGCGACGGTGGTCAAGCACGCGCAATAACCTTCGCGCGCTGCAGCGCGCCTGGCCGGCAGGCATTTTTCCCATCGGCGAACGGAATGTAGAATCATGATTCAGATGCAAACGATATTGGATGTCGCTGACAACAGCGGCGCCCGCCGGCTAATGTGCATCAAGGTGCTGGGCGGTTCCCACCGTCGCTACGCACATATTGGCGACATCATCAAAGTCAGTGTCAGGGACGCGATCCCTCGGGGCAAGGTCAACAAGGGTGAGGTCTATAACGCCGTGGTGGTGCGCACTCGTAAAGGCGTGCGTCGGACGGATGGTTCGTTGATTCGCTTTGATGGCAATGCAGCGGTATTGCTCAACAACAAGCTAGAGCCGATCGGCACCCGCATCTTCGGACCGGTAACCCGTGAGCTGCGCGGTGAACGGTTCATGAAGATTATTTCACTGGCCCCCGAAGTGCTGTAAAGCGGGAGGAAAACGGCAATGCGCAGAATTCGAAGAGAGGACGAGATCATCGTCATCGCAGGCAAAGACAAGGGCCGACGCGGCAAGGTCATGCGGATGGTTGAGGACGGCGAGCGAGTGGTTGTGGCCGGCGTCAATATGATTAAGCGCCATACCAAGCCCAATCCGGCGCGTGGTGTGGCTGGCGGTATCATCGAGCGCGAAGCGGCGATTCACGTTTCCAACGTGATGCTGTTTAACCCGGCGACGAAGAAAGGCGACCGGATCGGTTTCCGCACCCTGGAAGACGGGCGCAAGGTGCGCTACTTCAAATCGAATAACGAAGTCGTGGATGTCTGAGGAATAGCCATGGTCCGACTGCAACAATATTATCGCGAGACGGTGACGCCAAAGCTGCGCGAGCAATTCAGCTACCGTAATGTTATGGAAGTGCCGCGCATCACCAAAATCACTCTGAATATGGGTGTCGGCGAGGCGGTGGCTGATAAGAAGATCATGGAGCATGCAGTCAGTAATATGACGCAGATTACCGGGCAGAAACCGGTGGTCACTCTGTCACGCAAGTCAATTGCCGGTTTCAAGATCCGCGAGGGTTGGCCGATTGGCTGCAAAGTCACGCTACGGCGCGACCGAATGTATGAATTTCTGGATCGGCTGGTGAATATTGCTATCCCCCGTATCCGTGACTTTCGCGGATTCAGCGCCCGCGCCTTTGACGGTCGCGGCAACTATAGCTTGGGCGTGCGTGAGCAGATCATTTTCCCGGAAATCGACTACGACAAGATCGACGCTATTCGCGGCATGGATATTACGATTACCACCACAGCGCGCACAGATGAGGAAGGTCGCGCCTTGTTGGCGGCGTTCAACTTCCCGTTCCGGAACTGAGGATTAGAGTGTGGCGAAACTGAGCATGATTAATCGCGAGGTCAAGCGGGCGCGCATCGTCGAACAGTATGCCGCCCGGCGGGCGGCGCTGAAGGAAACGATTCGTGATCCAGCCAACAGCGATGAACAGCGGCGGGAAGCGCAGAAAAAGCTGCAAATGCAGCCGCGCGACGCGAGCCTGAGTCGGCTGCACAACCGCTGCCGGTTGACAGGACGACCGCATGGTTTTTATCGCAAGTTTGGTTTGGGGCGTAATAAGTTGCGTGAAGCGACTATGCGCGGCGATATACCAGGCTTGCGCAAGGCGAGTTGGTAGGGCGTAGAGAACGTTTGCTATCGCCCTTTGATTGATAGTCCGGCCTTGGTGGCTGGAAAACTTTAAGTCCCGGGTTGGCCCGCTATCAGCGCGGCACCCCGACTGACCATGGAGCAGATTGAAATTTATGAGTATGACGGACCCCATCGCGGATATGCTGACGCGCATCCGCAATGCCCAAGCCGCCGCAAAATCCCAGGTCACTATGCCCGCCTCCAAGGTCAAGGCGGCGATTGCCCAGGTGCTGCGCGACGAGGGTTATATTACTGATTTTGCGGTGGCACCGACCGACCCTGGCAAGGCGGATCTGACCGTGACCTTGAAGTATTTTGAAGGTCGGCCAGTCATCGAGCGTATCGACCGGGTGAGCAAGCCCGGTCGGCGGGTTTTTCGTGGCAAGGATGATCTGCCCAAGGTCATGGGTGGACTGGGGGTTGCTATCGTCTCCACGTCCAAGGGCCTGATGAGCGACCGCGCCGCGCGCGCTGCCGGCCATGGCGGCGAAATCTTGTGCTTTGTGGCGTAAAAGGATTTCACCCATGGCAACCCTCTCTAAAGAAAAGAAAATTCGTACTTCGCGGGTGGGCAAACAGCCGATTCCCGTACCGACCGGCGTGAACGTAATTGTTAACGGTCAGCAGGTGGCGCTTAAGGGCAAGAATGGTTCAGCGGAACTTCTGGTACACCCCTGGGTGATCGTCCAGCAGGATGGCGGCGAGTTGAAAGTCGCCCCACGGGTGCTGACCAACGAGGCCAAGTATCGGGCGATGACCGGCACCATGCGCGCTTTACTCAACAACATGGTCATCGGGGTTAACCAGGGATTCGAGCGCAAGCTGCAACTGGTCGGCGTCGGCTACCGCGCTCAGTCCCAGGGCAGTGTGCTGAACCTGACGCTCGGTTTTTCCCATCCGGTTGAGTTCAAGGTCCCCGACGGCATCACCATCCAGACGCCCACGCAAACTGAAATTATCATTCGGGGCGTGGATAAGCAGCAGGTCGGTGAAGTCGCCGCCCAAATCCGCGCCTATCGGCCGCCAGAACCTTATAAGGGTAAAGGCGTGCGTTATGCGGATGAGACCATCATCCTGAAAGAAGCCAAGAAGAAGTAGGGACTCGCCATGGATAAGAAAGCCGCCGACAAGAAGACCGCACGCCTGCGGCGCGGGTTGCGGACCCGGCACAAGATTCGCGAACTGGGTGTTCACCGGCTTTGCGTACATCGTACGCTCAGTCATATCTATGCTCAGATCATCATTCCTGCACCGACTGGCGACCGGACACTGGCTGCTGCCTCGACGCTAGACCCGGCGCTGCGTCAGTCCCTCAAGAGTACGGGTGATATCGAAGCCGCCAGAGTGGTAGGCAAAGCGATCGCTGAGAAAGCCAAAGCAATCGGCGTCACCCAGGTGGCGTTCGACCGCTCCGGTTTCAAGTATCACGGTCGGGTTAAGGCGCTGGCTGATGCCGCCCGCGAGAACGGTTTGGATTTTTAAGGAACAGCTATGGCGACCAATGTAGAAAGTCCCCAGAATACCGACGGCCTGCAGGAAAAACTGATTGCCGTCAACCGGGTAGCCAAGGTAGTCAAGGGTGGTCGGCAGTTCGGCTTTACCGCACTGACAGTGGTCGGCGATGGTAATGGTCGGGTGGGCCTGGGTTATGGTAAGGCCCGTGAAGTACCCATGGCCATCCAGAAGGCTATGGAAAAGGCCCGAAAGAGCATGCGCAACGTGGCATTGAACGGCACGACTCTGCAATATCCGGTCACCGCTGAACATGGCGCGGCCCATGTGTTCATGCAACCGGCGTCTGAAGGCACCGGCATCATCGCTGGCGGCGCTATGCGTGCGGTATTTGATGTCGTCGGTGTCAAGGATGTACTGGCCAAGTGCATCGGTTCGCGCAACCCGATCAATGTGGTGCGAGCTACTATCCGCGGCCTGAGCGCCATGCAGTCGCCGGACTACCAGGCGACCAAGCGCGGTAAGCGCGTGGACGAGATTCGGAGTTGACGCCCATGGCGAACCAATTAAAAGTCACTTTGGTGAAAAGTGTACATGGTCGGTTAACTGCGCACCAAGCCTGTGTGCGCGGGCTAGGACTGCGGCGGATGCACAGCAGCGCCGTGGTCGCCGACACCCCGGAGAATCGCGGTATGATCCGTAAAGTCTCGTACTTGTTAAAAGTCGAGGAGGCCTAAGCCATGCGTTTGAATACTCTTAAGCCGGCTCCCGGTAGTCGTCCAGACAAGCGCCGGGTCGGGCGTGGCATCGGCTCCGGCCTTGGCAAGACCGCCGGTCGTGGCCATAAGGGCCAGCACGCTCGGGCTGGCGGTTACCACAAGGTCGGCTTTGAAGGTGGCCAGATGCCATTGCAGCGGCGTTTGCCCAAGCGTGGTTTCCATTCCATGACTGCCCAGGATACCGCCGAGGTGCGCCTGTATGCGCTGGCGAAGGTATCTGCTGAAGTTATCGACTTGGCGGCGCTGCAAGCGGCTAATCTGGCGCCAATCTTCGCTAAAAAGGTCAAGGTCATTCTCTCTGGCAAGCTGGATAAACCGGTGACCTTGCGCGGTCTGGCGCTGACGGCAGGCGCACGGACGGCAGTGCTGGCCGCTGGCGGCACGATTTTGGAGTAAGTGAACGTATGGCGACTGCTCTGCCGGATCTCGGCAAGATGACTGAATTGCGCCAGCGCCTGCTGTTTTTGCTAGGCGCGTTGGTGGTGTTCCGTATTGGCGCACACATCCCGGTGCCCGGTATTGATCCGAACGCCATGGCGCAACTGTTTAATCAGCAGCGCGGCACTATCCTTGACATGTTTAACATGTTTTCGGGAGGTGCACTGGGTCGCCTCAGTATCTTTGCTCTTGGAGTAATGCCCTATATTTCGGCTTCGATCATTCTGCAGTTGATGTCGATGGTCGTGCCGACGCTGGAACAATTACGCAAGGAGGGTGGGGCGGCTGGCCGCCACGCGCTCACTCGCTATACCCGCTATCTGACGGTGGTTCTGGCAGCCTTCCAAGCGATCGGCGTCAGTATCGCGATTCAAGGCCAGATCGTGGGGAGTACCACGGTTGTCATCGCCCCAGGGCCAGGTTTCATAGTGACTGCGACCATCACCTTGGTGACGGGTACGGTCTTCCTGATGTGGTTGGGTGAACAGGTGACTGAGCGCGGTATCGGCAACGGTATTTCCATGCTGATTTTCGCTGGCATCGTCGCGGGTCTGCCGAAGGCGGTAGGTGGCACTCTGGAGTTGGCGCGCACTGGCGAATTGCATGTGATGCTGGTGCTGCTGTTGTTAGCGTTATCTGTGGTGGTTACCGGGTTTGTCGTGTTTGTCGAACGCGGTCAGCGGCGAATTACGGTGAATTATGCCAAACGGCAGCAAGGCCGGAAGGTATACGCTGCGCAAACGACCCACCTGCCGCTGAAGTTGAATATGTCCGGTGTGATTCCGCCGATCTTCGCGTCCAGCTTGATCCTGTTCCCAGCCACGCTGGGTAGTTGGTTTGGCAGTTCGCCGAATATGGAATGGTTGCGGGATATCACTTCAGCACTGTCGCCAGGCCAGCCTTTGTATGTGTTGCTGTATGCCGGCTTGATTATCTTTTTTTGCTTCTTTTATACGGCGCTGGTCTTCAATTCCAAGGAGACCGCCGACAATCTTAAGAAGTCTGGGGCGTTCATTCCAGGCATCCGACCCGGCGCGCAGACGGCGTCTTATATTGATAAGGTGTTGACCCGGTTGACCATGGTCGGCGCGATCTACATCACTGGTGTTTGCCTAATGCCCGAGTTTCTGATTCTGTATTGGCGAGTGCCGTTCTATTTTGGCGGGACTTCGCTGCTAATCATCGTGGTGGTGGTAATGGATTTTATGGCCCAGGTACAGGCACATCTGATGTCGCATCAGTACGAAAGCCTGCTGAAGAAAAGCAGTTTCAAGGGTCAAAGTCTGTTGCGCTGACACCGCAAGACGAATAATTATCGATGGAGCGCCGGCATAACCAAGCGCTCTGCTTAATCTGGAGAACACTGATGAAAGTGCGTGCCTCGGTGAAGAAAATCTGCCGGAACTGTAAAATCATTCGCCGTGACCGTGTGGTGCGCGTGATTTGCAAGGACGCCCGCCACAAACAGCGGCAGGGATAACGATTCAGTATTACTATTGATTTAAAGCGCCGAGTGGGTTAGATTCCCAAATCTTTGCATGGCGATAGCCCGGCGGCGCAAGGGGAGGAATTTCAAGGCATGGCCCGTATTGCAGGTATCAATATTCCGGTCAACAAACATGCGGTCATCGCGCTGCAATCCATTTATGGGATTGGCAAGACTCGCGCCCGCCAGATTTGCGATGCAGCTCAGGTCGCGCCGGAGATCAAGGTCCGTGATTTGGACGAAGCTCAAGTCGATGCGCTGCGCGCTGAAGTCGCCAAACACACCGTAGAAGGCGATTTGCGCCGCGAGGTGTCGATGAGTATCAAGCGGTTGATGGATCTGGGGTGTTATCGCGGCTTGCGGCATCGGCGCGGGTTGCCGGTACGTGGTCAGCGCACCCGCACCAACGCCAGGACACGTAAGGGTCCACGCCGGGCCATCCGAAAATAACCGACTGAATTAATTGGACTATTTGGCATAGGTTGGAGCATGGCAAAACCGGTTACCAAAACGCGTAAGCGCGTCAAAAAGAATGTTGTGGACGGCATCGCCCATATCCACGCCTCGTTCAACAACACCATTATTACCATTACGGATCGTCAGGGGAACACGCTGGGCTGGGCGACGTCAGGCGGTTCGGGTTTTCGCGGCTCCCGCAAGAGTACGCCGTTTGCCGCACAGGTCGCTGCCGAACGAGTGGGTAATGTGGTCAAGGAATACGGCGTCAAGAATCTGGAAGTCAACGTCAATGGTCCGGGGCCGGGTCGGGAGTCCGCAGTGCGCGCCCTGAACGCCGCCGGTTTCAAGATAATGAGTATTATGGATGTGACGCCGATTCCCCATAACGGCTGTCGCCCTCCAAAGCGCCGTCGCGTCTAGTCCAGGAGTCCTATTGTGGCGAGATATCTTGGTCCCAAGTGCAAGCTGAGCCGTCGAGAAGGCGTAGATTTGTTTTTGAAATCCTCCGCCCGGCCGCTGGAATCCAAGTGCAATCTGGAGCGATTACCAGGTCAGCATGGTGCCCGCCGTCCCCGGTTGTCCAATTACGGATTGCAATTGCGCGAAAAACAGAAGCTGCGTCGCATCTACGGGGTGCTGGAGCGGCAGTTCCTCAATTACTACAAGGAAGCGGCTCGTCGCAAAGGTTCTACCGGTGAAAACCTGCTGAAGCTGCTGGAATGTCGGCTGGATAACGTCGTGTACCGGATGGGGTTTGGCAGTACTCGCGCCGAAGCCCGGCAACTGGTGTCCCATCGGGCGATGATCGTCAACGGCCAGCGGGTGAATATCCCTTCTTACCAGATTAAGGATGGAGATGTGGTAGCGGTGCATGAGAAAAGCCGCAACCAGACGCGCATCCAGTACTCACTGCAACTGGCTCAGGGGCAGGGGTTTGTCGAGTGGGTGGATGTAGATGTCAGCAAGATGAGCGGGGTGTTCAAGCGGATCCCGGATCGCGGCGATCTGCCACCGGACATCAATGAATCCCTGGTGGTGGAGTTATACTCCAAGTGACCGAAGCCGAGGGGAAACGGATGGTAGGTGCATTCGATTTGCTGAAGCCGACTCGCGTCGAGGTCAAGATCCTTGATGACCAGCGGCGATCGGCGCAAGTGACCGTGGAACCTTTGGAGCGCGGGTTTGGCTATACGCTGGGCAATGCCCTGAGACGGATTCTGCTCTCTTCCATACCCGGCGCTGCAATCGTTGAATGTGAAATCAATGGAGTGTTGCACGAGTATTCAACGATTGAAGGTGTGCAGGAAGATGTGATTGATATCCTGCTCAATCTCAAGGGTGTGGCAGTGACCTTGCAGGAAGGCGTTGAAGAGGCCAACCTCACCTTAACCAAGAAGGGACCAGGGCCGGTGCGGGCTGGCGATATTGAAACGACCCATGCGGTCGGTATCGTTAATCCTGATCATGTCATCGCGCATTTGACCAAGAGTGGCGAACTGAATTTCAAACTGCTGAAAGTCGAACGGGGGCGCGGCTACTGGCCAGCGACCCAACGGGAGGAGAGCGCCGACGGCGAAACTCGCCCCATCGGCCGGTTGCGTTTGGACGCATCTTTCAGCCCCGTTGAGCGGATTAGCTATCGGGTGGAAAGCGCTCGCGTTGAACAGCGGACCAATCTGGACAAGCTCATTCTGAATTTGGAAACCAACGGTACGATTGACCCGGAAGAAGCAATCCGCACCGCAGCCAGGATTCTGTTGGATCAATTGTCGGTGTTTGTCGATCTCAAAGGCAAACGGGACGAACCACAGCCATTGCCGCTGGTGGATATTGATCCCAAACTCATACAGCCGGTAGATGACTTGGAACTAACGGTTCGTTCAGCCAACTGTTTGAAAGCCGAAAATGTCTACTATATCGGCGACTTGGTGCAAAAAACCGAGTCAGAACTGTTGAAAACGCCGAATCTCGGCAAAAAGTCGCTGACGGAAATCAAGGAAGTGCTGGCTAAGTTTGGGTTGAATCTCGGCATGAAGGTCGATAACTGGCCGCCGCCGGGTCTGGCGGAACCGTCCGAGGAACAGCGCGCGGCAAATGCATTGCGTAAGGCTGGTACAGCAACTGAAGTAGTTGCTGAAAACAGTGATAAACAGCCTCGCTCAACGTCAAAATTTGTTGCTGGCGATAGCGAAGCGGAACCTGAAGCGGAGCCTGAAGCGGAACCCGAATAGGAACGGCCTACCCGCCGATTTTCTCGCCGCTCATTGTTAAATTTGCCCGATTACCCGATTGACTAAGGAATTGTTGTTATGCGCCATCGCAAAGCCGGTCGCAAGCTGAATCGAACCAGCAGTCATCGCAAAGCCATGATGCGCAACATGGCTGCTTCACTTTTTACTCATGAACTCATTCGGACAACGTTGCCGAAAGCTAAGGAATTGCGTGAGGTTGCCGAACCGCTGATCACCTTGTCTAAGGAAGATAGCGTTGCTCGTCGGCGATTGGCGTTTGCCCGCTTGCGCGACCGGGAGGTCGTCACTAAGTTGTTTAATGAGTTGGGTCCCCGCTACCAGAGTCGTCCTGGCGGCTATCTGCGTATTCTCAAATGCGGATTTCGTGCGGGAGACAACGCGCCGATGGCCTATGTCGAGTTAGTGGATCGGCCAGAAGTCGCTGCCGGGTAAGTTGGTTCTCTTGCTAATGCATCGAGCCGGGCTGTTAGCCCGGCTTTTTTGTTGGGCGCATTCGCGGCCTAGCAAGCGACCACTTCGCGGAGTTGGCGACTGAGTCCCTGTATAACCAGCAGTTGATAACGGGCATCCGCTAAATCCCAATAAGGGCCGAAGCATTCGCCGAACATCTTGAACCACCACCCTCCGTTCTCGAACCAGACGAACGGATGGTGGAATTTGCGGTTACCACGCATGGTTTTAACCTCTCACCTGTAGTCTGGAGCATTCGCGGGTCGCAGGCGCCCGGCAAAGCTGCATTTTTCGTCTTTATTAACCGATCCTTCCGGCCTGAAGCGTCACCCTCAGGTTCGATAAGGATGGGTTGATCTGAGTATTGATTCTAGTTGATCAAAAGCTGTTAAGAAGATTGCAGCAACGCAAGTGAAATCTTTTGATCACTTTAACATCATAGACAATTTTTTGTTGCATTGCAGAATAGATAAACAGCAACTTCTCGTTCGTCAGGGAGAGGTTTCGACAAGGGAAGCATTCAGAGTGGCGGTAAAAGCACGGGTCAGGCGACCTGTAGCAGAATTTTGCCAACGTGGCGATTGGATTCCATCAAGGCGTGGGCGGCTGCGGCTTCGGTCAGCGGGAAAATCCGGTCGATGACGGGTTTGACGGTCCCGTTAGCCAGTAAGGGCCAGACGCTCTGACGCAAAGCCTGGGCAATGGGGGCCTTGTCAGCGATCGGACGGGCTCGCAGGGTGGAGCCGGTGATGGTCAGGCGTTTCATCATCACGGGCGCTAGATTCAATTCCACCTTAGCGCCGCGCAGGAAGGCGATGAAGACCAGTCGGCCCTCGACGGCCAAAACGCTGAGGTTGCGCTGGACATAGTCGCCGCCGACCATATCCAGAATGACATTCACGCCCCGGTTATTCGTGGCTTGCTTGATGACTTGAACAAAATCCTCCTCGCGGTAGTTGATGACTCGCTCGGCGCCCAGGTCGAGGCAGGGTTGCATTTTTTCGACGCCGCCGACGGTGGCGAACACCCGCGAACCTAGCGCCTTGGCCAACTGGATGGCTGTTGTGCCGATGCCGCTGGTCCCGCCATGCACCAGCAGGATTTCGCCCGATTGCAGTCGCGCCCGGTCAAAGACGTTGCTCCAGACCGTGAAGAACGTTTCGGGCAACGCAGCAGCCTGTGGCAGACTGAACCCGACTGGAATAGGCAGACATTGTGGGGCCGGAGCGACGCAATACTCGGCATAGCCGCCGCCGGTCAGCAGGGCGCAGACTTCATCGTCGATCCGCCATCCGGTAACGCCCTCGCCGAGCGCCACGATAGTCCCGGCCACTTCCAGTCCGGGAATGTCGGAAGCGCCTGGTGGGGGGGGATAACCGCCCTGGCGTTGCAGGCAGTCGGGACGGTTGACGCCGGCAGTGGCGACTTTGATCAGGACTTCGCCGGGCGCTGGGTGCGGTACGGGCCGGCGGTTGACCGCCAGCTTTTCAGGACCGCCCGGTTCGGTGATCTCGATGACGGTCATGATATCAGGCAATAAGGGCATGGCGCGATCTCGGATAGAGGCTGAGGCGTTAATGGAGTGAGGGATCGTGGCGCTTCATGAGCACTTGGAATCGCCACAGTTCAGGCAAGTGAGGCAGCCGTCCATGACGATGACCGCTTGGGTCTGGCACTTGCCGCAGAGGGTGGCTTCCGGGGGAAAGGCGCTGACTCCAGAATCTTCGACCGCTTTCATGCCCATCTCGTACTTGGCGCGATGTTCGTCAATCAGTTTGCGCTGATGCGCATCGGGGCCGCCTTCCGTCAACAGACCGATGGCGCGCAAGTGGGATTCGATCACGTCGCCGATTTCCGCGACCAGCGACGGCATGTATTTACCGCCCTTCTTGAAGTAGCCGCCCTTGGGGTCGAACACCGAGCGCAGTTCCTCAACTAGGAAGATCACATCGCCACCCTTGCGGAACACGGCGGAAATAATGCGGGTCAGGGCGACGATCCACTGGAAGTGTTCCATTGCTTTTGAATTGATGAAGATCTCAAATGGACGGCGGATTTCGTCCGGCGTGCCTTGATTGAGTACGATATCGTTGATCGTAATGTACAAGGCATGATCCGACAACGGTGTTTTCACCTTATAGGTCGCGCCCGGCAACACATCGGGTCGTTCCAGATTCTCATGCATCTGCTGCACGGCTAGCGCCGGATTGACCGTAGCGGTTTCCGGTTTAACGACGCTGTAGGTCACGATTTTTTTTTCGATTTTGATGGTCATTTCAAGCCTCCAGCGCCATGGGATATCAATTTACCATTTCCCATAATAACCTTCTTTCAGCGCGTCGAATAAGTTGGCGGCGGTATGCGTTTCGCCATCGTATTCGATCTCGTCGTTGCCCTGAACCTCGACTTCCGAACCATCTTCCAGCACGAATCGGTAGCGGGTATTCGCCAAATCCTGCTCCTTGACCAGCACACCCTGGAAAGCGGCAGGATTGAAGCGGAATGTCGTGCAGCCCTTCAAGCCTTTTTCGTAAGCGTAGAGGTAAATACCCTTGAAGTCTTCATACGGGAAGTCCGTGGGGACGTTGGCGGTCTTGGAGATACTGGAGTCGATCCACTGCTGCGCAGCGGCCTGAATGTCGACATGCTGTTGGGGAGTCACCTCGTCGGCGCTGATGAAAGAGTCCGGGAGCTGCTGTTCCGGGGTCTCCGCATTCGGAAGGGCTTTCGGGTTGATGAGATGTCGGTAAGCCAGTAATTCAAAGGAAAAGACATCGACTTTTTCCTTGGTTTTCTTACCGGGGCGGATGAGATTGCGGAAATAGTGATGGGCGAAACTGGGTTCAATGCCATTGCTGACGTTGTTCGCCAGCGATAACGCAATCGTGCCCGTCGGGGCGATGGAAGTGTGATGGGTGAACCGGGCACCAGTTTCCGCCAGTTCTTCGACCAATTGTGGATCGACTTCAGCCACCCGCTGCATATAGCGGCTATAGCGGGCATGCAGCACCTTGCCCTTGATGCGGTCTCCTTCCCGAATCCCATCACGGGCCATTTCCGGGCGCTTGCGGAGCAGATCAGCGGTGATCGTAAATTCCTGTTCGAGGATCGGCGCTGGCCCTTTTTCCCGCGCCAGTTCCAGTGCAACCCGCCAACCGGTCAGCGCCATGTCCCGGGTGACTTCTTCGGTGAAGGTCAGGGATTCCAGAGAGCCGTATTTCTTGCCCAGCAGGGTCAACGTGGAGCCGAGACCCAGATAACCCATGCCGTGGCGGCGTTTGCTGAAAATCTCCCGGCGTTGTTGTTCAAGCGGCAACCCATTGATTTCAACAACATTATCTAGCATCCGGGTGAAGACAGCGACGACTTCTCGATAGGTTTCTCCGTCGAAGCGGGCTTTTTCCGTAAAGGGATTTCGCACGAAATGAGTCAGGTTAATGGATCCCAAGAGACAAGAACCATAGGGTGGGAGCATCTGTTCGCCACAGGGATTACTGGCTTGAACATTTTCACAGAACCAGTTGTTATTCATTTCGTTGACTTCATCAATCAGAATAAATCCGGGTTCCGCGTAATCGTAAGTGGAGGCCATGATCACATCCCACAAACGCCTGGCGCGGATTTTCCGATAAATCTTGCAGGCGACCTGACCGCTTTCATTAACAATGAGTCCTTGGGTCGTGGGCCATTCGCGCCAAACAATCCGCGATGCGTCATGGAGATCGATCTGATCCTGTTGAGCTTCTTGAGCCATGATGGGGAAGGCCAGCCACCAGTCCGCGTCCTGCTTGACGGCCTCCATGAATTCGCGGGTGATCAGCAGAGACAGGTTGAACTGCCGCAGCCGACCCGATTCGCGCTTGGCGCGGATGAATTCCAGAACGTCGGGATGACCGATGTCGAAGGTACCCATCTGCGCACCCCGCCGCCCACCGGCTGAAGACACGGTGAAACACATCTTGTCGTAAATATCCATGAACGACAGTGGCCCGGAGGTATAGGCCCCGGCCCCGGAAACGTAAGCGCCGCGCGGGCGCAGCGTTGAAAAGCAATAGCCGATGCCACAACCGGCTTTCAAAGTGAGTCCCGCTTCATGCACCTTGCACAGAATGTCATCCATGGAATCCTGAATGGTGCCCGACACGGTGCAATTAATCGTCGAGGTCGCCGGTTTATGATCCCAGGCCCCCGCATTAGAGATGATTCGCCCTGCTGGAATCGCCCCGTGGCGCAGCGCCCATAGAAATTTTTCGTACCAGTGTTCGCGCAATTCCGGGGTCGCCTCAACCTCAGCCAGCGCCCGCGCCACCCGTTGGAACGTCCCATCGATCTTTTCGTCGAGTGGCCGCCCGTCCTTGGCCTTCAGCCGGTATTTCGTGTCCCAGATATCCCAAGAGGCAGGTTGCATGGGCACATCGGCGGCGGTAGTCGGACGGTCAGCGGGTTGCAGGTGCGCGGTCTTCATGAACCAGTCTCCTTGGCGGCGGTATCTGAAATCTAGGGAGGCGTTGAGGAAAGTTTTTGGAGAAAACAAGCTGCGCCGTGGCAAGTCCCTGTTTTGGAAAATTGTCGGAAATGACGCGGCTGAACCTATATATTGTGGTCAGATGAAGTGTTAAATACAATAGGCTGTATGTAACGCTTTGTTTCGGCTGATGATCAAAAAAGTCAAACGGGCAGGGTCGTCCTCAATGGCAAGGTGAACAGGTCTTTTGTTGTCAAGGGGTGGAACCAGTGGTATAACCAGCTAAAATTTGGTGGGTACCGCCGATAACGGATACAAAAAGCCGAGGGAGAAACTCAATGAAGATCTCGTATGCCCCTCTTGTTGTTCTCTGCCTGGGTCTGGGAGCTTGCATGTCCCAGGTGCCTGTGGCGACCACTTACCCTGTGACGTTCCAGAAGAAGATGCAGGCTGCCCAGCACTGGGACATCCTCACTGAGGATGTTGCCAATCGACTGCGCGATGCGCTAATCGGTTCCGGAGAGCAGGGGCGTCCGATTTCCCTGTACGTCCAGCAACCCAAATACGACAGCGATTTTGGCGAAGCCTTTCACAACCTGCTGATCACGCATTTGATGGAACGGGGATTCTCCATCACCGAGAACCCGGCCGGTGGCTTACCGCTCATCTACGATGTGCAGGTCGTGTCGCATAAGGATCGCGGCTTTATTCGGCCTATGCCGGGGTTGTTCACCGCGCTCGCCAGCAGTGTGTTCGTACTGCGCGAAGTGGCTGACGAAAGCTCAACGGCGGCCTGGATGCTCGGCGCAGTCGGGGTGGATGTGGTAACCGGCTACATCACCGATAACCCGAACAACGAGATTATCGTCACCACTTCCGTGATGAGTGGCGACCGCTACGTGGCCCGGGTGCGGGATATCTACTACATCAGCGATAACAATGTCGGGCAGTACATTGCCAGTGGGCCAGCGCCGGTGACCACCCGGATTGTGGAGGTTGTCGGGCCATGAACTCGAACATGATCCCGTGCGCCGGGTTGGCGCTGCTGGCTGTATTAGGCGTAGCAAGTCTTCAGGGGTGTGCGTCTTCGGCGGATGATGCGCCCGTTCGACCGATTATTCAGGATGCTAATCTGATCGATCAAAGCTACCGGGCGGCGGATGCCCTGCTGATGCGGGCGCCCTGGCTTCGGGAGCGGCGCGAACCCTTATTGTCGGCGACCTTTGTCGATATCAATAATCTTGAGATGTCGTCTGGCTTGGGGCGGGTGATCGGCGAGCAACTCGGCTCCCGGTTTGCTCAACAGGGCTTTACAGTGATCGAAATCAAGATGCGCAACAACATCTTCGTCAAGGAAGGGTCCGGGGAGTTTGCGCTGTCACGTTCCGTCAAGGAAATCAGTCAGTCGCATAATGCTGCCGCGGTGATTGCCGGCACCTATGCGGTCGGGCGGCAGTCGGTGTTTGTGAACGCCCGCCTGATTCGCGCCACTGACAATCTGGTGCTGGCGTCCTACGATTACGTATTGCCGCTCGGTCCGGATGCCAAGGCGTTGATCGCGGCTCAGTAGCGCGTCTTGCATTTTTCACGACGCCCTTCCTGTTGGAGGGGCGTCGTCGTTTCAGGGGTCCAGAAAATCTGTCACCGGGCGATCAATCCCAGCCGTTCGCCAATCGCCAAGGTCAATCCCGCCTGATTCATGGTGTAGAAATGCAGGCCGGGCGCGCCGCCGTCCAGCAATTTGCGGCAAAGTTCGCTGACCACATCCAGACCAAAAGTGCGGATCGCATCGCGGTCGTCGCTGAAGCTTTCCAGCTTTTTGCGAATCCAGCGGGGGATTTCTGCGCCGCAGGCATCGGAGAACCGCGCCAGTTGGGTGAAGTTAGTGATCGGCATAATGCCCGGCACGATGGGAATATCGATGCCTTGGCCAGCGCAGTGATCGACGAAGCGAAAGTAGGCGTCGGAATTGTAGAAGTACTGCGTGATGGCGCTGTTGGCCCCGGCGTTGATCTTGCGCTGAAAGTTTTCCAGATCCTTGTCGGGACTGGACGCCTGGGGGTGATATTCGGGGTAGGCGGCGACTTCGATATGAAAGTGATCGCCGAATTCCGCCCGGATGAAGGCGACTAGTTCGTTCGCGTAACGGAACTCGCCGGGGTCACGCATCCCGGAGGGCATATCGCCCCGCAGGGCGACAATGCGGCGGATGCCGTGGGCTTTATAGTGGTTCAACAACTCACGGATGCTGTCGCGGGTAGAGGCGATACAGGTGAGATGGGGCGCGGCGGAAATGCCACTGTGAGCCTGTGTGTCCAGCACGATTTCTACGGTGCGGTCGCGGGTGGAGCCGCCCGCGCCGTAGGTGACCGAGAAGTAGGCCGGGCGCAGGGCCAGCAATTGCTGGCGGGCGGTCTGGAGTTTGGTGAAGCCTTCGGCAGTGATGGGCGGGAAAAACTCGCAGCTAAAGGTTTTCGGCCAGTCTGACTGGGACATGATTTGGGCGACTTTATGGGATGAAGGTACGGTTTCGCAGATTAGGCGACTGATGATGGTTCAGCCGCCTAACCATAAGTTGCCTTAGTAGCGGTAATTCTCCGCCTTATACGGCCCATCGGTCGCAACGCCGATATACGCTGCCTGTTCCGGGGTGAGCGTGGTCAACTTCGCGCCAATTCGATCCAGGTGCAGCCGCGCCACCTTCTCATCGAGATGCTTGGGCAACACATAGACCTTGTTTTCATAACGGTCGCGATGATTGAACAACTCGATCTGCGCCAGCGTCTGGTTGGTGAAGCTGTTGCTCATCACGAATGAGGGATGCCCCGTTGCACAGCCCAGATTGACTAGCCGCCCTTCGGCCAGCAGGATAATCCGCTTACCGTCCGGGAAGATAATGTGATCGACCTGCGGCTTGATATTCTCCCAGCGGTGCTGCTTCAGGCCGGCCACATCGATCTCCGAGTCAAAATGACCGATGTTGCAGACGATAGCCTGATTCTTCATCCGCGCCATCTGGTCATGACTAATGACGTTCACGTTACCGGTGGCGGTCACGAAAATATCGCCCTGCTCCGCCGCCTCGTCCATGCGCACGACCCGGTAGCCTTCCATCGCCGCCTGCAGGGCACAGATCGGGTCAATTTCCGTGACCCACACCGTCGCGCCGAGGCCACGTAACGACTGAGCGCAGCCCTTGCCGACATCGCCGTAGCCTAATACGACTGCAATCTTGCCGGCGATCATCACATCGGTCGCCCGCTTGATGCCGTCGACCAGCGACTCGCGGCAACCGTACAGGTTGTCGAATTTGGATTTGGTGACGGAATCGTTGACGTTGAAAGCGGGGAACGGCAACCGGCCTTCCTTTTCCATCTGATAGAGCCGATGAACGCCGGTGGTGGTTTCCTCCGTCACGCCCTTAATGTTGGACAGGATTTTGGAATACCAGCCGGGTTGACGATCCAACTGTCGATGAATCGCAGCAAACAGCACCTGCTCTTCCTCACAAGTCGGCTTGGCGATCAGCGAGCGGTCGTGTTCCGCCCGGCTGCCCAGCGTCACCAGCAGCGTGGCGTCACCGCCATCGTCGAGGATCATGTTGGGCGCACCGCCCTGCGGCCATTCCAGAATGCGATGGGTGAAATCCCAGTATTCCTCCAGCGATTCGCCCTTGTAGGCGAAGACCGGAATGCCCGCTGCAGCGATGGCGGCAGCAGCGTGATCCTGGGTGGAGAAAATGTTGCAGGAGGCCCAGCGAATATCTGCACCGAGATCAGCCAGGGTCTCAATCAGCACTGCCGTTTGAATGGTCATGTGCAGGGACCCGGCGATGCGGGCGCCCTTGAGCGGTTGTTGCGCCCGGTATTCGTCGCGGATCGCCATGAGTCCCGGCATTTCGGTTTCGGCGATGGCGATTTCCTTGCGGCCCCACGCGGCCAGCGCCAGGTCAGCCACATGAAAATCAGTAAAGGGTATTTCGCGTACAACGGCGTTCATAGCATTCTCCATAGGGAATGAACGGGCGCCGTTGGCGGTTGAAGCCGTTCCATGCCGAGCCTGACGGGGATACCGTTGCAGCGCCCCTCAGCATGGAGGCGGGAAAATTACAGTCCGGCGGCGTCGCGCAGCGCGTCGGCCTTGTCGGTGCGCTCCCAGGTGAATTCCGGCTCTTCGCGGCCAAAATGCCCGTAGGCAGCGGTCTTGCGATAGATCGGTCGAATCAGGTCGAGCATTTTCACTAGACCATAAGGCCGCAGGTCGAAATGGCCGCGCACGATGTCCACGAGCCGGTCTTCTTCGATCTTGCCAGTGCCAAAGGTGTTGATGCTGATCGAGGTCGGCTCGGCGACGCCAATGGCATAGGACACCTGAATTTCGCATTTGTCCGCGAGTCCGGCAGCGACGATGTTTTTGGCGACGTAACGGGCGGCGTAGGCCGCGGAGCGGTCGACCTTGGAAGGGTCTTTACCGGAGAAGGCGCCGCCGCCGTGATGAGCGGAGCCACCATAGGTATCGACGATGATCTTGCGTCCCGTCAGGCCACAGTCGCCCACCGGCCCGCCAATGATGAAGCTGCCGGTCGGATTGATATGATACTGAGTGTGCTTGTCCAGCCATTCAGCGGGCAATACCGGCAGGAGGATGTTTTCCATCACCGCTTCGCAGAGCAGCTTGTAGCTGATGTCGGCGTCATGCTGGGTGGACAGCACCACGGCTTCGATGCCGACCGCCTTGTTACCTTCGTAGCGGAAAGTGATTTGGCTCTTGGCGTCGGGCCGCAGCCAGGGCAGCACACCGCTCTTGCGCATTTCCGCCTGCCGTTGCACCAGGCGATGAGCATAGGTGATCGGCGCAGGCATCAGCACATCGGTTTCGTTGGTGGCGTAACCGAACATTAAACCCTGGTCGCCGGCGCCCTGTTCCTCCGGCTTGTCGCGGTCCACGCCCTGGGCGATATTCGACGACTGCTTGCCGATGCAGGACAGCACTGCGCAGGTCGCGCCATCAAAGCCGACCTGGGAGTTGTCGTAACCGATGCCGACCACGGTGTCGCGCACGATCTGATCAAAGTCTACCCAGGCGGAGGTGGTGATTTCGCCGGCCAGCACCACCACGCCGGTTTTGATCAGCGTTTCGCAAGCGACCCGGGCCTTGGGATCTTCGGTGATAATGGCGTCCAGCACGGCGTCGGAAATCTGATCGGCGATTTTATCCGGATGCCCTTCGGAGACGGATTCAGAAGTGAACAGATAGGTGCGGCTCATAGGGTGGCATATCCTTGGACGACGGTTGCAGCAAACGGGAGTTCTTGCGCCAAGCGGCGACAGTCATTAGAAGGTCGTCAGTTTAACCGGAAAATCCTGCATTTGCATCCGTATTTTTTATGCGATTTAGTTATATTGACACTGATAAGTGGGAAAAAAACTGCTCATGAAAACGCCTACACGGGTATTGACCTGTGCCGAACTGGGCCGTGAATGGCTGATTGCGTTGCTGGAGCACTACGGGCTGCGTGTGGAATGGACGCCCACAGGATGCGAAATTCTGGGCAGTTACTGGGGCGACTGCGAAGCGGGGTTGATCGGCGATTGCCTGTGGGTCAGGGACGATACCCCGGTGCATTCAGCATTACATGAAGCCTGCCACGCGATCTGCATGGACCACGAACGCCGCGCCCGGTTGCATACGGATGCCGGCGGCGAGTGCCTTGAGGAGAATAGCGTTTGTTATCTGCAAATCCTGCTGGCTGACGAATTGCCCGGCGTTGGACGGGAGCGAATGTGGGCGGACATGGATGCCTGGGGTTATAGCTTTCGGTTGGGTTCAGCCCGCACCTGGTTCGAGCAGGATGCGGAAGACGCCCGGAACTGGTTGATTCAGCACGGATTGATCGACGAGAACCAGCAACCGCTCTGGCGATTGCGGCAGGACTGACGGGTGGGTCATCAACTCAAAGGAAACTCTGTCTTGAAACACCGATTCCTTCGGCTGTTGGTATTTACTGGGTTGCCGCTGTTATACGCCTTTCACTGGCCGTGGCAGCCAGCGGATGTTTCCAACCGCATCGAACTGTCCGGCACGGTCGAAGCGCGGGAAGTGGATCTGGCGTTTCAGGTCGGCGGGCGCATCGTCCGGCTGGCGGTCGATGAAGGCGACGCTGTGCAGGTCGGGCAGCCGGTGGCGTCGCTGGATGAGAACGACTATCAGTTGGCGTTGCGTAACGCGACGGCTCAGCGGGACGCCGCCCAAGCTGCGCTGGCGGTGTTGCAGGCCGGGACGCGGGTTCAGGAACTGCGGGTGGCCGAGGCGCAGTTGGCGAAGGCGCAGGCGGATTTCGATTATGCCCGCCTCGAATATCAGCGGGTTGCCGAGCTGATTCCCAAGCGGCTGGCCGCCCAGGAACGGCTGGATCAAGCGCGGTTGCAGCAGGAGGTGGCGCAGGCCGGGATTGAGCAGGCCCGGCAGAATCTGGCGCTGTTGCGGGAAGGGCCGCGTCAGGAAGAGCTGGACCGGGCCGTCGCTGAACTGCGCGCCCGGCAGGTGGCGGTAGAGATAGCGCAACGCCAGTTGGAATACGCGCAATTGCACAGCCCGGTGGCCGGAGTGGTGTCGGTGCGGCTGGCGGAAGCTGGCGAAGTAGTGGTCGTCGGGAAGCCGGTGTTGCGGGTCGCGGAACTGGGCCGACCTTGGGTGCGCGCCTATCTGAATGAGGTTGATTTGGCCCGGGTGCGTTTGGGCCAACCAGCCGAGGTGCGCGTGGATGGCCTGCCTGGCCAGGTGTTCAACGGTCGGCTGGCGTTCATTGCCCCGGACGCCGAATTTACTCCGAAGACGGTGGAAACCCGCGCCCTGCGGGTGGATCTGGTCTATCGGATCAAGGTCGAGGTGGACAATCCTGCTGGGGTGTTGAAGCTGGGGATGCCGGCGGATGTGGCCTTGAAAGCAGTTGCACCATGACAGCAATTGAGATCGCCGGGCTGGGATTCGCGTACCACGGATCGCCGGTGCTGACCGGGGTGACGCTGGCGGTGAATTCCGGAGAGATTTACGGTCTTGTCGGCGCCGATGGCGCGGGTAAGACCACGTTGCTGCAACTGGCGGTCGGACAGTTGCCGCCGCAGGCCGGGCGCATCACGGTGCTGGGCCGGGACGCCGCCGATCCCGCATTGCGCAACGAGATCGCTTATATGCCGCAGGGTTTTGGTCTGTATCGCGATTTGTCGGTGCAGGAGAATCTGGATTTCTTCGCCGACCTGCACGGATTGACGCCCATCGTGGCCCGTGAGCGCATTGTCGAGTTGCTGAAACGTGCTGGACTGGCCGGATTCGAGGAGCGCCGCGCCGCCCACCTGTCCGGGGGGATGATGCAGAAATTGGCGCTGGCCTGTGCGCTGGTCAGTCAACCACGGGCCATGTTTCTGGATGAGCCGACGACCGGCGTGGACCCGGTGTCGCGACGGGCGTTCTGGCGGTTGTTGAACGGGGTGCGGGCCGAAGGCGTGGCGATTTTGTACGCGACCGCCAATATGGATGAGGCGGAACGTTGCGACCGGGTCGGTTTACTGGAGGCGGGGCGACTGGAACGACAGGGGACGCCGCTGGAACTGACCCATAGCGTCGATGCGCAACTGGTTGGGGTTTCCGGGGCGACGGCCCGACAACGGCGTGAGGCGCTGCTGGCCTGGCCGATGGTGCAACTGGCGTTTCCGGTCGGGCGGCAGTTGCGGGTCTGGCTCGGCGCGGGCGGTTCGTTGACTGAGTTTCAGGCTCGATTGCGCGCGCTCGATCCTGAACTGGACGCGCAACCGTTGCAACCGACCTTGCAGGATGCGGCACTGCGGGAATTGGCGCTGGCCGAGGCGGGATTCCATGCCGGTTGAGCGATGGAGCATGTCGACGCCCCTCATCCTCGCCGAAGAATTGACCCGTCATTTTGGCGACTTCATCGCCGTCGATCATCTTCAGGTTGCGGTGCATCCCGGCGAAGTATTCGGCCTGCTGGGCGCGAACGGCGCGGGCAAAACCACCGCTATTCGGATGTTGTGCGGCATGTTACCGCCGACCACCGGGCGCATTCAGGTCGCGGGCGTGGACATGGTGCGCCATGCCCGCCGCGCCCGGGGGCAGATCGGTTACGTCGCCCAGCGCTTCTCTCTGTATGGCGACTTGACCGTGCTGGAAAATCTCCAACTGCAGGCTGGACTCTACGGTTTAGCGGGCGTTCGCAAACGCGACCGGCTGGAAGAAGTGTTGCGCCTGCTGAATCTCAGCGATCGCCGCAAGGTGATGGCCGGCGCTTTGCCGCTGGGCTATAGACAAAGGCTGGGACTGGCGGCAGCGCTGCTGCACGAGCCGCGCGTGCTGTTCCTGGATGAGCCGACCTCGGGCGTCGATCCGCTAGCCCGGCAACGGTTCTGGGAACTGATCTACCACCTGGCCGATGGCGGCATCGGCATTCTGGTCACCACGCACTACATGGACGAGGCGCTGTTCTGCGACCGGCTGGCCTTGATGCAGGCGGGCCGCATTGTCGCCGAAGGGACACCGGAAGAACTGCTGCGTCGGCCCTTACCGACACCGATTCTCGAACTGGACAGTCCCGACACCGTGGTTTTCGACCAATTGGCGCACGACTGGCCAGAGGTGCGCGAAATCATTCCTCATGCGGGTCAGTTGCGCATCCGCCTGAAGGCCGGTGTGGATGAAGCCACTCTGCGGTCGAAGATTCAGGCGGTTGCCGTGGAGCGGAGCCTGACCGTGACCGCCCTGCGTCCCGCCGCGCCGGAACTGGAAGATGTATTCGTGGCGGTGCTGGAGGAAAGTGAGCGATGAATATCCAGCATGTCCGGGCCATTGCCCGCAAAGAAGTTTGGCACTTGTTGCGCGATCCCCGCAGTCTGGCGCTGATGCTGCTCATGCCGAGCATGTTGCTGTTCCTGTTCGGCTACGCCCTGCGCCTAGACCTGTACGAAGCACCCATCGCCATCGTTCAGGAATCCCGTGACGCGGCTACTGAGGAACTGATCGCCCATTTTGCCGCCAGTCGCGCTTTCCGCATCGCGCTGCGTTCCAATGACCGCCGGGATGCCGCTGCTGCTCTGCAAAAAGGTCAGGTCTGGGCTGCTTTGGTGTTCCCGGCGGACTACGCTCGACAACTGGAACGTGGTGAAGCCCGAGTGCAATTACTGCTGGACGGCGTGGACGCCAACACCGCCCGACTGTTGCGCAACTACACGCTGGCGCTGGTCAATGACTACCTGTTGAGCCGGGGCGGGGAGCCGCCGATTCGCATCGAAGATCGCACCTGGTTCAACGAAACCAAGGAAAGTCGCCTAGCGATTATTCCCGGAGTGATCGCCATGGTGATGGCGGTGATCGGAGCGATGATGACTTCGCTGACTATCGCCCGCGAGATGGAACAGGGCAATCTGGTCATGTTGCGCACGACGCCGCTGAACCGCCGCGAGTTTCTACTGGGCAAGTTGTTGCCTTATCTGATTGTCGGTCTGCTGGATTTGGCCATTGCCGTGGCTGTAGCCGTGTGGGTTTTTGCAGTGCCGTTGCGCGGCTCCCTGCCAGTGTTGCTGTTACTATCCCTGTTATTCCTGAGCGTGGTCATGGTGCAGGGCGCGCTGATTTCCATCCATGCCGGTAATCAGTTGCTCGCCAGCCAGATAGCGATGGTCAGCACATTTCTGCCGGCGTTTCTCCTCTCGGGGTTTATCTTCGCCATCGAAAACATGCCGACGGTCCTGCAATATCTGACCCTGATCGTGCCAGCCCGCTACTATGTCGCGCTGTCGCGGGCCATTTTTCTCAAGGGTATTTCGCCGCTGCTGCTGTGGGCACAGGTGGGGGCGCTGCTGGCGATACTGTTGATTCTGGTGGGGATGACGCTGGCTAAATCCAAGAAGCTGGGGTTATTGCCGTGATGCTCCTCAAGGCCCGGCCCTTGACCGGAAAGCGGAACGTGTGCTCAACCCTGTTCCCCCAAAAGAACTGCTCAGCAACATTCATTTTTCTTGGCTCAGAACGTCCTTGATGAATTGACGTAAGTTTTGGCTATTATTTTTAACAAATCAATAGGTTAATTACATTTTTTGACAGATTCAGCGAGGGTTTGCGGTGCTGGTGCGTGTACCGCAACCAAGTTTGTTCAGCGACACCCCAGGCAGGAGCCTCACAGATCGGGCAGTACCCATGGTGACCGAACAACATCATCGATCTTCCCGCTATGTGACTGATCTGGCGCTATATTAGACGTCTAGCACCTGCGCCGTCTTCGCCATCCGACCGAACCAGCGCAGTGGTTTGGTCAGCCTCCAAGAGGTGGACCCGCGCAGTTCCGCCAAATTAGCGCGCAAGGTGGACGCCTCGTTAACAAGCACTGCTGACTCACCCTGGCAATGTTCCAGTTCTACAGCCAAGCGTCGCAGTTCGCTCTGATGCTCGATGAGTTCAGCGGCCAGGCGTTCATTATCAGACTGACGCTGCGCCAAAACCTCCCCGAGCCTCTCCATCTCGGTTTGCCGCCATGCCCGTTCATCCTTCAGTCCCTGTAAGACGTTTGGAAACTCTCTTGCCACGCTCTCAGGAAGGCGCTGTTGCGGATATTCAATGTCCAGGATTTGCTGCAACATTTCCAGGAGGTCAGTACGGTTGAGCGCATCCAGACCGGATCCCCATACTGAACCGGGCGGATAGTAGTAGTCCGGTTCCAGCGCCAGTGCTTGCCAATTTCTTGAGGATACCGTTCCAGCCAATGCCTGGAGCGGTTCAGCGTACTGCCGCAGATAGTCTTCAGGCGCCATAACCGGCCTCTGCCAAGGAATGGCTCGCGCGTTCCAGCAAGTTCACAAACAAATCGTTGTATTCCGTCGCCGGTGTATCCCAATCCAGCAAACAGGCGTGGGGATAATCCGCCAGCCGTTCGCTGAACGCTCCCAGGCGCGGCGCCACAATGGGCAAGCGCGTCGCTAAAGCATAGCTGAGCGTATAGGAGTACGTTTCTGGCCACAGGGCCGGGAAAAAAATCAAATCCGGACGTTCCCGCCCGATCAATTGCGGCAACTCAGCATCGTCATAAGGCCCGGAAAAGGACAGCGGTATCTCCGGCTCCTGTCGGACATCCCGGTCAGCATGACCGATGACCCGAAAGAACAAAGGCAGACCACGCACCTGGGCATCAATCGCACAGGCTTCCAGCCGATGCAAACCCTTGACCGGGGTCAGCCGACCCAGAATCAGAATCTTGAATTCGCCACAGGGCGGCACGCGCGGCGCGGGAACCGCCAGCACTGGCGGCTCTGGGTGTGACAAGCGGACATAGCGGGCGTCGGGAATATAGCGGCGCATCCGTGTCTCCATGTCTTGCGACGCCACGATCACGCGGTCGGCACCGGTCAGCAATCCCCCCAACGATTCACGCCAAGTCACAATATCGAGTCCCCACAAGGCCGGGCGCTCGGCCAGACAAGCGTTGCATCCAGCTACATCGGGTTCGTTGCAATAGCGGTCGTCTTGAAGCGTCAAGGTATATTGAGGACAAATCGGATAATAATCATGCAGGGTAAAATCGTAGGGCAGGCTCAAATCCTGAGGCAGTTGCAAAATTTGCCGGTTCATTCCGATGATATGATGAAAATGGAGCCGCGCTACTCCGAGGGACTGGATAAAATCCAGCAGCTTCTGATAAGCATAGGGCAAGGCAAAATAGGCGATGAACTCCTCTCCGCTGCGCCCCCATTCGATGCTGACGCCATCCAGTCCGGTGGGCCTCAAGATCAGCACCTCAAAATCCGGCTCCAGAATCCTCGCCAGATCCTGAACATGTTTCTCCGTACCTCCACCCCAGGTATGGGTAATGAACATGAGTCGTGGACGAGGTGAATGAACCAAGCGGAACCCGTCAACGCGGCGTCGCAAGACTCGCGCCGGGTCCCGTGTGCAGTACTCGCCAATCATGCCTAGATAATGCGGATACCGCTCCAAGATGCTCCGCTCTGCTTCAGCACATAATGCGCTGGTCTCTGCACCAAAAGACACACGGCCCTGGTGATAGACAAACGCATCCGCGCACAATAGATGTTTGAACCCAACCTCCGTAGCTCGCAAGCAAAATTCATTTTCCTCGCCGTAGCCCCTCTTGAACATCAGAGCGTCAAAATAACCGACCTTTTTCAAGCAATCCCGCCGGATGTACATGCAGAAACCCACCGCAGTCGGCATTTCAATCGCTAATCCAGCATTGACCTCGGCGAATACGCGATCCAGGGCCGCCAGTGGCCAGTCTTTGGGCAATGGATTGTCCTGATTAAAGCGGGGATAGCTACAGATGGTGGCGTTATTGGAAAAAGGCGTTACCGTGCCAATCGATGAGTCGCTCTCTGCATGATGGTGTAAACGATCCAGCCAGTCGCCATGGACTTCAGTATCGCTGTTGAGCAACACCACATCCCGATCCGGATGCTGCGTCATGCCGCGATTCACCGCATTGACGAAACCGGTGTTAACGGGATTTTCCAACAGGGTTATGGCCCGCGCTTCAGCCAGTTCTCGCAGCCAGGCTGATAATTTTGGCTCGGGACTACAATCGTTGACGACCACGATTTCGCAAGCCGTGCGCTGGGGAAATGCCAGCACACTCTCCAGACAGCGTTGGGTTTCAGCCAGTCCCCGATAGACTGGAATAATTACATCGACTACAGAGGACGGGCTGATTGCAGACGCTTCAATGTCAGCCGCCACAACGCTTGCTCCTGAATCCATTACCGAATTTCATCGATGTCAAGCGGATCCTTTCTCACTCAGACGGATGCGCCGAAGATAACCTTTAGGATTCCAGGTAATCAGAAAGGATTCCCGACTTCTGTCAACCTCGAAATCTCCGTTTTCTTCTAAAAAGGCTTCAATCGCTTCATAAGGACCCGGATTCGGTCCGACCGATAATCCGTGATGGCAAATACTGTCTTCAACGATGAAGTAATCACCTGGCTTCAAAAGAGTCGAATAGGTGCGCAATATATTCAGTGTATTTTCATAGGTGTGAGAGCTATCTTCAATAATCAATACTCTATCATCAGCAGAAATCAGTTTTACCACATCAGTAAGACACTGACAGGCATCGCCTTCGATAAAGGTAATCCTGCAATGGCTTTTTACCGATTCAGGTATTCCTTGATGGGAGATGTCAAGGCCGATGACTTTACCTCTGCCCAAAAGATCGCAAAGATGCGCCAAGGATAATGTGCTTCCACCATTCGCATTACCGATTTCAATAATCACATCTGGCTGATTTTCGTAGATCAGCTCCTGATAAACCCAGTGATCCAACGGATTTTTCAGCGCTTTCACGCCTAAATAAGTCGTCTGATTCATGATCCGATCTTGCATGATCGCTAGCACTTTCCTTAACGGCATATCCAGATTTTCTTCCATATAGTCAGTCATGTCGATTCTCTTTTAGTGGGTGCGCCGCCAGTACACGCCAGCCCAGTCGATCTCATGGAGCGGCTCCATGATGCCATGCTTTTGACGAAAGTCATTGACCGCAGCGCGGCAACCAGGCACCACTTGGTAGTCATCAATAATGACATAACCGCCCACCGACAGCTTTGGAAAGAGATTCGTCAACGCTTCCCAGGTCGATTCGTACATATCGCCGTCGAGGCGTATGACTGCAAACGAGTTGGCTGAAAGGCGCGGAAGGGTATCTCGAAACCACCCCTTGATAAAGACGACCTGTTCATCTAGCAATCCGTACCGCTCGAAGTTCATTCTCACTTCTTCGAGAGGGACGGCCAGATAGGTATTTTCATGGTGTACGTCACCCGCGTCCTCTGGAAACTGCTCGGGATTCGGTGGAGGAAGGCCTTCAAACGAATCGGCCGCCAGCACCTGCCGGTCCGTCACCCCGTATGCCTTCAGAATCGCCCGCATGAAAATCGCTGCCCCGCCACGCCAGACGCCAGTTTCAATCAAATCGCCCGGAATCTTCTCGGCGAGCACGGTCTCGACACAATATTGCAGGTTATCAAGGCGCTTCATGCCGATCATCGTATGGGCGATCAGCGGCCAATCCTCACCATTCTCACGAATCCGTTTAACATAGGACGGTAGTTGCCGGGGACTGATATTCGGATCCTCGTAAATGCTGTTCGTCAGCACCTTCTTCATTAAATCGAGGTAAAGCATCGTTGTCGTAGTCAATTTAATTACCTGAATTTTATTTAAAATTTAGAGGATTGGATGCATCAACCCATGTGAGCCGCTTCAATCAATTCAATCTCCAGCATCGGGATGCCGACCAGTCCATACCCTTGACGTACACTGCTAGCATGGGACTTAAACACCAGCACATCGCTGCACCAGCAATGGGTAATATGATCCTGCTGCATACCCGAAGCGGCAGCGATATCGACTGCATAATCGCCGACGGGCAGTATCGGCATCCGAAAGGTAAACCGTGCAGTCAACGCTTGGCCGGCGACGACAGGCCGGGGATTGGCGGCATAGGTCAGGTAGGTATTATCGCCGAACAGGTGCTGACCCAGTCGATCCTTGACCAGAAATCCGATGATCGGACTGTCGAGATCCGTCAAGGTCTGCGCCCGCACGACCAATGTCACGAGTTCGCCACCGACAATCCACTGCAAAACGCCACCCTGTTGATCTGCAAAACAGGCCTCCACAATCTGGATCGCCCCCGTCCCGTAACCCTCGACTTCCGGGCGAAAGACGAATAATTCCAAATCGTTACGAAATTTGGTCTGATTCAGAAACGCCAACCGTTGATCCACTACATCGGTCGAGCGGCGTTCCATGATCGCCGCCTGAGATGGTTGCGCCCGTTCCATCCCGGGAGTCTGCGCCTGAAATAATTGGGCCAGATAATGCTCGCACACCGCCTTGGCTGGTCCTGCCTCACGCAATCGCCCCTGTTCCAGCCATAACACCCGGTCACACAGGTTAATGACCGCCGCTGTGTCGTGGCTCACAAAGAAAAGTGTACCGTGCTCCTGGAACTTGCGAAGAAAACGCATGCATTTCTGGACGAAGAACACATCCCCGACCGCCAGGGCTTCATCGATAATCAGGATGTCGGCGCGGACGTGAGCGGCGATAGCGAAAGCCAGCCGCACCGCCATACCACTGGAGTAGGTCTTGACCGGCTGGTCGATGAATTCGCCAATGTCAGCGAATTCCAGAATTTCCGGCAGATAGCGTGCGATTTCCCCGTCATCAAGACCGAGGATGGCAGCGTTCAGATAGACGTTTTCACGGCCAGTAAATTCTGGATTGAAGCCGGTGCCCAGTTCCAGCAGCGCCGCCACCCGGCCATGCACTGTCGCAGCGCCGATGGTCGGGGCCAAGGTGCCGCACAGCAGCTTGAGCAGGGTCGATTTGCCGGAACCGTTGCGGCCGATGACCCCGACGGTCTCACCGCGCTGTACGGTAACCGAGAGGTCGTGCAAGGCCCAGAATTCCCGGTAATAGCGACGACGACCCCGCCACAGCATCTGCTTCAACCGATCCTGCGGTCGATCGTAGATGTGATAACACTTGCCAACGCCCGCGACCTCGATCACGGGATCAGAGAGTCCTGCAAGCGCCTGGTCAGAGGACATCAGCGAAGCCTCTGCGGGTGCGCGCAAACCACCAGGCACCCAGCAACGCGATCAATCCCCCCGCGACCAGACTCAGGAGATAGGGCGTCCAGTCCGGCGCTTGACCAAACAGGAGGATTCCCCGGGTCTGTTCGATGGCCAGCGCCAGTGGATTGAGCTGCAGCCAGGGGCGCATCGCCTCCGGCAGCGCTGCTGCCGGATAGAAAACTGGGCTGAGAAACATCATCAACTGCACCAGCGGAATGATCAACTGCTGGATATCGCGGATATAGACGCCCAGCGAGGCTAAAAATCCGCTCAGTCCCAACACGAATAGCATCAGCGGCAGAACGATCATCGGCAGTAGCAGCGCCGTCCAGCTCAAGCCCGAACCGAGGGTTGCTTGCAGCAACAAAATCACCAGCAACGTCGCAGCCAGGGTCAGTACAGCGGAGGCCACCATCACTGCCGGCAGCATTTCCAGCGGAAAGACGACGTTTTTGACATAGTTCTGGTGCGCCAGAATCAGGCCAGGGGCGCGATTGAGACACTCTGCCAGGAAATTGTAAAGCGCCATGCCCACAAACAGGATCAGCGCTAAATCGCTTAGGGAAGCGTCGCTCCGCCCTGCCCAGCGCATCTGAAAGATCACGCCGAAAAAGAAGGTAAACACCAGCAATGACAGCAAGGGCAGTAACAGCGACCACAGCAATCCCAGATAGGATCCCCGGTAGCGTTCGGCGAAATCACGCCGCAGCAGCTTGAGGAACAGTTGGCGCTGTAACCAGCATTGGTGAAAAACCCGGTACAGCACCCAATTCCGGCCCACGTCCGCCGGCGTTATCGAATTGAACAAGGACATGACTTCAGTCCGGCATGGCAGGCAACGCAGGAATATGCAAGGGTGCGGGTGGCAGGCCTTGGACATGGCGTTCCCACATTAACTCATAGGCCCGCTCCAGATGGCGGGCGAAGCGTTCGGTATCAAACAACGGCATTCGCAGACGATGATCCGCCAGTTTCGCTCGCAGCCCTGCCAATTCCGCCGGTCGAGTCGCCAGTCGAACGGCCAGCGATTCATATTCTTCCAGGGAATGAGTGATGAGTTCCGGCAAGCCTATCGCCCGCAGCAGGCTGGCGGCGACCCGCGCCGGAAACGCCTCACCGATACAGGTTAGCACTGGCACTCCTGCCCATAAGGCATCGCTGGCGGTCGTGTGGGCGTTATAAATCCGGGTATCGAGGAACAGATCGGCGAGCCGATGGCGCTCCAGATGCTGGGCCTTGGGCAAACGTTCGGCGAACATCAGGCGCTCGTCGGCGATGCCATGCCTAGCCGCCTCCGCCCTCAAGTGTTCTGGCGCCTCTTCACTGTGGGTGTGCAACCACAGCACTGAACCTGGTGTCTGTCCCAGAATACGCATCCAGACCGCGAACAGGACCGGTTCGAGTTTCTGCATCTGATTGAAGCTGCAAAATACGAAACCCTGATCAGGCAGACCATGATCGGCTCGACGAACGCTCGTTTCAGCGATATTTTGCCAGCGGTCATTGACTTGATAGCATTCGGGTAACCAGGCGGGCTGCTCGGTACAGAACGCCGCTTGGTCAGCCGGCAGCACGACCGGATCAGCCAGCAGATAATCCATATAACCCGCACCGCTGCTGCCCGGAAAGCCCAGCCAGTTCACCTGAATCGGCGCAGGACGCCGGGCAAAAATCTCCGGACGGGCGAAGTTGGTGTACGCCATCAGGTCCACGAGAATGCTGACCTCGTCGGTCTGGATGCGCCGCACGGCGGCGGCGTTGTCCATGCTGGATAAATCCACAAACTGATCGCTGTCATCCCGGATTTGCCGGTAGTAGGCACTGCCATCATCGCTGTGCAGGGAATAGACGTAAATCTCGAAGCGGCGGCGATCATGACAGCGGAATAGCGAGCGCATCAGATGAGCCGTTGGATGCTCGCGAAAATCCGCTGAGACATAGCCGATTTTCAGGCGCGCCGGCTCCTGAGCAACAGGAGTTGCCGATCCCCTTCCGCCAGTCGCCGTCAATTCGGCGACCGTTCCCGCAATCCATTCCGCTTCGCGGCGGGCGATGGCCAACCGTAATACCGGTGACAGGGGCAAGAACAGCGCTCGAAAGGGCAATAAAGGCGAACGTGCGCCACCGGTTAAACTCGCTTCGGTCCACTGCTGGATGGCGGCGATCCGGCGGTCGTAATCCTGCCAATCGCCATGTTCGAGTCGACGGAATTCAAAATTGACCTGGATCAGTTCCGGAGTCACCGGGGGCGGCAGGGAATCCGCTGGGCGACATTGGAACGGACCGTCATGATAACTGGCCCGGAAAGCGCGTGCGTTTAATCGGTCGGCGGCAGCGAAGGCCGCACACGCCTCAGCGGATCGCCCTAAAACCGCCAGCGCTTCGCCAGACTTGGCGTGGAATTGCCAATCGTCCTGGGCGGCTGGAGGTAGTTGCTCCAACACCGCCAGCGCGTCCTGAAACCGGCCATTGGCGTTGAGAGCCGCTGCTACCGCCAGCCGTTCCGCCACCCGATGCGGTTCGGTCACCGCCAACAGTCGTTCCGCCACCGCCAGCGCCGAACGATAGCGTTCCTGCGCCAACAGGACGGCGATCCGGCCCCGCAACAGTTCCGGATGATCGGGATGCCAAACCAGGCCCTGATCGATCCAGGTCAACGCCTGGACCGATCGGTTCTGTCGCAACAAAGTCTCGGTGGCGGCCAACAAGACGCCAACCACCGGTTGCCCAGCCGAGCGCAGGGCTTGAATTATGGTCAGCGCCTCCGGATAACGACCCAGTTGCAGCAGCGCCAGGGTGCAGTTCAACAATGCCTTGGCGTGGTTGGGCTGCCGAACCAGCAGTCGGTCGAGCGCCGCCAGTGCTTCTTCAGGCCGCTCTAGATCCAGCAGGGCCGCTGCGCGGTTCAACAAGGCGGCCAGCGATTCAGGATGTTCCGTCAGCACGGTGTCGACATCCGCCAGCGCCTCCGCCGGACGTCGCATCGCGCGCAGCACCGCCGCCCGGTTGATCAACGCCGGAGCGTGCTTTGGGCGCAGCGCCAGCGTCCGGTCCAGCGCTGCCAGCGCCTCTTCGTGACGACCAAGGCTGAACAGTGCTGAACCGCGCGTCGAATGAGCGACGGGCTGGTTCTCATCCAAGGTCAGCGCCGCATCGGCCGCCGCCAGCGCTTCCGTGAATTGCCCCAGCCGCAGCAGCGCCATGCTCTGGTTCAACAAGGCGGCCAAACGATTTCCGCCTTCCAGGTGCTGAACCCGCTCAGCCAGTTGCGCGGCCTGGGCATAACCGCCGGTTTCGAGCAGTGTTGCAGAAGCAAGCAACAATGCCGCCGGATTGCGCGGCTCCAGCCGCAGGGCATATTCCAGCGCCCGCAAGCCATCGCCAAATTGCTCAAGCTGATACTGCAACTCAGCAAGCCGCAGCCAGTAGCAGGCCCGATGAGGCGCTAATTGGCAAATCTGCGCGTATAGATCCCTGGCCTTTGCAGGTTGTTCACCAGCGGCCAGTCGGTCCGCTTGCTCCAGTAACGCTTCAATCATCAGCTTTACCGTGTTGTCGGTATAGCGCTAACGGAAGGTCTCGTGATACCACTGGCCGTCGAGCAACACCCAAGGATCTTCAATGGCTTGTCGCATCCAGCCCATGGTGCCGATCATCACCTCGGCGCTAACCCGGGTAATCCCCTTTTCACCCTCAATCCGCACTTCCTCGATCTTGACTTTACGGACGGGCAATCCTTGCAGAGACATCGCCTGTTCCAGCTTCAGCCAACCACCGGGCCGCGCCGCCGATTCCAGTTCATACAGCGTCCTGACATCGCGCGCCTGCCGCGCCGCCCAATAGCGTTCGACCCGTTCCTGCAGCGCGGCCTTTAATTCCTCCGGTGACGCCGCCTGCCCGACAGGGGGAGCCGTAGCAGTGGATTGTTCTGGAGCCGTCGGGCTGACGGCAGGCGCCGCACTCTTGGGTTCCTCAGCCCGAACGGCTGAAGACAGGCTGATGATAGCTACCGCTAACAGGCCAATACCTTTTAAATTGAACATAAGATTTCTCGCCCTCAAGGGGTAGTCGCGGGAACGGCGCTCTTTAACTCCGGCATCTCTACGCTGACGCCCATCTCTTTGGCCAATTTCCAGGCATATTCTTCCCGCGCCTTGGCCTGTGCTTCCTGCTGGATCCGTTGGATGACACTGTCGCGGACATTGGCGTAAGGAGTGATCATGGCGTCCCGCTTATCCTGTAACAGGATGATTTCGTAACCGACTGGAGATTCGAGTACTCCGGAAAATTGACCGACCGCCAGGCTATCGACAGCTTTTTTCAACCAGGGATCTTTGTCTGGTTGCAGGAAACCCAGATCACCCTGAGCGACCTTACCCTGGGGATTTTCGGTCAGCGCTTCAGCCAGCGTAGCGAACGATTCACCCGCACGCAGGCGCTTGAGCGCTTCTTCGGCTTTGCCTTTAACGACGGTCTTGGCCGCATCATCGGCGTTATCCGGCGTGCGGAACTGGATCTGGCTGATCCGCACCATGGCAGGAATACCGAAGAGTTCCGGATGTTGCTGATAATACTTGTACAACTCCTCTTCGGAGGGCATCGTACCGGGTATCGGAAAATGCTGTTTCGCCAATTGCTGATAGGCTCGCAGGTAATCCCGTTCACCCGGAGCGCGGTCCTTCGGCAGCAAGCCCTCCCGGAGCATCGCTTCTTGAAGCAGACGATCCAGGATCATCTCACGCAGGATTTCTGTTTTCCCTGGCACCGTTCTGGCTTTCAGAACCAGCCGGGTATCCTGGGTGATGTACTTCATGAACTGCGCAACCGTGATTTTCTTGCCCGCTACCTGCGCCATCACGACTTCCGGCACGTCAGCAGGCGCGGCCTGACCGGCTGCTGGATCAGGCGTGGTGGCGACTGGGGTTGGAGATACGGCGGGCGCAGGCGCTGGTTGCTGCTTTGCAGGCGCATCGGCAGCCCATACTGACCGGTGCATCGCTACCATGGTTGGGGCAGCCATGGTTGCCGCGAGCACAGCAACCCTCGTGATTCTGGTGATCATTCTCTTTCCTCTGAAGTTCGCCAGCCGTCCGTATCCCGGCTGGAGCGGCATTTGACCTAATGCGGTTTCGGCATCAGTCCTGTTTGGCATTGTCCGGTGAATTGACCGACAACTGGCCGAAAATATCCCACAACGGTCCATAGATCACTTGGGATTCCAGCGGTCCCTGATTGGCGACGACCGCATCGAGCCAACCGTCGCCGTCTACATCGGCCAGTTCGACCCGGTTCGGCCAGTTAAGAATTGGTAGCAACACGTTCTCGAACTCGCCCGGTTGCTCCTTGCGCTCCCGGTACAAAACCAGCGCACGGGATCCGCCGGCCAGCAGGTAACGGCCTCCTTTATCCTGACCGACCGCCAGAGTATGTACGCCGACCTGGCCCGGATAAGCAATCGCTTGACCCTCAGTAAAATGACCCTGGCCATCGTTCAACAGCACGGCGATGCGCTCCTGCACGGACATTGGCGTCAGCAGGTCCATCTTCCCATCCTGGTTCAGATCCAGCGGTATCACATGACGCGGCCAGCCTTCCTTGAAAGACGCCAGTTCACGCAAGCGGGGGGTCTGCTCCGCACCTGCGTACTCGATCGCCCAGACTTTGTTGCTCCGAAACGTGGGAAAAACCAGTTCAGGAATGCCGTCGCCGGTCAAATCCGCCAGCCGCACCGGTCGGGGATCCTTGTCGGCCGGGATAGCAAAGACGGTCTTAGCCTCGCCTTTTTCCGGGTCGAAATCGCGTAACAGGGTCAACGTCGCACCCGTATAGGGAACGACCGCCAGGCTGAGTCGTCCCCAGTCAGGCCATACAAATGACGTACTGCCCAGCGGGTGAATCTGGCTGTAATCCGATACCAGTTTCAGAGAGCCGTCAGGCTGCGCCGCCACCACTCGTAATCGATTCTTGCCTTCGGCATTGATGAGGTAGCGTTTGGGTGCGCCCGGTAAGGCAATGGTGTCGTTGGGATGAAAACCGGCGATATCCTGCTCTTCAGTCGCCTCAAAACGACGTGGCCCGACCTGGCGGAACACCCGGATACTATTGCCGCCATGCGAGGTGAACGCCAGATCAGTCCGGCCGTCGCCGGTCAAATCGTCCACCAGGACGTGGAATGCCCCCGCGTTAACCAGAAAGCGCGTCGATCGACCTTGTGGGTCGCTCCAGACCGGCTGCTCCTCAGTGGGCGCCGTGGGCGCGGGCGCTTTGGACTCAGCGTGCGGTGCTGTAGTCACCGTCTGACTCAGGGCAACCGGCGCTGTCCCTGCCCCCGCCAGTATCCCGCTCAATCCTATTAAAGCCAGCAGGAATTTTCGCGTCGTCATTAGGTATGGCCCTCAAAAAAAAACGGCGCACTGAACGTACGCCGCTTTAAGCCTACAGGTGCTCCTGAAACTCAGGGGCACCTGCGGTTATTACCGTTAAAAACTACTGCACACCACGCTCATGCGCCAACTCGGTCTGCGTCTGCTCGACATTGCTGCCCTTGACGCCGATCAAGCTGAAGGCCACGCCTGCACGCGATCCGTTGCCATTCACCGCAGAGGTCTCGGCATTGAAATCGACCACATCGAACAGCACAAAGCCAGTATCCGCCAGACCATCCGTGATGACGCCCGTGTAAAGCCCGCCAACCTTGGCGTCAGCCGCGACTTTCAACACATTCAACTCGTTAGGAATGCTGGTCCTGGCCGAGATAGCAACTTCATCGGCATTATACACCAAGACAGTCTGGCTGCCGCGAGCCTCGTTATTATCCGGGAACCACAACACAAATTCGGTGGAACCCTCAGGATCAGACGATTGCAAGAAGTAGCGCAGGCTGAAGATCGATCCTTCACCCGGCTCATCGGCCAGCAACATCCCCGCTGTGACCGGATTGACATCCCCCAGGAATGAGGCACCCCTGTGCTTCACTTCGTCACGGGACGCACCGTCCACATCGTCAATCAGCGGCAGCACCGGAATATACGCCTGAGTGGACCAGTTACCTCTGATCTGATAAGCAGCGCCATAAAGGATCTTGTTGCTCGCCGTCGTTTCACTGGCGCTGGCATCGGCGATCACCATGTAACCCGGCACATTCAGCGCACTGGGCAGTTTTTTGGCTTCAACGATACTGCCAAAGTCGATTCCAACCCAGTCATCACAGGTCACAGGAATCGTGTCGTCCACGATCTCAACGCTGTTTTTGTCGAAGAAATACCAGTGAATTTTGCCGCTGCAGCCAGCAACGGTCTTGGGACCCGTCAGGGTGGGAAACTGACTGACGTTTACAGTGGCAGGACTGGCGACAATCACGCTAATCATAGTGTTGAGCTTGCCGGCACCGTTCGTTGCCACATACGGAACCAACAATGCGTCACCAGGGTAACTCTCAATGACTGCTTGGGCAGCGCCGGAAGCGCCGAGAGCAGCCGCGACCGCCGCCGCCACACTAACTTTCTTGAAATTCGCCAACATGTCGTAACTCCTATAGGTTGCTTCGCACGAGTGCTTTAGCAGGAACTTAAAGCTTAACTCCACTCGGGAGATTACAAGAGATTCCAGCCGGTGTCAACATAACAACATAATTTTGTTGTTTGCGCAACAGCTTTATCCTTACAACAAAAACCAGTTGCGATATTTATATATAGAATAACCCCAAAATGCAAGAATTCTATTCGTTTCATTCGGGTCGAAGCAATCAAGAATGTTGCATTTAAACAACAATTTTGGCCATCTCACTCAGGATGCCGGTAACACTGGCATGATCGCCCGCATCTTGCGCTTGATCTCCTCAGTTACCTGTCCAGCCTCCTGACTGTCCTGGACCACACGCGGGGTGATCAACACGATCAATTCAGTGCGGCCTTCCTCCTGCGTGGTCTGGCCAAACAGAGCGCCCAGCACCGGAATCTTGTACAACACAGGAATGCCGGATTGCCCCTCGGTGCCCGTTTCGCGGATCAGGCCGCCTAACACCAGGGTCTGGCCGTCCTTGACCACGACCTTGCTGGTCACGCTGCGTTGTAGGAACTCACGCGCGGAGGCCGTCGTCGAACCGGAGGTGCCCAACTCAACAATCGTCCCCGGCTCGCTGACTTGTTGCTTGATTTCCATGTTCACCATACCGCCGGCATTGATGCGCGGCAACACTTCCAGCAATACGCCGGTATCTTTATAAGTCACTCCGCCTGAAGTGGTCACATTGTTCGTAGTCGTCGTACCCGAGGGGATCGGCGTCGAGGTACCCACCTGAATCGCCGCCTGCTGGTTATCCAGCACCATTACCTGAGGCGAAGAGAGCACCTTGACCTTGGAATCGGCGGCCAGCGCCTTGAGCAGCGCCTTCACGATTCCCCCGCTGTCGGTGATGGCGTAGGAAAACTGGTTCGCTGCGACGCCGCTCAGCGCCTGGGTCAACGTCAGGTTATTGGAAAGCCCCAGCGAGCCGTTGCCTTGGTAACCATCACCGATGTTGTTGTTGAAAAACCATTGCAACCCATACTTCAACTGGCCGCTCAAAGTCACTTCAACGAAGGTTGCCTCGATCAGCACCTGCCGGGGACTGACATCCATCTTTTCCAGCGTGCTGACAATTCGTTCATAGTTCTGGCTGGTGGCCCAGATCAGCAATGCATTGTTTTCGGTATCGGCGACAATGCGCACCTCCTCCATACCGGCGCTGGGTCCGCCGGAACCCAGGCTGCCCACGCCAGCGCCTCCTGAGCGGCCGCCCGCTGTAGATAAAGAGGAAGCGGTAGAACCTCCACCGCTTGATTTGCCCAGCCCGCCGGAACTGCCGCTCAGGCTGCCCAAACCGCCGCCGGAACTGCTGCCCGAACCGCTGGATAACGACATCGAGCTGGCGCTTCCTCCGCTCAAGCCTGAACTTGCGCCGCCCGACAATCCGCCACTGGTCCCGGCACCGCTGGACAACTGCGCGGGCTTCAGGCCCGGCGCCAGTTCGCCCCCACGCCCGCTGCTGCCACCACCGAGATTGAATAACCCATTCAGCAGTTCAGCAACGTACTCGGCGCGGCTGTTCTGGACATGATAAAGATATAAGCGCTCGCCGCCGATGCCATCCAACCGCTCGATCCAGATCGCGACCTCCTTGAGATACTCCTTTTGCGGGGTAATCACCAACACCGCATTCAGCTTGCTCAACGGCACCAACCGAACCAGGCCAGCGACGGGCGTCCCGGACCCCTCGCCCAACAGTTGGTTCAGCTCGTTAGCGACCGCCTGGCTGTCCACATTGCGCAACCGGAACAGGCCAATGGACATTCCTTTCAGCCAGTTGACATCGAAGGTGTCAATCGTTTCCTGGGCGCTGTTCAGTTCCTGCGGGGTACCGGCCAGCATCAGCAGGTTACGGGTGGGATCTGCGCGCAGGATCGCTCCATCCGGCAGGAATGGGGCGATGATGTTCTGCATTTCGAGGGCGCTGACATAGTTCAGCGGCACAATTCGCACGCCGTAACCCACCCGGTTGCTCCCCAGGCGCGGCGCCAGATTGCCCTGTTTCAACGCTCCAGCCGCCGGGATAATCCGATAGACCCCACCCTCCCGCACCAACACGGCATTACTGGCGCGCAACAAGGTTTCCAGCGTCGGCAACAATTGTTCCTGCGTCAATGGCCGACTGGTCTGCACGGTCACCTCACCCTGCACCTGGGGATCGATCACATAGTTTTCCTTGAGGGTGTCGAAAACCACCTTGACCACATCGCGGATGCTGGCGCCCTCAAAGTTGAGCGTGACGCCACTGCCTGACGGCGTGGCGCTGGGCGTTTTGGGCAATGGTTTCTGGGCTTCGCGCTGATCGATAAAATTGCCGGTACCCGGGAAGATCGTCACTTTTGGAACCGGCTGGGCGGTTGCCGGACCCTCTGATCCAGGCCGGGCGGTCAACCGAAGAAGATTGCTTGCCAGATCAGACGCAGCGACGGCGGTCGTCGGTTCCGAACCTTCCCCGGTGGGTGCTTCTCCCTCGGGAACGGTCGCGCAAGCTCCCAGCACCAAGGTCAGACATCCCCCGGTCATTAACGATCGGACCCACAATGTACTCAATGGACTGTACTCTCTGAAATGCTGATCAAGACCCCGACGCTGATTCTGGCGCCGGTGGAACGGATGGCGGCGGAGCAGGCAACGCCCCGGCCCTCTGCGGAACCACTCTGGCTGGTGAAGCCGGACGGGGCGGCGTTTTTGGACGAATCAGCGCCAGCTCCCGAACCTCATTGCCCTTGCGCAACACCACCTTGCCCGCTTGCACGGTTTCTAGCCGCCAGCCATCCACCATTCCCCCCTGCGGGACGCGCAATACCTTGGCGTTGGGTTCCTCCGGACGCAACAGGGCCGCCGCGCTATTTGGAATCAGCACTACGCCGATCAAATTCAGCGGCTGATCCGGCGGCTGATCCGGCGGCGCAGCGACTTCATCTTCCTCAGGCCGGCGGGCATCAATAAAAACGGGGCGTTCCTTAATTTCCGCGTAGCGCAGCAAGGGCAATGGCTGAAATGATTGTAGCGGCGGAACCGTAACAGCGTCCGACGCTTTAACCATGGATGACGCCGGCAGGCGCGGTGGATACCGCCACTCCAAGACCAGCGCGCCCGCCGCCGCCATCGCTACCATTAGCCAGAATACGGGTTGCCATAACCGGGAAAACACTAGCCGGTCTCCTTGCGCAAGTAGCCTGATACTTCAAACTGGCCATTCAACTGGACGCGAGTGTATGGCGCGATCTTGCCATCGGGCAGGCGCGGGCGGAACTGACGAGCGGTTACTTCAAGATTATCCACAAAGAGCAGCGGCACCTGCGACTCCAGACCATGAAGGGTTTTTTGCAACATGTCCACGTCGCCCTGCACCGTGACGCCGACCGCCACGCGGACTACGCCACCTTCCTCAACCACCGGCAACGCTTGAACGCTCAACAGGTTGCCACCCGCTCCCTCGACCAGGCTCTTGACGCGCTGTTGCAGATCGGCCGCCGCCAATGCCGGGGGGGCCGGCGGGAGAAAGTAGGCGGCAGTACGCTGATCGTCGCGAATGCTCTGGATCGCTTTCTCCAGTTCTGGCCGGGCGGTCGCCAACCGTTGCAGGTTGTGCAACCGATCCAGCAACCGCTCGGCATGAGTCTGATAAAGCCGATATTGGCCCATCCAAATCTGATCAACCATCACATAAAACAGGCCCACCATCAGCACCAACAACAGTAACGCCGCCAAGCGATGGAACTGAGAAGGAGAGGTTGCTGGATTCATTGCGGCTCCACGACGACGCGGGCGCCCAGCACGAACCGCTCCTTGCCGGTGCGGCGATCATTGGTCACCGGAGAAGCGAAGGCTGCGTCGCCGAGCAATTTTGACTCTTCGACCACGCTCACCAGCGCCGAAGCGCTGGCTGATTGACCGATCAATTGCAGGGTCTCGCCCTTGATTTGCAAGCGCTCCAGCCAGGTGTTGTCAGGCAGAATCGCCGTCAATTCCCGCAGTAACTCGATGACCGGCGGTCGGCTCTGCTTTTTCTGCACCAGAAACCGGGAGGACTGCACCGCCTTTCCCAATTGCTCGCGCAGGGTCAGCACCTGACTTGACTCCCGCTGCAAGGCATCGACTTGTTGCTGCAGGCCGATGACCAGCGTCCGATACTGCCACAACGGCAACAAGGCTGCGGCCAACGCCAGACTCAGACTGATCACGATCAACGTCCTCTGCAAACGCCGGGGCCAAACGCCACGTCGGGGTCGTTTCTCGGCGGGTAACAGATTGACGCCGGGTCGCCCCTCCGTCACCTCTACCACATCCGGTGCCACGCCCAGCGCCGCCAGAGCCTCCAACACGGCATCCACTTCAGTGCGCGGCAAGGCGGACAGTTCGACCCGAATCCGTCGCTGTTCCGGTTGACGCTCCAGAATCAGCGCATCGTAGTACAGTTGGCTGGCGCTGAACGGGGTCAGTCGGTCCATATCGTAACCCAACACCTGGCGCAGGTTCGACGCTGCGGCCATGGGCAGCATCACGACCCGCGTCAGCGCCCGATCCGCTGGCATCTGCAAGACGATGGCGGCGGGCCGTTCCGCTTTGATCAACTTGCGCCGAGTTTCCCGATCCAGCGACTCCCAGGACTGTTGGGGTAGCGGCTCCGGTTCGCCATGCTCCTGACGGAACAATGCCCAGCCGTCAGCATCGGGTTTGATAATGAGTCGCCGCGATGAGCCAAGGAATTTACCGCGAACCCTGACCGGCAACCAACCCAGCAATCCATCCCGCCACCAGTGCCAGCCGGCGGCCAGACTCCAGTGGACATTACTTTGCCAGAAGCGTGGGCCAGAAGAAGAAACCATTGATGAGGTTGCCATATTGAAATAAGGTCTCAGCGCGTCAAACGCCAGGACAGCCAGCGCACGACCTGCCCTCGGGGCGGGTTCTGCATGGAAGCCACCGTCTCTGTGCTGACCGTTGCTCCAGTGCCGGCCTGTGCGGTAACGGCGATATGATAAACGCCCGAACGGCTGCCGGAAAAGAAAGATAGCCCATCGCCCATTGGCAACGGAGGGGGAGGCGCTTCTTCGCTGGCTGCTCGGGCGCGGGTAGTCACATAGTCAGCGAGAATGCGTTCATCGAGACCGGTCACCGCGCGCAACACGGCCAGCGAAGCCAGTTGCGGGTCAATCCCCGCAATCAAAGTCTCGGTCGTCGTCAACCCTGCCAGGCGTTGGGCGGTGTCCTGGTCCATGCCCAGAACCTGCGGCAACTCATCAACGCTGTCAAACAGTGTGTTTTTAGGGCCTACCCGGCCTGCGCTGCGATATTCAGCGCTCTCGGCGCCGCCCGGTTGCGTCTGATCATCCGGGTCGCGCCAGTCAGCGATCACCGCGGCCCAGCGCTCTGCATCCGCTACGCCAACCCCGATTAACGCTCGTCGGATCAACTGAGGGTCGGCATTGTTCAAGTTAATCCGTCCAGCCGCATCCTCGACGCTGACGCGCACACGTCCACCGCCGAATTCCCAGTCATGGGCATCACCATTGGCCGGCCATTGCTTCTGCGCCTCCGGATCAAGTTGCCAGGCTAGCGCATAGGCGACACCGGCCTCGGCCAACGCCCGGGCTTGCGCTCGCTCGACCGCGCTGGTCGCCAGTCGAGTCTCAATCCGCATGGAGTAGGCAAACCCGCCAGCCATCACCGCCAGCAGGGTCACGATCCATAGCACGATAACCAAAACCATCCCACGTTGCATCGATAATACTCATAGTACTCACGGTCCGAACCCAGTGGAAACGCCTGAGTCCGGGCGTCCCTCAGCCAGTACTGTTACTAGGTCCGGCCAGGGTTCACCCTGCAAATTGAGGTTCAGGCGCACTAACTGGGGTCGCCGCTGAGGGTTCGTCCATGCGGAGTGCCACTGCCACTGGGGGGACGATTCCGGCCCATCGGCCTGTTCGAGGCCAAAATAGGCCCATTCCACGTTAGAAACTCCTTCCAGCAACACCGTCTCCCGCTGTTCGCCGGCTTCTGGATCGGTAGGCAGATAGGGACGCCAGCGTATCCATAACCGACCGTCGCCTGCTTCAATCCGCACCCGGTATAAACCGCCCTGTCCCAACTGCGCCAGCATCGGCGCAACGAATTCGATCACATCCGAGCGTCCAGCGAAGGCCACGTTCCTTTCCTGCCGTTCATTGACCTGGTAGGCGGTGATCGACTGCGTCAACTGCCGACGCAGAAATTCCTGGGCCAGCCGCAATCGGTTGGTAGCCTCAGCGCGCTGTTCGCCACCGTCCCAACTCTTCAGGCCCAGCCGCAGGCCACTGTAGAGGACCACCAGCACCAATCCCATCAGGGTAATGGCGACGATCAGTTCCAGGAGGGTGAATCCGGTCTGACACCGATCGGCCTGGTGTTTCTCCATGCGCTTCAACCCCCGCCCGGTGGTTCAACCGGTGCCAGCCGCAGGGTTTCCAGCATCACCGAGCGGTTCTGTACCCGTCCCGGCCAGTACACCTCAACACTGACCCGATAGGCCCGCGCCCGGATTTTTTCCGGATCAGGCAGGCCCTCGGTGTAAGCGCTCACCGTGCTGCGCCAAGAAAACTGGTCATTGACCGGCCCGCTGCGCTCACCCTCAGTTAGCGGAGCTTCGCGCCCCATGGCGGCCAGGATCGACTCCGCGTAGAGAGTGGCCCGCGTATAGTCGTCGGCTAGACCGGCGTTGCGCAGGCCCGTAGCGAAAACCTGTAGCAATACGCCTAACGAGATGCTGAGAATAGCGAAAGCCACCAGCACCTCCAGCAGGGAAAAGCCGCGTTCGAACCACCCTGACGCTTTGCGCCACCCCGCCTTGTCCAAGGCGGGGAATGAAGGATTGCTCACAATCGCGCCTCCTGCTCAACGATGGCGATAGCGCCGGTGAGCCAATCGACATTCACCCGGTAGACCAACTTCGGGCCACTGACCGTGATCGCACCGCCGGTGGAGCTGCCGTCCGGGAAGAAGCGGATGCTGCCCTTCTCACGGTTGAGCAACTCGGATTGAGCTGTATAAAGATGGAGTTCGATGCTGTTGGGCAAGGCGACTTCGCGGGAATCGCCGCTGACGGCGAACCGGCGTCCCGCCAGATCCAGCAGCAACACCGCTTCCTGCTGGCGAGTCATGGCCTCATTACGGGCATTGCGCAGACCGGCGGCCAATTGCCGCGCCGCACCGCGCAACTCAGTTGCACCACTCATCCCTGATAACAACGGAGGAGTCAGGGCGACCAGCAAGACACCGATCACCAGCGCGACCAGCACTTCCAGTAGAGTAAAGCCCCGTTGCCGCCGTTTCATTCAATCACTACATCCAGCTCACGACGTCCTGATTTTCGCCGTCGCCACCTTCGGCGTTATCCGCACCCAGTGAATACAGATCGAACGCGCCGCCGCTATGCTCACCCGGCGAGCGATACTGGTAATCGTTGCCCCAAGGGTCTTTGGGAACGACGCTCTTGCGTAAATAAGGACCGTTCCAGCGAGTCGCACCGGACGGTTGCGCAACCAGCGCCTGCAACCCCTCGTTGGTATTAGGGTAACGTCCCATGTCGAGCCGGAAAGCGTCCAAGGCAGTGCTGAAATCTTCGATCTGCAATTTGGCGGTTTTAGTATTCGCGCCACCCAGGTACTTCATCACCTGTGGCCCGACCAGCCCGGCCAGCAGACCGAGAATCACCAGCACCACCAACAATTCAATCAGGGTAAAACCGCGTGAGCGGCGAAGGAAGTCTTGTTTCATCGAGTCATACCCAAGTGTTGCGTTCAGCGGCGCTCAAAACGCCAGCTCGTTCAAACTGAGAATCGCCACCAGAATGGACATGATAATGCCTGCGATAATCACGCCCAGCCCTAGAATCAACGCGGGTTCCAGCAGGGTCAGCATCCGCTTGACCGCGGTTTGCACCTCGCCATCGTAGGTATCAGCGACCTGCAACAGCATCTCCTGTAACTGACCGGTTTCCTCGCCAACCCGGATCATCTGCACCGCCAGCTTGGGGAAATTCCCGGCTTCCAGTAACGGCTCGGCCAATCCCCGACCGGTTTTGACATGTTCCGCCACTTCACCGAGCGCCGTCGCCAGCACCTGGTTGGTCAGCGTCTCCCGAACGATAGTCAGCGCATTCAACAACGACACGCCATTACCCAGCAGCGTTCCCAAGGTCCGCGACAGCCGCGCCGTTTCCACCTTGGCGATAAAGTCGCCAAACAGCGGCAGGCGCAGAAACCAGCGATCCCAACGGGCGCGACTGACCGGCTGACTGAGTTGCTGGCGCAGGGCCGCTACAATCAGCACGAGCAATATCGCTCCAACCCACCAGTAATGCCGAAAGCCATCGCCAACGGCAATCACGATCTGCGTCGCCAGCGGCAGGGCCTTGCCGGCGTCGGCGAACAGTTGCTGGAACTGCGGCACCACGAAGGTCAGCAGGATAATGACCGACAAGGCGGACACGGACAGCAGAATGATCGGATAGATCAGCGCCGAGGTGACGGTTTCCCGCAGGGCCTGCGAGCGCTCCAGAAATTCCGTCAGCCGCTTCAGAACAACTTCCAACGCCCCGCCGGCTTCGCCAGCGCGGATCATATTCAAATAGAACCGCGAGAATGCGCTCTGCGCTTCCAGCGCATCGGCCAGCGACGCACCGCCGCGCACTTTCTCTTGCACTCGTTCTAACAGGTTTTGGGCCTGCTCGTTTTCACTGACGCTGATCAGAATGGTCAAAGCCCGATCCAGCGGCATTCCGGCATGGAGCAGGTTGGCCAACTGCTGAGTCAGCAAGGTCACGGATTTGCGGGAGAGTGCCCGACGTTTGCTGAATAACGGCTGACCGAAGCCGCCTCGCAGGAAACCACTCTGGGCTTCGTTGACCGACAGGGGTAACAAGCCCTGATCGCGTAGCCGTTCGACCGCCGCTTCCGGGGTCGGCGCTTCGATCTCGTCGTGCAACACTTCGCCGGTGTTATCTACGGCCTCATAGCGATAGCGGGGCATCTACCCCTCCTGCTCTTGCTGAGTGGTCACCCGCAGTACTTCCTCAAGGGTCGTGGTCCCGGCGACCGCTTTACGCAAGCCATCCTCATACAAGGTCTCCATCCCCTCCTGCTGGGCTTCGGCTTGTAGGGTCGTCGCGTCGGCGTGTTTCAGCACCAACCGGCGCAGCGGATCGCTCATGGTCAAAAATTCCATGATCGCCGCCCGGCCCCGATAACCGGTTCCGCCGCATAGTTCACAACCGACCGCCTTGTATAGAAGGATGTCACCCGAATCGCTGAACCGACGCAACCGCATCTCTTCCACCAGTTCCGGCAACGCGGGATAGGGCTGGCGGCAATGCAGGCAGAGCAGCCGTACCAAGCGTTGCGCCAGAATGCCGTTGATAGTGGAAGTCAGCAAATAATCATCGACGCCCATATCCAGCAACCGGGTCACGCCGCCGGCAGCATCGTTGGTATGCAAGGTGGACAGCACCAGGTGACCGGTGAGCGCCGACTGTACGGCGATGGCCGCGGTTTCCAGATCGCGCATTTCACCGATCATGATCACATCCGGGTCCTGGCGGACAATGGAACGCAGCGCGTTGGCAAAGGTCAGGTTGATCTGCGCCTTGACTTGAATCTGGTTGATGCCTTCCAGTTGATACTCGACCGGATCTTCGACAGTGAGAATCTTTCGCTCTGGAGTATTCAACGTTTGCAGAGCGGTATACAGCGTCGTGGTCTTGCCGCTGCCAGTCGGGCCGGTAACCACGATGATGCCATGCGGCATCGTCAATACGTTCAGAAAGCGCTTCAGAGTATGTGGACTGAAACCCAGTGTCTCGAAATCCAGCACCACGCTGGCCTTGTCAAGAATGCGCATGACCACGCTTTCGCCCCACAGGGTCGGCACGGTCGACACGCGCAAATCGATTTCCTTACCCTGCGCCCGCAATTGAATGCGCCCATCCTGGGGCAACCGCCGCTCGGCGATATTCAGCTTGGCCATGATCTTGATGCGGGAAATGACCGCTGCCGACAGTCGCGACGGCGGCGATTCCACTTCGCGTAACACCCCGTCTACTCGGTAACGCACCTTGAGCCGGTTCTCAAACGGTTCGATGTGGATATCCGAGGCGCGTGATTCTACCGCACGGGCGATCATCAGATTCACCAAACGGATGACCGGCGCTTCGCTGGCCAGGTCTTTAAGGTGCTGAATCTGCTCTTCGTCGGTGAGATCGTCGGCCAGGCCGATGGAATCGACGATCTGGCCCATCGCCGAGCGACCACTGCCGTACAGCCGCGCAAAAGCCACTTCCAGTTCCGAGGGAATGCCGACCTGCGGCAGGATGGTTTTGCCGGTCGCCAGCCGCAGCGCCGTCAGCACATAGTCATCGGTGGGATTGGCCATCGCCACCGTCAAGCCCTGCTCGTCTTCAGCCAGCGGAATCACCCGGGCGTCCTTGAGAAAGCGCGGCGAAAGCGCGCCATTGGTCGCCGATGTTTCGGGATAATCAGCCGGGCGGACCAGCGGCAGACGCAATTGCGCCGCCAGCGCATCCGCCAGATCGCGCTCGGAAATCAACCCCAACTTGAGCAGCAGCGTATCCAGCGCCTCGCCAGCGCCTTCCTGCACCCGCTTGGCGCGTTGCAGATCGGCTTCGGTCAATTTCTGGTGGGCAACCAGCAGTTCGCCAAGATCAACGGACATGGAAATGAGTCAAGACCCGATCACGGCATCCAACCCTGGCTGCCACGGGCGCGGCTGAATGCCAAAACGGGCCGCCAGCTTGGCGCAGTCCAGCACCGAGTTCATGGGCCGGGCTGCAGGCGTGGGGTAATTCGCGGTCGTGATCGGCGTCACGGTTTGCGCCACGAGCGGCGCTGCCACTGGCCCGGATTTTGCGGCAGGGCCGGTTTTACGGCGCTGGCGCTTGGGCGATTGTTCACTCTCACGCGCCCGTTCAACAATGGCGCTGGCAAAACCGTGCCAGGTCGTCGCCGGTTCGCCGCAATAGTGGTATGTCCCCCAAACGCCATCGGCGTCAATTTCGGTGATGCGCCCCGCCAGTTCCAGCAGGGCATCTGCAATATCGCCCGCGTAGGTCGGGCAACCGCGTTGATCAGCGACGATGCGCAATTCCTCCCGCTCCCGCGCCAGCCGCAGGATAGTCTTAACGAAGTTGTGGCCGTGGACGCCAAACACCCAACTGACCCGTAGAATCAGATGCCGAGGCAACAACCCGCGCACCACTTCATCACCGGCCAGCTTGCTCGCGCCATACACGCCGAGCGGCGTTGTCGGATCGGTTTCCACATACGGGTCGATTTTCGCGCCGTCATACACATAGTCGGTGGAAATGTGCAGCAGTGGAATGTTCAACCGGGCGCAGGCGGCAGCTAAATGCGCCGGACCATCGCGATTGACGGCAAAGGCCAGTGCCGATTCCTGTTCAGCCTTATCGACGGCGGTGTAGGCCGCCGCGTTGATGACCAGCGCCGCACCGCTCGCGTCCAGCGCCTGATCCACCGCATCGGCGTCGGTAATATCCAGTTCCGCCACATCCCAGGCCAGGACTTCATGGCCCAGTGCGGTCGCACGGCGGGTCAATTCCCAACCGACCTGACCTTGAGCGCCAGTTACAATCATTCGCATGAATTACCCCTCATACACCGGCAAATCTTCGTCCGCCTGGGCGCTCAACTGCCGATTCTGCTGATCCTTGCCCGACAACGCCACGTCTTGCAACGGCCAGTCGATGCCAATCTCTGGATCATTCCAGGCAATGCCGCGTTCGGAGGGCGGATGGTAGTAGTCGGTGCATTTGTAGAAAAAGTCGGCTTCTTCGGAGAGTACGCAGAAACCGTGCGCGAAGCCGGGGGGAATATACAATTGCCGGTGATCGACATCGTCCAGCACACAGCCGAACCAGCGCCCGAAGGCCGGCGATCCCCGGCGAATGTCCACCGCCACATCAAACACCGCGCCGCGCGTCACCCAGACCAGCTTGCCCTGCGGTTGCACCAGTTGATAATGCAGACCGCGCAAGACGCCGCGCCGGGAACGGGAATGGTTATCCTGGACAAAGCGCTCGGGCATCCCTACCTCGTGATAACGCGCCGCCTGCCAGGTCTCCATGAAGAACCCCCGCGCATCGCCGAACACTTTCGGCTCCAGCAATAGCACGCCGGGCAAGCGGGTCTCGATGACCTTCATTGCACAACTCCTCGCTCCAGCAATTCCAGCAGATAGTGACCATAGCCGCTCTTGGCCAGAGGTTGCGCCAACCGGGTCAACTGTTCATCGTCGATAAAGCCCATCCGCCAGGCGATTTCTTCGGGACAGGCGATTTTCAGACCCTGCCGTTGTTCCACCACCTGCATGAAATTGGCCGCCGCCAGCAACGATTCGTGGGTGCCGGTATCCAGCCAGGCGTAGCCGCGTCCCAGCAATTCCACGTTCAACGCGCCGCGCTCCAGATAAACCCGGTTGACATCGGTGATTTCCAGTTCGCCGCGCGCCGAGGGCCGGATGGTCTTGGCGACGTTCACCACGTCGTTGTCATAGAAATACAGTCCGGTCACCGCATAGTTGGACTTGGGCTGCTGCGGCTTTTCCTCAATCGCGACCGCTCGCCCCTGGGCATCGAAACTGACCACGCCATATTGCTGGGGATCGCGCACATAGTAACCAAACACCGTCGCTCCTTGCTGGCGGGCGGTGGCCCGGCGCAGCACTGCCGACAGGCCCTGACCGTAATAGATGTTGTCGCCGAGAATCAGGCAGGCCGGGGCGTTGCCGATGAAGTGTTCGCCAATCAGAAACGCCTGCGCCAGCCCGTCGGGACTGGGCTGCACGGCATATTGAAAGTTCACTCCCCACCGCCGGCCATCGCCGAGCAGAGTTTGATACGCCTCCTGGTCACGCGGGGTGGTGATGATCAGAATGTCCCGGATATTCGCCAGCATCAGGGTAGCGACCGGGTAATAAATCATCGGCTTGTCGTAGACCGGCATCAGTTGCTTGCTAACTGAAACCGTCAGCGGGTGCAACCGGGTGCCGGAACCGCCGGCAAGAATAAGGCCTTTATAAGTCATGGAATCAGGTATCGATGGAATCTGTTGCGAAACAAAGGAGAGTTGAGTGCCCGGAATCTTAACCGCTTTCCGGGGAAACTGAACAGCCATATTCGCCGGCTCTGGCAAAGAATCCCTGGGTGCTGTCCCGTTATAGCGCTTGTTCTTTCCACGCCAGTTCGCAATGCTCATGGACCAGGGTTGGGTTGCGACTTTCCGGCCCGTTCCTGATTCAACGCCAGCAACCGACCCAATACCTCCTCATCGGACAAGTCTACCGGCCAACCGTAGGCGGTGGCGACCGCTTCATCGAGGGTGCGATGGGCGTTGATCAGCCAGGTCGGGCGCTGGTTGTAAAGATTTGTCAGGGTGCGTTTTTTGAGTGCAGGAGCGTATTCGGGTTTGGGGATGATGCGGTCAGGATAGCCCGGTACGATTTCGGGAACTCGATCCACCCATTCCGGGGGATTCAGCCAGTTTTCGCGCAGTTCGTTGAGAGTACGGGCGGCTTCGGCGATATGAAGCCCCAATTCTTCGGGAAAAGGGAAGGTCTCAAAGCAGGTGGTGGGCGTGTAGCGGGGAGTAGGTCCCAGACTGGTGCCGAGGCGTAAAGCCCATAATTCGTGGAAGCGGGAATGCAGGATACCGAAGGTGGCGTCGTCGGAACGGGCAATGACAATCACCACATTTTCTGGAACTACACATCGATTTAGCCAAACGAAGAACCGGTGCTTGGCCACCATGCTGGTAGCGATATAACGAACTTGCCTACCAAAGGCTATGAACATCTCTGGACGCGCACGCTCGAAGCGCCACCAGATTTCTCTGTTTTTTGGCGTCTTGCTCTTCAAACGTTCAGGTTTGACTTGATCTAACGCATAGTTGTAAGGAGCCTCGTACAAAGCAGCTTCTACGGCATTTCTCTCTCCGAAATGGATGATCCAGCTATCGGATAACCGCTGGGCTAAATCCTGGCCATTGACGGATGGAAAGAGTACATCGCTGTTTGGCTTTCCATGCAGATTAGGTTGCTTTAGCCATACGCGAGCCAAGTCTCCAGAAATATCGAACGGGCCTGATTTCGTAACCCCCATAAACGATATTTTTGCGTTTTCCACCAACCGCCTGGCTTGCGTCAAATCCACACTACAGCGATTCACATCAAGCGACTGTCCGGTCAGATCAGCGTAGATTTGCGTAACGGGCTGGCCGTTCAAAATCTCACCGGCTCCACCACACCCAAACCCCACCAGCGAAACCCGCACGGCCGCGCCCTCATTGATCCACGGTTCATCACTCCAGGAGTGGAAGATTGTTGTCGTTCCCCGAATCCGCTCCAGCACCTTGCGATTTTGCCCGCCGCGAATCGAATTTGTCGCCACCAACCCAGCACGCTGTGCATCTCTCGTCGCAATCTGTGCCCGCGCCTTTTCAAACCAATAGCAGACCAAATCCGCCCCGCCCGGTACCCGCCCGGCATAGACCTGGCGCATCGCCGCCACATATTCAGCGCCCAGTTCCGACAACTGCTTCTTATCGCCCAGAAATGGCGGATTACCCACAATAGCGTCAGCGACCGGCCACATCGCTTCCTGCGCCCAACGCCCCTCTCCCTTTGTGGGGGAGAGGCTGGGGGTGGTCAACAACGCATCCCGACACTCAATATGATTCAACGGCTTGAGAATCGGCTGATCGTTCAGGCTATAGCCATGCCCCAACATCCATTGAATCTCGCCGATCCACACCGTCAACCGCGCCAGTTCCGCTGCATAGGGATTGATCTCAATGCCCATGACCGCTTCTGGACCCACCGCTGGAAAGCCGCGTTGCAGGCCCAGTGCTTCCGCTTCCAACATCACCTGATGTTCGATGTCCTTGAGCGTCCGCAGCGCCAGATACAAAAAGTTACCGGAACCACAGGCGGGATCGAGCACCCGGAATGTTCGCAACCGTTCCAAAAATCCTTGCAACGCCTGTTCGGCAGACGTGCGCTTGGACTTTTTTGCCCCGAGCAGCCGCTCCATCTCCGCCTTGAGCACCGCCCATTCCGCTAACAGCGGGTCCCGAATCACCGGCTCAATCAACCGGCGAATCGACGCGGCATCGGTATAGTGTGCGCCCAACTGACTGCGTTTATCGGGATCGAGGCCGCGCTCAAACAGCGTCCCGAAAATCGCCGGTTCAATGGCAGACCAATCCAGCGCCGTTGCCGAATGCAGCGTGTCCAAATCGGCCCGTTCCAGCGGCAAGCCGTGATCGTCATCAAACAGCCCGCCGTTAAACCAGGCGATGCGCTGGAGTCCAAACCGCCCACCTTGGCGCATAGCGTCAAACAACCCGCTGATTAAACTAGGAAAATCTGCCGGGGTCTGTCGCGCTTCGGCCAGCAGTTCCCCAAACAGGCGATTCGGCAACAGCCCAATATCCTCGGCAAACAGGCAGAACAACAGCCGGGTCATAAAATGCGCGACCGGCTGGGGAGCATGACCGCGTTGCCGCAAGCGTTGCGCCAAACCGCCCATCAGCGTTGCCGCATCCTCGGTGACCGCCGCCCGCGTCCGGGTCGGCTGCAACCGCTCCGGTTCAGTAAACGCCCATTTCAACTTTTGCAACTGGCCCGGATCAGCCAGATCATCCAGGGTCAACCGATAGACTGCCGGAACGGCATTGGTGAAGTTCGTATGGATCTCAATTAGTTCCAGATCACAGACGATCAACAGCGGTGGATTCTCCAACGCCGGCGCGTACTGCTGCAATTGCCGCAGCGCCGCCGCTAAATCCTTGCCCTTGCCCTTGTACTCCCAGGCGAAGCAACCCTTCTTCCAGACATCGGCCCAGCCCTCGCCGCCGCCGCGCTTTTTCGCGCCCTTCTCGAAGGTGAACCATTCATCGTGCGGGTCAGCGATGGCCGGTTCCGTGATGTCCAGCAACCGACAGAGCTGATTAAAGTGCGACTGTGAACCGCTGCTTTCCTTCAGCGTACTGTTGCGCCAGACGGCGATGAATTCAGCGATGGGTGTAGAGGCACTCATTTAGGTTGAAACACCAGAACGCTGGGTACAATTGCCAGTGGTAAAAACAGCATCATGGGTTCATCCGCGCTTGATACTCCAGGTTCAGCCTGATGACACTGTGCTGTCGCTCGGACGGGCGCTGCTGGACTATGGCGCCTGTTCCTTCCTCGCCAATTTTCTATAGACAGCATCATCGTTCCGCCTGCCGATGACCATAACCTGCAACTCATCTTCCTGCGCCTGATATACGATGCGGTATTCGCCCACATCAACCCGTCGATACGGGTACCCGCGCAAGGCGCTGGAATCATGCGGCTCTGGATTTTTGAGCAGGTTAAACATCGACCCAACCACCTGCTTGTACTGTTTACCCGACAAAGTATCCAGAAATGACAACGCATCATGGGTCAGGTTAAGCCTCAGCATTCAGCCGCTCCTGAAGCTGGCGCAGGGTCTCCTCCGGTCCGGCGAACCCCTCTTCCATCGCTTGTCTGGCCCGCTCACCCCACCAGGCATCTTCCATCGCTTGCAGACGTTCATATTCGGCGATGGACAACATCACCACCGCCGGACGCCCCGATTTCTCGATGACGACCGGTTCAGTGAGTGCGCTTTCCAGATACTGACCGAGGCGTTGTTTCACTTCAGTCGCGGCGACATTCAGCATGACAATCTCCGTTTTTAATAGCCATATTAGCTAATATAGACTATTTTTCATGCCGACTAAAGCGCCCTATGTAGGGTGAGGCTTACTACGGACTCACTGCCTGCAACAGTCCAGCCTTAAACGCCAGACTCACGCCCTCATACACGCTAATCGCTTCTTTAATCGCCACGGGATCGGCGGCGGCAGGCTGGGTCGTCAGCGTTTTCCAGTCCACCGCCTCGACGCGCACCCGCTGGCCCGGTTCGAGGATGACCAGTTGGTTGTTTTCCAGATAGCCGACCGTCTGGTAAGTGCTGATCAGCACATGTTCCTTGCCGGGCGGTAGCCGGTTCACATCATGGCCGATGAATTTGCTGGTGTAGGACCAGTTCAACAGACCCAGCAGAGTCGGCGCAATGTCCATCTGGGCGATCAGGCGTTCATTGCGCGCTGGCGGAATCAACTTCGGTGCATAGATCAGCAACGGAATGCGGTAACGCGCCAGGGGCAGATCGGTCTTGCCCGACGCCGAGGCTTGGTGATCCGCGACGATCACGAACACGGTATTGTCGAACCAGGCATGACCGGCGGCGCGTTGGAGAAAGTCGCCCAGCGCCCAGTCGGCGTATTTGACCGCACCCTCGCGCCCGGTCTTGGAAGGAATGTCGATCCGGCCCTCCGGGTAGGTGTAGGGTCGATGATTCGAGGTGGTCATCAGGTGGGCGAAGAACGGTTGGCCCTTAGCCTGATAGGTGTCGAACGTCTCCAGCGCCTCGGTGTACAAGTCCTCGTCGGCAATGCCCCAGATGGTCTCGTGGTGAATTTTGCCGGGATTGACCGCCAGCCGGTCGATTACCGTGTAACCGTTACCGCCGAAGAAGGCGTTCATGTTGTCGAAATAGCCGTAGCCGCCATAGAGAAACGCACTGGCGTAACCCTTGGCGTTGAACACGGACGCCAGCGAAAACAGATGCTCATTATGAGGACGCCGCACAATGGCGTTGCCCGGCGTGGGCGGCAGCGCCAATGCCAGCGCTTCCAACCCGCGCACGGTGCGGGTTCCCGAAGCGAAGGCACGAGGAAAGAACAGACTTTCGCCGGTCAGGCGGTCGAGAGTCGGCGTCAAATGGTGCGGGTTTCCAAAGGTCGCCATAAAGTCGGCGCTCATGCTTTCCAGCATGACTACTACCACATTAGGCCGCAGCTCCGGCCCCTGAGCGGATATCCGGTAGCGTAGATCGTGCGGGTCGGCGCTGAGCGGCTCTCCGCCGGTCAACAAAATTTCCTCGCGCAACCGGGCGTAAACCACCTGCTCGGGCAAGGTCGGGTAGAAGCGCTGGTATTCCAATTCGTTGTTCTTGAACGCCCGCACCAATTCAAACGGGCCATTGCCGGCTAATTCACGGGCGTAGGCATTCTGCAAATTCTCGCGGGCATCGCCGGACACCACCGCCAGCAAACCCAGCGCCAGCAGGGCGTGAACAGCGAATCCGATCAGGCGGGATTTGAACGGGGCGACAGCCGCCAGTTGCTGCATCATTCGTCGGCGAACAGCTAAAGTTCCCAGCAACGCCAAACCACCCAATCCGCCCAGGATCCAGCCTGCCGGGTAGGATTGGCGGATATTGCCGATGACCTCGTTGGTGTAGACCAGGTAATCAACCGCAATGAAGTTGAACCGGGACGAAAACTCGTCCCAGAACAGCCATTCCGCGGCGGCGTTGAACAGCAGGGCGAAAATTCCGCTCGCTAACGCCAGCCCGATCAATAGCCGCGTGGCGCGGAACCGGACCCAACGTTCGGGCAACACGGTCAGCCACAGGCCGAAAGGCAGAGCTAACAGCAGCGCAGTTGTCAGATCGTACAGCAGGCCGAGCGCCGCCACAGTAAAGAACGTTCCCACCGTCCAGTCGGCTTCGCCGCCCACCCGCAACGCCAGCGCCAACCGGGTCAGGGAAAAGACCAACACGACGGTGAGAACGATGTCCAACACCAGGCCATAACGTCCAGCCCAGTAAAACCGGCCAGTTACCGGCGCTGCTTTTTTCTGAGAAACGCTATCAACCATTCAGTCCGGCCACCCGCCGCGTGTCTTTCTCACATTCACCTTCCTCCGCCGACTGACGCAGCGCCCGGTTCACGGCGCTGATCACTGCATTCAGCGAGGCGGTGACGATATTGCTGTCGATGCCGACCCCGAACATCGTGGTTGGTTCGCCATCCATGCGCACCTCGACATAGGACACCGCCGTCGCGTTAGCGCCTGCGCCAATCGCGTGTTCATGGTAATCGACCACCCGCACATCCAGGCCGCAATGCCGGTTCAACGCCTGGGTAAAGGCGTCAATCGGGCCGTTGCCCTTGCCGGAAATCAGCCGTTCCCGCCCCTGCTCGCGGATCGTTGCAGTCAACTTGCTTATCCCGCTAGCGTGGCTGTCCGGCGCGGTGCGATGGTCGATAAAGCGGAATGGCTCAGCGGGTTGCAGATATTCCGCCTGAAACGCCGCCCAGAGATCCGCCGAAGTCATTTCCTTACCGGTGGCGTCAGCCATCGCCTGCACGACCCGGCTGAACTCGATCTGCAACCGGCGCGGCAACCGCAGGCCATGATCCTTCTCCAGTAAATAAGCGATACCGCCCTTGCCGGACTGGCTGTTGACCCGGATTACCGCTTCATAACTACGGCCTACATCCGCCGGATCAATCGGCAGATAGGGCACATCCCACACTTCCTGCCCAGTGATGGCCGCCAGTCCTTTTTTGATCGCGTCCTGATGCGAACCGGAAAAAGCCGTAAACACCAGCTCGCCCGCGTAGGGATGACGCGGATGCACCGGCAACTGATTGCAATATTCAGCGGCCCGAACCACGGCATTGATGTCGGACAAATCCAAACCGGGGTCGATGCCCTGGGTGAACAGGTTCAGCGCCAAGGTCACGATATCGACATTGCCGGTCCGTTCCCCATTGCCGAACAACGTACCTTCCACTCGATCCGCGCCCGCCAGCAAGGCCAGTTCCGCCGCCGCCACTGCCGTTCCCCGGTCATTATGCGGATGGACGCTGATCAACACTGCGTCGCGGCAGCGGAGATGCCGGCAGAACCACTCAATTTGATCCGCGTGAACGTTTGGCGTCGCCATTTCCACCGTCGCCGGCAGATTGAGGATGGCCTTACGCTCCGGCGTGGGCTGCCAGACCTCGACCACCGCTTCACAAACTTCCAGGGCGAAGTCGAGTTCGGTAGCGCTGAAGCTTTCCGGCGAATATTCAAAAGTCCAGTCGGTATCGGGATAGTCGGCGGCGATCTCGCGCATCAACCGGGCACCGGCAACGGCAATGTCGATAATGCCGACCTTGTCCAGCCCGAAAACGACCTGCCGCTGGATCGGCGAGGTGGAGTTATAAAGATGCACGACTGCTTTTTTCACTCCACGCAGGGCTTCAAAACTGCGACGAATCAACGGTTCACGGGACTGGGTGAGTACCTGGATGCTCACCTCGTCGGGAATCAATCGCTGGTCAACCAGATCGCGGACGAAATCGAAATCGGTCTGTGAAGCTGCCGGAAAGCCAACCTCGATCTCCTTGAAGCCCAATTGCACCAGCATCTGAAACATACGGCGCTTGCGATCAGTACCCATCGGTTCGATCAGCGCTTGGTTGCCATCGCGCAAATCCACGCTGCACCAGTGCGGCGCCTGGGTCAGCACCCGCGAAGGCCATTGCCGATCCGGTAACTGAATCGGCGGAAAGGGACGATATTTACGAGCAGCGTCAACGTGCATAACCAGCTCCTCTTTTGAAGGATCAATGAAAAATGGGGAGATATTCCCGATACTCATGCGGCGCGATACGGCCGCCAAGCCGCCACTAGGCTCGACGACCGCAGCGTAGTCGCAGCAAAGCCAGGGAGAGGACGCGCACGAAATCCGGGCGATGGACGCCAGCGAAAACGGGGAAAAGGGTGATGCGAGATCGATCAGGGTCAAACATGGGAGGCAATCCTCGATAGAGCGGTTTGGATGATGAACAGCGACAGCAAACCCCGGCACTCCATTCAGGAGGCCGGGCGGCTCAGTCGCAGTTCAAACCGTTCGAGAGATTGCGCGGGTTTCATAATCAACAAATTAACCCAGACGAGGATTCTGGGTCAAGCACAGCAACGGTGAATGATCAACAAATGCGGGGCAGGGGATCATCTTCCAGTTCCGGCAGAAGCCGCTCGCCACCGAGGCGCGTTTGCAGGATGACCCGGGGCGTGCCGGATTCGATCACGCCGATTACACGGGCGTCGTGGAAGCCCAGCCGTTGCAAAGCAACGACCGCCGACTCGGCGGCCTTCGGGTTCAGTACGGCCACGACTCGTCCTTCCGAAGCCAGATAGTACGGGTCATAACCGAGGATTTCACACACCCCGCGCACTTCGTTGCGGACCGGCACCTGGTCCTCGAATAGCCGCACCGTAGCCGCTGTGGCCGAAGCAATGTCGTGGGCCACGGTCGCTATCCCGCCTCGGGTGGGATCGCGCATAAACCGCAATCCGGCGCATTCGAGCAGGGCCTCGGTGATCGGCGCCACACTCATCGCGTCGGACCGGAGATTCCCGGACAGCCCGAATTGCTCACGAGCTAACATGACCGCGGTACCGTGATCACCCACCGTGCCGCTCACGATCAGGCGATCTCCCGGCTGGATGCACCTTATGCTCAGTTCGATTCCCCTCCGGCGCTGGCCGATGCCGGTCGTCGCCAGATACAGTCCTCCGCCTTGACCACGCCGGACCACCTTGGTGTCGCCCGCCAGGATGCAGATGCCGCAGATCTGGCAAGCACGGGCGATAGAGCGGCTGATGCGTTCCAGCACTGCCATTTCCAGACCTTCCTCGATAAACATGTTCAGGCTGAGATAGCGCGGCGTCGCGCCGGAGACGGCGAGGTCGTTGACCGTGCCATACACCGCCAGACTGCCAATGTCCCCGCCGGGAAATTCCAGCGGTTCGACGGTGAAGCCATCCGTGGTGATCAGCCAGTCCGCTCCAGGTGCATCCAGCGGCAGCCGAGCCGCATCCACCTGGGTATCGAGTGGGTTGCCGAATTCCCGCGCAAAAATCCCATCGATCAGTTCGCGCATTCTGCGACCCCCATTACCATGGGCCAACGTGACGTGCGCGTCAATTCGGGGCTTGTCTTGATTCATTGGCAAAGTTTTGTTGAAAAATATGTTGAAATGGACCCCATGGGATCATCGCATACCAGGGCAATCGCGCTATGTCGAGGATTAACCAACGGGTGAGTGGCCAGGTGAGGGAAGGCTACTGATCTGGTGGAGATGCCTGATGCGGCCAGCGTTACTTGATCCCCGTCCGTATTTTGCCGACCTGCCCGATCCGCGCCGCGAGACCCGGAACAAGCGCCACAAACTGCAGGATATTCTGATAATGGTGCGGTGTACTGTGTTCAATGACCTGAAAGCGTTTGCGGAAGAGAAAGAAGCTTGGTTACGGGGCTTTCTGGACTGACCCAACGGGATTCCCTTGCACGATACCTTAAATGGATCAGCGCCGGATAACAGGAGGTTTCCTGGACGCCGCCGCCGGTGCCCGAATGTCGGCCAAGGCGGCAAAGTAGGTTTCAGCGGAGGATTTCATGGGGCCGTAAAGAGGTATTCAAGAGCGCCTCTGAGGTCCGTTTCCTTGGATTTCAGTGCGCTATCAAAGAGAGACAGAAGCGCCACACTCTGGATGATCGCCGACATTTGCCAAAGTATTGTTCAGTATAGGCGTTAAAAAAGGCGCTTGCGCCAGCAGTGCCTGCATGGCATTGCGGGCGGCAGCAGGATGCTCCCCTTCCGGGGTTGACAGCACAATGGCAGCGGCTCGCGGATCGCCACCCAGCAACAGGGCTTTCGCCTGCAGCAGTTTGGCGATGGCCGGGTTGGCGACAAATCGCCCATCGACCCAATACCAATGCCAAGTCAGCCGGCGTTCGCGTTGCGGCCCGCGTAAGCGGGTCTCCTGGATTTCAACGGCGCGCTCATCAACCCGGATGACCATAGGCTGACTTTCCAAGAAATGCCAAACTTTGCCATCGTACACCGCGTTAGGCCAGCCAATCAGTTCAGCGCCTTCACCCTGACGCCAGTAATAAGCCACATAAAAGTCGACACTGCGATCATCTATTTGTTGTTGAGTATGAAGTTCAGCTTGCGCGCCCAGGAACACGGGACGCCAGTCTTGCGGCTGATGGGCTATCTTGGGCGACAACCAGGCGGATCCGCACAGCGACCCCACCGGGGAATCCAGCACGCTTTTTTTCAATAGCGCCGCATAAGCCGGCGGTATGGCAATCAATGCGATCACCATGATCAATACCGCACCGCTTTTTGTCCATCCGGAAGGTCGGTCGGTGGACTGAATGGGCGAGACCTCCTGATCATCCCTGGGATCCATGAACCGCGCGCCGCAGGCCATTTGCAGCGCGACGCACAGCAGAAAAATCAACCAGCCATACATTCGATGATCGGCCAACAGATCCCATGCACCGCCCGACCAGTAGGTGATCAGGATGACGCTGGTGGTGCGTAGATTGTTGGCCAGGATCGCAACGGGGATCGCCGCCAGCACATAAACCCAGCGTTTGCCGTTCCTGGAAAAGACCAGATTGGCGAAAACCAGCGATATCACCAGATTACCGATGACGAAATCCAGAGCGGAACAGTCCTCGATGACGCCGACGCGCCCCGCTTCGGAGATGACGATGTTGCCGTCCGTCGTTACGTCCAGACCGGCCATGGTCAAGCCAAGGGCGGTCAAATGGGTCGTCAGCCGCATCAGATAGGGGGTCAGCGAATCCCCGAACGGCACGAGCAGCCACAGAAAGAGCAGCGGGAACAACAGCGCCTGGTAGATCCGCCAGCCCAGAAAGCTGAACAGCAGCGCTTGAAGCATCCCCAGCACGGCCACTTGGGCGCCGAGCGCAAGATGGATGGCGTCGGACACCAGCCAGAGCAACCCCAACGGTGCCAGGAACAACAACGGCCAAAAGAGCGGCGCTGGCGTTTCCTGCGCCACGCGGGAACGACGCTGCCAGATGATCAACAGGGAAATCGGCAACACCAGGAAACAAAACTGATACGTCTCGCTGTGGATCCAGGTATGGACGGCCTTGCTGATAGCCTCCTGGTAGAGAATCCCCAGGACGGCGACTGTGACTGCGAGAGCGATAAGCGTCAAAAGCCACTCAGATTGTAATGAGCGGCGACTGACGAAGGCGGTTTCGGCGGATGCTTCCATCTTCAGGAACGTCTCCCGCTCGGCGGCATTGATGGGAGTTACGTCAGGTTCGGCAACATCAGGAAACCGCTTTGGGGTGACTGACCGTACTCAAGACGCCCGATGGCGCGGCGGGTGGTCCGGGCAAGCGAAACGGCATGGTCAGGACGCGATCCAGCGCCAGGTCCCGATCAGTGCGGAAGTACTCCACGCCGATTTCGTAGTGGTCGAGTCCGGCAGCGGGCGCTGGCCGATAGGTGCCAAACAGGCGGTCCCACCCGATGAACACGATGCTGAAGTTGGAGTCGGTTTCTTCCCGAAGCGCCGAATGGTGAACCGCATGGGCGTCACGGGTCATGAACACCGTGCGCAGCACCCGGTCCAGCGTGCTGTTCCAGCGGATATTGGCGTGCGAAATGGTAGTCACGACCGCAGCCAATGCGCTGAACAACAAAATGCTCATCGGCGGCAGACCGAGCAGCACGGTAGCCGCGGCACTGATAATCAAGCTGAAGGCGACTTCCAAAGGATGATGGCGGAAGGTCGTGGTGAAATCCATGTCCAGATCCGCATGGTGGATGACATGCATCCGCCACAGGAGTGGGATTTGATGCAAAAAACGGTGTTCCCCGTACTTCATCAGATCGAGGAGCAGCACGCTGCCGATGATGACCGGCCATTCCGGGAGGGACAGGTTGTTGAACAAACCCCAGCCGTTGGTTTGCGCCAGATAAGCCAGCGCGACCAGACCGGCGGGAAGGACCAGCCAAACCAGGCCCAATTCGATCAGGAACAACGCAATGTTGCTCGTCCAGCGGGTGAGAAAGGAATAAGTATCCTGGCGTCGCGGCCAGACCCGTTCGAGCAACGCAAACACGATGATAGAGCCGTAAAAAACCCCGCCCACTACGAGTTCCAGTTTCTCTTCCAGCATGTTGTACGCGACCTTTGCGTTAACCAAAGCAGTAAAGACGCGGGAAGTGTTTCCCGCGATCTTTCTTCCAATCCGCTCACAACAATTCCTCTTAATTGCGTGAGCGGGCAACCGCGATAGCCCCAATTACTCCAACCGCGACAAGACCGAGGATACCCGGACCAGGGGCTGTAGTGTTGACACTCGCCAGCGCGGCTTCAGCAACCAGCAGAGACCCTGCTATGGCAGACAGGGAAATCAATAGACTGTTTCTTAACGACATGGTGATTTTCTCCTGCTCATTAACTCTTCACTTACGAAGCCGGGCAACCGCGATGGCGCCTACCACCCCGACCGCCACCAGCGCCAGGATGCCAGGGCCGGGTACAGTTGGATTTGCCTGAGCCAAGGCGATCTCGGAAAACAAAACGGCAACCGGTATCATGACCCATTGAATTCCAAGTGCTTGTTTAAGCATACTTAATCCTCCAGAAGGCAGGTAAAGAAAGCGGTAATCAGGCCGTTGATCACTTGCGAAGCCGAGCAACGGCGATAGCGCCTACCACTCCGACCGCCGCCAGCGCCAGGATGCCTGGAGCAGGGACTGTTCCCGGTATATCTTCACCCGCAAAGACCATTCCCGAATACAGAACAGCCATTGATGCGGCGGCCAATTTGATTCCGAGCGTGCTTTTCAGGGACATCGAGTTAATCCTCATGGCAGGTTAGAAAAATCGAGAAAATATCGAGAAAATATCGATGGAAATTAAAGCAAAATCCATTCCTTATTTATTATTTATAATAATAAACAAAAAGTTAAACCTTCATTCTTTTCCAGACCAACAAAATACTGTAAAAAAACCTGACAGTGAGACCGGTCAACAAGCGACCGGATGATGGATGAATTGCCATGGGATGGTTTGGAAATGTGCAAAAATATCTTAAAAAATAATTTATTATATCAATCAATTATTCCAGCGCATCGAATGGAAGCTACAGACCACCATTACTGAAAGTGTAAAAAATCCCGACAAATCCAGTCGGGTTTTGTAAAAGTAGCCTTCCCTTACCTGTCCACTCACCCACTGGTCAACCCTCGATGTAGCGCGATTGCCCTGCATCGCATACACGCCAGCTTAAGGATTGACATCTGAGCGCTTACAATTGGTTCTTTCATCATCGCAACGAGGAAATCGGCATGTCTGAACCATCGGCCATTCTGCGAACCGTGACTGTCTGGGATTTACCCACCCGGCTGTTTCACTGGACCTTGGTGATCCTGATGATCGTGCAATGGTGGACTGCGGAGCAAAGCAGCACCATGGACTGGCATCTCTGGAGCGGCTATGCCGTGTTGACGCTGGTACTGTTCCGACTGATCTGGGGAACCGTCGGCAGCGAAACCGTCCGTTTTAGCCGCTTTGTGCGTAGTCCGGGCGCAGCGCTGGATTACTTCAAAGCTCTCCTGCGCGGCGAGACGCCTCACTATCTCGGCCATAACCCCATGGGCGCCTGGTCGATTGTGGCACTGCTGACTCTGCTGCTGATTCAGGCGGTCACCGGCCTGTTCGCCAACGACGACATCCTGATCGAAGGCCCGCTGTATTCCTGGGTATCCAAAGGAACCAGCGACTGGTTGACTACGGTTCACAAGCTCAATTTTAATCTGCTGCTGGCGATGATCGCCCTGCATCTCGCAGCGGTCTTTTTCTACTTATTGGTCAAGTGGGAAAATCTGATTCATCCGATGCTCAGCGGCCAAAAGCACTTGCCGCCGGAACAGGCAGGTCCAGCGCCACATATGGCGAGTCCGTGGCTGGGTTTGGCCGCACTGGCGGTTGCGGTTATCGCGGTCTGGCTGCTGGTGCGCTGAACGGAAACGAAAAAGGCCATGCATTGACATGGCCTTTCGGACCGCACCTGTTCCCTGGATTAATCCTTCCTGAATTCCTTATGGCAGGCCTTGCAAGTTTCAGCAGTCTTGCCGAACTGCGCCTTGATCGCCGCTTCGTCGCCGCCCTTGGCTGTTTCGGTCAGTTTAGCGGCTTCCTGCTGGAAATTTTTCATGGCGGTCTCGAATTTGTCCCAGTTCGTCCAGATTTCCGCCTTGGCTTCGGTGTCCTTCACCGCATCCGGGCCTGAACCCTTTGAAAAACCTTCCAGCGCCGCCTTGCTCATCAATTCAACGTATTGAGCATGACGGGCGACAGCCGCAGCATCAAACGGGATTTCGCCTTTGACCATCGCGCCAATGGGTTTGAAATTCCAGCCAATCACCGTATAGACCGACTGCCGATAATCAACCACTTCTTCCGGCTTTGGGTCAGCGGCATGGGCTACCGTCAGCAGACTGACACCTAGAATGCTGCCTATCAGACTGATTCTCAAAAAATTATTTTTCATAAATTTTCATCCATTGATCAATAAGTTGGTGATTTTAACACGGGTTATCCTGCCAAAGCAGAGGCATTTTGCCAGGCTCCGCTGAAACCCGGCTGAATCATTCAGAACAGCCTGCCCAATAACATATAGATTGAAGCGTTGCCGCCCTCAGCCAGGCCGCCAGCCAGGTAAAACGGGCCGAGTGGTGTGTCTACGCCCAGGAACAAGCTACCCGCCGGAATCAACGAATCGACGCTGATATCCTCGTAATCACTCCAGGCCCCGCCGATTTCCAGCGAACCGCCGGCGAAGAGGGGAATGGTAAATGCGGCTGAAGCATTATCCAGCCGGTACATATAGATCAACTGCCCCAAGGCGGTGTACTCGCCGGAAATCTGGCCCGATTGATAACCGGACAAATTCAGGAACCCGCCCAACAGGAACAGGTTCTCAACGCCCATTTCCCCTGACGTGCGACCCGCCAGCCGCACCCGTGGGATGACCGAATACTGGCCCCAGGTGTAGGCATGAGCGAAATCAAAGCTCAGGGCAGAGAAGTTTTGGTCCGCCCCGAACGCCGCCAGCGAATCGCGGAAAGTCAGGTTGCTCGCGTAGCCTGATGTCGGGAAATTGAGATTGTCCAGGGTATCCATCTGCCAACGGATCGCATATCCGCTGTCATTGAAGCGGCCCTCATAGCCGGAGGGCTGGCCGATCCGCAGTTCATTCTCGCCGCCGCTATAACCTAGCCCCAGCGACAAACGCCCCCAACGTTCCAGATTGCGGCCCACTTCCAAGCCGATTTGCGTGCGACGAACCCGGAAGCTGGTGCTTTGCCCATCGGCTTCGTTGAATAAGTCCAGGTTATACCGTTCGTAGCGCAGATACGGATTGATGAAATATTCCTGGTCGGCGTCCAGCGGTTGGTAGAAATCGGAAGTCAGCGCAATATTACCGCCTAACTGGAGAAAATTACGCCATTGTCCGCCCAGGGAATTGAGTTCCGACATCGTATAGGCAGCGCTGATGTCAAACTCCGAGTCGCCTTTGCTGTTGGCGCCCAGGAACAGGCCAAATTGCAGTGTGTTGGTCCCGATGTCATTCGGCACCGTGTCAACAACTAACCCGGTTTTACCATTCTCTTCGATCAGCGTGTAGGTGACCCGCTGGAAGTTGCCCATACCATAAATCTCGTTCAAATTGCGATTGAGCTTCTGCGGATCCAGCCGGTCGCCGGGCTGAATGCGGAGTTGCTGCTCGATCACCTGATCGGACAATCGCGTGTTGTTGCTGACCCGGATAAAATCAATCACCGGAAGTTCTTCCAAGCCGGGGGCCGGCAGCAGGGCGGCCAGGTAGGCTTGATAGGCGGCTGGAGAAACCGATAACCGGCTTAGATCACTCTGCCGGCCCTGGGCGGCGATCGTGCCGAAGTGAACAGCCTCCGGAGAACGGTCAAAGTTGAGGCTGGACACATCATGCAGGTTGGGTGTGATCAGAATATCTTTCTTTCCCAAAGTCCTGATCTGTTCGACGACGTTGCGCACGGTCAAGATGGTAGTGAGCTGATTAGTGACGGACAACACCGAACTCAGTTCACTATCTGGCGCCAACGGCGCGCCGACATCCACGGCAATAATCACGTCTGGACGACAAAGCTTGCGCACGACGTCAATCGGCAGGTTATTGGAAACGCCACCATCCACCAGCAATTTGCCGTCCAGTCGCACCGGAACCAGGGCGCTCGGGATGGACATGCTGGCGCGCATCGCCAGGGCCAGTTCGCCGGAACCCAGCACCACCGGTTCCCCGGTCGCCAGATCGGTCGCCACTGCCCGGTAGGGAATGCGGAGTTTGTCGAAATCGCGGACGCTGGCCACCGGCAGTGATAGTTTTTCGAGCAGTAACAGCAGATTCTGGCCTTCCAGCAGTCCCTTGGGCAGTTGCACGCCGTCACGATTCAGGCCCACGGTCGCGCTGAGCAACACCCGTTGTTCCTGCTTGGTGCGAAAGGGTAGATCAGCACGCGGTGGTCCATCCCGGAAAACCTCTGGCCAGTTGATGCTCGCCAGGGTTTTCTCCATGTCATCGAGCGTCATGCCGGAGGCGTAAAGTCCGCCAATGATCGACCCCATACTGGTTCCGGCGATGCAATCAACGGGAATCCGCATTTCTTCCAGAACTTTGAGGACGCCGACATGGGCCATGCCGCGTGCGCCGCCACCGCCCAGCACCAAACCAATGCGTGGGCGGTCTTGAGCGGCTTCGGCTGTTGAGACGATGGATAGAATCGGCAGGGTGCTAATGAAGATCAGCAGGGCGAACACACTGTGAAGTGTGCGCCGCAATAGCCTGGGGTTGAGCATGGCAAAAAACCGCAATGGACTTGTCGTTGAAGTATTCAGGGAAATTTCAGACAGTGTATGCCAAATTTCACAGGTAACACCTAAGGTGAAGGAGCAATCGTCATGACTGATCAAAACCGTGAAGCCCTGCTCAATGCAGCAGGGACCGTGGAGCCGGAACAGCGCGAGCGCCGAAATTTTCTGCTTGGTCTCGGCAAATGGTCGAAGGCCGTGATCGGCGGTGTGGTGATGGGTGGCTTGCTGGCTCCCGGGCGCGACGCTAACGCTTGGGGCTGGGCCAACCGTGATGGCGGCAGCAAAGGCAGTTGGGTGAACTTCCGGGGCGGCGGCTGGGGTTCGGGTTGGGGACCGGGCTGGTTTAATCGGCCAGGCCGCTGGTACAACAATCCCGGTTGGTTTAACCGGGGGGGCTGGAACAACGGCGGCTGGAATAACGGCGGCTGGAATAACGATGGCTGGTTTAATGGCCCGGGTTGGGGCGGCAGTTGGGTCAATCGTTGAACTCCGCCAATGAATGAACTGATCTACAACATTCCCCTGCATCGCCTGCCGGACTGCCAGACGGGGCGATTAATCGTCCGCGCCAGCGAACCGGCGACGCTAATCGCTGCACTGTCAGCGGAAGACCCCACGCGCATCGTCGCAGTGCAACTCCTGTCCCTGGAAGCCGATTCCGAACCGATGAACGCCTGGGCGCCGGGTTTGCCGGTAGAACTGACCATGGCTGATCCCGCCGCTGAGTTTCCTTCGCTGTATCGCCATGTCAACCTCCTCGACCAACATCCGGTACGGGTGGCTATTCCCGTTCGTTCGGGCTTTACCCATGCCGTAAAAGTGGCGCTGGCGCTGAATTTCGCAGTGCGGCTGGAGCCGGACCAGCCAACGCCCGCATTGATTGAGGAATTGGCGGAGGTCCTGGAATTTTATCTGCACCAACCAACGGTTGCTCAGCCCATCGAGTATTTTCAGGGTACGTTGCTGGGATTTTATCATCAGGAACCCGTACCACTCTGGGCTATTTTGGACGAAGATCCTGCATGGTTGCGCTACATCGCTGACGATGGCACAGAGTCGCTGTATGAACGACTGGCCGGGGTTGAAATCACGGTAGCACCTGAGGCGGGGCTGGAAGTCTGGATGGAGCTGGTTCTGGCGGCGGGCGAAGAATGCCAGACTTGTGAATTTCGCCAGAGCTGCGGCGGCTATTTCAAATGGCCGCGCCGGGATTACGACTGCGCTGGAGTAAAACGGCTGTTTGGCGCATTGCGCGATGCGGCAGATGAATTGCGGCGTGATCTTGATAGCGTTGACTGAACCTGACGGGCATAACCCTTCCCCCGTTCATGGGAGAAGGGTGTCCAGATCACTGCCGGAGTACCGCTTTTATTATTGGTTCCGACCGTAGATATTACCGGCCACTGCGCCGGCAGCGCCGCCAATGATGGCGCCGACTCCGGCGCTGCCGCCCGTCAGACTGCCGATGACGGCGCCACCGGCGGCGCCCATTGCTGCACCGCTGAGCGTGCCTTGTTGCGTAGGCGTCATGTTGGTGCAGCCTACACTGAAGGCGATAGCCGGGATCGCCAGTAAGTAACCGATCTTCTTCATCAAAGTCTCCTTAATTGGCCTTGGCATGAGCCTTGGCCGGTTTGCCAACCTTGGGTTCGACCATCTGGAACCAGACGACCTCAAATACCGGTTGCTGTTGCTTGTCGAGATGAGCCTTGTAGTAGGCATCCACGGTTTCCATGATTTGCCGCAGGGTCATGCCGTCCAGCGCTTCAACCCAACTTTTGACCACCGTTCGATGCTTAGGTTTAGGACCCACCAACTGGTACTCCACCGCCGCCATGTCGCGGATACCGAGCAGGTAAGCCATTTTTTCCCGCTCAGTGGCCCGACCCCAATTCTCACCGTTGGGGAGTGAGAGGTCGATTGAGGTCGACGAAGCTTCAGTCGCGGTTTCTGCGGCCTGGGCAACCGTCCAGCCGGATAGTCCACCCGTCAGACCCAGAAACAGCAGTGTCGTTGCAAGACTCGATTTCTTTAACACAGGCATCCTCCTCAGAAGCGGTGATAGTCAAAATCTCCAATGCGGAGAGGGTGGATGCGCAGCCAGTGGCTGTGCATCCGGTTGTGGAAAGCTTCAGCTTGTGATAGATCCGGCTTGCCGCGCCTGCCAGCGGCTGTACCACCAGATCCAGGCAAAGTAAGCGATGGCGACGCTGATGCCGATCAGCGCCAGCAAGGGCGCCAGATTTTGCAGAATCACCATGCCCATCGCGCAAGCGGCCAGGACGACCGCCACCAGGCACAGTCGCCAGTCCAGATAAACGCCGGCCAGAAAGGTGCCCAGCGTGATGGTCTGCATCAGCAAAAAGCTGACTTGCCGGTCGTCCAGGGCGTCGGTGAGACTGGAGCCGGACGCCATAAACGCCAGATGCATGGTCAGCAACACCCCGCTCCAGTGCAAGACCTGCCGTCCAACCAGCAGCAACCGGGCTTTCAGGGTCGGCTCCACGTCAGGCCATTGGATGATAATGCAGATCAGGCCGAAGACCGGCGGAATCAGGCGTTGCCAGTACCAGCGGCTGCCATCGGCGTCGGAGAATGTATAGGCCGCGCCGACCAGGGCCAGCAGGATCATGAGATAAAAGCCGATGCTGTGCAGGCTGAACAGTCGCCGCAACAGGCTCGGTGAGGGGGAAGCCGGGCCGGGATTGGCTGGAGTCGATTCGAGAGGTTCGGACATAACAGTTTCCTGATTTTTTAGCTTGGGTTCGATGGTTGCAAAGCGTCAATGGTCAATATTAGCGCAGGCTCGGTTGATAAAATGTGCGACAGCGTCCAGCACGGCTTCCCGCAACTGATGATGGGGCGTATGACCGCAACCGGGCAGCCACAGAATTTCAGCAGGGCCACTGACGCCAGTGGCGATAGCGTCCACCTGAGCGCGGGTGCCGTATTCATCGTCTTCGCCCTGAAGGATGAGCGTTGGGCAGAGGATGCGGCGCAGTTCGGCTTCCATATTCCAGGAGCGACGATGGGGCCGCAACCAGATGTCATGCCAGCCCCGGAACATGAGGTCCACATGGTCGCCGTGATGGCGGCGCAACCCGGCGCGCAATTCTCCTTGTTCGTAGGCGTCGCCAGCGCGGCGGATGCCTGCCAGGCAGACCTCTTCAACAAAAACATGCGCGGCTTCGCTGATCACGGCGCGGGTTCGCTCAGGATAAGCGGCAGCGAACAGCAGGGCGATGGAGCCACCGTCGCTGTGGCCGAACAGAATCGGCGGTTCGGCGACGCCACAGGCCGCCAGTACTTCCGGCAAGCTGTCCTCCGCTTCCCGATGCAGATAGTCATTTTGACGAGGGCCGGTCAGCCCTTCGGAACGACCATAGCCCCAACGCTCGTAGACCAGTCCCGGCAACCCGGTTCGGGCGCACAGTTGCGCGGGGAAAGCGCCCCATTGACCGATGCTGCCCAGCCCTTCATGCAGAAAAACCAGAGTGGGACCAGAAGCAACCTGGAACGGAGTCAGGCGTTCGGCATGCAGACGGCGGCCAGCGGCGTGGAGGTCAAACCGTTGGCGGCGAACATGAGTCGTCATGCGTGTCCCTGAAACATGCCCAGCAGGATATCCAGTCGTTGCCGAGGCTCGGTCATTTCCAGCAGGGCCTGGCGGACCGATAGTGGCAGTGGCAATAATTCCGCCAGCCGGTTGCCGATCCAGGCGGCATCTTCCCAGTCCGGGGCGAAGAACCGGGTTTGAGCGGCCAGGTCCTCACTGTCCAGCAGATCGTGCAGGGCGCGGACCAGCGGCTCGTGACTGGGGGCGGGAGATTGTTGCGGATCATCGGGTAGCCATTGAACCTGGCCAAGCAACAACTGGTCTGGCTGAACGCGATGGCCGACGACCCGCAACCGCTGTACACCCAGGCAAGTAATACCGAGCAATCCCTCATCCATGGGGTCGAAATCGACGATGCGCGCCAAGGTGCCGACCGGGTGGATACTGATCGGTTGATTGCCGGTTTCGCTGCCCTGGTGAATCGCCACCACGCCAAACCCGGCATCAGTGCGCAAACAGGCGCTGACCATATCGACATAACGGGTTTCAAAAATCCGCAACGGCATGACGCCACCGGGAAACAGGACGGTATTGAGCGGAAACAGCGGCAATTCCTGGGTAGCAGTCATGACGCAAGGATCTCGGGGTCAGGTTCCTCACCCCAGCGCGGCAGCAAGGTATGCGGGATATTCAGTCGGTCGAGAACTCTGGCTACGATGAAATCGACCAATTCCGCCACGGTCGCTGGTCGATAATAGAACCCGGGGTTGGTAGGAAGAATAATCGCGCCGGCTCGGGCCAGCCGCAACATATTTTCCAGGTGAATCACCGACAGCGGGGTTTCCCGCACCGCCAGAATCAGCGGTCGCCCTTCTTTGAGACTGACATCTGCGGCGCGTTCCAACAGATTGTCGCTGTTGCCATTGGCGATGGCGGCCAGCGCGCCGGTCGTGCAGGGGCAGACCACCATAGCCTGCGCCAGCGCCGAGCCACTCGCCGGTGGCGCGGTCCATTCATCCTGACCGTAGACGCGCAACTGGCCCGACTCGCAACGGTAGTGTTCCGTCAAAACCCGCTGGATGTCGCGGGGCCGGCTCGGCAGGCGCAGGTCGGTTTCCATGTGGATGACGATCTGCGCGGCCTTCGACAGCAACAGTTGCACCGGATGGCCGGCTTCCAGCAGACATTGTAATAGCCGCAGGCCGTAGTCAGCCCCGGACGCGCCGGTCATGCCGAGGATGATGGGGCGGGGGGCGGTCATGGCAGTAGACCGGTAAAGTGAATACGCACGATCTTCCAGTTGGGGTTGGGGGAGCATGAGTGATGAAAATACAGAGCGCCTGCTGCTTGACGAAAACCGCGTAGAACACATCCCGGATTGGGATGCGCTCGCGGAAGTCGTCAAGATGTTTTGTCTCGATAAACGAGGTTAGCGTATGGCCTGGCCCTTTGCCCCCTTAGAGGCTGTCGAAAAACTCCATTTCCAAAAAATTATGCAGTAGCTCCTTCTAATAATGCATATTCTTCAGCATTATTTGTAGTACGCTCTTTAAAAATTCTCCGCAGCATGAGTCGAATTGAAGC
>JAKLIY010000002.1 GCA_022709365.1 Pseudomonadota bacterium
ATGCTGCCCGCCGACTCGGCCACCCGGGCAGAGGCGCTCGACAGAATCCGTCAGGTCGTGTCCGCCGTCGGTAAACCCAGCGGCGAACGCGCCACCCGCCTGACACAGATTGAGAAGCTGTTCCAGGGTTGTTGAGCAAGCTGAACAGGGATCAAGTCAGGCCGACTGAGCGGTATTCCGAATGAATCTGACCTGTGTAGAGGAACGGCGCTTGCTGGAGGGATGGTAATAGCGCTACGGTGATGGAGTACGCCTTGTCCAGATGGCGGCAATGGAACCGCCATAATCCAAAGAGGACTGTTGATGGTTCCTCTTAATCCAAACCATGATGGTTGTCCCCAATCGAGGAGAATTGAAGATGAAACTTTTACGCTTTTGCAGTGTAGCCCTAGTGTTGTTGTTGAGCGCCGTGATGGCTCACGCGCAGGGATTTCAGGAAAAGAGCTTTCCGGCGGGTATCGGCAAACCGGAACTGAAATACCACTTGCTCGTACCTGATGGTATCACCATCACTAACAAGAAAGGCGAGGTACTCAAGGCTGGCCAGATCGCGGTGGTGCCTGGTTCCAACGTCACGATCCTGGAATCGGCTTACGTAAAGAAGCAAATGGAAAACCCCGAGTTCAAAACCAGTTTTGTCAACGCGCAAAACTATGTCGGTATGCCTGAGGAAAAGGTAAGGGATTACGCGATTGTCTCGGTAAAAGTCCCCGAAGGCGTAACCGTTCAAGGTCCTGGCAAGACCATCAAAGGCCCGTCGTCGGTGACGCTGATGGTCACGAAAGCGAAAATGGAAGCCACGCCCGATACCACGCCTGCTGAATCGTGGAACACCATGGGTGGCTGGAGTGGTTGGAACAAGTAATTGGTCAGCCGCGAGTTTTGACCATGAAATAGCCCGGTCGGGTTAGCCATGCAGTGGTATAACCCGGCCGGGATTCCGCTGGATTAACTAAGGTGAAATTCGATGAACAATGTTCGCAAAATGACCGGCCCGGTTCTGTTAGCCGCCACGCTTTTGATCAGCAGTCTGGCTCTGGCGGCGGATGCCAAGAAACCGTCCGGGACGGTCGAGATCGATGAGACGCAATTTGCATTCATCTTGGGCGGCAGCGCCGGCGGCGGCACCCTGACCTTCCACGGCAAGAAATATCCCTTCAAGATCGGTGGCCTGACGGCAGGCGTCAACGTGGGGATTTCGAAAATGAGCGCTGCAGGTGAAGTCTATGATTTGAAAGAAATCTCAAAATTCCCTGGCACTTACACTAAACTGGAAGCCAGCATCACGCTGGGTGGCGGCGTGGGTGGCTTGCAGCTTAAAAACGAGAACGGCGTGATCATGCGCCTGGAGTCGCGGACGCAGGGCTTGCAATTGAATGCGGGATCGGCCAGCGGCATCAAGGTCACGATGCAATAGTCGGCTCTCGGCAGGGGTCTCTGGTCGCCAACGCGACGGATGACCCCGTTTCAACGCGACAAGCCGACTCACGCTCCTTGTCAAAAACGTCATAATTAAGGAGAACCACCATGGCTTTTCGCTTTTTACAATCGCTTTTTACCGGCGCCAGCCAACCTGGAAAATTCGACAAGGAATTGATGTTGATGGCTATCGAGCGAGTGGTGGACGGCACCGATCCGCGCTTGCGGGCGGTGAGCCACTATCGCCGCAAGCTATGGGACTCCGTCGAACAGGCCATCGATTTCGTGGTGACCTTCGTGAATACCTTGTCGCCCGCCATTACCGCCGACCGACAGGGCTACATGACCGATCCCCGGTTACGCGCCCTGTTCGCTTCACCCGATCATCTGCGGGAAATCCTCAGTTTCAGCGACGGGACGCGGAACTATCTGAAACGAACGGCTGATCCATTGCCAGTGGAATTGTACGCTGGACTCGCTGCGGTTCGAGTCGAAAAAAATACGTTGGGCATCGAAATGGACGGGGAGATTCTCCGGCGGGACGTACCTCAGACCACCGTCAGCTTTTGCGACCACCGCCTGGTCTGCCTGACCGACAATGAACAGGACACCCGCCGGGAACTGATGAGGCGGGGCTTTGACTTCCTGATCGAAATGGCGCTGCAGCGTCTGACCACCAGCCGTATCCAAAAGACGCAACTGGAACAGCAACAGCGACAACTGCTCCAGCAAAAATCCAGCCTTCTGGAAAAAGCGCAAGTGGGGTTTGAATCGCTGACTGCCTCGAACCAAGAGCCGGTCGATTTGGACGCCATCGAACAGCAACTGCAGGACCTGGAAACCGAACTGGGCCAGCTTCGCGCCGATTCGGCCACGCTTGAGCAGCACCTCGCCAAAGTCGCGGAGACTCTGAGCGAACCGGCTCACTATCTCCAGCTCGAATCGATTGCGCTCACTCTGGATCACAACAACACTAAAGTGACTGCCGATTCCCCCCGGATGGCCAACTCGATGACCTTCGAGGAAATCGTCATGGGGAAAAACCGCCGAATTACCGCCCTGTTCGTCCGGTTCCCCAGCAGCGAACTGCTGCCGCAACCGGACTTCTTCAAGGAAGCCCAGCGCCTGCTACACTCCGTGCGGTGAGCCAGACCCGCCGCCGGATGTCCTTCCCAACCGTTTTTCCAAAAGGAAAATTGAATGTATCGAACTCGCCTGTTATTGACCGCTCTCGGTTTGAGCAGTGGTCTCTTCATCGCCAGTTGCGCCAGTCAGCCGACGACGGCGGAAGATTACCAGCCCTCCGGTTTTCTGAAAGATTATTCCCAGCTTAAGCCCGCGCCTGATGGCAGCGGCGCGCTGGTCTACCGCAAGCCCGGTTTGAATCTGAAGGAGTACAACAAAGTCATGCTGGACCCGATCAAGGTCTGGTATAGAAACGACGCCGAATACAAGGGCATCGATCCCAACGAACTTAAGACGCTGACTGATTACTTCCAACAGGCGCTGGTCAAGGCGCTGGAGCCGGCCTACCCGCTGGTCAACAAGCCGGGACCCGGAGTCTTGCGGGTTCGGATCGCGGTGACTGAACTGAAGCCGACCAACACCGACATGAGCATAGTGACCCTGGTCGTGCCCTACGCTGCGGTCGCGGATGTTGCCTCGGGCGGCGGCACCGGGGGCGCTCCCTATCTGGGCGATGCCGCCATCGAGGTCGAGTTCCGCGACAGTCGCAGCAATGAACTGCTGGCGGCCTATGTGGACAAGCGCGTGGGCAAGAAATACGACGTGGATTTGAGCCAGGGCGTCGGCGAGGCCGTGAGCAAGGGGGTAGATTCATATTCCAAGGCTTATTCCAGTTGGGGGTACGCCCAACAGGCTTTCAACTACTGGGCGCAGAAGCTGCGCCGTCGCCTGGATGAAGCGCATGGCGTGGTACCGCCCGCATCGTAATACCCGAATGACATCTTGTTAAACGTCAAGACCACAGTTCTACTCAACCACCTTGAGGCATCGTTTGTGTATACGCCACACCGTTTGCAACAGCCGCTGAGCGCTCTATCCCGCGCCCTGGCGGCGCTAATCGTTTCGGGGTTCATCACGACCGCCGCGCTGGCGCAGCAACCCGCCGGTCAGGCCCGCCCCCCTACCCCCGTCACCGTGGTCGACATCAAACCGGAGAATACTCCGGCGACCTTCGAGTTCACCGGCAAGACCGCCAGTTCCCGACAAGTGCAAATCAACGCTCGGGTCGAAGGTTATCTCGACAAGATCGCCTATGTCGAAGGCAGCTTGGTGAAAACCGGGCAACTGCTGTTCCAGCTCGATCCCAAGCCCTTCCAGGCCGCGCTGGACAGCGCCAAGGCTACTCTCGCCCAGCAGGAAGCGTCGTTGACCCGGGCCCGCCAAACCTTGGCGCGGGTCAAGCCGCTGGCCAAGCAAAATGCGGTCAGCCAGCAGGATCTGGATAACTCCATCGCCGGCGAACTGACCGCGTTGGCCCAAGTGCAGGCGGCCAAGGCGCAGGTCGATACGGCGCAACTGAATCTGGGCTACACCACCATCAAATCGCCGCTCACTGGCCTGTCCAGCAGCGCCAATTTCCGCGAAGGCGCTCTGATCACGCCCGCCGGTAATAACAACCAGCTCACCACCATCGTGCAAATCGACCCGATGTGGGTCAACTTCGGGGTCGGCGAAAACGAAGTCCTGAAAATCCGCGATCAACAGGAAAAAGGACAGTTGAAGGGACCGGGACTGAGCAAGGTGCAAGTGGAACTGATTCTGGCTGACGGATCGAGCTATCCGCAGAAGGGCCAGATCACGTTCGTGGATCCGATGGTGAACGCGCAAACTGGCACCTACAACATCCGCGCTGTCGTGCCTAACCCAAATAATCAGTTGAGTCCCGGTCAGTTCGTGCGGGTGCAACTCAAGGGCGCGGTTCGCCCCAACGCGATCATGGTGCCGCAAGTCGCGGTGATGCAGGGGCCGAGCGGCAAATTTGTGTTTGTGGTCGGCCCGGACAACACCGCCGTGCCCAAGCCGATTCAGGTCGGCGACTGGTACGGCGACCAGTGGATCGTCAATTCCGGTCTGGAAACCGGCGACCGGGTGGTGGTGGACGGCGCGGTGCGGCTGCAACCCGGCGCACCGGTGCAGATTCGTCCGGCTGCGGCGCCTGCGCCCGAGCCGGCGAAAGTCCCCAGCGCCACGCTGCTCAAACCCTGAGAGGGCGCCCGATGATCTCCCATTTCTTTATTGACCGCCCGGTCTTTGCGGCGGTCATTTCCATCATCCTGACCCTGGCCGGGCTGTCGGCGATGGGCGTGCTGCCGATCGCCCAGTACCCCAACATCACGCCGGTGCAGGTGCAGGTGAGCGCCACTTATCCCGGCGCCAGCGCCGATGTGGTGTCGCAAAGCGTGGCCGCGCCCATCGAGCAGCAGGTCAACAGCGTGAACAACCTGATGTACATGTACTCGTCGAGTTCTTCGACCGGCAACATGAATCTGAACGTGTTCTTCAACATTGGCACCGATCCCGACATCGCCCAGGTCAACGTGCAGAATCAGGTGAGTCTGGCCTTGCCGCAGTTGCCGTCGGAGGTGTCCAAACAGGGGGTGCAGGTCCAGACCAAATCGTCCACCTTCCTGATGGTGATCGCGATCTATTCGCCGGACGGGAGCCAAGACGAAACCTTTGTTGGCAACTACGCCTACCTGTACGTGCTCAACGCCCTGCAACGGATTCCCGGCGCCAATCAGGCCGGGATTTTCGGGGTGCCCAACTATGCGATGCGGATTTGGTTGAAACCGGACCGGATGAGCGAGCTGGGCTTGACCACTGATGAAGTGATCAACGCCATCCAGACCCAGAACCAGCAGTTCGCCATCGGCCAAATCGGCCAGTCACCGACCAACGGGCCGGTGGAACTGACCTTTCCGGTCTCCACCCAGGGTCGACTGACCACGCCTGAGGAGTTCGAGAACATCATCCTGCGCGCCAGTTCCACCGGTGCCGGCGTGTTGCGGCTCAAGGATGTCGGCTACGTGACCCTGGGGATGCAAAGCTATAACCTGCGCAGCCGCTTCAATGGCAAGATCGGCACCGCCATCGCGGTATACCAGCAGGCAGGGGCCAATGCCTTGGATGTGTCCAAGCAGGTGCGAGAGACGCTGGAAGAACTGAAGAAAAGCTTCCCGGCCGGACTCGACTACTCCATCGCCCTGGATACCACCAAGTTCGTGAAAGCCTCGATTGACGAGGTTGTGAAGACCCTGATGGAAGCCATCGTGCTGGTCATCCTGGTAGTGTTCATCTTTCTCCAAAGCTGGCGGGCCACCGTCATTCCCATCGTGGCGGTGATCGTCTCGGTGATCGCCACCTTCAGCGGGATGTACCTGCTGGGCTTCTCAATCAACATGCTGACCCTGTTCGGCATGGTGCTGTGCATCGGCATCGTGGTGGACGACGCCATCGTGGTGGTAGAGAACGTCGAGCGCAACATGGCGGAATTTCATCTCTCGCCCAAGGAAGCGGCGCATCGGGCGATGGAGGAAGTGACCGGTCCGGTCATCGCGGTGGTGCTGGTGCTGGGCGCAGTATTCGTGCCGGTCGCGTTCCTGGGTGGCATGACCGGGCAGTTGTACAAGCAGTTCGCCATCACCATTGCGATCTCAGTGGCAATTTCCGGCCTGGTGGCGTTGACCCTGAGTCCGGCGTTAGCAGCGCTGTTGCTTAAGCCGGGCGAACACGGCGACCAGCGCACCGATTTTCTCTACCGATTCTTCTTCGGCCCCTTCAATCGCGGCTTCGACTGGATGACCCGTGGCTACGCCGAAAGCGTGCGTTTTATCACCAAGCGGGTGCTGCTGGGGTTGACGCTGTTCGCGGTGATGCTGGTGGCGATTTACGGCTTGTTCAACAAAGTGCCGAGCAGCTTCGTGCCGGATGAAGACCAGGGCTATGTCTTCGGCGTGGGCATCCTGCCTGACGGCGCCAGTCTGGATCGGACTGAAGCAGCGGGTGCTCAGATGAGCGATATCTTCCGTGCTAATTCCGCAGTCGGCAGCGTGGTCGCGGTCAACGGCTACAGCCTGCTGGATTCGCAGATGAAGACCACCGAAACCACCTTGTTCGTGTCGTTCAAGGACTACGAGGAGCGGAAAGATCCCAAAGAGAGCGCCCCCAATGTCATCCGCGAAATCATGGGCAAATTCGCCGGCATTGGCGAAGCCATCGCCCTGGTGTTCAACCCGCCGTCGATTCCCGGTCTCGGCACCACTGGCGGATTCGAGTTCTGGATTCAGAGTCGCGGCGGCAGCGACATCAAGCAACTGGCGAAGGTGACCAAGGATTTCGTCGCCAAGGCCAATCAGCGCCCGGAGCTGCGCGGGTTGACGACCACCATCAATGCTGCCTCACAGCAGTTGTACGTGACCCTGGACCGCGAGCAGGCCAACACCCTGGGTGTGCCGGTCAATAACGTGTTCGGCACCCTGCAAGCCCTGTTCGGCTCGCTGTACGTCAGCCAGTTCAACCTGTATAGCCAGGTGTGGCAAGTGATCGTGCAGGCGGCCCCGGAATTCCGTTCCCGCCCGGAGGACATCAAGCAGATTTATGTGCGGTCCACCAATGGCGGCATGGTGCCGCTGGCGGCAGTGACCAAGCTCAACTATACCAGCGCCCCGAATCTGATCACCCGCTTTAACACCTTCCCGGCCGCCAAGGTGACCGGCGGTGCCGCGCCGGGCTACAGCTCCGGTCAGGCCCTCGCCACCATGCAGGCGGTGGCCCGCGAGGTGTTGCCAGAGGGCTACTCCTTCGCCTGGAGCGGCCAAGCCTATCAGGAAATCAAAGTTGGCGGTGATTCGGCGATGGTGTTTATCTACGGCCTGATCATGGTGTTCCTGATTCTGGCCGCCCAGTATGAAAAATGGTCGCTGCCGTTCAGCGTGTTGATGGCGGTGCCGTTCGGCATCTTCGGAGCCTTGCTGGCGGTCTGGCTGCGCGGGATGGAAAACGATGTGTACTTCCAGATCGGCCTGCTGACCCTGGTCGGACTGGCGGCCAAGAACGCCATCCTGATCGTGGAATTCGCGGTGATGAAGCACGAGGAAGGAATGCCGGTGCTGGAAGCGGCAGTAGAAGCAGCGCGCTTGCGGTTCCGTCCGATCCTGATGACTTCGCTGGCCTTCATTCTCGGTGCGATTCCGCTGGTCATCGCGACCGGGGCTGGGGCCAACAGCCGGCATTCCATCGGCACTGGCATCGTCGGCGGCATGACCGCCGCCACCGTGCTGGCGATCTTCTTCGTGCCGATGTTCTTCCGGCTGTTCGAGGGCATCAGCGAGAAGACCAGCGGCAAGAAAGAGAAAGCCCCCCACCCCAACCCTCCCTCACAGGAGGAACCGGCGGCATTGGAAGCCGCACCGACCGCGACCACCACTCCCGCTGCAGAAGGACGCCACGATGCGTAAGACGTTACTCGCTACCGCGCTTGGCGTAGCGTTGACCGGTTGCGCGGTCGGCCCGGTTTACCAACGCCCGGAAGTGCCGGTTCCGGCCCAATGGGAAGTCAATATCCAGCAGGCTAACGATTTCGCCAATACCACCTGGTGGAATCAGTTTCGCGACCCGGTGTTGAATCAGCTTATCCAGACCGCGTTGCAAGAGAACAAGGACGTACAGATCGCGACCGCACGGGTGGAAGAGTATATGGGTCGCTATGGCGTGACCCGCTCCGCGCAGTTCCCGCAGGTGGGAGCGAATGCGGTCGGAGCGCGCACCCGTAACACTGAGAATGGCGATGTCACGTTGGGCGAGAATCCCGCCAACAGCTACCAGGTTGATCTGGATGTATCGTTCGAACTGGACCTGTGGGGCAAGCTGCGCAGCGCCACCGAGGCGGCCCGCGCCCAACTGCTGGCGACTGAGGAAGCCAAGCGCACGGTGATTCTGACTCTGATCAGTCAGGTCGCGAACAGCTACGTGCTGTTGCTAGATTTCGATAAGCAACTGGCCGTGACCAAGGCGACCCTGCAAACCCGCAGTGAGTCGGTGCGGATCAACGGACTGCGCTTCAAGGCTGGCCTGATCGGGGAGCTGGATTACCAGCAGGCAGTATCGGAGTACCAGAGCGCGGCGGTGCAGGTGCCGCGACTGGAGCGGCTGATCGCCCAACAGGAAAACGCCATCAGTCTGCTGCTGGGGCGTAATCCCGGTCCGATCCAGAGAGGCGTGACGCTGGATCAACTGGGGATGCCGCAAGCGCCGGCAGGTCTGCCTTCCGATGTGTTGGAACGCCGTCCCGATATCCGTCAGGCTGAGCAGCAGTTGATCGCCGCCAACGCCCAGATTGGCGTCGCCAAGGCGGCGTTCTATCCCAACATCTCACTCACCGGGCTGCTGGGCTTCGCCAGCGGTGATCTCTCGGATTTGTTTGAAGGGCCATCGCGAACCTGGCAGTTCGCCGGTCAACTGACGCAGCCGATTTTCACCGGCGGCGCGCTGACCGGTCAGTTGCAGGTCGCAGAAGCGGTGCAGCAGGAAACGCTGCTGAATTATCAGCAGGTCATTCAAAAAGCCTTCGCCGAAGTCAACGACAGTCTGATCGCGGTCAGCAAGCTCCAGGAGCAGTTGCAAGATAATGCATTGCAGGTCAAGGCGCTGCAACGCACTCTGGATCTGGCGACGCTGCGCTACCAGAACGGCTACTCTGACTACCTGACGGTGGTGGATGCTGAGCGCAATCTGTACACCGCGCAGCTTCAGTATGTGCAGGATCAGGGCGCGCTGTACACGGCGGTGATCAGTCTGTACGCCGCGCTAGGCGGCGGCTGGGTGAACGAGGCGGAACAAATGACCGCCAGCGCCCCTGCTGCCAAGGTGGATTGATCGCTAATCACTCCCCTCTCTCGTTGAGAGAGGGGTTATGCCACATGGCATAAACTGCATCGGGCAATTTCCCTACAAACTCCTCGGAGTACTGCTGTGTCTCTAATTCTGACGGAAACCAAGGACGCGATAGGCACTATCGTGATGAACCATCTCCAGAAGCGCAACGCCCTCAGCGAGGCGCTGATTCAAGAAATCACCGTTGCTCTGGAGTGCTTTCGGGAAAAAAATATCCGTGCTGCCGTGTTACGCGCCCCGGCAGGCGTCAAGGTTTGGTCTGCCGGTCACGATGTCAGCGAACTGCCGGACCGGGGTCGCGATCCGCTCGGTTGGAGTGATTCATTGCGCGTCCTGGTGCGGGCGATTCAGGAATTTCCCGCGCCGGTCATCGCCCTGATTGAAGGCGGAGTCTGGGGCGGCGCCTGCGAAGTAGCGATGGCTTGCGACATGCTGGTTGCTACGCCTGAAGCAACCTTTGCCATTACCCCGGCCAAGCTCGGCGTTCCCTACAATCTCGGCGGTTTGCTGACACTGATGAACATGATTCCCCTGCCTGTCGCCAAGGAAATGCTGTTCACTGCGCAACCGATCCCAGCGGCGCAGGCATTGAACCTGGGCGTCATCAACTACATCAAGCCGATGGATGACATCGAAAATTTCGTCTATGGCCTCGCTGCGCATGTCGTCGCCAACTCGCCATTGAGCATTGCAGTGATGAAGGAACAGTTGCGACTGCTGGCCAGTGCCCACGCGATTACGCCCGAACTGTTTGAACGGATGCAGGGACTGCGCCGCGTGGTGTACGACAGCCATGACTACCAGGAGGGACTAAACGCTTTCCGTGAAAAACGCAAGCCACAGTTTAAGGGTTAGCAGGAGACTCAGAAATTGCCGTCTTGCCCATTGACCTTCTTAGGGACAACCAAGCCGGTTGCCCCTCCCGTCTAAACTTAATTTAACGATTGATCCAGCCGGTGCTGCCACCGCGCCGGTTGACCCAACCGCCGCCGCCGGAACGATTCACCCAGCCACCGCCGCGATTCACCCAGCCACCGCCGGAACGATTGACCCAACCGCCGCCGCCGGAACGATTCACCCAACTACCGCCACGATTCACCCAGCCGCCGCCACTGCGATTGACCCAAGCAGCGGTGCCGCCCCCACGGCGATTGACCCAGCTGCTGGCTTGCGCCGACGGACTCATCACTCCGCCCAGCAGTACGCCGCCGATGACGGCTTGCGACCACTTGCCCAAGCCGCGCAGGAACGTGCGCCGTTGCTCCGCAACGGGTTCCTCAACCCACTCGGGATCTTTTACATCGTGTTGATCAGTCATAGTTGATCCCCGGTCATTGGGCTTTCGGAGCCGTTTCTGCGGCTGGCGGGGCATCTTTTGGAGACGGAACTTCATCCGGCGGAGGCATATCGCCACCGGTCAGGTTGGAAAAGTGCAAGGTTTGGAATTTCCAGCCCGCTTTCTCTTTCTTCAGCACGCCCGACACGTTGAGGAGGTATTCGCGCGTCTGTCCGTCCGGCGTGGCGTCCTGCATATTGCAGGAAGCGATCAGCCAAGCCACATCGCCATCATTTCCACTAGAGGCTTCCGGGCATTCATGCTTGAGGGTCCCAGCCTTGAAATCCTGGAAAAATTGCTTGTAGAACTCTTCAATTGCTGCCTTGCCTTTCCAGAATTCGCCAGGCCCCGTACCCATTAACACCACACCGGGGGCGTCGGCGTAAAACGTCATGAGGGCCTTGATATCCTGTGTGTTGATCGCTTCGTCGTGCTGGTTCAACACCGCCTTGAGTTCTTCTTTGAACTTGTCCGCATCCGTTGGTTGGGCAGCTAGCGCCGGCATCGACAAGACACAGCCCAGAGTTGCGGCCAGCCAAACGCTTTCTTGTTTCTTCATGAGGATTCTCGCTTGTGATGTTGGATCGATAAATCCAAGTTCCAGTGAGGAGGGATAAAATCCCAACCAACTGACGGGTTATTTTAGCTGAATAAAATCGGGAGTTCATGCAAAGACTTTGCGCGGCGGCTGAAAGGTGCATTGCTATGCCACATGGCATATTCCATCCGCCGCGCCGCCGTACCGATCACGCCGCCACGCACTGCGTCGCGGTGGCCTCACGCGCCAGATCTCGCGCTGCGCGCTGCATCCGGCTGAACATCACCTTATACAACTCGCAGTAGGGATCTTTCTCAAACAGCGAGCCATGGACGGTGTAGGTGCGCACCGGGCAACCGCCGTGGCATAGCGAGAGATAATCGCAGCTCAGGCAATCCCGCTGAATGAGCTGGATTGGTCGTTCATTGAACTGCTTGCGGGCCGGACTGTTACGCAGCAGTTCGCCGAAACTGTCGCACTCGAAAATATTGCCGTAGTGATAGTCGGGATAACTGGTCACCCAGCAATCGCATTGCGCGACATAGCCACGGGCGTCGATAGACACCAGCGCATTGGCGCAGTTGTCGCTCCAGATGCAGGGTAAAGTAGCCGGCTCATGGCTGAAATGCGCCAGTAGCGCATCGAGCGGCCCGACCCGAACGCCACGCGAGTAGCCGCGCTCCAGCCAGACATCGGCCAGTTCGGTATAGAAGCGGCAGAGCGCCTCCACTTCGGCCACCGGCAGCGCCTTTTTGGCTGCCGTCGCTTCGCCGCCCGGAAAAGGCGTATTCACCTGAAAATCGGTAACGCCGAGTTCATCGACGAAGTGCGTATAGAAGCGCTCCGCGCCGATGTCCAAAGTGGCCTGATTGGGAACGGCGATGACCTGCACGTCAATCCCGGCGGCCCGCGCTTCCTGCACCCGTTTCGTCCAGATGGCGTTGTAACTCTCCGGCCCCTGACCGAGCAATTTGCGGTGCAGATTGGGATAGTCCAGCGAGGTGCCGATGGAGTTGCCGAACATCTCGGCGACCACCTTATTCCAGCGGGAACTGTAGGCCAGCATATTGCTTTGCAGGCTGTGGAAGACCTGCTTGCCTCGCGCTTCGGCTTCACGCTGGATGAGTTCATGGGCCTGCTCATACCAACTGGGCGGCAACAACATTGCCTCGCCGCCCTGCCAGTAGAGGGTGAGCGACGCCAGCGACTTTTCGACCATATAATCCAGCACCTTGCAGATCATTTCCTTCAGTCGGTCGAGAGTGAGCCGATCGGTGGTTTTGTTCTCGAAGCAATACTCGCAATCCGCGTTGCATTGCAGGGTAGACAGCAGGACCAGCGAAAAATGACTTTTCATGCGATATGCCTTTAACCTTTGGCGGTTAGCCTTTAACCTTATGACCTTCAATCTTCATTGTGAATGCAACCTGGTGCTTTTTGAGGATCCACTTATGAAACTTCTGCTGAATGCTGCCTTAATCGCCACCCTCGGTTTGGGGGCTGCCGCTTGCACGGTCGTCACCGACCCCAGTTCCGCTTCCAGCGCGGGCAGTTCCGGCAGCACAACGTTCATGAACCGCCAGCAACAAATCGCCGAGTTCGCCAACGTCAATCTGGACCGGATCAAGCAGGATATGTCTGCCGGCCAGGGTGAATATCTGGCCTCACTGGCGACCCTGCTCGGCGTCGAATCCGGACACCAGCCGGAATTTTTCACGTTCACTCAAGCGAAATTTACCGTGCTGTTCCCCAGCGACCAGACCAGCGCCGCCGAAATGCTGGCGACGTTGAACCGGGAAATGCAGGCGGAACCCCGCTTTGGTCAGCGGCTGGCGTTGAACTGATTCTTCCGATTCTCCCGCTCATCGGCGTTCTGCTGCTGGGAACTTTGCTCCCTGCAACGAACGCCCGCGCTGATTCCGCCTATCTGGCCGAATTGCTGGCCCGTGCTGACACCGCTGATCTGGCGGCACGGCGCGAGTGGCCAGCGCTGTTGCATTACCGACTGAATGCCCAAGGCGTCGTCAGCGACGCCGACGATCCGCGCTTTTTCCTCTCCCCAATCGGCAAGACCGATCCAGAAGCGGAATTGGCGGCGACGCTGCGCGCTTTTTTCACCGACGAGCCGGTCGGCGGCGATCCCCAACCCGCCCAATGCGCCTTCATCGCCCGTTACCGCTGGTTGAAAGCGGAACTGGACTTCGATGACCGCCGCCTGCCCCCGCAGACCTGCGAGCGTTTCCAGCACTGGTTCCGGGAACTGAACGCCGAAGCAGCCACCCTCATTTTTGCCTCGGCCTATCTCAATAATCCCGCCTCGCTGTTCGGCCATACCCTGCTGCGGCTGGATCAGCGCGGCCAGACCGAACAAACCCGGCTGTTGGCCTATACGATCAACTACGCCGCTGACGATTCCGACAGCAACGTCCTGATGTACGCTATAGACGGCATCGCTGGAGGATTCAAGGGCCGCTTCGACATCCAGCCGTATTACAAGCTGGTGCGCACCTACAGCGATCTGGAAAGCCGCGATCTCTGGGAATATCGGCTGAATCTGCGCCCGCCACAACTGCAACGGCTCATCGAACACCTCTGGGAATTGCGCGGCATCGAATTTGACTATTACTTTTTCCGGGAGAACTGCGCTTGGCAATTGCTGACTCTGCTGGAAGCCGCCGATCCAGACTTGCGGTTGAGCGATGCTTTTACGCTATGGACGCTGCCGGCGGACACGATCCGCCAGATGGTCGAACAACCGGGGTTGGTCGGTGAAGCGGTCGCCCGGCCAGCGCGTGGTACGGTTATTCAGCGTCGTTACCCGGCATTGACGGCCAGCGAACAATCGTTGGCGCGGCGGTTGTGGCAGGATCCCGATCTGGCCGCTGCGCCGGAATTGACCCGACTGGCTCCAGAACGACAAGCTTTATTACTGGAACTGGCCCTGGATCAGCGCCAGTATCAGCGGACTAGCCACGGTGCAAAGGGCGTCGATCCGCCGCCGGATGCTGGCGCGCATCGCCTGTTGACCGCTCGTCAGGCGTTAACCGTTCCTGCCGCGCCGGTCGCGATTGAACCCTTCGCGACCCGCCCGGAAACCGGTCATGCCTCGCGACGACTGGGCATCGGGCTGGGCCAGCGGGACGGCGCGGCATTCGTGGAGTTGAACGCACGGGCCAGTTATCACGATCTGCTGGAACCCGATGCGGGTTACACCCCGGACGCCCAGATTGAGCTGTTGAGCGTCGCGGTGCGTCATGACCCAGAGCGCGGCGGGTTGACGCTGGATCGGCTGACAGTACTCGATATCACCTCGCTGCCGCCCTGCAATGCGCTGACGCCGCGCTCGGCCTGGTGGATTCACGCCGGTTGGGAACCTATTCCACGTTCGGATGATCCGAATCGCACCGCCTTCAATCTCAGCGGTGGGCTGGGGCTGGCGGCGGAAACGACCTGGCCCTGGCGGACCGTGTGGTTCGGCTGGCCGGGACTGGAACTGGATTACGGCGCAGAGTTGGCCGATGATCACCGCGCCGGGCCGAGCCTGACCGCCGGAGTGTTGTTGCAACCGACCGCCGCTTGGAAAGTGCTGGCCAGCGCAACCTGGCTGGACTATCGGAGCGGCGAGCAGGATGCCGGGCTGCGAGCGGTCATCACGCAGAACCTGGCGCTGGAGCAGCATTTATCGTTGCGCGTAGACGGGCGCTACTGGAAGGGCGTCGCCGAATTCAGCCTGGGACTGCAAACCTATTTCTGACTGAACCTCATACGTTGAAAACCTATGACCGAAATGGCCGCCCTGACCCCGAAAATCACCTGGATCTTCGGCTGTATGATCCTGTACTGGACTTACTGCATCGTCTGGGGCGTGATCGGCGCCCGACGGGCGCACACGGCGGCGGACTATTTCCTGGCCGGGGGCAAGCTGTCGCCAATGCTGTTCACGCTGGCGGCGACCGCGGTCTGTTTCTCGGGCTGGACGTTCATCGGCCATCCCGGCCTGACCTACACGGAAGGCTGGCAATACACCTACGCTTCGTTCTATGCGCTGACCATTCCGTTAACGGGCATCCTGTTTCTCAAGCGACAATGGCTGCTAAGTCGGCGTTATGGCTTCACCACACCGGGCGCCATGCTGGCCTGGTATTTCCGTTCCGATTGGCTGCGGTTGCTGGTGGTGAGTGTGGCGCTGTTTTTCTCGGTTCCCTATCTCGGCCTGCAACTGCGCGCCGCCGGATTTTTGTTTAATGTTCTGACCGATGGGCTGCTGGGTGTGGAATTTGGCATGTGGGTGCTGTCCAGTGTCGTCGTCAGCTACGTCGCTTCGGGCGGACTGCGCACCGTGGCCTGGGTCGGCGCTTTGCAAATGCTGTTGCTGGCGGCGGGCATCGTCACTATCGGTCTGCTGACGCTCCATTACATCGGCGGGTGGGATCGACTGATGGCCGGAGTGATCGCCCTGACCCAGGACGATCCTCGCCGGACTCCCGACGGCTACAGCCACTATCTGGCGATTCCCGGCGCGGTCCAGTGGGTGCGTGACGGCTCGCAGGCGATGGGTGGGGCGTGGACCGGAAGCATGGTGCTCACCTATCTGATCGGACTGATGGGCATTCAGGCTTCACCGGCCTTTTCGATGCTGGCGCTGGCCAGTCGCCGCCCCGCGTTCGCCGCCCAGCAGGTTTGGGCTTCCGCTTTTGTGATCGGGCTGATCCTGATCGCATTCACCGCCATTCAAGGCGTCGGCGGGCATTTTCTCGGTGCAGATCGGACCTTCATGGACGCCCATCCCGATCTGGTCCATCCGGTGATGGTCGAAGAACTGCAACATCAAGACCTGCTCGACCGGCCAGGCGGGCGCGACTTGCTGACGCCACAGTTGATCAATCTGCTGGGTCAGACCGCGCCGTGGCTGGTCGGGTTACTGGCTATCGCGGCGCTGGCCGCCATGGAATCGACGGCTTCCTGCTATATGGCCACGGCGGGCGGCATGATCGCCTGGGATGTGTTTCAGCGGTTCCTGTGGCCCGGCGCCGACGACCACACGCTGAAATTCATCGGGCGCATGGGCGTGGTAGGCATCGTGATCCTGGCGCTGCTGGTTGCCAGTGCGTCCGGCGAGGCGCTGGCGTTGCTGGGCGGGTTGGCGGTGTCCTACGGTCTGCAAATGGTTCCGGCGTTGACGGCGGTTTGTTACTGGCCGTTTCTGACCCGGCAGGGCGTTACTGCGGGCCTGTTACTGGGACTGGTCGCCGTCACATTGACCGAAGCGGCAGGATTGCGCTGGTTCGGCATCACCGTCTGGGGCCGCTGGCCGCTAACCATTCATGCCGCCGCCTGGGGTTTACTGGCCAATTTCGGAGTCGCCATGCTGATATCGGCTTTGACCCGCGATGACGCCGAGCGCAAGTTGGAATGTCATCGCTGGCTGGCGGAGCGGACGGCGTTGCCGCCGCACAAGCGCCGCTGGGTATGGCCCATCGCCATCCTGACCGGGTTATGGTTGCTGATCGTCGCTGGTCCCGGCGCGATTATCGGCAATACCCTGTTCGGCGATCCCAACGCACCGGCGACCTGGTTATTCGGCATTCCCTCGATCTGGGCTTGGCAGATGGGCGGATGGGCGGTTGGCGTCGGCTTGCTGGCATTGCTGGCGTATTTTCTGGAACTGGGCGTCGCTACGGCTACCGATACCGAATCCGCGAAGTTTGAGCGTGTTGGTTAAAATCAGCGCAAACTCGCAGGAATGGAGTGGATTTGTCAAAATTTTGAATCGTATCAGTGAACTATAATGAATAGAACATGATGAAATTAAAGCTGAAAGCTGTTTTTTTGACGGTATCCCTCTTCACGGCGGTTTTGCTGGCGATTAGCGCGTTGGATTTTTGGGTGGTTCAACCCGCTTTTAAAAAAATCGTCGGAGGAACGGGCGCTATGGCGCACCCTGACACCGGGAACGCCGCAATTCGGTCTGGTCAAGGATGGATTTGTATATGAGGCGCTCGCCGATGTTCAGGGTGAATGCGGGAAGATTAGTGATAGTGCTGCCAGATGGCCAGGCCGCCGCCGATGGCCAGCGCCGCTAACAGGATAGCGAAGGCGATCTTCCACGGACTGTAGGGCCGCTCGCCCTGGACTTCGCCGGTGCGGCCATTGACCACAAATCGGTAAATCTTGTCCCGGAAGCGGAATACGGACATCCAGACTGGCAGCAGAATGTGTTTGAAACGGATGTCGCCATAGCGGGTATCCATCGCGTGGATGCGCTGGTGGTCGCCGCCGATGTCACGCTCAATATCCCGGCAGATGGTGATTGCCATAATTTCTCGGGCGCGTTCGAAGCCCTGGTCCAGCTCAACCTGATACATTTCACTGCGGAAGCCGCTCAAATACGCTTCCTGATAAGGCGTCAGATTCGCCAAATCCCAAGGCTCCAGCCGTTCGGTAATTTCCCGTGGCAGTGAACGACTGGCCAGCACCAGGACGTCATCGAAGAACCGGGAGACCCGCCCGGACGCTGGACGCCAGCGAATTTTGGTGACGATGCGGGTGCGAGTGACCACCTTGCCGTTTTCCATCGCCTGGTAGGTTTCCTGGACTTGATAATTGTCGCCGCGTTCGCCTTGGTAACTCGTGGCCGTGGCGGCGTCATACGTCCAATAGGGAACGTACATGCCGGTCAGGCGGGCGTCATTGCGGGCGTAGTCCTTGAGCTTGCCGGGCGCGAACCAGAGGCTGCCGAGCCATTGACGGAACGTTGAATGGGCCTGGTCGCGGGTGATGTTGAACGGGAGCAGGGCTTGAGGCAGCAACTCGCGATGTTGTGCGGTTTTCGCCACGACCGGTGCGCCGCAGAACGGACATTCCCCGGCATGAGTCGCGGCATCAAAGCTGTAGGAAGCGCCGCAAGACTCGCAATGAATAGCAATGCTTTCACGGGTAGCTACGGAGTTCGTCAGTTCACGCAGCGTCTGCTGGAAATCCTGTTCTGCAATCGGCGCGTGAGCAGCGACGATAGCGTTCTCGTGGCCGCAATAGCTGCAACGGAGAACCTCAGCGCCTGGGGCATATTCGAGCGAAGCGCCGCATTGCGCACAGGGGAATCGGCGGGGTTCGGGGAGACTGTCCGGAGAGAAGGTTCCGGATTCTTGCGACATAGCGTCAGTTCCTTGAGTTTTCTATGAAGTGTAGCAGGTTCAGCACTGCATTCTCCGGAGCCAGCGTTTACAACATTTTTACGCACACCGACAACCTCCTTTCTATACTGTTGTGGCATTTCCTTAAATCAGGAGGTTTTTCATGACAGCCCGCACCTTGATGCGTTCCAGCCTGGTGAAGCTGCGCACGACCGACACCGTCGCCGCCGCCGCTCAGGTCCTTCTTCAGCACCACCTGCGCCACCTGCCGGTGGTCGACGAGCAGGGCCGCTATGCGGGTACTTTCGGCATCTACTCGGTCTTGCAACTGACCCTGCCCACCGCCGTATTGATGCGCGAAGGATTGGACAATGTGGCTTTTATTACCGAAACCGCCCATGACCTGGCGCAACGACTGCGTGAACGCGGCCAAGAGTTGGTCAGTCAATGGTTGAACCGGGACCCGGTGGCGCATCCCGACACTCCCGCCATGCAGATCGTACAGATGATGCTGCACAGCCATACCAGCATCCCGGTGGTACATCGTGATAGTCATCACCTGGAAGGAATGATTTCTTCCTCGGATGTTTTACACACTCTGCTTGAGGAGCATCACTGACATGCACGGTTCTGGAGAAGTTGCGTCCGCAGGGTCTATGTGGCTGGCGGCCCTGTTATTCGTGATCACCTATGGGGTGGTCATGAGCGAGAAGGTCAATCGCGCCATTGTCTCACTGCTGGCGGCGGGGTTAATGATCGTTCTGGGCATCCTGAATCAGGAAGCAGCGATTCGCGGGATCGATTTCAACACCATCGGCCTGTTGATTGGCATGATGGTCATCGTCGCTGTCACCCGCCAGTCTGGCATTTTCCAGTTCCTGGCGATCTGGGCAGCCAAGAAAGTGAATGCCCAGCCTTGGGGTATTCTGGTGATGATCTCACTGGTCACGGCGGTGACTTCCGCGTTTCTGGACAACGTGACGACGGTCTTGCTGGTTGTACCCGTGACCCTGCTGATTACCGAGGAACTGAAGGTCAAACCGTATCCCTACCTGTTCGCGATGATTTTCGCATCGAACATTGGCGGCACCGCGACCCTGATCGGCGATCCACCCAACATCATGATCGGCTCGGCCACCGGACTGACCTTTAACGATTTCGCCTATAACCTGTCGCCAGTCATTGTTATCATCATGGCGGCGACCCTGATTCCGATTTATTTCATCTGGGGCCGGTATCTCAAAGCTGCACCGGAAGATCGTCAGCGGGTCATGCAGTTCAATGAATATGAGGCCATTACTGACCCGATGCTGCTCAGGCATTGCCTGATCGTTATCGGCCTGGTCATCGCCGGTTTTATCTTCGCACGCTTTCTGGGGCTGGAAGCCGCCACCGTCGCCATGACCGGCGCAGCGTTGCTGTTGCTGCTGGCTAATTGGCGACACGGCCCGGAGGAGCAAAGCAAGCACGTCCTGGAAGCCTTCAACGAAGTCGAATGGATTACCATTTTCTTCTTTGTTGGCCTGTTCATTGTGGTACATGGCGTGGACAGCACCGGCCTACTCAGATTGTTAGCCGACAAGATGCTAGCGCTGACCGGCGGCAACCTGACGGCAACCTCCATGGTCATTCTCTGGTCGTCGGCGATCCTGTCGGCGATCATCGATAATATCCCCTTCGTCGCCACCATGATCCCGCTGATCAAAGCCATGGCCCCCACCTTCGGTGGCCCGGAGGGTTTGATGCCGCTGTGGTGGTCGCTGTCGCTGGGCGCGTGTCTGGGCGGCAACGGGACATTGATCGGAGCCAGCGCCAATCTGGTGGTCGCCGGGTTCGCTGAACGGGCCGGCCAGCCGATCCGCTTTGTTCAGTACACGCTGATGGCGTTTCCGATCATGCTGTTGTCGATTGTGATCAGCATGATCTATCTGCAAATGCGCTATCTGTAGTAGCGGTTGATTACCCAATCACGAAAAGAGGCGTTTTTATACAGCCTCTGGCCAGCTCAGTGATTGAAAAAACCTCACCCCTGCCCTCTCCCGTCTGCGGGAGAGGGGTTCTTATAAATTTCTAAGGAGACTGCAGAATGTCGGCGCATGAACCTGCGAGCCGCCCATCGGCGTTGATTATTGGCGCCATTGGCGTGGTGTTTGGCGATATCGGCACCAGCCCGCTCTACGCCCTCAAGGAAACTTTTGCCGGACATCACCCCATAACGGTAGAGCCGGCGAGCATCCTCGGCGTGTTATCGCTGATCTTCTGGACGATCATGGTACTGGTCACCCTCAAGTATGTGGCCATCATCATGCGCGCCGACAATCGCGGCGAAGGCGGCAGTCTGGCGCTGCTCGCCCGCGTCACGGAATTGACTAAAAACTCACGGGCCACCTGGTTCGTGACCATGCTCGGCATCTTCGCCGCCGCGTTGTTCTACGGGGACAGCATGATCACGCCGGCCATCTCGGTCCTCAGTGCAGTCGAGGGGCTGAATGTGGTCGCACCGCAGCTCAAGGAATACGTGCTGCCGATTACGGCGGTGGTGCTAACCGGCCTGTTCTGGATTCAGCGGCATGGCACTGGCGCGGTCGGTCGCTTTTTCGGCCCGATCATGTGTGCCTGGTTTGGCATCCTTGCAATACTGGGCGTCATCAGCATTTGGGAAGCGCCAGCCGTCCTCGTAGCGTTGAATCCGGCCTACGCGCTGGAGTTTTTGATCAACCACCCAGGGGCCAGTTTCCTGGCGCTCGGCGCGGTGGTCCTGGCGGTCACGGGCGGCGAGGCGCTGTACACCGACATGGGGCATTTCGGCAAATTTCCGATCCGCGTCGCCTGGTTTAGCTTTGTACTGCCGGCACTGGTACTGAATTACTACGGCCAAGGCGCGCTCTTGCTCAAAGACCCTGCGGCGATCCAGAGTCCGTTTTATTTACTGGCGCCCGGTTGGGCGCTGATCCCGATGGTGGCGTTGGCCACCGCCGCGACGGTGATCGCCTCGCAGGCAGTGATTTCCGGCGCGTTCTCGGTCGCCCGGCAAGCGGTGCAGCTCGGCTACCTACCGCGCATGAAGATTGTCCACACCTCCCACATGGAAGTCGGCCAGGTCTATGTGCCTTTCACTAACTGGACGCTCTATCTGGCGGTCATGGCGCTAGTGTTTGGCTTCCAGTCTTCCAGCAACCTGGCGGCGGCCTATGGCATCGCGGTGACCGGTACAATGATGATCGACACGATCCTGGTGTCGTTTGTCGTGTTCCTCGCCTGGCGCTGGAATCCTTGGCTCGCAGCACCCTTGTTCGGCGCTCTGCTGCTGGTCGATCTCGCCTTCTTCTCCGCCAACGCTATCAAGCTATTGCAAGGGGGTTGGTTCCCCATCGTCATCGCGCTGGCGTCCTTCACCACGCTCACCACTTGGCGGCGAGGTCGGCGTCTCCTGTTCAAAGAGATGGGCAACCTGACCATGCCCCTCAATCAGTTTATCGGTTCAATTGAAAAGCGGTCATTGACGCGGATCAGCAGCACCGCCGTTTATCTGACCAGCCGGCCCGAAGGTGCGCCCTCGGCGTTGCTGCATAACATCAAGCATAACGAGGTGTTGCATGCCCGCAGCGTCTTCGTCACGGTGCTGACTGCCGAAGTGCCATCTGTCGCTGATGCAGACCGGGTGGAGGTTGTTGACCTGGGCCAGAGTTTCTACCGGGTGTTTGTGCGCTACGGCTTCATGGAGCAGCCGGACATCCCTAAAGCGCTGGAGTTATGCGGTGAGAAGGGCCTTGCGTTCGATCTTCAAAAAACCTCCTTCTTCCTGAGTCGGGAAGTGGTAGTACCCAAGCTGGCGCCGCCGATGATGCTGTGGCGTGAACTCTTTTTCATCTGGATGCTGCGCAATGCGCAGAGCGCCACTGATTTCTTCCGCATTCCCACCAACCGCGTCGTTGAACTGGGAACGCTGGTCGAGATTTGAGGCCGACCCGTCCAGCGCCATGATCCAGGAATAAACCGGCGATGAACGATGATCGGCGCCCCGACCCCGACCAGTTGCTCAACCGCATTAAGGAAGACGAGGCGCTCGCTCAGCGTGGCAAGCTGAAAATCTTTTTCGGCGCTTCGGCGGGCGTCGGTAAAACCTACGCCATGCTGCTGGCCGCTCGTCAGTTGCACGAACAAGGCGTCGAGATCGTCGTGGGCATTGTGGAAACCCATGGCCGCGCCGAAACAGCCGTGTTACTCAAGGGCCTGGAAATACTGCCGCTGAAGGAAGTGCCCTATCGGAACCGGATGCTTCGGGAGTTCGATCTTGACGGCGCGCTGGCGCGGCGGCCAGCGCTGATTCTGGTTGATGAACTGGCGCACAGCAACGCTCCCGGTTGTCGGCACCCGAAGCGCTGGCAGGATGTCGAAGAATTGCTGGATGCGGGCATCGACGTTTTAACGACGATCAATGTCCAGCATCTGGAAAGTCTCAACGATGTGGTAGGCGGCATTACCGGCATTCGCGTGTGGGAAACGGTCGCCGACCGGGTTTTCGATCAGGCCGACGAGGTGGTGTTGGTCGATCTCCCGCCGGATGAACTCCTGCAACGGCTCAAGGAAGGCAAGATTTACCTGCCGGACCAGGCTGAACGCGCCATCGAACACTTCTTCCGCAAGGGCAATCTGATTGCCCTGCGCGAGCTGGCGCTGCGGCGCACCGCTGATCGGGTAGACGACCAGATGCAGAGCTATCAGCGGCAGGCTGGCGGCGTTCCGTCGCTCCGTGAAGCCTTGCTGGTATGCGTCGGTCCCGGCTTCGGCAATGATGCCCTGGTGCGCGCCGCCAGTCGGCTGGCCAGCAAACTGGACTGCGAATGGCATGCCTTATATGTGGAAACGCCGGCGTTGCAACGGTTGCCGGATGCCCGCCGTCAGGCGATTCTCACGACACTCAAACTGGCTCAGGATTTCGGCGCGCACACGGCCACCCTAGGCGCCGCCAGCATCGCGCCGGCCATTGTCGAATACGCTCGCAAGCACGGTCTGATCCGGCTGGTGGTGGGGCGCAGTCGTCACCGGCGCTGGCGTTGGTTCCAGCCGCGTTCCTGCGTCGAGCAACTCGCCCGGTTGGCCCCGGAGCTGGACCTGTTGGCGCTGGCGCGGGATGAATCGCCTCAGCGTACACTTAACTCAGCGGCGGAAGTCAAGGATGAAGCACGATGGGTGCAATCTTCCCTGGGGCAATCCTACGGGGCGACGCTGCTGATTTGCCTGGGAACCGCGCTGGCGGCTACGCCCCTGTCCCCCTACCTGGATCAGGCCAATATCGTCATGCTGTTTTTACTGGCGGTGGTGGGCGTGGCAGTACGGTACGGACGCGGCCCGGCCGTGCTGGCGGCGGTCGTCAATGTAGCATTATTCAATTTTTTGTTCGTGTCGCCCTATTTCGCCTTTGCGCTCCACGATTTGCAGTCGATCCTGACCTTTATAGTCATGCTCATCGTTGGCTTGGTCGTCGGCCAACTCACCGCCCGGTTTCGCTATCAAGCCCAGATAGCCCGCGCTCGTGAAGAGCGCGCCCGCTATCTCTACGAGATGTCGCGCGAATTGTCGGGAGCGCTAGTAGCTGAACAGGTGATTGAGATCAGCGAACGCTGTATGGAAGCCAGCTTCCCGGTCAAGGCGCAGTTACTTTTGCCCGATGACCACGACCGGTTGCAAGCCCCTCCCGTTCGGCCCGGCGCCGGCAAGCCGAAGGTCGATCTGGCCATTGCCCAGTGGTGTTTTGACCGCCATACGCCGGCGGGTCTGGGCACCGATACCTTGCCCGCCGCATCGTTGCTGTATCTGCCGCTCAAGGCCCCGATGCGCACGCGCGGGGTGCTGGCCGTGGCCCCCGAACAACGGCGGTTGTTGTTGATCCCGGAACAGCGGCGGTTGCTCGACACCTTCGCCGCGTTGATGGCCATTGCGCTGGAGCGAGTGCATTTCGCCATAGTAGCCCGCGATACTTTGGTGAAAATGGAAGCGGAGCGGCAGCGCAATTCCCTATTGGCGGCGTTGTCCCATGATTTGCGCACCCCCATCACTGCACTGATCGGATTGGCGGAAACGCTGGCGCTGGAACTGACTGCCGAGCAGTCTCCCCACCATGAATCGCTGAACGCCATCCACCAACAAGCGGTGCGGATGGCGTTGCTGGCGGATAACCTGCTGGACATGGCTCGATTGCAGGTTGGTGGGGTGCGATTACGCAAGGACTGGCAGTCGCTGGAAGAACTGGTAGGTTCAGCGACGCGGATGCTGGAACAACCGCTGCGCAATCATCCGCTGCGGCTGGCGCTCGATCCGTATCTGCCGCTGATCCATTGCGACGCGGTCTTGATCGAGCGGGTATTGGTGAACCTGTTGGAAAACGCTGCCAAATACACGCCGCCGGATACCGTGATTGGCGTCACCGCATTCATCGACGCCGACCGGTTGAACGTCGAGGTTTGGGACGAAGGTCCCGGCCTGCCGACGGGGCGGGAACAGCGATTATTCGAAAAGTTTACCCGGGGTCATGCAGAGTCGGCGGCGCCCGGCATCGGTCTTGGACTGGCGATTTGCCGGGCGATTATCGAAGCGCATGGCGGCCAGATTCAGGCAGCGAACCGGGCGGTGGGCGGCGCCAGCTTCACCTTCACGTTGCCGCTGGAAACCCCGCCGCCGCTGGAAACCGAGGAAATCCCGGAATCATCATGAACGTCATCTCTGAATCCCCGTTGACCATCCTGATTGTCGAGGACGAACAGGCGATCCGGCGCTTTGTGCGCACGGCGCTGGAGAGCGAAGGCTGTCGGGTGTGTGAGGCGGATACTGTGCAGTACGGTTTGCGGGAAGCCGGCACCCGCAAGCCGGATTTGGTCATTCTCGATCTCGGCCTGCCCGATGGCGACGGCGTGGATTTCATCCGCGATCTGCGCGCCTGGAGCAGTATGCCCGTATTAGTGCTGTCGGCTCGGATCGAGGAATACGACAAAGTTGCAGCGCTGGACGCTGGCGCTGACGATTATCTGGTCAAGCCGTTTGGGGTGGCGGAATTGCTGGCGCGGGTGCGGGCGGTTTGCCGGCGCTCGGCGCGGGGACCGGATGGCGCCGCTCAGATCATTTTTGGAGAATTGACGATCGATTTGGAAAACCGGTGGGTGTTTCGCGCCGAGCAACCCGTACACCTCACGCCGATTGAGTTCCGGTTGCTGGCCACGCTGGCGACCCGGCCCGGCAAAGTGCTGACGCATCGTCAGCTCCTGCGGGAAGTCTGGGGGCCGGCGTATGCGGAACGCAGCCATTACCTGCGAATTTACATGGGGCATCTGCGCCAGAAGCTGGAAGCCGATCCGGCGCGTCCTCAATACCTGCTCACTGAAACCGGCGTCGGTTATCGGTTCTGTCCGTCGTGATGTCGTTGCCAACGACCGCGATCCGGCCTTTATACGAAATTTTTACAAAGTATCTTGTTATTTTTACGGTTTCTTTGCGGCTCTTCAGGTAAAAAGCTCGTGCTTTAAACAACCCCACCGCGAGCATCGTGAGGAACCGGCCATGCCCCGCCCCCCGCAAGATCAATCTATTGAGAATCTTATCCATTGTGCCGATGCCGCTCAGGATACAGCGGCGCTCAAGGAAGTGCTGGCCGAAACCCTGACCCTGCTGGCGATTGTTCGGGATGATATCCGAACCCTGGCGCATCGCATCAGAGCCTTGGAGGAATCTGCGCCCGATCAGGCGGTGCTGGAAGAGACGCGGGCCGATATCGACCAGTTGCTGAACCTGGCCGTGGGAACCGCCTACGAGCGGTTCGCCATGGCCGCGCGGCGCTACGTCTACGATGAAAACTGGCAGGAAGCGGATACCGCCTTGGCGGCATTTCGCGAGCCGGGTGAATTGCGTGACTTGGCGCTGCGTATCCGTGGCCGATTGATCGATCTCTATTCCTGAATTGCCCGACTCATCTCGCGGGTAGTCTCAAATCCCACTGTACCTATTTCCCGTGGAGGTAAATGACGATGATTCCAGATACGGTTTATGGCGCCATCCTGTTGAGCATCATCGATTTTTTTCTGAGCTTTGTGGTGATTTCCGGCATTGGTTTTGTTCTTTCGCTCTTCCCGTACTTGAACCGACTGGGGGAGATTGACGAGAAAAAACTACGGGAAGGCGGCCATTAGGCTTCTGCCGCATCTTCAACGAATCACCTAATCATTAAGACGGGAGGAGTGGGAGTTGTTCGATCAAATTCTGTTCTTTTTCAACGCGCTGCTGCAACAAACCGGGGCAGCCAACTTCAATTTTGGCAACCTGGTGATGATCGTCATCGGCGGGACCATGATTTACCTGGCCATCGCCAAACATTACGAGCCGCTTCTGCTCATCGGGATCGGCTTTTCCTGCATTGTCGCCAACGTGCCGGGACCTCCGGATGTGCCGGGTGGACCGCCGGTCTCCGCGCTGCTCTATGTGGTGCAAGAGGGTGGACTGTTTCACTACGCTTATGAGGGCGTTGCCAAGCTGATCATTCCGCCGCTGATCTTTTTGGGAGTGGGAGCCATGACTGATTTCGGTCCCATGATCGCCAATCCTAAGTTGGTCATCCTGGGAGCGGGCGCGCACCTGGGCATCTTCGTGGCGCTGATTCTCGCCAAGCTGGTCGGCTTCACCATCAGTGAAGCGGGCGCTATCGGCATCATCGGTGGGGCTGACGGCCCTATGGCGATCTTCGTCACCGTGAAACTGGCCCCCCATCTGCTCGGCCCGATCTCGGTGGCCGCCTACTCCTACATGGCGCTGATGCCCATGATCCAGCCGCCAGTGATGAAGCTGCTGACCAATCCGGAGGAGCGCAGGATCGAGATGGCGCAGATCCGCAAGGTCAGCAAGCTGGAGAAAATCGTCTTCCCCGCGGTGATCGCCATCATCGTCAACCTGTTCTTCCCACCGGTCGCTCCGCTGATCACCATGCTTATGCTGGGCAATTTACTCAAGGAAGTGGGCGTCACCGAGCGGTTGGCCAAAACGGCGGGCGGCGCGCTGATGAACATCATCATCATCATTCTGACCGTGGCCATCGGCTCCACCATGGCGGCCGACAAGTTCCTGACCTGGGATACGATCTTGATCGTCGTACTCGGCCTGCTCGCCTTCCTGTTCGGAACCGCCTCTGGCGTGGTCACTGCGAAGATCATGAACCTATTCCTCAAGGATAAGATCAACCCCTTAATCGGCTCGGCCGGTATCGCCTCCGTTCCCATCGCCGCCCGGGTCTCGCATATCGTGGCGAATCAGGCGAATCCCCATAACCACCTGATCTTCCACGCGATGGGACCAAACCTGGCCGGAGTGTTTGGAACCGCTATCTCGGGTGGCATCATGTTGGCGCTGTTGGGTGTTCAATAAAATTGCGTTACTCTCGATCTCGGTGAGTAGCGCCGATTTTCACATTCCTACAACCCGCAATCGTTCTTAACCTGTCTGGTCGGCTACCTGGGCCGGCCAGAGAGGCTGGCGTAGCGGCTTTTGACCTGGCGACCGATGAAAGCTTTTAATACCGAACGTGTACTCAGTGTTCATCACTGGAACGATACGCTGTTTAGCTTCAAAACCACCCGTGATCCGGGGTTGCGCTTTCACAACGGCCATTTCGTCATGATTGGCCTTGAAGTGGACGACCGCCCGCTCATGCGGGCCTACAGCATCGCCAGCCCCAACCACGAGGAATATCTCGAATTTTTCAGCATCAAGGTGCAAAACGGCCCGTTGACCTCGCGGCTGCAACACCTGAAGGAAGGCGACGCCATTCTGGTCAGCCGCAAGCCGGTAGGTACCTTGGTGATCGACGATTTGCTGCCCGGTCAGCGGCTCTATTTATTCGGTTCGGGCACGGGTCTGGCGCCGTTTCTAAGCATCATCCAGGACCCGGCGACCTATGACCGTTTCGACCGGGTCGTGCTGGCGCATGGCGTTCGTTATGTGAGCGAGCTGGCCTATGCTGATTTCATCACCCGCCAACTGCCGGAAAACGAATACTTCGGCGAGAGCGTTCGCGAGAAACTGATCTACTACCCGACCGTGACCCGTGAACCCTTCCACCATCAAGGCCGACTGACCGACTTGATCGACAGCGGCAAGCTGTTTGCGGACCTCGGCCTGCCGCCGCTCAATCCCGAACAGGATCGGGCGATGATTTGCGGCAGCCCAGGATTGCTGAAAGACGCCTGCGCCCTCCTGAACGCCCGGAGATTCGTCATTTCGCCGCATGTCGGCGAACCGGGTCATTATGTGATCGAGCGGGCTTTTGTCGAAAGGTAAACCCATCCACCGAGAATCTCATCCGTCGCGCCGAAACGGCCCAGTACCTGGCGACGCGCAGCAACATGCCGGTCGAAATTTTGATGCTACCGGCGATTGTCAGGATTTTTACGGATCGTTGCTGCCTTTTTATCACTCTTTTACATCGTTATTTGTATCCTTCATCCATGTCGTCATGACCTGTGGAGGTGCGCAATGGACGATCTCTTCATGTTGGCGGTTATGCTGCTGTTATTCCTGCTGATGACCGGCATCATCGAACTCTGCGACTGGTTAGTCCGGAGACGCTGACTGTATGAACTATCCGTGCTTCATCAGGGCGTTCTTATACACAGAAGCGCCGGATAGGTTTATTTAGTCAGCATATTTCGGTTTTTTTATTTATTTATGATCGCCGGTCTTGTAGCCGGTTGTGCCAAATTGGGAGGTGCGCCATGACTTGGCTCTACGTTCTCAGCGGCCTCGTCTCGGTCGGGCTGCTGGTCTATCTCATCGCCGCGCTCTTCATGGCGGAGGATTTATGATGACCTCGCACGCCTGGTTACTGCTTGGACTTTTCCTGCTCGTTCTCCTGGCCTTAGTCAAGCCACTCGGTATTTACATCGCGGATGTCATGGAAGGACGCCCCACTTGGGCGCTGCGTATGGGCAGTTCCATCGAATCGGTGATCTATCGCCTCTGCGGCGTCCGCAAGGACGAAGAAATGGGGTGGTTGCACTACGCGCTCGCTATCGTATTGTTCAACGGGTTGGGCGTGCTCGCTGTGTACGCCCTGCAACGGTTCCAGCTCTGGTTGCCGCTGAACCCGCAGCAGATGGCCAACGTCAGCCCCGATTCGGCGTTCAACACCGCCGTCAGTTTCGTCACCAACACCAACTGGCAGGGCTACGCCGGCGAATCGACGATGAGTTATCTGACGCAGATGCTCGCCCTGACCGTGCAGAATTTCTTGTCAGCGGCGACGGGCATCGTCGTCGTCATCGCCCTGATCCGTGGCTTTGCCCGTCATACCGCACAGAGCATCGGCAACGCCTGGGTCGATCTGACGCGGATCACGCTCTACGTTCTGTTGCCGCTGGCGCTGGTGTTTGCAGTGTTTCTGGTGAGTCAGGGCGTCATTCAGAATTTCGCCGCTTACCAAGAAGTCGAAACGCTGGACGTTACCACCTATGAACAGCCCAAGCTGGACGTCGCCGGCCAGCCGCTCAAGGACGATCAGGGCAACTTGGTGACGGAGCCGGTTGCCACTCAGACGCAAACCCTGGCCATGGGGCCGGTTGCCTCGCAGGAAGCGATCAAGATGCTGGGCACCAACGGTGGCGGCTTCTTCAACGCCAACTCGGCGCATCCCTTTGAAAATCCGACGCCGCTGACCAACTTCTTTCAGATGCTCTCGATTTTTCTCATTCCGGGCGCACTGTGCTACACCTTTGGCCGCATGGTCGGCGACACCCGCCAAGGCTGGGCCGTGCTCGCCGCCATGACCGTCCTGTTCGCGGTCATGGCGGTCGCGGCGATCACCTTCGAGCAGCAGGGCAACCCGCTGTTCACTGGCGTCGATCAAGCCGCCAACGCGACCCAGGCGGGCGGCAACATGGAAGGCAAGGAAACCCGGTTCGGCATCGCCGACTCGGGACTGTTCGCCACCATTACCACCGCCGCCTCCTGCGGCGCGGTCATCGCTATGCATGACTCATTCACACCGCTGGGCGGGATGGTGCCTCTGGTCATGATGCAGCTCGGCGAAGTGGTGTTCGGCGGCGTCGGCTCCGGTCTCTATGGCATGTTAGTGTTCGCCATCATGGCAGTCTTCATCGCCGGCCTGATGATCGGCCGCACACCCGAATATCTGGGCAAGAAGATCGAAGCCTACGAGATGAAGATGACCTCCATCGCGATTTTGGTAACGCCGCTGCTGGTACTGGCCGGAACCGCTATCGCCGTCATGACCGCTAGCGGCCAGGCTGGCATCTTCAATCCGGGGGCGCACGGTTTTTCGGAAGTGCTGTACGCCTTCACCTCGGCCGGCAACAACAACGGCAGCGCCTTCGCGGGTCTCGGTGCCAACACGCCCTTCTACAACGTGATGCTGGCCATCGCCATGTGGTTTGGCCGTCTCGCGGTCATCGTGCCGGTGCTGGCTATCGCTGGTTCGCTGGCGGCGAAGAAGCGCATCGCCGTCACTGCGGGTACCCTGCCTACCCACGGACCGCTATTCGTCACGTTGCTGATCGGCACGGTCCTGCTGGTGGGCCTGCTGAACTATGTCCCTGCCCTGGCTTTGGGGCCGGTGGTCGAGCATCTCATGCTGTGGTCTGGCCACTAAGACTGAGGGAGAGGAGAAAACAACATGTCACATAAAACGCTTGCTCTGTTCGATCCGACGTTGGCGCGGCCCGCCATTGTCGATGCCTTCAAGAAGCTGGACCCGCGTATTCAATGGCGTAACCCGGTGATGTTCGTGGTTTACGTCGGCAGCATCCTGACCACAGTGCTGTGGGCGCAGGCGCTCGGCGGCCAAGGCGAAGCGCCCGCCAGCTTCATTCTCGCCGTCGCGATGTGGCTGTGGTTCACCGTGCTGTTCGCCAACTTCGCCGAGGCGCTGGCTGAAGGCCGTAGCAAGGCTCAGGCAGCCTCGCTGCGCGGCACCAAGAAGACCGTCGTGGCTAAGAAACTGCGGGAACCGCACTACGGTGCCCCGATGGATTTGCTGCCCGGCACCGATCTGCGACGCGGCGATGTGGTGCTAGTGGAGGCCGGCGACATGATCCCGGCTGACGGCGAGGTGATCGAGGGCGTCGCCTCAGTGAACGAAAGCGCCATCACTGGCGAGTCTGCCCCGGTCATCCGGGAGTCCGGCGGTGATTTCAGCGCCGTCACCGGTGGCACCACCGTGCTATCTGACTGGATCGTGGTCCGCGTGACGGTCAATCCCGGCGAGGCGTTTATCGACCAGATGATCGCCATGGTGGAGAGCGCCAAACGACAGAAAACACCGAATGAGATTGCGCTGACCATTTTGTTGGTGGCTCTGACTATCATTTTCCTCGGCGTGACCGTTACCTTGTTGCCGTTCTCACTGTTTAGCGTGAACGCCGCGCAAGCTGGTTCGCCAGTGACCATCACCGTACTGATCGCCCTGCTGGTCTGCCTCATTCCAACCACCATCGCCGGGTTGCTGTCGGCCATCGGCGTGGCCGGTATGAGTCGCATGATGCAGGCGAACGTCATTGCAACTTCCGGGCGGGCGGTGGAGGCGGCCGGTGACGTGGACGTGTTGCTACTCGACAAGACCGGCACCATCACGCTCGGCAACCGGCAGGCATCCGCGTTCTTGTCGGCACCCGGTGTGACTGAAGCGGAATTGGCGAATGCCGCGCAACTCGCCTCGCTGGCGGATGAGACGCCGGAGGGGCGCAGCATCGTCGTTCTCGCCAAGCAGCGTTTCAATCTGCGGGAACGCGATATTCATGCGCTTGGCGCAACCTTTGTCCATTTTTCAGCGCAGACCCGGATGAGCGGTGTGAACCTGAACGGTCGACAGATTCGCAAGGGGTCAGCGGACGCTATTCGCCGGCAGGTCGAATCCTTGGGCGGTCGGTTCCTGGATGCGGTTTCGCACACGGTGAATGAAACGGCTAGTCGAGGCAGCACCCCCCTCGTAGTCGCTGACGGCCCCAAGGTTCTCGGTGTGATCGAACTCAAGGATATCGTGAAGGGCGGCATCAAAGAGCGCTTCACCGAATTGCGCCGAATGGGCATCAAGACGGTGATGATCACCGGCGACAACCGGCTGACCGCCGCCGCGATTGCTGCCGAAGCCGGGGTGGATGATTTCCTCGCCGAAGCCACGCCGGAAGCCAAACTGGCGCTGATCCGCCAGCATCAGGCCGAAGGTCGGCTGGTCGCCATGACCGGCGATGGGACTAATGACGCGCCGGCGCTGGCGCAGGCCGATGTGGCGGTGGCGATGAATACCGGCACTCAGGCCGCCAAGGAAGCCGGCAACATGGTGGATCTGGACTCCAACCCGACCAAGCTCATCGAGATTGTCGAGACCGGCAAGCAGATGTTGATGACGCGCGGGTCGCTGACCACGTTCAGCGTTGCGAACGATATCGCCAAGTATTTCGCGATTGTCCCGGCGGCATTTGTGACGACTTACCCGCAATTGGCGGCGTTGAATGTCATGGGTCTGACCAGCCCGGCCTCGGCGATTCTGTCAGCCGTCATTTTCAATGCCCTGATCATTATTTTCCTCATCCCATTGGCCTTGAAGGGCGTCAAATATCGGCCACTGGGTGCGGCGGTATTATTGCGGCGCAATTTGCTCATCTATGGTTTGGGCGGCGTGATCGTCCCGTTCATTGGGATTAAGCTGATTGATCTGCTCATTTCATTCGCGGGCTGGGCGTAAAAACTCCAAGGAGCAACGTGCCATGAGAACCCTGATTCGTCCGGCGATAACGCTCTTCATTCTGCTGTCTATCGTGACCGGTCTACTCTACCCGTTATTGGTGACGGGTATTAGCCAGGCGCTATTTCCCGAACAAGCCGCTGGCAACCTGATTGAACGCGACGGCAAGCGGGTCGGCTCCCGGCTCATCGGCCAGAACTTCACCGACCCGAAATACTTTTGGGGGCGGCCGTCAGCGACCAGCCCTTACCCCAACAACGCGGCAGCCTCCGGTGGTTCCAACCTTGGTCCGCTCAATCCTGCGCTGAAAGTAGCGGTGGAATCTCGCGTCAAAACGTTGTGCGAAGCGGATTCGGGCAATGTCACGCCGATTCCTATTGATCTGGTCACGGCGTCTGCCAGTGGGCTTGATCCGCACATCAGCCCGGCGGCTGCGGACTATCAGATTGGGCGTGTGGCGCGCGCGCGTGGACTGGCGCTAGAAGTGGTGCAGGCTTTAGTGGCTCAATACACCGAAGATCGCCAGTGGGGCTTTTTCGGCGAGCCGCGAGTGAACGTGCTGGCGCTGAATCTGGCGCTTGACAGATTGCGGCCTGAGTCCCGGCCGTGAATAGCGCGTTCCGGACGTGCGAGCATGGGAGATGGTCATCGATGAACGAGGCAACAACCATAACTTCCCCTCCTTTAGTCCGCCATTTCCGCCAAATCCTGCTGTGGCCGTTGCGGGTGATACCGAGCCAAACGGAAGAAACGCATTTCTCGAAATACTGGGAACTGTTGGAGACGTTGGGCGAACGTTGTCCTTGGCAAGAAGTAGCGGATGAATTCGGCGATCCCGCAGATTTCCAAGAACGGCATTACAAGGAATTCGTGACCTTTCTGCCTTATGTGCAACGCTTCTTGTATGGTGAGGGGGCGGGCCGCAAAGGACAGACCGGCTACGGCAAATCCCCGATCCGGGTATTCCGCCGGCGCGATATTGCACAAATGCGGGTCGTACTCGACGAGCAAGCACCGCCACTGCTGCTTCAGATCGCCCACGTTGACCTCTATTTCTTCTACGATCTCGACATCATCATACTGGTGCTGGAGTTTTTCGCCAACGACATTCCGCTGCTGATAGCCGAGGATATCCTGTTCAAGGTTGGACGGGCTTACCCGTCATTTTGGGAGGCTGACGGTCGGGGCGGGGAGTGTCCGCAACGAGTGGAATGGCTCTCGGCGATGGGCGAGACGCTGGCGGTATCCGACTACGAAAATCGGCACCGATACCTCTCGTTTGTTTGTCAGCACCGTTCCCCCAATGTCTCTGCTCATTGGGAATATCTGCTGTGGCCGCTGGCCTTGCACCATTCCGATCGCGAGGGCGTGATCTGTTACCGGGAGATCGAATACCACCGCATGCCGCTGCTGGCTTACCTCAGCTTCAGCGATCCCCAGGCCCTGACGCGCGGCGATTTCGCCCGGCTGGCGTTGATCACCAAGGCGGGGCCATCCGAGACGTTGCCGTACTCCGAGACAGAGCTGGCCCATTTCGAACAACACTACTGCAACGACAAGTTCTGGAACCCGGCCAACCCGGCTATGTCCAGTCGCTACCTGTGTTGTGGCCATGCCTTCGTGGTGATCGGCAAGGCCAGCGAACGCTTTTTCGTCGACCCGGAAACCGGCCTGCTCGGCCAATTCCGCCACCAGTATTTCCTGATTAACCTGATTGCCCACTTCCACAAGGGCACTCTGATGCTGTTCTCGGAATGGTTGGTTGAGGCGATCAGCCAGCTCGACATCCGCGACACAGATTCAGTAAGGACTTTCAAGCGGGAAGTCCGCCGGATCATGGAAACGTTCCTGCGCTTTAACCAACGCTATTGGTTCCATGAAGTCTCCAACCAGGTTCTGGTCCGGGATTTGTTCCGACTGCTCACCGGCCATCTCAACACCGACCAGATTTATCAGGATGTCAGCACGTCAGTGAAAGAGATGAATCAATATCTGGATAGCGACAGTCTTAGGCGTCAGGCTAATACCGTGGTGCGATTGACAGTAGTGACTACGCTGGGGCTGATTGCCACCGTTTCGACCGGGTTTCTCGGCATGAATATCTTTGACGAAACCGATAATCCGGGCTGGGTCAAGTTTTTGATTTTTACTGTAGTATTTATTCCCAGCACGTTGCTCGTCAACTATGCGGTAGCCCATTCCAAGGTACTCTCGGATTTCCTGGAAGCTTTGGCGGACAAGCGGCTGACCTGGTGGGACAGACTCAATATCTTGTTCAGAATCTGGCGGAAACCGCGTTAAGCGGTTGCCCGGGATAGCTTCAGGACTATCAGCAACTCATTGAATTCGCTATACTCGCGAAAACGGGTAACCGCTTTATTCAGCAGCCTGCTGGATTTTTGCCAACGCGGGAATGGCGGAAAGCAAAAGCCCAAGTCTAAATTTTGCTCTTGGAAATCACTCAGCCATGCTGATCAACTGCACTGTTTACCAGGAAGGAAAAAAGCTCCGCGACATTTCGGTCGCGGAAATCAGCGATTACGTCAGCCATCCGGATTGCTTTGTCTGGGTTGCGCTGCGAGATGCGGAACCCGCTGAACTCGAACAGATGCAGATTGAGTTCGGCCTGCACGAACTCGCCGTCGAGGATGCGCGCCATGGCCACCAGCGACCGAAAATCGAGGAATATGGCGAATCACTCTTTGCCGTCATGAAACCGCTGGAAATAGTGGATGGGGTGCTGACGGTCGGCGAGGTAGCGGTCTTCGTTGGCGAAAACTACGTGCTGTCAGTGCGTACCCGCAGCCAGCAAAGTTTCCTCAGCGTCCGCGAGCGTTGCGAACGCGAGCCACACCTACTGAGCCAAGGATCTGGCTTTGTTCTTTACGCACTGATGGATACCGTGGTCGATCGTTATTTTCCCTTGGTTGACACACTCGAGTCGGAACTGGAAACCATTGAGGAGCAGATCTTTGCCAAGGGCTCGGCGCGTTCCAATATCGAGCAATTGTACGAATTGAAGCGTAAGGTCATGGTGCTTAAGCATGCCGTTGCGCCCTTACTGGAGGCGGTGGCGAATCTTCATGGTCGATGGGTGCCACAAGTTTGCGCGAGTACTCAGGAATATTTCCGGGATGTGTATGATCATCTCGTCCGTATCAACACGTCCATTGACGCGATCCGGGACACTCTCGGTATCGCGATCCAAGTCAACTTGTCGATGGTGGCGATTGAGCACAGCGAAGTGAATAAACGGTTGGCCGCCTGGGCCGGGATATTCGCCGTGGCCACCGCTCTGGTAGGCGTCTGGGGCATGAACTTCGAAGCCATGCCTGAATTAAAGTGGGAGTACGGCTATCCGGTCGCGCTATTCCTGATCACTGCAATCTGCGGGGTACTCTATGTTCGCTTCAAGCGGGTCGGATGGTTATAGAGCGTCTGGACCCTCACGCATATGGCTGACCAGCGTCCGGCCCCCCTCAGTTTCTCAACCGTCGCAAACAAAATGAGCGCGTTCCTAGCGCGTCCCCGATACCTGCTCACCGAAACCGGTGTCGGTTATCGGTTCAACCCGGTATGGGGGACGGGCGGCGGTGGGGAAATATGCCATGTGGCATAATGCCGACGTTGCTTCGGAAAAAATGCCATGTGGCATAATGTCGGCTCATTATCCGGTAGAAGTTCAACTAAACAACGGCCCTAAACCCAATTGCGTATGGATACCGTTGACCGTCTGGGCATCCAGCCCCAAACCCTGCGCGAGCTGTTGCATGTAGCTTATCTCGGCAGGCGTGTCGAGGTTAATGGCCATGAGGGATACTGCATAAATCTGTGGCGTCAGGTCTTGGGTGATGTCGGCGAAAAAATCGAAATTCAAAGGCTTGTCCATCTCCTCGCGGATAAACGCCGCTTCCTGGGGACCGACATCGCCCAGCTTGGAAACGATTTTCTGCTGCTCCTCAGCATCAATCTGGCCATCAGCCTTGGCGGCGTTGATCATTGCCTTGATGAAAGCCAAAGCTTGTTGGTGCGCCTGAGCAGCATCTACCGCCGCTGGGGGCGCTTGCTCGGATGCTACGCTGGCTAATGCGGCAAACGAGGATGATCCTGACGCTGCGCCGCGCTGGTTGAACATTTGCAGGGCGACCATAGCCAGACCGCCGAGCAGGCTTGACAGGTTGGAACCACCAGGAGCAGCGCTGCCTTGGTGCCTGACGCCGCCTCCGGTCAGGCCACTGAGCAGGTCGGCCAGGCCACCACCAGCCCCGCCGCTCTGCGCACCGCCTTGGGACAGGCCGCTAAGCAGGTCGGTCAGGCCACCACCAGCCCCGCCGCTCGACACACCGCCTCGGGTCAGGCCGCCGAGCAGGTCGCCCAGGCCACCACCGGCCCCGCCGCTCTGTACACCGCCTCCGGTCAGGCTGCCGATCAATTGACCGAGAATCTGTCCGCCTTGCCCCGATGACGTGGCGTTATTGCCCAACAGGCTGCCCAGCAACTTTAATGCATCCATTTTTAACCCCTTTGGTGATTGGCGCAGGGATGACAGTCGCTGCCGTCATCCTCGTGGGTGAATTATCCTGGCATTCAGCCGAGCGGAATGCGGATTTTTTGGCCGACATAAATCTTGTCGGGGTCTTTGATGACCTCGCGGTTGGCTTCAAAAATCTTCGGGTACGCAGAAGCGTTGCCCAGAAATTTCTTGGCGATGGACGACAGGTTATCGCCTGCCTGGATCGTGTAATACTCCACTTGGCCAGTTTGCGGCGGGGCTTTCACCTGATCGGCCGAAACCTTTTCCACTCCCTGAACGTTGCCCGCCAACAGGACCGCTTTTTCCATGGCTTCCGGGGTTATGGCATCTCCGGAAAGCTGGACCTGGCCGTCCTTGAATTTGACATCCAGATTTTTGATGCCGGGATTGGCGGCCTCGATTTCCTGTTTAATCTTGTCAGCAGGATCGTCGCCCGCACCGAACAGTTTCTTACCCTGGTTGATGACGAAATCGAAAAGTCCCATGATGACCTCCTTAGGTCTTTACGTTGCGTGAAAGAGTCGGGTTGTGAAGATCCAATGCCCGCTTGATCGCAGCATTCAGACATTGGGCAAGGGTGGTGGTAGATTGGCAAACAGGGTATTTAATTCCGCCACTTCTCCAGCCGGCGTCCACTTCGCCATACCCTGTGTCCAAACCATGGTCGAGCGGGTCAGTTGACCGGCCTGCGCCTGCCGTTGCAACTCATCCATCAGGAACGGCCCGGCTTGCTCGTTGTTCACCGCGATGAAATAGGGATGAGCAGCAGGCAGTGGCGGGGGGGCAGCTGGAGCCGGTTGCGGCGCGGGTGCTGGTTGCGCCGGACGCGCCAGTGTCTCACTGAGCCGCTGGGCCATCGCCAGCCCCAGACCCATGTTCATCGCCTCGGAGCCGCCGCCGGGATTAGCCGCAGCATCGCGCAAAGCTTCCGCTGCCTGAAATTGGGTGTATTGGTCGAGATTGCCCACGATGCCCATGCTGGTGCGCTTGTCCAGCGCTGCCTCGACCTCTTTCGGCAACGAGATGTTTTCCACCAGCAGGTTGGTCAGTTCCAGCCCGACGGTTGCAAATTCCGGAGCGATGCGTTGCAGCAGGAATTGGCCGAGTTGATCATAGTTGCCGGCCAAATCCAGCGCCGGAATCTTCGCCTGACCGAGGATATTGGTGAAGCGCGAGACCACCATGTTGCGCAACTGGCCGGTGATTTCATCGGTAGTGAAGCGCCCGTCCGTGCCGACAATCTCGCGCAGGAAGACTGCGGCGTCCTTGACCCGGATGGCGTAGCTGCCAAAGGCCCGCAGCCGAATCGGCCCGAATTCGGCATCGCGCAGCATCACCGGATTCTGCGTACCCCATTTGAGATCGGTGAAGCGGCGGGTACTGAAGAAGTAGACTTCGGCCTTGAACGGGCTTTGAAAGCCGTGTTGCCACGCTTGCAAGGTCGAGAGAATCGGCAGGTTATTCGTCTTCAGTTCGTACATGCCGGGTTCAAACGTGTCGGCGAGCTGGCCCTCATTGACGAACACCGCGACCTGGCCTTCCCGCACCGTCAGCTTCGCGCCGAACTTGATTTCGTTGCCATGCCGTTCAAAGCGGTAGACGAGCGTGTCATTGGAATCGTCGATCCATTGAATAACATCGACGAATTCGCCCATCAATTTGTCCCACAACCCCATCTCAGTGACCTCCAGTCGGTTGGCGGGTTCGCGCATGGGCGGCAGACAGCGCTTGGCGCAATTCGGTTTCACAGGCTTCCAGTTGCGTAGTCGCTTCCTGCCGGCGGCGGCGGCCTTCGTCGGCAATGCGCAGACTGTCTTCAATGGTGGCTATCAGTGTTTGATTGGCCTTCTTCACCGTTTCGATGTCGAACACACCGCGTTCAATCTCAGTTCGCGCCTGAACATTGGCCTGCCGCAGATTATCGGCATTCGCTGCCAGCAGGTCGTTGGTCAGATCGGAAGCCGCCTTGACGGTTTGAGCGGCCTGGCCGGAACGGTAGATGGTGATCGCCTGAGCCAGTTGCTGCCGCCAGAGCGGCACCGTATTGACCAGCGTTGAGTTGATTTTGCCGATCAGGCTCTTGTCGTTTTCCTGCACCAGGCGAATGCTGGGCAGACTTTGCATAGTGACCTGGCGGGTCAGCCTGAGATCGTGAACACGCCGCTCCAAATCATCGCGACTGGCGCGCAGATCGCGCAGGCTCTGCGCCTTCACCATGTCCTCACTGGCGGCGACCTCCCGCTCCAGCGCCGGCAGCTCCTCGGCATCCACCTGGCGCAACTTGTCCTCGCCGGCCTGAATGTACAGTTCCAGCGAGTGAAAATAGTCCAGGTTTGCGCCGTACAGCCGGTCCAGCGAAGCGATGTCAGTCAGCAACTGGGTCTTATGGCGCTCCAGGGCGTTGCTGATATCGTCGATCTGGTTGCGCACCAGTTCATATTGCTGAACGATTTTGGCCAGGGGCTTGGCCTTGCCGAGTAGCTTGGCGAAAAAGCCTGGCTTTTTATTCGGGTCCAACTCATCGAGATCGAAGCCGCGCAATACGCTGACCATATCGTTTAACGCCGCTCCGGCCGGGCCGCTGTCCTTGTTGCGCACACCCTCCAGCATACTGTCGGAGACCGTAGTCAACTGTTCCTGGGCCTTGCTGCCAAAGAAAATAATCGAGTTGCTGTCGCGCAAGTTGATTTCCGCGGCCAGAGCAGCAACCTGTTGCTGATCCTGGGCGGGATCAGGAGCGCGGGCCGCCAAGTCTTGCTGCACTTGGGGAAGCGCGGCGGCAAACACCCCGGCCATCGCCGGCAACGTGGGAATTTCGGTGGGATTTGCAGTCGGAACCGGCGATGGGTTAGTAGACATGTAGCTCAACTCCTTACAAAAAAGGTGGATGATTTAAAAAGGATACTTTAAGAGTAGCCTTAAAGGCGATACAAAATACCTTCTAAATAACACCCTCTCGCTTTAACTGAGTGGTCAGCACCTCGATCTGCACATCCAGATCGGTCATATCGGTTTCCAGCAGCTTCTGCTGCTGTTCCTGGAATACTTCCTCAATCGTGGACAGCACCCGGCGGAAATTGTCATCAAGTTCCGGCGCAGCAACGCGGGCGTGGGTTTTGGCGTAACCCTCGGTCACCTTCTGCGCACCGTCCAGATAGACATTCAGAAACTTGCGGGCGCGACGCAGATCGCGAGGGTCTTCCTCGATCAGTTTCAGAATATCCCTGGCCAACTGGGCGATACGCCGCAGCCGGGCGTTCATCTCCGCATTGCGAATATCGCGGCTGGCCTGTTCAATCGCGGCGATGGTGCGTTCCGCCTGCTCCAGCGCCTGCACCACCTGCTCTGTTACGTCGATACCGTCGCGGTCAGTCAGACGCTTCGCGGCACGCGGGTCGAAACCGTAGTTCAGATAACAGCCCAACAACGCCGCCAACCCGAAAGCGCCGCCCATGGCTGGATGGTGGCCAGCGCCCAGCCAGGCGGTGACCCCTGTGGCCAGGGCGATGAACCCGCTGCCCAGCGTTTTCAGCGGCCAGGGCGCTTTGGCGACCCGGCGACGGTCGTAATCGCCCTCCGATAGCAGACCACGCCGCAGCAGCAGCGCTCCGGCGAGAAACAGGCTATAGCCGATGGCATCGCCGATCAGCGGGCCGAGTTGGCCGCGCGCCAACGCCAGAATGGCGGCGATCAGCACCGGTAGCGGCAACAGGAACATCAATAAACCCTTGGTCGAAGGGAACTGGCCAGAAGGAAGACGGTAGCGTTCGGCCATAGTTTGAGTCATCCGTTTGATCAGCAGAATGAGGACGGTGAACGGAATCAGGATGACGCCGGTCAGCAGCAGAAGGCGGCCCATAGATAGATCGCGGTTTCGGCGATCAGCGCAGCGTATGCATCGGCGCGGCGCTGGACGAACAGGAAGCGACCAGCGCCTGGCAGGAGGCGACACCGACGGCGGCGAAAATCAGCATCAGGCCAATGAATTTGCGCAGGAAATCAGGCATGGCGGCAGAGACCCGGTTGTCAGTAAGAGGTTCCATTACTATAGCACAGGAGTTGCACTAAACTGTGCCAGTGTCCGTTCCACTGCGGCCTCCGGGTCGAATAGCGATGCAGCAGAAACAGTGAAGGTTCGATGGTGGAAATTCCCGTCGCTATCCGCCTGATACTGAGCACGATAATGGTCCGGATTGGCCAGCAAATCGTGGATGCCAGTCAACAGCACATCAATATCTTCATCTGTTGAATACAGCCCCAGACTGGCCCGCACCATACCCCGCCAAGGCTGAATCAGCGCCTCGGCATCATCCGCATCAGGATCGAGGTCCAGTTCCCATAATTCCGGTTTGAGCAACTCACGGACATAGGGATGGGCGCAGAAACAGCCGTTGCGCACGGCGATATTGTGATAATCATTTAACACGGCGGCGACCAGGCCATGCTCCAGACCCACCAGATTGAAGGAGATCACGCCCAGGCGCGGGGTGCGGTCAAGGTCGAGATCGCCATAAACGCGCACGCCCGGAATAGCCGTTAACTCCGCCAGCAGACGCCGCAATAGCCGTTGTTCGGCGGCGTGAACCTGCGCCATGCCGATGCGTTGCAGCACATTCAACACCGCGCCAAGCTGTACTGCGCCGGGAATGTTGGGCGTCCCGGCTTCCTCACGGTCAGGGAAGCGGTCAGTGATTTGATAGCCGTTCACGCTGACATCGTCCACCATACCGCCGCCCAGTTCATCCGGTTCGTGACCTTCCAGCAACGTCTGCCGCACGACCATCACGCCTGGCGAACCTGGCGCATACAACTTGTGGCCGGAGAATGCGACTGCATCCAGTTCCCGCTCCGCCGCCCCGGTGTCGCTGAGAGACAGCGGAGCGTGGGCGACCGATTGCGAGGCGTCGACCACCACCCAAGCGCCGTGAGCGTGAGCCAGTGCGGCAATGTCGTGTACTGGATTGACGATGCCGGTCACGTTGCTGGCGGCAGATACCGCGACGTAGTTAACCCGGCCCCGATATTGCCCCAGCAACTGCGCGAGCGCCGCCGTATCCACGGCCCCTAACATCGGTGCTGCGCCAGTCAGCGGGATATGAATCACCTGGCTAGCGTGCCTGCGATGCGGCAGGTCGTTGGCGTGATGCTCCATCAGCGAAACCAGCACGATGTCCCGTTCCGGACGCCGCGCCGCCAGCGCTCGCGCTAGGCGGTTTAAACTGGCCGTGCTGCCTGACCCCGCAAAGCAGGCCACATGATGCCCTGAATCACTTGACCCGACAAAATTAAGCACTTGTCGGTGCGCCCAGTCATAGGCGTGGTTAACGATCCGCGCGGAGAAATGCGCTTGGCTGTGGGCGTTGGCGTAGTAGCGCAGCAGCTCGTCCGCAACTTGCCGGGCGCAGCGCAGGGCCAGGGTCGAAGCGGCGGAATCCAGGTAATAACGGGGCGTCTCGCGACCGTCAGCGAGGTGGTAACGAGTGTTGAGTCCCTGGAAATCCTGGCGTAACCGATCGACCGCAGGCGTCAATCCCCAGGCTCCCTTAACGCTGCTCAATCGGCGTGTAATCACCAATCGTATTCCCGGTATAAATTTGCCGGGGCCGATAGATGCGTGACTTCGGATCGTCGTGAAGCTCCTTCCAGTTGGCGATCCAGCCCGGAATCCGGCCCATAGCGAACATCACCGTGAACATGTTCACCGGAATGCCCATCGCCCGCAGGATGATGCCGCTGTAGAAGTCCACATTCGGATACAGTTTGCGCTCGACGAAATAGGGATCCTGGAGCGCCACCGCTTCCAGTTCGAGAGCGATATCCAGCAACGGATCGCTGATGTTCATCTTTGCCAGCATTTTGTCCGACGCCGCTTTGAGAATCTTGGAACGGGGATCGAAATTCTTATAAACCCGGTGGCCGAAACCCATCAGCCGCAGCTTGGTGTCTTTCGCTTTAACCCGGCTCACGTATTCAGCGACGTTCATGCCGGACTGGCGGATGAATTCCAGCATTTCGATCACAGCTACATTAGCGCCGCCATGCAGCGGTCCCCAGAGCGCGCAGACGCCTGCCGCGCAACTGGCGAACATATTGGCCTGGCTGGACGCTACCATCCGCACCGTACTGGTCGAACAGTTTTGCTCATGATCGGCGTGCAGGATTAAAAACAGATTCAGGGCGCGGGCGACTTCCGGGCTGGGGATATACTCCCGATACGGCAGCGAGAACATCATGTGCAGGAAGTTCTCACAGTACTTGTATTCGGGATGCGGATACATCAACGGCTGGCCGATGGACATCTTGTAGCTGGCTGCGGCTACCGTGCGCACCTTGGAAATGATCCGGGCCGCCGCCCGTTCCAGGGTCGTTTCATCTTCAATGTCCATCATCTCCGGCTCGTAGCAACTCATGGCATTGATCATCGCCGACAAAATCGCCATGGGCGGTGCGTTGGGCGGGAACCCTTGGAAATGGCTGCGCAGGCTTTCGTGCATCATTTCATTCTGGGTCAGCCGATGACTGAAGCGGGTGAGTTCCTCCTGAGTCGGCAGCCGACCCCAGATCACCAGCCAAGCGGTTTCGGTAAAGGTGCTGTTTTCGGCTAACTGCTCAATCGGAATGCCGCGATAGCGTAAAATCCCTTGGTCGCCGTCGATGTAGGTGATGGCGGATTTGCAGGAACCGGTATTGCCATACCCATCGTCCAAGGTGATGTAGTTGGTGCGGTCGCGCAAGGCGCTAATGTCAATGGCCCGCTCATTTTCCGTTCCTTGAATGATGGGGAAGTCATGGGTCTTTCCATCCAGTTCAATGCGGCACGTATGGCTCATGGCTCAGGCTCCGTGGGTCTAAGGAAAAAGCAGGCGGGTGGCCGGTGGTTTTTCCGGACATCCCATGGGGATTATACAGCGGTAGGGAAGGTTGCAAACGCCAAGACTCATTCAACACGGGCGGCGACCGTGGTTTGGCGGTGTCGCCAGTACTCAATCACCCCCGGCATAATGGACAAAATGATAATCGCCAGGATCACCAGCGTGAAATTCTGCTTGACGAACGGCAGGTTGCCAAAGAAGTAGCCGCCGTACAGAAACAAGGCGGTCCAGGCAATGGCGCCGGTCACGTTGTAAAACAGAAAGTGGCGATAGGTCATGCTGCCGGCTCCGGCGACAAACGGGGCGAAGGTGCGAATAATCGGCACAAAGCGGGCAATGACAATCGTTTTGCCGCCATGCCGCTCGAAAAACTGGTGAGTGCGGTCGAGGTAATCCTGCTTGAGCACCCGGGCGTTGGGGCTGAACACCTTTTCGCCGAAGTAGTGACCGGCGGCATAGTTGACCGTATCGCCGAGGATGGCAGCGGCAGTCAGCAGCAGAAACAGTGCATGGATGTTCATCGCGCTGTCGGCCAGGGCAGTCAGCGAACCGGCGGCAAACAGCAACGAATCGCCGGGCAGAAAGGGCGTCACGACCAGTCCGGTTTCGCAGAAGATGATCAGGAACAGGATGCCGTACAGCCAGCCGCCGTAATGGCTGGCCAGTTCCCGGAGGTGCTGGTCAATATGCAAGAAGAAGGACAGCAGATCAGACAGAATTTCCATGTTTTCATAAACCAGTGAAGTGGCGAACAGCAGAACCATGAATCATCATGATTGTGGTCTAAAATGAATACGCGATGTCTTCGTCAATCGGCGCAATTGCACCACAATTCTCTGTCAGGCGTCCGAAAGGGGAGATAACCGCTGCGTTTTAACCAATCTTCGGCCTCGGGCGGCCAGCGCAGCAGTTCAACTTCCCAGGGAGCGATGGAGACGCCGGCTTCGTTGGTCAAAGTGACCGGCGCATCCTCCGCCGACCACCACAGGCGCTGGATCGTCGAGCCATCGCTGGCGAAGATCGCGGTCGCATCATCATCGGGTCGCATCATCGGATACCCCGCAACGGCTGAGTTTGCCGTTACTATACCGGAATGGAGGGCTGAATACTGTGCGAGCCAACAAGTGGAAAATCACCCGACACCATTCAACCGGCGGTTGGCGATGGATCATCTTCTGCGGACTGGCGCTGGCGCCGGCGCTGGCGAATGCTGCCTGGACGGCGGTCGTCCGACCCGATCCCGTCACCCGCCAATCCCGCTGTCTGTTGATCAGCGAAACCCAAACGACCCCGGATGGCTATGACTCAACTCCGGTGTTCCTGGCGCTGGATAGCGCCAGCCTGCGGGTCATCACCAAGTCGGAGCTGGACGCCTCATTCACCGACTTGCAACTGGTCGTGGACAAGGAGCCGCCGGTGCGCAGCGCAGTCATTACGCATCATAAAATGGCTTTGGTCTTCGATCAGGAGGTACCCAAACTGATTGAGCAATTTCGCGTCGGTAAGCAGGCAACCGTTTATTTGCGCTTCTGGCCGACCTGGCCGGCGACGCAATCCTTCCCGGTGGCTTTCAGTCTGGCCGGATTCAGCAAGGCGCATGACCGTTTTACTCAAGGCTGCCAGCCGACCGGCTGAATGCAATCGTCGATCATTGCTATCTTAAGGAGTTCGCCCATGGGTTTGCGTATGAAGTTCAATCTGGTGCTACTGTTGGCCTTCATCATCGGCCTGGGGCTGTCGGCGTACCTGTCCGATCAGATCCTCAAGCAGAACGCCCGCGAGGAAGTGCTGCAGAATGCCCGGATCATGATGGAAAGTGCGATGGGCGCCCGTGCCTACACGGCCCAACGGATTCAGCCATTGCTGACCTTGCAGATGAAGCGGGAATTTCGGCCAGAGACCATTGGGGCGTTTGCCGCTACGCAGAGCTTCCAGGCGCTGCGCGCCACGTTCCCCGAATACACTTACAAGGAAGCCGCGCTGAATCCTACCAATCCCAATGATCGGGCGACCGACTGGGAAGCAGATATCGTTAATGAATTCCGCAATAACGCCGAGCGCAAGGAATTGATTGTTGAACGGGATACGCCGACCGGGCGTATGCTCAACCTGGCACGACCGTTGGGTATTTACAATGAGAATTGCCTGGTTTGTCACGGTCGGGTCGAGGATGCACCCAAAACCATGACGGACATTTACGGCATCAATAACGGCTTTGGCTGGAAGATGAACGAGATCATCGGCGCACAGATCGTGACCGTCCCGATGTCGCTGCCGCTGGCGCGGGCGCAGGAGACCTTCCTGACCTTCATGATTCTGCTGAGCGGGATTTTTATCTTGCTGCTGGTGCTGCTGAACATCCTGTTGCACTTCGTGGTGATCCGGCCCGTGGTGCGCATGGCCGAAGTTGCCAATGATGTGAGTATGGGCAAGCCGGACGCCCCGGAATATATCAAACCAGGCTCCGACGAGATCGCTTCATTGTCGCAATCGTTCAATCGGATGCGGCTGAGTCTGGAAAGCGCCATGAAGATGCTGGGCGATTGAGGCGACTGCGATGAGCGAAAGCGGCGACACCAGTGGCATCAGCAGCGCACTGCCATTGCGCGTCGGCCGTTATCGCGTCACCGGCCTGCTCGGTCGCGGCGCCATGGGGATGGTCTATCTCGGTCACGATGCGGCGATTGACCGCCAGGTGGCGATCAAGACCATTCACCGCCGCCTGCTGCGCAGCGACGACAGTTCTGAGTGGCTGGAACGGTTCCGTCGAGAGGTGCGCGCCGCGGGCCGCTGCCTGCATTCCAACATTGTCACTGTGTTTGAATATGGCGAGGAAGCTGGCGCGCCCTATATCGTCATGGAGTATGTGCAGGGGCGGGAATTGCGCGATTACCTCAAGGATCGTCAGCCCATGCCATTGCGCAATGCCGTGGCCATCATTCTTCAGGTGTTGCAAGCGCTTGGTCACGCTCACGCCCAGGGGGTGGTGCATCGGGACATCAAGCCCGGCAACATTATCCTGCTGGCCGATGGTCAGGTGAAAGTCACGGATTTTGGCATCGCCCGTTTGGAACTGTCCGGCGGTCTGACCCAGGTGGGTATGGCGGTCGGCACTCCCGGTTATATGGCCCCGGAGCAGTTCAGCGGACAAGAAGTCGATCGGCGTGCTGATCTGTATGCGGCGGGCGTGGTGCTCTTCGAATTGTTGACTGGCGTTCGGCCCTTTTCCGGACGCGGTGCGGGCGAGTTGATGTATCAAGTGTTGAACGAATCGCCGTTACAGGCGACGCGGCTCAATCCCCGGTTGCCGATGGAACTGGATGCGTTATTCATCAAGGCGCTGGCCAAGGCGCCGGATCAGCGATTTCAGGAGGCGGGCGAGTTTGTCGCTGCTTTGGAAAATCTGCGTTTGGTGGAGCGTGAAGTCGCTGCTGATGGTTCGACGGTGATTCGGGTGGAGCCGGTTCGGGTACCGGAACCGCCGGCTGGCGCGCTGCCAGGCTGGGATCCAGCGATGCTGGCGCAAACTGAACGGGTGCTGGTAGAAACTCTGGGTCCGGTGGCGCGGTTATTGGTGCGCAAAACGGCGCAACAGGTCGGCAGTCCTGCCGAGTTGGCGCAGCAATTGGCGGCGGCTATCCCCGGTGAACCGGAACGTCTGGTATTTCAGCGACGAATGCGGGCGATTGTGGGAGGTACGCTCACCGGTCTGGGGACCGGCCAGGGTTCGTCAGTTATGGGCAGTCAGGTCAGCGCTTCGATGGGGCCGTTCGATCAGAATTTTCTGGAGACGGTCCGGCGGGATTTAGCGGCTTATCTCGGCCCCATCGCCAAAGTGTTGGTTAAACAAGCGGCGGGCAAAGCGCGGACGCCGCAGGAGTTGTATCAGCGACTGGCCGAACAGATTCCCACCGCCGCCGACCGGGCTACCTTTCTTAAGCGAGCGCCGCCTGCGGGTGGTTGATAGCGTGCTACAGTAACTGACTATAGGCGCGGACAAATTCATCCGCGGGCAGAGGATGGCCGTAGAAATAGCCCTGAGCCTCGCTGCAACCCTGCTGCTGCAAGAAAACCGCCTGTTCCTCAGTTTCCACGCCTTCGGCGATCACTTCCAGTCCCAGACTGTGCGCCATGGCGATAATAGCCCGCACGATAGCCTCATCGTTAGGATCGAACGCGATGTCGCGCACAAAGGACTGGTCGATTTTCAGCCGGTGCAAGGGCAGTTGCTTGAGATAGCTCAACGACGAATAGCCGGTGCCGAAATCATCCACCGCTAACTGGACGCCGAGCGACCGCAGGCCGCCCATGGTCTGGATAGCCTGCGCGGTCTGGCGCATGATCAGTGACTCGGTGATTTCCAATTCCAAACTGGCCGGTTTCATGCCGGTTTCATTGAGCAGCGCCTTCACCAAAGACACCAGGTCACTTTGTTCAATCTGCTTGACCGACAAATTAACGGATAAGCGCGGCAGAACCCACCCCTGATCGCGCCAGATCCGCGTCTGCTGGCAAGCGGTGCGCATGACCCAGGTATCCAGGGTGCTGATAAAGCCGGTTTCTTCGGCGACCGGGATAAAACGGGACGGCATCATCATGCCGTGTTGGCGATGCTGCCAGCGCACTAGCGCCTCAGCGCCGACCAACCGCCCCGAAGCGATGTCCACCTGCGGCTGATAAAACACGATTAACTCGTCATGCTCGACCGCCCGCCGCAGGGAAGCTTCCAGGCGCAGGCGATCGAGGACGCGGGTGGTCATTTCAGCCTTATAAAACTGATAATTATTGCGACCATGAGCCTTGGCCTGATACATCGCGGCATCGGCATTCCTGATGAGGGTATCAGCATCGGTTCCATCGTCCGGATACAGGCTGATGCCAATGCTGGCGGAAATAAAGAATTCATGCCGGTGGAGTTGGAGCGGCTGACTGAACAGGTCGAGCAGCTTGCAAGCAACGGTTGCTGCGTTGCCTGGTTCGTCGACTGCTTCGATGAGCATCGTGAACTCGTCGCCGCCCATCCGGGCCACGATATCCTCGGCGCGGACCAGGGCGGTCAAATGTTGCGCCATCCAGCACAGCAGTTCATCGCCGGCAGCATGGCCGAGGGTGTCATTGACGTTTTTGAAATGGTCCAGATCGAAAAACATCACCGCCAGCGATTTTTGACTGCGCCGGGCGCGCTCGATGCTGTGTTCAAGATGGGCGTTGAACAACAGCCGGTTGGGCAGGCCGGTCAGCAGATCGTGATGGGCGAGAAAATTCAGTTTCTCCTGCGACTGTTTCAGCGAACTGATGTCGCTGAAGACCCCGACATAGTGCGTGATCTGGTGGCGTTCGTTCTCGACCGTGCTGATGCCCAGCCATTCGGGATAAATCTCACCGTTCTTGCGGCGGTTCCATAGATCGCCTTGCCAATGGCCGGTCGCCTGAATCGATGCCCACATCGCTGCATAGAAATCAGCATTCTGCCGTCCCGATTTGAGCAGGCGCGGCGTCTGGCCCAGCACTTCGTCTTCTTCATAACCGGTAATCGTGGTAAAGGCCCGGTTGATCATCGTAATCCGCTCGCTGGCGTCGGTAATCATGATGCCCTCCATGGTGCTTTCAAACACCCGCGCCATCTGCCGTAACCGTTCCTCGGCCTGCTTACGATCCGTAATGTCCCAGTAGATGCCTTGAATGCCAGCGATCGTTCCCGCCGCGTCGCGGACCGGAATCTTGGTCACTTCGACATAGCGCTTCTTGCCTGTCGCCCGCGCGATATTTTCTTCAACCAGCGTCAAGGTTTCGCCGGCCAACACCCGCTGGTCGTCGGCGTGATACTTGGCGGCCAGCGCCGGCGGGTAGAAATCCCTGGCAGTTTTGCCCAGGCAGGCGGTGGATGGCAGGCCCAAATCCTCAAGCATGGGTTGGTTGAGAAATGTCACACGGCCTTCGTGGTCGGCCCGATACAACCGCTGCGGCAGCAAATCCAGCATCGCCTGATGTTCACGCTGATATTCTTCGCGCTGGGTTGCCAACTGCTGTCGGTAGTAGCGAATGCTGAGCAGCGCTGCGCCGCCCGCACCAAGCATGATACCGATCACAGCAGACCATAGGGTAGGGTCCAACATTGACTCCTGGTTCGGTGATAACGAATTAAGAAACGTAACAATCATTCCGATCCATGGACTAGGAGCGGCTATTATGCCAGAGAATCAACGTGAAAGTTTTGGCTGACGTGGTGTCAATCGAAAGCAAATTTCGCCACTACTGCCTGACAGATGCGCGAAAACCCTGAGCGTCTCCGGGAGCAGGCGAGGTAACGGGGATGGCAAGTCGCCAGCAGAAGTCAGGAAATCGATGTAGACTTCATCGCTCGCCCAACGCGAGAGAAATTCCAATCCACGCTTTATGCTTTATAAGGAGTCGTGCAGATGAGCAATATTTTTGTCGCTGTCGCTTACGATGACGAGTATCAGGCCCAAGAGGTGCGGTTGCGCCTGTTGCGGATGCAGAAAGAGTATTTGATTGATCTGGAAGATGCCGTCGTTGCCGTGCGCGACGCCAAAGGCAAAGTCAAGCTCCATCAGATTCGCGATCTGACCGCCGCCGGGGCCATTTCCGGCAGTTTCTGGGGCCTGCTGATCGGGCTGATCTTCATGAATCCGCTGCTCGGACTGGCGGCGGGCGCAGCGGGCGGCGCTATCAGCGGAGCGTTGACCGATATCGGCATCGACGACAATTTTATGAAAAAGCTGGCTTCTGAACTGCACCCGGGAGCGTCGGTGCTGTTTGTGCTGGTCAAGGACTTGACGGAAGACAAGGTGCTGGCCGAGCTGGAAGGGACGGGCGGGCGCTTGCTCAAGACCTCGCTGTCGCATGAAGACGAGGCCAAATTACAGGCGGTGCTCGATGTAGCCACACCCGAGGCGGTCACCGCGCCCAACCTGGAAAAATCCGCCTGAGCCGGCGGCATCACCCTCATCGGTCCTCATCTACGGAGTCCTTCATGTCCATTACTGTCAACGGCGTCGAAATCAGCGACGCCGCCATTTATGCCGAAATGCAATACCATCCCGCACCCTCCCAGGCAATGGCTGAGCATTCGGCCAAACTGGCGCTGGTTGCCCGAGAATTGATGTTGCAGGAAGCGGCTCGTCTGGACATCACGGATGCCGACGAAGAAGAACGACTGACGGCGCTGATCGCCCGCGAGGTGCAGACTCCGGAACCGGAGGAGGACCACTGCCAGCGCTTTTTCGCGGCCAACCGCCCACGATTCCGCACCGGCGATCTGTTTGAGGTTTCCCATATCCTGTGCGCCGCGCCGCCGGATGATGCGATGGCCCGGACTGCGGCTCGTATCCACGCTGCCGAAGCCCTCGCTCAGTTGAAGCAGGGTGGAGCATTTGCCGAATTGGCGGCGCAGATCTCGGACTGTCCTTCCAAGGAGACAGGCGGCAGTCTCGGCCAGATCGCTTTGGGGCAAACGGTGCCGGAATTCGAGCAGGCGATGACGGCGATGCAGGAAGGCGAAACGTCTGTGCAGCCGGTGGAGAGCCGCTTCGGTTTTCACCTCATCCATCTGCATAAGAAGGTGGAGGGTCGCTCTCTGGAATATGATCATGTGCGCGACCAGATCGCTCGCTATCTGCGTGACAGTGTGCAACATCAAGCGATGAGTCAGTATTTATCGTTGCTAATCGGTCGCGCCAATATTCAAGGACTGGAATTGCCGGGCGCGGATTCGCCGCTGGTTCAGTGATGAAGACGCTGGGTATCAGCGGCTGGAGCGGCTGCGGCAAAACCACGCTCATCGTCGCGCTGATTCCGCGCCTGCGGGCGCGGGGATTCACCGTGTCCACCCTCAAACACGCGCATCACGACGTGGACCTGGATACTCCCGGCAAGGATACCTGGCGGCATCGCGAGGCCGGCGCTCAGGAGGTGATCCTGGCGACCGGTCGCCGCTGGGCCTTGCTGCATGAATTGCGCGAAGCACCGGAACCGTCCCTGGCCGACTTGCTGACCTATTTGCAGCCGGTCGATCTGGTGCTGGTGGAAGGCTGGAAACGCGGCGCGTATCCCAAACTGGAAATCTGGCGGCCAGTCAATCAAGATCAGCCGCCGCACTTTCCCGATGATCCAACCATCATCGCCGTCGCCAGTGATCCGCCGCTTGACCCTACACGCTATGGTCGCCGCGACCTGCCGGCGCTGCCGCTCAATGATGTGGAAACGGTAGCGGACTTTATAGCAGGTTGGCTGGTAACCTCTATTGAACCGACTGAATCGACTTAAGAAAGAACTCATGCGCCACGCTGACTGTTGCGATACTGCTGACCACCTGTTGACGCTCTCCGCAGCGGTGACCGCTGCATTACACACCATCCAGCCGATTTGTGAAACTGAATCGGTCCCGCTGTTCGATGCCTATGGACGGGTGTTAGCTGCTGATGTCGCTGCCCGGCTGGACGCGCCGCCGGGCGACAATTCGGCGATGGATGGCTTTGCCGTGTATTTAGCCGATTTATCGCTGGAAATCCCGACCCGATTGCCGATTGCTGGCCAGGCGTTAGCCGGTCATCCCTACACTGGCCTCGTTCCACGCGGAACAGCGGCGCGCATCACTACCGGTGCTCTGATCCCGGACGGGCCGGATGCGGTGATCATGCAGGAGCAGTGTCGAATTGACCCGGATGAAGCCTGGATCGATATTGAACCCCACATCGCCGCCCGGCTGAAACTGGGTGAGAATATTCGCCAGCGCGGCGAGGATGTCCAGGCGGGAACACGATTATTGTTGAAAGGCTTGCGACTGCGTCCCCAGGATGTGGCGCTGGCGGCGGGGCAGGGGATGGCGACAATGGCGGTGATCCGGCGACTCCGGGTAGCCGTGGCGTCGACCGGCGATGAGTTGCATGAACCCGGCGAACCGTTGCCGCCCGGCGCAATTTACGAGTCGAACCGCTATACCCTGATCGGCCTCTTGCAGCGGTTGGGTTGTGCGGTGACGGATTTAGGCATTCTGCGCGATGATCGGGCGGTGATTTTGCCGGCGTTGCGTGAAGCGGCAGCCACGCATGACGTGCTGCTCACCTCGGGGGGCGTGTCGGTCGGTACGGCGGATCTGGTGAAGGACGTGATCGCCGAACTGGGCCACATTGAGTTCTGGCAACTGGCGGTCAAGCCAGGCAAGCCGGTCACTTTCGGGCGTATCGGTAACTGCCAGGTATTGGGCCTGCCGGGTAACCCGGTATCGGTGATGGTCTCGTTCTTGATGTTCGCCCGGCCCCTGTTGCTCAAGTTGATGGGCGCGGAACCGATGGAACCCGTGCGATTGCAGGCGGCAGCGAATTTCGCGTTCCGTCGCAAAACCGGCCGGCGCGAGTGGCTACGGGCGCGTCTGCAACTCGCTCCCGAACGCGGCCCGGTAGTGGACATTTACCCGACCAACAGTTCCGGGGCGCTGTCATCGCTGTCCTGGGCAGACGGTCTGGTGGAACTGCCCGAAGACTGCGCCGGAGTTGCGCCCGGTGACGCCGTGGATTATCTGCCGTTCAGCGGGTTGGGTGTGGATTGAGCGGGAGCGCTAATTGAGATCGGGATCGCGGAAATAGCGGGCGCCCCAGTCGGCCTGTACCGCAACGCCCTTCTCATTCAATCGGTAGACCTTGATGTCGGGATCGCTAGAGGCGTTGGCCGGCGAGCCGGACGCAACAAATTGACGGAGTTTCTGCGGATTGCGGAACACCAGTACCTGCCGATAGGGTTGCACGGTTGCGCCGGGGCGAAGATCCGTGCGGGCCAGTTGCATATAAGTCAATTTACCGGTGGCTTTTTCCATCACGACGCCGCGCCCGTGAGTTTCAGCCAGCACGGCATTGAGTCCATTGACCTCGAACACCCCATAGCCCGCCGCCTGTTCGATTTCAATCGTGGCCGACGGTTTGAGCCGGTTGAGTTGCCGCAGTGTCTGGTCGCGAATATTCAGAATGGCTTGCTGCTGTTCCAGGCGGGCTTTCTGACTGAGCGCCGACGGGGGCAGCGTAACCGGTTGTACGGGTTTTTTGGTAGGAGGACTGGCGCAGCCCGTCAGCAAAGTAGTGAGTAGCAAACCAGCCGCCGCGACGAACCGAAGGGTCAGGCATCTCGGTGGGTTCAACAAAAAGATAGCTTTAGTCGTCATCAGCGGATTGCAAGTAAACGGTTACGTCATAGCGGTCGCGAGGGTAGAGCGCCCGTGCTTTCTGATACGCCTCATCTTCATCGCGGGCGGCTACCGTATCCTCGACGGTCGAACCGTCAGCCAGCAAGGTCGCATAGACCAGATACAGGGTCTGGCGCTGCCGGGTCGGGGGGGGGGGGTTGTGCATGTTTTCGCCTCGGTGAGGATGGATATTCGCCCCTGAATCAAAAGGCAGCACTATAGTATGACCGAAAAGCAAGTCAAATCCCGCCTGGCGTTACTACTGGTGCGGTGGCGACCTCTGACCGGTCTGGCTACTTTCCACCCTGGCGACCTCGATCCTTCCGGTCAACCACATCTCGTCGCACGGGTCGCGGCGGACGGTTTTTAGTCTCGTTGCTGAAGCGAAAGCGACCCGCCAGCACACAGCCTTTCATCCCCGGATCGCAGGTCCGTCCCTGGATATGTTGGCACGTTCCGTTCAACTCGTGGGGACAACCCCAGCCACTCATCGGTTTTCTCTCCCATCGGATTGCGACCCTAAAAATGAAACGCCGCCGATTCGGGAAGCTCCCGACCATCGGCGGTGGTTTGCGATCAGCCTAGCGATTATTAAGACGCTCTGCCGCTGCTCCGCCAAAGTACTGGCGGGTAAAGATGGAACTCGGTTGGTTGTAATGGTAGCAAACCTGCTCGGAACGAACGCAACGAACATCGCTCGTGGGCGAAAATACATCTCCCGATTGTTGCTGGGGTTGCTGTGGGCGCTGTTGCGGTGGTTGCTGGGGTTGTTGCGGACGCTGGGGTTGCTGGGGTTGTTGCGGGCGCTGCGGTTGCTGTTGACCGCCGCCTTCGCCCTTGGAGAGATAACGTTGCAGCCGCTGGGCAGCCTGATCACCGTACTTTTGGCGGGTCAGTTCGACGTTCGGACCGTTTTTGTCCGCGCACACCTGTCGTTCGTCGTTGCACTTCGCGCCTTGCTGCGCTTGAACGGTCAACAATGGCGCAGCGCCTATCAAAGTGAACGCACCCAGCATGATTATCGTCTTCGTCAGTTTCATCATTTCAATCCTCGCTTGCCAAATACCACAGTTATTTTCCAACCCCATCCTGCAAACCTATGAGTTAACCTTAGCTGAATATCGATCATAAGTGAATTTCGCCGCCCGCCCGGCATTTTTCCAAACACTTGCTTTTAGCCGTTGAACACAGAAATTGATTCATTTTTTGATAATAGAGTCCATCATCAAAAAATAGCGTTGAATGCGTTAAAATAAAAAGCACACCTAATTTTTAGCCTTCTGGAGTCAGCCTGATGCAAGCCATGCGCTTCAACTTCCGGACCCTGTGCCGTAACGCCGCTGAACGCGGCGGTCAGATGCAGCAACGGCTGCTGGATGCGCTGGATGCGCGGCACTCGGTCAAGACCTTGCCCGAATTCGGTATTGAACGGGCGGCGCAGTTGGCCGGTTGCACCGCCAGCCACATCCGTAATCTCGAAGGGCGCGGCGATCTGCCCGAGCCGCGACTGGTGGAGGCGGGTTCGACGCAGCGCCGGATTTACAACTACAACGAAGTGACCCGCATCCGCGAAATCATCGGCAAGCGTCCGGTGCGTCCGTTTGGCGCTCATGGGGTGCGCGTCGTGTTTTCCAACCTTAAAGGCGGGGTGGCGAAAACCACCATGTCATTGCATTTTGCCCAGTACCTGGCGCGGGAAGGCTACCGGGTGCTGCTGGTGGACGCCGATCCACAGGCCACCATCACCGGTGCCTTCGGTTTCATTCCCGATCTCGATCTTGGCGATGGCGACGACCTGTTTCCGGCCCTGACCGAAGCGCCCGAGCGGCTTGCTCAGGCGATCAAACGCACCCACTGGGACAATGTGGACCTGATTCCGGCGCGGCTGGCGCTGCAATACACCGACTGGCAATTGTCGCAACCGGAGGAGCGCCAGAACGAAGCCTTGGGACCGCCGCCGGTGCGGCTGCACCGGGCGTTGAAAACCGTTGAAGATCGCTATGACGTGATCGTGATCGATACTCCGCCTTCACTGGGGATGTTGTCGTTGAACGCCATCGCCGCCGCGAATCTGATCGTTATGCCGGTGGTTCCACATATGTACGATATCTCATCCAGCGTCCAGTATTTCCGCATCCTTGAGCAGATCTGCGCCCTGTATGAGCGGGAAATCAATGTGCAGCGCCTGAGCATCCTGTTGACCAAGGTCGATAACAGCACGGAAACCCTGAACAATATCGCGGTGATCAACGGGGCTTATGGAGAGCTGATTCTCAGCAACCGCATGGGGTTGACCAAGGAATTGCAAAAGTCGGCCAGTGACCAGGTCAGCATCTACGAGATCGATCAGCCACGCGGCTCCCGCGACACCTACAACCGGGCGATCATGATGCTGGACGGGGTTAACGCCGAAATCCTGCTGGCGGTGCGTCAGCTTTGGCAACAGGAAATCCTGAGCGGCATCGAGGCTGCCGAGGCGGGGAGGGAGTTGGCATGAGCCGCCGCAAGCCGTTGAGAAGCTTGGGTGACTGGATCGGCGCGGGTGGCCACAGCTTCGACAGTAGTTTGCTGGAAAGCGAAGAGACGGCCAGTTCACCCATCCAGTCGCTGGACATCGATCAACTGGTCGCTGGCCGCTACCAGCCCCGGCAACATCTCGACGAAGCGTATTTAGCGGAACTGGCGCAGAGCATCCGGCAGTTCGGGGTCATCGAACCGCTGGTGGCGCGACCCTTGGCGGATGGCAGCTATGAAATTCTCGCCGGACACATGCGCTGGCAGGCGGCGCGGCGGGCCGATTTAACTCAGGTTCCCGTGGTCGTGCGAGAAGCCGATGATCGAACGGCCGCCGCCATCGCGCTGGTAGAAAACCTGCTGCGCCGGGAATTGAATCCGGTCGAAGAGGGGCGGGCGTTGCGGCGGTTGCGCGAAGAATTCAGCCTGACCCAGGAACAGTTGGCGGAATTGCTGGGCGTTTCGCAAACCGCAATCAGCCGGGCGCTGGGGTTGCTGAGTCTCGATCCGGTGGTGCAGACGCATATCGAGGAGGGCCGACTGGACGCGGGGCATGGCAAGACGCTGTTGGGCTTGTCACGCGAGAAGCAACTCCGGTTAACTGAACAAGCAGTCGCCGAGGGTTGGAGTGTGCGGGAGCTGGAGCGTCGTCGGGCGGCGCTCGTCGGCAGCCCTCTTCAACCCGCCGTCATGCCCACGCCGCGCGATCCCAATCTGGTCCAACTGGAAGAACGGTTGCGGGAACGACTGGCCGCGCCAGTGCGCCTGCGCTACGACGCGGCGCGCGGTCGTGGCCGCATCGAAATCGGCTTTACCAACTTGGACGAGTGCGACGGGATTCTGGAGCGGTTAGGGATGCGGGAAGCTGGAAACGGGTGACACCTATTTTCACGGCAATTCTTGAATTTGTTGAGAAGCTTACTATCATTTCACGCACCTGTATGAATTTAGGAGAGCCACCTTGCTGCGCGCACTGGGTCTCTGGCTGGTCTGTTTTGGCCTGTGGCTGTTGTTATCCGGCTATTTCGACGTTCCCCTGCTGCTGACGTTTGGCGTCCTGTCCTGTACGCTGGTCGTGTTCATCGCCTGGCGCGTCGAAAAGCTCGACCCCGAAGAACAGCGGCTGCGCCCGAAAATCGGTCCGCAGATCATTCTCTACTGGCCTTGGTTGCTGTGGCAGATCGTGCTGGCTAATCTCGATGTCGCCAAACGCATCCTGAATCCTCAACTGCCGATCAGCCCGACGATGATCACGTTGAAACCGACCCAGCACAGCGAAATGGGCCGGGTGATCTACGCTAATTCCATCACCCTGACGCCGGGCACCGTCACGACCTTTCTGAGTGAGGGAGTGCTGGAAGTTCATGCGCTGACTCGTGAAGCGGCTGAAAGTCTTCTGGAAGGCGATATGGATCGGCGCGTCGCCGCCCTGGAACGGAGGAAGACCTGATGTTCGCAGCGGCAGCGCTCGGCATTCTGATCTGTATGGTGTTGGCCATGGCGCGGGCGCTGTTGGGTCCGACCGTCTACGACCGGATCATGGCGGTCAATGCGTTTGGCACCAAGACCGTTCTGATCATTGCGGTTTTGGGTTTCATGTCCGGGCGGCCCGATTTCATGGACATCGCCCTGGTCTACGCGCTCATCAATTTCATTGGCACCATTGCCGTACTCAAGTTTATTCGCTACGGCGACATGGGCTGGCCGCGCAATGCGCCCGACGAACCGGACGATCTCTGAATGAACGGACTGATTGATGGACTGAGCGGACTGGCGCTGCTGGCGGGAGTCTTTTTTATGCTGGTGGGCAGCGCCGGGCTGTTGCGGATGCCGGATTTTTACACCCGGATGCACGCCGCCGGCATCACCGACACACTCGGTGCCGGGCTGGTCCTGCTGGGATTGATGTTGCAGGGTGGCTGGACGCTGGTGACGGTCAAGTTGTTATTGATCCTGGCGTTCCTGTGGCTCACCAGCCCCACCGCCAGCCATGCCCTGGTCCGGGCAGCGTTGTCCGATCCCGGCAATCCACGACCGCTCCTGCATCCGCATCTTCCCTCATCCTCAACAGAAATCACCGCCAGGTAAGGAATCGCCGCCATGGAAACGCTGGTTGATATTTTTCTGTTGAGTCTGCTGGTCATTACCGCATTTGCGACGATTCGCTTGCAGGATTTATTCGCCGTGGTCATGCTGTTTGGCATCTACAGTCTGGTGTCAGCGAGTTTGTTTGTCGTGCTGGATGCGGTCGATGTCGCATTCACTGAAGCCTCGGTCGGTGCGGGCGTCGCCACCGTGTTTATGCTAGGCACCCTGGCGTTGACCACGAACCGCGAAAAAAAGTCATTTGCGCACAAGCCGTTGTTGCCGTTGCTGGTCGTCACTATCACCGGGTTGGCGCTGGCCTACGGCACGTATGACATTCCCCGTTACGGCGATCCCGCCAATCCGATCCACCACCATGTCGCGCCGCGTTATATCGAAGACTCACTCCCGGAAACCAGCGTTCCCAATATCGTCTCCTCGGTGCTGGCCAGTTATCGGGGTTATGACACGCTCGGTGAAACAACCGTCGTGTTTACCGCCGCCATCGGCGTGTTAATCCTGATTGGCGGGGCGCGGCGGCGGCGCTCCGACAAGGATGATTCGTCGTCATGAAGCGCTATTCCATTCCCCGGCTGATCACCAAACTGCTGCTGCCGCTGATTCTGCTGTTCGCCCTGTATGTGCAATTTCATGGCGATTACGGTCCGGGCGGCGGCTTTCAGGCCGGGGTGATTTTCGGCGCGGGATTTATCCTGTACGCGCTGATTTATGGCCTGGATTACGCACAGCAGATTCTGCCGGCGTGGCTGTTGCGGATCGGTATCTCTCTCGGGGTGCTGATCTATGCCGGAGTCGGGGTTGCCGGGTTGCTGCTCGGCGGTAACTATCTGGATTACGGCGTGCTGGATGCCCACCATCCCGCGCACGGTCAGCATTTGGGAATTTTGCTGGTCGAGCTGGGCGTCGGCATCACGGTATCCTCGGTCATGGTGACCATCTTTTATGCGTTTGCCGGACGGGGACGATGAAGGGTCAGGCGAGGGGAGGTCACTAGCGTGCAAATCCTGGGTTTATATAACTATTGGATTTTCATTGTGCTGATGATGTGCGGGTTCTATGTGGTCATGTCGCGCGGCAATCTGGTCAAGAAACTGGTCGGCCTGAACATCTTTCAGACCTCGGTGTTCATCCTGTACATCAGTATGGGCAAAATCATCGGTGGCACCGCGCCGATTATCGTGAACCAGCCGGATGTGGTGTACAGCAATCCCATCCCGCATGTGCTGATTCTGACCGCGATCGTCGTCGGCATCGCCACCACGTCTCTCGGCCTGGCGCTGGTCGTGCGCATCAACGAAGCTTACGGCACGATTGAGGAAGACGAGATTCACGAACAGGACGAAGAAGAATCCTTGTAAATCCGGTTCAACTTCTGATCACTGATTCCCGATCCCCGACTGCCCATAACCCAGAAAAAAAACCGTGATCGATCATCTTCCCGCCTTGCAGGTTGTTATTCCACTGATTGCCGCGCCGCTGTCCGCCTTGTTCCGTCCGGGACGGGCGGTCTGGGGGCTGGCCATGGCAGCGAGTGGATTATCTTTGCTGATCGCTATCCTGCTGCTCCGCCAAGTGCTGGAGCAGGGCGTGATTTCGTACCCGATGGGTAATTGGCCGGCGCCCTGGGGCATTGAATATCGGGTAGACGCCGCCAATGCTTTTATGCTGCTGATTGTTTCGATGATCGGGACGGTCGTCATCGCCTTCGCCCGCACAGTTGTTGAGCAGCGCATTCGCCTGCCCGAACACAAGCAACCCTGGTTCTATACCGCCTATCTGCTGTGTCTGACCGGTCTGCTGGGCATGATCGTCACCGGCGACGCCTTCAACGTCTTCGTGTTTCTGGAAATCTCTTCACTGTCCAGTTATGTGCTGATTAGTCTGGGTCGCGACCGCCGGGCGCTGACCGCCGCTTATCAGTATTTGATCATGGGCACCATCGGCGCAACATTTATCCTGATCGGCATTGGTCTGCTGTACGTGATGACCGGCACGCTCAACATGATGGACCTGGCGGCGCGCATCCCGGCGGTCTCCGGTACACGCACCATCCGCGCAGCGTTCGCCTTTTTAACGGTCGGCGTCAGCCTCAAGCTGGCCCTGTTTCCATTGCATCTATGGCTGCCCAACGCCTACGCCTATGCCCCTTCGCCCGTGACGGCGTTTCTGGCGGCGACGGCGACCAAGGTGGCGATTTACGTCCTGCTGCGGTTCTTCTTCACGATTTTTGGCGCTGAATTCTCTTTTAATGTTATGGAGTTGGATCGCATTCTGCTGCCGCTGGCCTTGATCGGGATTTTCAGCGCCTCGGTTGTGGCGATTTTTCAGACCAACGTCAAGCGGATGCTGGCTTATTCCAGCGTCGCCCAGATTGGCTATATGATTCTCGGCGTGAGCCTGGTTTCCGTCACCGGCTTGACTTCTACCCTGTCACACCTGTTCAACCATGCGCTGATGAAGGGCACGCTGTTCATGGCGCTCGGTTGCATTTCGTTTCGCATCGGCGCGGCTAGTCTCGACCGCATGGCCGGGGTCGGTCGAGTCATGCCCTGGACCATGGGCGCGTTCGTGATCGGCGGTCTGAGTCTGATCGGAGCGCCGTTGACTGCTGGTTTCGTCAGCAAGTGGTATTTGATCCTGGGCGCGCTGGAACGAGGCTGGTGGCCGGTCGCGGCGCTGGTGTTGCTGACCTCGTTGCTGGCGGTCATCTATCTGTGGCGGGTGGTGGAAGTGGCGTATTTCAAACCCGCGCCGGAGAGGCCGGTTCGTGAAGCGCCACTGGCGTTGCTGATTCCCACCTGGACGCTGGCTTTAGCCAATCTCTACTTTGGCATGGAGACCTCATTGAACGCTGGCGTAGCCCGCCGCGCTGCGGAAACGTTATTGGGAGTTGCGCCATGAGTTCTGAAGCCGTCCTGCTGCTGGCGCTATTCATTCCACTGGCGAGTACGGTGTTCATTGCCGCCAACGACACTCGTCCCGACTGGCGCGAAGGAGCAACGCTGTTGGCGTCGCTGCTGTTGCTGGGAACGGTGTTGTCCCTGTTGCCGGAGGTGCTGGCCGGCGGTCGGCCCAGCGTGGATTTATTCGAGTTGATTCCCGGTCTGCCGTTGCGCCTGACCGTGGAGCCGCTGGGGATGATGTTCGCCGGGGTCGCCGCCCTGCTGTGGCCGTTGAATTCGCTGTATTCCATCGGCTACATGCGCGGCAATAAAGAACAGCATCAGACTCGGTTCTATGTCTGTTTCGCCGTAGCGATTGCCAGCGCCATCGGCGTCGCCTTTTCCGGCAATTTGTTGACGCTGTTCGTGTTCTATGAGGCGCTGACGCTGTCCACCTATCCACTGGTCACCCACAAGGGCACGCCCGAAGCCATGCGGGCCGGGCGGCTGTATCTGGGCATTCTGCTGGGGACTTCGATTGGCTTGCTATTATTGGCCATTGTCTGGACCTGGCGGATCGCTGGCGTTCTCGATTTCACGCCGGGCGGGATTCTGGCCGGCCACATCGAGGGGCCAGCGATAGCGGTGCTGTTAGCGTTGTTCGTATTTGGCATTGGCAAGGCGGCGCTGATGCCGTTCCATCACTGGCTGCCGGCGGCGATGGTCGCGCCGACTCCGGTCAGCGCCTTGCTCCATGCAGTGGCGGTGGTCAAGGCCGGCGTGTTCGCGGTGATGAAGGTCATCGTTTATGTATTTGGCATCGATTTCCTGAGTGCAACCAGCGCTTCGCAATGGCTGATGTGGGTGGCGGCGCTGACGATATTGCTGGCCTCCTGCGTGGCGATGACCCAAGATAATCTCAAAGCCCGGCTGGCCTATTCCACGATCAGCCAACTCGGCTATGTCGTGCTGGGCGCGGCGCTGGCAACCTCGCTCGGGGTGATTGGCGGGTCGATGCAGATCGCCATGCACGCCATGGGTAAAATCACCCTGTTTTTCTGCGCCGGCGCGATTTACACCGCGACCCACAAGACCGAAATCAGCCAGATGGACGGGCTGGGCCGGGTGATGCCGTTCACCTTCGGCGCGTTCCTGATTGGTTCGCTCAGCATTATCGGCCTGCCGCCGCTGGGCGGTTCCTGGAGCAAGTGGTATTTGTTGGCAGGGACGGCGGATGCCGGGCAGTGGGCCATGATGGCAGTGTTGCTGGTCAGTTCGTTGCTGAATGTGGCTTATCTGCTGCCCATCGCCGCACGGGGGTTTTTCGCACCTTTAACTCATGAAACCGGCGAAGTCAGCGTTCGTGAAACGCCGCTGGCTTGCATTGTACCATTGTGCTTGACTGCATCAGGTTGTGTGCTGCTGTTCTTTTCCGCCGATGCTCTTTACACGCTGCTAGCGCCCATCGCCACCCGCTGAGGAGCCGCTGATGACCTTTCCGACATCGCCTACTGATCAACCGGAACCGAAGCGCTGGCTTGATGATTCGCGCAACGTCGACAAGATTTTTTATAGCCTAGCGCTCGTCTGTACGGGGTTATTTTTGGCCGATTTGCTTTATCACAAACACACCTACTTTGCGTTTGAGAACTGGTTTGGGTTTTTCGCCTGGTACGGTTTTCTCTGCTGCGTCGCGTTGGTGCTTCTGGCCAAGCAGATGCGCAAATGGGTGAAGCGGGACGAGGATTATTACGGTGATTGAGGGCCTGAATCCGGCATGGTTGCTCATTTGCGGTGCGCTGCTGACGCCGCTATTGCCACGGGGCATTGTCCGCAATGGCTTTATGTTAGCGCTGCCGGTGCTGGGACTGATCCAGCTTTGGGGATTACCTCATGGTCAATACGCCCAGTTCGAATTATTCAATATGACCCTGATTACTCTGCGGGTCGATTCACTGAGCTTTATTTTTGCTGTAGCGTTCCTGATTGCCGCCGCGCTGGCTGTCGTGTATGCATGGCATTTGGATGATGATCTGCAACAAGTCGCGGGATTGTTTTATCCCGGCGCAGCGCTGGGCGTCGTGCTGGCCGGCGATCTGATGACGTTGTTTATTTTTTGGGAACTGGCGGCCATTTCTTCGGTGTTTTTAATCTGGGCGCGGCGCACGGAACGAGCTTATCGCGCGGGTCTGCGCTATCTGCTGATTCAGGTCGGTTCGGGCGTGTTATTGCTGGCTGGCGTCATTGTGCATTTCCGGGCGAGTGGCTCCATCACCTTTGAACATTTGGATCTGGGCAGCCCGGGAGCGCCGCTGATTTTCCTGGCGTTCGGCATCAAGGCGGCTTTTCCATTGCTGCACAACTGGTTGCAGGACGCCTATCCCGAAGCGACAGTGACCGGCACCGTGGTGTTGTCCGCGTTCACCACCAAAATGGCGATTTATGCGCTGGCGCGGGGTTTTGCCGGCGTTGAAATTCTCATCACCATCGGCGTGGTCATGGCCATGTTCCCGATTTTCTTTGCGGTGATCGAGAATGATCTGCGTCGGGTGCTCGCTTACAGCATGAACAATCAGCTCGGGTTCATGGTGGTCGGAATCGGCATTGGCACGCCGCTGGCGCTGGATGGCGCAGCAGCCCACGCCTTCGCCGACATCCTGTTCAAGGCGTTGCTGTTCATGAGCATGGGCGCGGTGTTGTTGCGCACCGGTACGGTCAAGGGTTCGGAACTGGGCGGGCTGTATAAATCGATGCCGCTGACAGCGGGCCTGTGCATGGTGGGCGCGGCATCCATTTCGGCTTTTCCGCTGTTCAGCGCCTTCGCCACCAAGTCGCTGATTCTGGATGCAGCGGCTCGGGAAGGCCATTGGGTCGCGTTTCTCTTCCTGCTGTTTGCCTCGGCGGGCGTGTTCCACCATGCCGGCATCAAGATTCCCTATTTCGCTTTCTTCGCTCACGACAGCGGCATTCGTTGCCCGGAAGCACCGCGTAATATGTTGATCGCCATGGGCATTGCAGCGGTGCTGTGCATTGGGATTGGCGTCTTCCCGGAAGCGCTTTACGCCATTTTGCCCTATTCGGTGGATTTTGATCCCTATACGACGACCCATGTGATTACCCAACTACAATTGCTGGCCTGGTCAGCGCTGGCGTTTTCGGTGCTGGTGCGCAGCGGGATTTATCCGCCGGAACTGCGTTCGGTGAATCTGGATTTCGACTGGGCCTATCGCAAATTACTGCCGGCGGTCGCCGTTCGCGTCTGGGATGGTCTGGATCGCGCCTGGACCTGCCTGACTGACACCGTGGAGCGTCAGGTGAAAGCGGTGATTCAATTCCTGTCCCTGCACCACGGCTTGCATGGCCAACTGGCCGTCACCTGGCCCACCGGCAGCATGGTGCTGTGGGCGGTGTTGCTGTTGGGGGCGTGCCTGGTGTTCTACTATGTCTGACTCTCAATAGGGAAAGACCTTTTCTTATGACGGCTTGTCCATGCGGAAAGCCGTCGTCATCCCGGCAAGTCAAGCCTGATTCAATCGTTGGCGTCATGACGGAATGTCTTGCGCATCTTCCGCGCAGTCCCGGCGTTTGTGCGCTGTGGCTGATCATCGCTGAACTGCTGATCCTGGATGTTGGCCGATTGGGTGAATTGCATTTGCGCCCGGGCTGCTGCGTTTATACCGGCAGCGCGCTCGGCCCCGGCGGGTTGCGGGCGCGGCTGACGCATCACGCCCGGATCGCCGCCCGTCCGCACTGGCATATTGATTATCTGCGCCGCCATGCGCCTTTGACGGAAATATGGCACAGTTCTGATCCGGTGCGCCGCGAGCATCAGTGGGCAACCTTGTTTCAGGATTGCGGTGGAATCGCGCCGCTGGCCGGTTTCGGGTCGTCGGATTGCCGTTGTCCGGCGCACTTGTTCCATTTCCCCGAAGTGCTGGACTGGGGGCGGTTTGTTGCGCGTGTGCAGGCCCGTTATCCCGATCATGCGCCGCTGGAGCGCTGGCCGGATTTCAGCAGCGATGCCGCGCTTGCCGCGCTGGAGTGAGGATCGTTTCAGCAGTCCGCTCCGGCGTCTTGGGCGGTAGTTTGGGCTGTAAAAAAGCCGGACGGCCTTTCCCGCCGCTTTGCCGGTAATCCTCGGTCAGGCTGTCGCGGGCGATTGGTTCGGCGACGCCCAGCGCCTCGGTCAGTGCCCGATACAGCAAATCAAACAGGCGCTCCAGAGCGAACTGGTGGGTCTGGCCGGTGGCGGCGAACAGCCAGTCACTGAACATCAGGAAGCGCCCGAACGGGTCATCGCCCAGCAGCAGCGGGCGACTATGGTGAAATCGCCCGGAGTTGCCGATCAAGTCCCAGTAGCGGGCGAAGCGTTCCAATCGGCGCAACGTGGCGAAATCGAGCTGTTTTGAACAGAGCAGGTTGTAGGGTGGCTGCGGGTTGTAGCGCAGATCAAAGATGGCGGTATGACGAGCGATGGGAGCGCCGCGCAGCCGTTTCAAAATACCGACCTGGATTTCATGCGGATTGAGGGCAATCAGTCGGTTGAAGCCCTCGGCGAAACTGGATAAATCTTCGCTCGGCAAGCCGACGATGAGATCAGCGTGTAAGTGGGTGTGGGTGTTTTGCCGCAGCCAGTGCAGGTTTTCCTCGGTTTTAGCGTTGTCCTGCTTGCGGCTGATCAGCGCCTGCACGGTGGGATTGAAGGTTTGCACGCCAATCTCGAATTGCAGGGTTCCCGGCGGAAATTGAACGATGCGCGTTTTGAGCAGTTCCGGCAGATGGTCGGGGATCAACTCGAAATGCAGAAACAGTTGCTCATCCAGCCGTTCCAGAAAGAAATCGAGAATCCGCGCTCCGATTTTGGCGTTGAGATTGAAGGTGCGATCCACGAATTTGAAATGGCGCACGCCGCGCTGGTAAAGCCGTTGCAGTTCAGCCAAAAATGACTCCAGCGGGAACGGCCAGGCGGTTTGATCGAGCGCCGACAAACAGAATTCACATTTGAACGGGCAGCCGCGTGAGGCTTCAACGTAGATCAGCCGATGGGCGATGTCTTCGTCGCTATAAAAGCGGTAGGGCAGGGCGAGTTGATCGAGCGGCGGCGGTTCGGCGGCGATGATTTTTTCCGCCGGCGGATCGTCATTCAGCAAACGCTGGCAGAGTTGGGCAAAGGCAAAATCCGCCTGACCCGTAATCAGGTAATCCGCCAGTTGCGCAATCGGTTGTTCCTGCCATTCGTGGCTCACTTCCGGGCCGCCGAGTACGATGATTAACTCTGGGCGAACTTTCTTGAGCAGGGCGACGACTTGAGCAGTTTCCGCGACATTCCAGATATAAACGCCAAAACCGATGATGCGCGACTGTTCGGCGAGCAAGGCTTCGGCGATATCCAGCGGGCGCTGGGTGATGATGAATTCGCGGATCGCGGCGTCAGCCTGCAATTTACCGAGATTGGCGAATAGATAACGCAGCCCGAAAGCGGAATGGAAATAACGGGCGTTCAAGGTCGAGAGCAGGATAGCGGGCATGGTGGATTGGGTGATTAGGGAACCGTATATTTGGATAAGGCGTCGTTGCAGTAGGCCAGCGCGGCGGCTTCGGAATCTTCGATAGCGATTTCAACGGCGCGTTTGGCGGTATTGAGGAGTTCGGTAGCACGTTGTTTCTGCTGGAAACTATCTTCAATCTGTTTACGGATTTCACCCTGAACTACGCTAGGGGCATCCCATACGGTAAATTCGGCAATATCATTCGGATATAGCTCAATTTGCCCAGATGATCCACGCAGTCGCTGTTCGACTTGTAAGCGACCCGCCACCGAATTCAGAAATACCGCTAGATAGACTGAATCGATACCTTTCCGGGGGCGGAGGATGGTGACGTGGTTATCTGGAATAGCTTTGAAGTTATGGAGGTATGGTGCGGCTCGTCCGATGGTGCCTACGCCAGTGCCATTGAGCAACACATCACCCGGTTCAATCAAGAACGTGTTATCTGCTGTGATAGCTTTGCGGTTATCGCTATCCATGCGTACCTCACCGCTAATGACATGCTTGGAATTCACAACAGGTAAGCCGTTATCGGCATAGTCAGGTTGTTTGCCGCGTTGATTAAGGTACAACAAGCTGCCTAGAGATTTGGCGCGTCCTGTCGATTTGATATATGTAATCAGCGATTCAAATTTTGGCTGAAAATGCTCCGCATCCAGCCGCCCGGCGGCAAAGGCATCGCGGCTACTGCGGATGTAGCTGAGTGGTTCGGGGGCTTGCCAGTTTTCCAGACCAAGGGTGCGGAGGAGGGTTGTTTCAGCGTTTTTTAACTGCCGAATCGCTGCTTGACGCGCACGGTCTGATTGTTGAAAAAACGAAACGATTTTGGTTTGCAAGTCAGCACTAAACCGGGGAATAGGGACTTTACGGCCATCATCGAGACTGAGATGAAGTTGTACATTTCCTTGGAACTGCCGCCACAGCAACTTTTAGCCAATCCCGCTGTTGAGATACGCAACAACAGCTTCAGAACGATAGTTGCTTGCCCCATAAGTTGAAAGTGTAGTCGCTATAGTGTCTTGGCTTGTATTGCACCGTTTAAGCGTGACCAAAGATGCAGCCGGGTAAGCTGTCTTTGAGAGAACGATGTCGCCTCGGCGCAGTTCCGTCTTGATTTCGTCTTGGTGGACAGTTTCGGGGATTAGGGCAAGGTTGCTTTCGTCGATCATGCCCTGCCGCAAGTTCAAGATGCGAAGAAACGGGACTCCGTTGTCGGTATACGAATCGGCATTGATATCGAAGATGCCCTTCACAAAGCGCGAGAACAGCGCGCCCAATTCATCGTGACCACTGGGGTAACTGCGTACTACTGCATTGGTAGCCAACATGGGCTTTGCGAAATATCCGCTGTCCAGACGTAGTTTTTGGTTCTCGCGCCGCACCTCGGAAAGATAAAGCTCAGTTACTTCCAGCCCCTCCAACAAGCGCGCATACCGCGCTTCATCGAAGGGGCCTATTGAAAAAAACTGAGGCCCTCTTTCTTGGCAAACTCAATAAACGCTTCGGCGATGCCGTCCCCGGTTTTGCCATCGTGGTTAAAAAGATCGTGCTTGACGATCAAATGGCCGTGGTCATCCAGCATGGGCGAACCGTCGGTGTCCTGGCGGTAGATTTTGTCGCCGGAGTTGTCCTTGGAAAGCTCCCGCATCGTCGCAAAGAAAATCGGATAATCATCCTGCCTTGGACACAGCGGGCCAGCGGCGGGATCATCGTTCCACTTCTGTACGAATAGCACGCTGGTTTTAGTGCCAGTGTGCGGTTTGAAGACGTTGCCATGCAGACCCACCACCGCCAGGATGCGGCAATGCGCGGCCAGATATTCGCGCAAATCCTTATCCGAAGCGTTATTAAAACGGCCTTGCGGCAACACCACCGCCATGCGCCCGCCGGGTTTGAGAAAATTCAGGTTGCGCTCGATGAACAGGATGTCGCGGCCCACAGTGTTCTGGTGCTTGATCTTGATCTTGCGATAGGTTCCGTCCGCCATTCGGTAAATGACTTCGTGGCTGGCGTGCAGAGCTTCGGGAAAACTGGGCGTGCGCTGGCTGGCGTCGATGATGTTAGGGTCGGTCGGCTCAACCTTGGTGATTTTGTCGAGGCTGACGCTCCGCGCCAGTTCATACCTGGACAGAATGCGGGTTTCCTTAATATCACCGGCAAACGGCGGATTGGCCATCAGCACGTCAAAGTTAAAATCACGGTTGCTGTTTTTATCCAGCCGCAATTTGCGCAGTTTCTTCCAGCCTGCACCGTAAATATCGATCCAGGCTTCATCGCCGGTTTTCTCATCCCAGCGTTCGTAATCCAGCGTGTTCAGGTGCAGCACGTTAGTTTGTCCGTCGCCGGCAATCAGATTCAGGGTTCGGCCTACGCGCACCGCTTTCTCGTCAAAGTCAATGGCGAAAACCTGATTGCGCACATAGTCCTCACAGCGGGCGGGCTTTTTCTCGCTGGTGAACAAATGACTTTTGCTTAAACCCTCCTCTTTCATGATCTGTTCCCAGACATAGAAAATGCTATGCACCGGAAAGCCGCAACTGCCAGCGGCAGTGTCGATCAGGGTTTCCTGTTCTTGGGGATTAAGCATCTTCACGCACATATCAATCACATAGCGCGGCGTGAAATACTGGCCTTTATCGCCCTTGCTCGACTTGTTGATGAGATACTCGAACGCCTCATCGACCACTTCCAGATTGGAATTGAATAACTTGACCTTCTCCAGCGACGATACGCACACCGCCAAATGGCTAGGCGTCAGGTCGATCTTCGCGCCTTCGGTAAATACGCCTTCCCACTTGGCACGGGCCTTGTCGAACAGGTCTTGAATCTTCGCCTTCAATTCGGTTTCGGTGTCACCGTAATTCTTGAAAACCAGATGACGCTTTGAGTCGCGCCCGCTTTCCAATTCATCGTAAAGCTTGGTAAAAATCAGCTTGAACAACTCCTCGAAGACATCGACGCCCGCGTTAGCCAGCACTTCATCCTCCATTTCCAGAATCAGGTCCTTGAGCGATTTCTTCTCACTCACCAACTTATCCAGCCGCACCAGATCATCAATCGTCCAGCGTTCGGAAAGAATGTCAGAGAGCTTTTCATGCGCCGACGGAATCGCCGGGATGTCCTCAAAGTAATTCGGGTCCTTGCGATGGTAATAAGAAATTTGCTCGCCATTGGTCCATACGCCCATCGGCGCACCGGTAGCATTACAATAACTCTTGAGCTGTTCCTTGCCTTCCTTGAGTTTGGGTTTTTTCAATTCAACCAGAATATAGGGCGTGGTTGTCCGGTCCTTGTCAAAAATGCAAATGTCGGCGCGCTTTTTCTCACGCCCGAACGTCACCTCGTATTCCACCTCCATTCGACTGATGGGATAGCCGAGATCGTCATGCAAGACCCTGATATAAAGCTGGCGAACGACTTCTTCCGGGGTAAGCTTGATGAGTTTACCGCGCACCAGACAGGCAATGTGGGGCGCGGCCTTCTTGGCGGAATCCTTCAAGGTGATGGCCGATTCCAGCGCAGCGATCTGTTCCGGTTTGAATTGACTGAGTTTATAGGCGCTGTCTTTCAACAGCTCGGCAAGGGTCAGGGTCATGATGGGTTTCCTGGGCTTCGAGGGTTGCTCCGTCCATGCAGCAGTATAAGCGGCTTGCCGCCGGCCCGATCCAAAAGAAAACGGCGCTCGGAGCCAGGTCCGAACGCCGTTTCTATCCTGCATTAAAGCGTGGCGACAAGGGTTTGCGAGACGTTGCCCCATACTCTACCGCTGAGCTACACCACGTCATATAGGCATGATGGCTGGATTTGAACCAGCGACCCTAAGGTTCAATGTAGTCCCGCGAGCATTCGCCACGACAAACAGAAAGGCAACGACAAGTAATTGATGAGAGCGAACCCGTTCTACAAACGGGGGCAGGAATTGCACCTGCTATGAGTCTATGTACTCCCGCCGGCATTCGTCGCCGAAAATCAAGACCGCCCGGACCAGACAAGGAAAGTGACCGAGAGTGGGTATGAGTAGCAGTCATGTACTCCCGGTCGGGCATTCCGGCCCGGACGGTCAAAACGGTTGCTGAATTATACCTCCACAGCTTCGATTTCGCGCACCCAATGCTCGCCGTCCAGCTGCCCGGCGGCGAACCGCGCCAGCACCTCGAACACCGCATCCGAGAATCCGCCGACGTTCAGCACATCCTCGCGGGTTTGCGCCTGCACTGTTCCATACGGTTGAATGTCGATGCAAACCAGCCGCGCCTGTGGGTTGCGCTGGCGGAACGTTTCCCATTGCCGCATCGTTTCCGTGCCGCGCCCGATCTGCGGGTCAGCCCAGGATTGGTTGTCGGAAACGTAAATCACCAGATCGCCGGTCGCCTTGCGCTGATTGAGCCGTTGCAGCGGCAATCCGCAATTCGTTCCGCCGCCGCCGAATTCCGCCAGCATCCGCGCCTGCGTCAACACGCTGTCACGGCGGTTCAGCCGGTGCGGGTGAACCTGGGTGTCGAACGGCAGAATCTCCGTTGTCGGGTTCTTCGCCGACAGCGCCGCTGCCACCAGCGCCGCTACATCCACGCAACGCACTTTCGAGGTCGCGCCCTTGCGCTGACCGGTCACCGGCGAACTCATCGAACCGGACACATCGAGCAGCACATAAACCTGCCCCGGCAGTTCCGGCACGTTCTCCAACGCCGTATCCAGCGCCTCCTGCAAGGCGTCGCGGACGATCTCCGGCATGCCTTCACCGGTCATCGTATACGCGCTGAGCAACTGGTACGGGAACACCCGCGCCCGGCGAATCGCCGCCGGATCGCGCAACCGTTCGGCGATGCGCTGGGCCATGCCGCCGACTTTGAACACCTCATGGCGGGCGAAGGTGTTGAGATTCATCCGGGTCATCTGCCACGGGGCCTGACAGGCGATAGCGACCCAGTGTTGCGGCTGCAAGGGCAGGGCGGTCAGCAATTCAAATGGTACGTCCGGAACCGGCGCTGCCACGTCGTTTCTGAACCGCTCCAGCGCCTGGATCGCTTCCGGCAGCAACGCCGCGTTATGCGGCTTGCCGATCAGCCAGGCGTACAGCGCCGTCCGTTCGGGCGTCGCCGGTTTCGGGTGGACCATTTTCAGCACGTCGGCCAACGATGGGTCGTTGCCGACCGATGCGCTCAACAGTTGCCCGTCGGTGCGTCCGTTAAGCCAGTTCTGGATCAGCCGCTTGGGCCGGCTGCCCAGCGATTTGCGCCCGACCGCGCCGGAACGCAGGATTTGTACGAAATTGCGCAGCATCCGGCCGTTGTCGATGACCTTGGCGAAAGTCGGTTCCAGCCAGTCCGAACCGTGCTGCACCAGCCACGCCGTCAGCAGCGCCGGCATGTCCTTCATCTGGCCGCGCTGCCGGGCGTAAATCGCCGTTTTGGCGACGAAGGCCGGTTCCACCGCCGCGCACAAGCCCAGCACGGCGTCCAGTTGCATTGCCGCGTTGGCGTAGAACGTAGCGTTCAGGCAGCCGGTGGTGGCGTACTGCGCCAGCGCGGCCTGGGGTGATAACGCATAGGCTTTACCACCGGCTTCATTGCGAGCGTCAGTTTCCGGCGGCAGGCGGCCCGTCTGGGATTTGAAAAGCTGCTTGTTGGCCATTTTGATGACTCCTTGTCCAGAAAAATCAAGGACACCAGAATAAACCGGCAAGTTCCGGGGTTTCTGCGAACCGGCGCGCTAGGCGTCCCGCTGGACGCGGCGCAACGGCAAAGCGCCGATTACCAGGCACAGCCAACCGAGCAGCGCCAACACGCCGCCTATCGGGGTGATCGCGCCCAATATTTTTACGCCGGTGAGACTGAGCAGGTACAGGCTGCCGGAGAAGCACAGCGAGCCGACCGCCAACAGTCCGCCTCCCACATGGATCAGCTTGCCCGGCCATTGCGTGCAGGCAAAGCTGACGCCGAGCAGGCCCAGAGCGTGGTACATTTGATAACGCGCCCCGGTCTCGAACACGGCGAGCAGATCGGCGTCGAGCCGTCCGCGCAAGCCATGCGCGCCGAAGGCTCCAGCGGCCACGGCTATGAAGGCGAACAGTGCGCCAATGATGAAGAAAACGCGCGCCATAAAGAACCTCGGTTGGCAGCATGAAGAAATGAAACGGTTACCGCGTCCTGATTGTGGACAAACTAATCCTGCATTCTCAAATCTCGACTGGAGCAGCGCAAGACCTTGAGCGCCATACCTCTTTTGCCTATTCCGCCTTCCCGACCATTGCTCGTTCCCAGCCTGAACGCGCTGTTTTGGGGCTTCTCGTCGGTCGGGCTGTCCGGTTTCGGCGGCGTACTGCCTTTCGCCCGGCGGATGCTGGTCGACGAACGCCAATGGATGACGGCTGAGGAATTCAATACCCAGCTCGGTATGTGCCAGTTCCTGCCGGGGCCGAACGTCGTCAATTTGGCGGTCGTCGTCGGCAAGCGCTACCAGGGATTGCCCGGCGCTATCACCGCTCCGTTAGGGCTACTCGCTGGCCCGGTACTGATCGTGCTGCTATTGGCCCTGCTGTATGACCACTACGGTACGTTACCACAGGCCCAGGGCGTGTTGCGCGGCATTGCGGCGGTGGGTTGCGGCCTGTTGTTCGCGATGGCCTGGCGCATGGGCATGGCGATCCGCGAGAAACCGGTGTTCTGGCCGTTTACCATGTTGACCGTGACCGCTATTGCTCTCCTGCGCTGGCCGATGCCGTTGGTGATGATAGCCGGGTTACTCTTGTCAGGTGGCATGGCTTACTGGACGCTGGGCCGGAAATGATCGTCTTCGAGTTGTTCCTTGAATTTGTCCTGCTGTCCTTTGTCGCTTTCGGCGGCGCGACTGCTCTGCTGCCGGAAATGCATCGCGTCATCGTCGCTCACCATCACTGGCTGGACGATACGACCTTTACCCATCTCTATGCTATCGCCCAGGCCGCGCCGGGGCCGAATGTGCTGGTAGTGACGTTGATCGGCTGGAAAGTGGCCGGTTTGTCCGGCGCGCTGGCGGCCACGCTCGGCATGTGTCTGCCGATGAGTGTGCTGATTTACCTGCTGGTGGACCGTTGGGAACGTTTCTCAGGCCGGCGCTGGCAACAGGCGATCAGCCTCGGCGTGGCGCCACTGGCGGTTGGCCTGATCTTTTCAGGAGCGACGCTGATTGCCCAAGCGGCGAATTTTCGGCTGGGGGCCTGGGGGGTCGTACTGGTCACCACCTTCCTTAATCTGCGCTATAAAGCGTTGCATCCCCTCTGGCTCATTGCGGCTGGAGCTATGCTGGGGCTGAGCGGTTGGCTTTAATCAGGGGGCTGCTGGCGCAGCCGTAGTTCAAAATCCAATGCGTACTTTTCAGGAAATCCCGATGCCCATACGCTATGCCCGGATCCTTAGCACGGGAAGTCATATTCCCGAACAGGTCGTGACCAATGCCGAATTTGCCCCCCGGTTCGGGGAGTCGGTGGACGGCTGGTTGGTCGAGAATGTCGGTATCCGCGAGCGGCGGTTCATGCGCGACGATCAGGTGACTTCAGATTTGGCGGTCGCCGCCGGGCGCGTGGCCCTGGAACGGGCCGGTCTGGAGCCGGAAGCGCTGGACCGGATCATTGTCGCCACGGATACCCCGGATTATCTCAGTCCGGCTACAGCAGCGGTTGTACAAGCCAAATTGGGCGCACGGCGGGCCGGGGTGTTTGATGTGAACAGCGCCTGCGCCGGGTGGGTCACTGCGCTGGACCTGGCCGCACGGCTGGTGATCACCGAACCGGAGGACACCACGATCCTGGTCATCGGCGCGTATGGGATGAGCCGGTTTCTGGACGGGAGCGATAAAAAGACCGCCACCTTGTTCGCGGATGGCGCCGGGGCGGTAGTGGTCAGCGCTGGTTCATCGCCCGGCTGGCTAGCCACGGTCACGGCGGCGGCGGGTGAATACCACGATGCCATGGGCATTTACACCGGCGGGACGTTCCGCCCGGCCACCGCTGATCAGGTGGTGCAATACGGCCCGCCGGTGGTGCAATTCGTGCGCAAGTTCCCGGCAACTTTCAACACCGAGCAGTGGCCGCCGTTGATCGACCGGTTACTGGCGAAGGCCAGCCGGATCACCGGAACCCGTCTGCAACCGGACGACGTGGATCACTACTATTTTACCCAAGTCAACTTGCGGACCATCGAAGCCATGATGATTACCTTGGGTCAACCCCTCGCCAAGACGCACTGGATCATGGATAAGTACGGTTATACCGGTTCGGCCTGTATTCCGATGGCGCTGGACGATGCCATTGTCCAAAGCCAGGGTCCAAAGCCAGGTTCGCTCGTGCTGTTTTGCGCCAGTGGCGGCGGTATTGCGTTGGCGGCGTCGTTATGGCGCTGGGGTTAGGCAGCGCTCTCCAGGCGATTCCGCCGGATGGAGCGCCAGCAACCCACAACCCGGCAGACTTGGCGGGTCTACCGCTGACCGTCAAAACCCGGCTTGGTTACCACATTTGTAGAACGTCTCGACAAACCCTGCATTGAATCCATCGCTCACGCTCCGAAATCCATATGATCGATCTCACCGCTTTCCGCACCGCTGCTCAGCACCTTAAAACCGGCCTGGCCCTCTCGGGCGGCGGTCTTCGTGCATCTCTGTTTCATATCGGCGTACTGGGCCGCCTGGCGGAACTGGATCTGCTGCGGCACGTGGAGGTGATCTCTACGGTATCTGGCGGCTCCATCATCGGGACGTATTACTACCTCAAAGTCAAAGAACTGCTGGAGGGCCGGCGGGCCGACCGCTTGTCACCCGGCCCGGCCGCCTATATCCAACTGGTCCAGGAAATGGAGGTTGACTTTCTGCATACCGTGCAGAAGAACCTGCGGATGCGCGCTTTTCTGGACCAGCGCAAAAATGCCCGCATGTTTCGCGAGAGCTATTCGTCCACCGACCGCATGGCGGAACTCTATACCGAATATCTCTATGCGCCGGTGCAGGGTACGACCGGTATTTTTCTCAAGGATTTGCCGATTGATCCAGCCGCTTTTCCCGCTTCGGACGACGGGCTTTCCTACAAAATCCCGACCCTGATTCTGAATGCGACCGCCCTGAACACCGGCCACTTATGGCAGTTCACCGGTGCCTTCGTGGGGGAGGACAGCTCCCGGTACAACAGATCAGCCCGTCAGATGCCGGTGATGCCCAAGCTGTATTTCGACAGCCCGGAACTGACGCCACGGCAGCGCTTCATCCTGGATAGACTGACCCTGGGGCAAGCGGTGGCGGCGTCCTGTTGCGTGCCCGGTCTGTATGAACCCCTCTGTCTGAACGGTCTTTATCAATCCGAAACAGGTGAGGACATCGTCATCCGACTGGTGGATGGCGGCGTCTTCGATAATCAGGGGCTGATCTCGTTGTTTGCCGAAGACTGTACTCAGATCCTGTGCAGCGACGCTTCGGATTTGCTGAAGCCGGTGCAAGACCCTTCCACCCGTCTGCTTAATGTCGCCATCCGGGCCAACGAAATCATGATGGATCGGATTCGCAATACGATTCTGGATGATCTCTTCGCCCGCCCGCCGTATAGCTATGTCTTTTTTCACCTGGGGGCTACGGTCAGCCCGCAGACGTTCCCCGACGACGCCCCGCAACTGCTTTATGCGCTAACGCACATTCGCACTGATCTGGATTCCTTCACCGACCGGGAAGCTTGCACCTTGATGTATTACGGCTATCGGTTGGTCGGTGAGACCTTGCAAAATCCCGCTGCTGCCGAGGTCGACTGGCGTTTTCTGCGGATTCAAGACGTGTTGCGGGACGAACCGCAACGGCAGGTATTGCTCCAGCATCTTCAGGTCGGCGCCAAGCCGTTTTTCAAGGTGTTCTTTTTGGGAAAACCCGCGCCTTACGCCATCGTGCTGGCCGCTTTGATGGCGCCGGTCGGCGCTGTGGCCTTCGTGTTATCGCTCTTGCCCTGGTGGGTATCGGGTCTGTTGGCCCTGGGTCTGCTCAGCATGGTGGCCTACAGCCAGAATGCCCGGATCAATCAGTACCTCGACCGAGTAGAATGGTTGCGCCGCGCCAGAAGGCGGCTGGCCAGGGCCATGGCACCGTTGGGCATTCCCACCTTGTTGGGATTGAGCGTTGCGGCGGTCACCTGGGTCCATCTCAACCTTTTCGACCGGCTGTTCCTGCGCTATGGCCGAATCGGGCATCGTGCGCACTAAGGGAGCCAAGCGGTTTACTGGCGATCCCGCTCGGCGACCGAAACGACATTTCCCCCTAGAAATTTGCGGCGCAAAATAATAATGCGTGGCATGGTCAGGGTGCGGGTTGCGACCTTCGAACGCCACGCCGATGCCTGCGACCTCCGGGCTTCGTGTTCTGCCTGGCCCATGGCAGCCAGTTCGACTGGAAGGCCTAACGCGGAGGGCAGCGGGCCGATCCTTGTTGACAGACGGAGAACCACGATGAGTAATCCCACGATTGACAAAGCTAAAGGCCAGTTCAAGGAAGCGGTCGGTAAAGTGACCGGTGACCGGCAACTGGAAACCGAGGGTCAGATTGACCAAGCCAGTGCTACCGTGCGGGAAAAAGCGGCTGACATCAAAGCTGGGGTAGCTGAAGCGGTCGGCAATGTGATCGAACGTGTCGGCGCGGTCGCCTCGGATATCAAGGACAAGGTGACAGGAAAAGGCTGAGACCGCATTCGACCGGCGCTATCGCCTACAGAAACCAGCGATAACTCCGGTCCTGCCTAAGCCCGCGAAATTGTGAAGCATTAACCGTCCAATGGAATTGCCGCTCACTGACATTACCCGCGTGATCCAGCTCTCGGTCGCCCCGGCGTTCCTGCTGGTGGCGATGGGCACGCTGATCACAATTTTGACAACCCGGTTGGCGCGGATCGTCGACCGTCGGCGTGTGGTGCAAGAGCGGTTAGGTTCGCTCACTGGCGAAGCAGCGGAGCAAGAGCAGGAGATGGTGCAATTGCTTCGTCGGGGGAACTTGATCTATTTCGCCATCCTGTTTGCGGTGCTTGGGGCGTTGTTGGTGTGTCTGGTCGTCGGGGTGACATTTCTGGGGGTGCTGTTGTCGGTCGCATTGGCCAATCTCGTGGCTGGGTTGTTCGTATTGGCGATGGTTTCGATGGTGGTGGCTTGGAGTCTCTTTCTCGGCGAGGTGTCGCTGGCCGTCTGGGCGGGTACACATAATCGCCGGTAGGTCAATAATCCGGTCGCCACTGAGCCTTGACATCGATGCTTCGCGGGTCCATGCACGGGCAGCGGCGATGTCAACAGCGCTAGAGCGGCGGTCAACTTTGGGGGCTTTGACCGGACGCAGGGTTGCAAGGCGCATAGCCTGGCTACATGCGATTTCAGAGGAATTGCCATGAAGACAAGTCTGGTTTTGCTGCTGTTGCTCTTGGCGGCTTGTCGGGTTGTGGATTACGAGGGCCGCGCCGACCCCATTTTGATGGGTACGCCAATCGACCTGCACCAGAATCTGATCATTCTGCCCGGACAGGCGGGCGTGTTTATCCCGGGGACGCGCATCGGTGATCGTTACCGCTACGATGGCAACTGCCGACTGGAAGTTCGCACCGTCAGCGAGACCCCGCAGACCGTGTTCGCCGACCGTTTCACCGTCGAACGCATCGTCCAGGAATGGGAGCGCTTCACCCAGCGGGAAACCGGCCTACGCCGGGTCCGCATGGATGTCGACGGCCCGGCGTTGTTGCAGTTTACCACTGTGCTGTATCTGCATTCCGACCGCCAACCTGACGTTTTCCGGCTGGTGTGCGGTCACTTGCAGGACAGCGCCCAGAATCCTCGCTATTTGACCGCTGACGAGATCCGCACCGTTCTGACGCCGGTCATGACGTTGCATCGCCCATCATCGCAGCATAAAGAACAACTCCAAAGTCTGTAGTGCATGGCGTTGGACCGGATTTCACGCGCTGCCCGTTAACCTTTCACGCACACCACTTGCTTGAGGGTGTGCAGGATTTCGGTCAGGTCGCTCTGATTGGCCATGACAGCATCGATGTCCTTGTAGGCGCCGGGAATTTCATCGACTACGCCCCGGTCTTTCCGGCAGATGACACCGGCGGTCTGTTTCGCCAGATCGGCCTCGGTGAACTGCTTTTCGGCGGCGGTGCGGCTCATCCGGCGACCGGCTCCATGGGCGCTGGAACAGAAGCTTTCGGGATTGCCCTTGCCGCGCACGATGTAGCTGCGAGTACCCATGCTGCCGGGGACAATGCCCCAATCACCTTCGCAGGCGCGGATGGCACCTTTGCGGGTGACCCAGACGTTTGCGCCATAGTGGTGTTCCTTAGCCACATAGTTGTGGTGGCAGTTCACCACTTCGGTCGTGACGGTAAAGGGCGGCAAGCGCCGGGTTAAGGCGGCGAGCACCAAGTCCAGCATCGACTGGCGGTTCTGCATCGCGTAGTCCTGCGCCCACTGCACGGCTTCCACGTAATCGTCAAAGTGTTCAGAACCTTCCGGGAAGTAGGCGAGATCACGGTCCGGCAAGTGAATCATCCAGCGCTCCATGTCCTGACGGGCCAGTTGGATGAAGTAATCAGCCATGGCATTGCCGATGCCCCGACTGCCGGAGTGCAGCATCACCCAGACCTGATCGGCTTCATCCAGGCAGACTTCGATGAAGTGGTTCCCTCCGCCCAGAGTGCCCATCTGGTTCATCCATTTGGAGAATTTGCCGAATGCCTTGAGGAGTGCCGGGTGTCGGTCGGTCAGCGCCTTCAACCCCGGTTCAAAGGGTCGAGCGGCGTTTACCAGGACCCGGTCGCTGGGATGCTGGCCCCGGCCCACAGGGACATCGCGGGTGATCTGGTCAAAGACCTGTTTCAAGTTTTTTTCGTCGAGGTCGTTAGCGGTGAGCGACAGCCGGGCGGCGACCATGCCGCAGCCGATATCGACGCCTACGGCAGCGGGAATGATGGCCTTGTGGGTGGCAATGACCGAGCCAATGGTCGCGCCGATCCCCAGATGTACATCCGGCATCGCTGCAACGTGGTGATGGATGAACGGCAAACTGGCGATGTTGGTCAGTTGCTGCTTCGAGCGCTCATCAATGTCGTCGGTCCAGATCTTGACCGGGACGCGCTGGTGGGTGAGAACCTGTTGAATCGGCATAGCTATTCCTCTTCCCTCAACTCGCAGAAGGGCCTAATGATGTTAACCAACGTGAAAGTCAAGAGGTTAGGCCATTGCTTATAAGTTAAGGATTTTGAGAGACTGTAAAAAATATAACATATTGATTAATATAAGTAACCCCCCGACTTTGCCGGAGGACTCCCAAAGGTTTGACCGTTCCGTCGGTCGGTTTTTGCCGCGCAGCGCAACCGGCGCTGATTAGCGTTACAGGACAGAGATACTTCAAGGATTTTACTTTTCTGGATAAAGCAATGCGATGTATAACTATACGGGCCATTGGAGAAGTCCTTATTGAATTTATGTATTTTTGTGCTACACTTTGTTTTGGGAATGCGCTCATACAGGGAAACGCATGGGCATTCCAAAAAGGGAGCTACAGAACGCATTGAATAGGGAAATGAACCGCGCTCTGGTCATTCGGCCATGGATGAACCGAGTAGGGGGCTTTCAGCAACTGGAGGTGTGCCATGTTAACTTATGATGATTGCGTCGGTCTGACCGACTTGGAAGAAGACGAAATCGAAGCCATTGCCCAGCACGAGCATGTGCCGGAAATTATCGCTGCTGAACTGGGTTGCTGCCTGGTTCACGATCCCGCAGGGATTCCGCGTATCGAGCAGATCATCCGCGACGATATCAAAGATGCTCGCCTGCATGGCCATCCGCAAGAAGCGGCTCACTGGCGACAAGTTCTTGATCACTTCAGCGCTAACCATCCTCTGTTTCAGGAAGCGGCATAATCCAAGCCCATCTTTCTGAAAACTTATCAAATCACAGGGTTTTCGCCCTGACTGTTGTATTTTAAACGTATGCGTTTACCCCCTCCCACGTTGGGGAGGGGGGCGTCAGATAACCTACTGTTTTGTGAAACGCTCTCCCCCTTGTAGGGAGGGCTGGGGTGGGGGGTCTGAACGACTACCTTTAAACTATTCGAACATCGCTCCCTTCACCCTCTCCCCAAAGGGCGAAGGGAGTTTTAATATGGCTTGAAAACCTGCCCGTTGCCCATCCACTGGAGTCGTCTTGCCATGGCTGATAAAACAACCACCCGTTTTCTTCGACTGATCACGGGATTCTGGATGGTGTTACTGACGCCGATGCCCTCAACCGTGTTAGCCGCAGAAACAGCACTGGATCGCTATGTGGCCCGACCTGACCCGAACTACACCTTCACCGAGCGCAGTTCCAAGCGCGGCGTCGGTTATACCGCCTATTTTCTGGCGATGACCTCCCAGCAATGGCGCTCCGCCAGCGAAGTGGATCGACCCATCTGGACGCATGAAGTGATCCTGGTCATTCCGCAGTTCGGGCTGGATGACACCGACACGGCAGTGCTGCTGATTGATGGCGGCGACAATGACAATGCTCCTGCGGATGACGTAGAACCCATCGTTGGAGCGTTAGCGGTCGCCAGAGGGGCAGTGACCGCTATCGTTCGGCAGGTGCCGAACCAGCCGCTGTTTTTCGCGGACGAGGCCGGGGTCGCCCGCGAGGAAGACGCTATCCTGGCTTATAGTCTCGATAAGGCGCTGGATACCGGCGATATGGAATGGGCGGTACACTTGGCGATGACCAAGGCGGCGGTTCGCGCCATGGACACCGTGCAGACTTTCGCCGCCAGCAAGGGCAAAACGGTCAAGGATTTCCTGGTATTGGGCGGCTCCAAGCGCGGCTGGACCACCTGGCTGACCGCCGCTGTCGATCCGCGCGTCAGCGCTATCGTTCCGGCTTCCATCGATATGCTGAATCTCGGCCAGCAATTCATTCATCACTGGGAAGCCTACGGGTTTTACGCGCCGGCGCTGAACGATTACGCCGCATTTGATCTGCCCTGCCGGGTCCAGACGCCGGAAGGTCGGGCATTGTTACAGGTCGTCGATCCCTATGCCTACCGCGACCGCTATACGATGCCTAAACTGATTCTTAACGCGACCGGCGATCAGTTTTTTATCTCAGATTCCTCGCGCTTCTATTACGACGGCCTGCCCGGCCCCAAATGGTTGCGCTATACCCCGAATACCGATCATAAACAGAACGAGAGTGTGATCTTCGCCGGGCTATCGTGGATAGACGACATGCTCGATAACAAGATCAGCCCCCAGATTACCTGGGCGCTGGAAGGGGAGGGAACTCTGCGGATTTCCGCCACGTCCACGCCCAAGGAAGTCAAACTCTGGCAAGCGACCAACCCCAGCGCCCGGGATTTCCGCCTGGAAGAGATAGGCCCCGTCTGGACCAGTCAGATCCTGACCCGGGCGGCGGATGGAACTTACTCCGGGACAGTTCAGCACCCCGCGACCGGCTGGACGGCGTTTCTGGTCGAAGCTACCTTCGAAGTCGCTGGCCCCGAGCTGCTCAACCCGGACCAGGTTTATACCACGGGCGTACAAGTGATCCCGGATACCCTGCCGTTTGCCGGAACCGCTTGCGGCGGTCTGCAGCGGGCTAATCTGGAGAGTCCGCAGCAAAGCTCCTTTGAAAGCGGCATCGGCCTGATCCGGGGCTGGGTCTGCAACGCCAACACGGTTGAGGTGCAAATTAACGACGGCGCACGGCGTAAGGTCGCTTATGGCACGACCCGGACCGACACTGTGGAAGTCTGCGGCGATGACGATAACGGCTTTGGCTACACGTTCAACTGGAACGCACTGGGCACGGGCAGCCATCGGTTGCGGGCTTTTGCTGATGGCGCGGAATTCGCCAATGTCACTTTCAACGTGACGACGCTGGGTGTGGATTATTTGCGGGGCGCCAATGGTGAATATACTCTGCCGAATTTTCCACAGACCGGACAGAGAGTGACGGTGCGTTGGGCGGAGCCGCATCAGAATTTCGTGATCGCCGCCCGTCAGAATCCAGCCAGTATTCTATCCAGCGCTGCTGCTCCGTTGGCGGCATCCCTTGCTTATCTGGAAAGTCCGCAGCAGGATTCCTTTGAGAGCGGCATTGGCTTGATCCGGGGTTGGGTGTGTCAGGCCCAATCGGTTGAGATCCAGATTAACGATGAACCGCGCCGCACGGTGGCTTATGGCACGACCCGGACAGATACCTTGGACGTTTGCGGCGACGACAATAATGGCTTCGGCTACACATTCAACTGGAACGCGCTGGGAACGGGAACTCACCGGTTGCGGGCTTTTGCGGATGGCGCGGAATTCGCCAACGTCGCTTTCAACGTGACGACGCTCGGCGTGGATTACCTGCAGGGCGCCAGCGGTGAATATACCCTGCCGAATTTTCCGCAGGTTGGGCAAAGTGTGACCGTCCGTTGGGCGGAGCCGCATCAAAATTTCGTGATCATCAATCACCAGTAATGGCGAACAGAAGGAGAGGTAATTATGAGAAATTGCGGATTCTTAGCCGTTGGATTGGCGTTAGCCATGGCATCGGGTTGCGCTACACAGGACGTCACCAGCAGCGAACCTCTATTGCCGAGCATAACGGCAGAATTGAGTTTGGGGGCATCTGCGGATTCCATTCTTTCGAAGTATGGAAAGCCTTTGTATAAAAAAGGACGGATGGACTCGGATGGAAAAAAGCTTGAAGACTGGTTCTATGCAGATTCAATTCTTTCCTTTAAAGACGGGAGCTTGAATGCTTTCAAGCCGAAATGATGGGCGCATTGGCTTCTACAGCCGAACTTGGACGGCGGTTTTCATCCTAGCTACTTTGCTGTTATTGGCTGGGGGTTATGGATATTACCGTGGTGAAGCCGAGCGCATCCGCCAAGCGAAATACCACGATATCGCTGCTGTTGGTGCACTGAAAGTTGATCAGATTCAGCGATGGCGGCAGGAGCATCTGGCCAATGCTCGCAAGGTAGTGAACAGCCCGTTCCTCCGGCGAGCGCTCGAAGCATGGCGACTGGATCCCGATAACCCTGGTTTACAGGCAGACTGGCGGAAACGCTTGCAGCTTGAGCAGGAAGCGTATGACTATGCCAACGTCCTGTTGCTTGATCTGGCGGGTAACCTCCTGCTCGCCGCCCAGGAGGTCAATGATCCCATTCACCCGGTGACGCAACAAGCCGTCGCGACAGCCCTCGCCAACCGCGAGGTCGTCCTCTCTGACTTCTACCGTGCTCCTAACCTCTCGGTCTACCTGGACACCGTGGCGCCAATAGTCGATGCCGAGGGGCGTCCGCTGGCTATGTTCGTTCTGCGCAGTGCTGCGAAATCCTACCTGTATCCCCTCATCCAGTCCTGGCCCACGCCCAGTTACAGCGCCGAGACGCTTCTGGTTCGTCGGGAGGGAGAAGAGGTCGTATTTCTGAACGAGTTGCGCCACCAGGCCAACACCGCCCTATCCCGGCGCGCCCCGCTGACCCAGAGCGATCTTCCAGCGGCGCGGGCGGCGCTCGGCCAACAAGGCCAGTTTCAAGGCCATGATTACCGCAACGTTGATGTGCTGGCCGACTTGCGCCCGGTTCCCGGTTCGTCCTGGTTTCTGGTGACCAAGGTGGATACCGATGAGATCCTGGCTGAGGCGCGCTACCGCGCCAGGATGATTACCCTGTTAGTGCTGATGGGCATCCTGCTCGCTGCAGCGGCAACCGCCATCGTCTATCGACGGCGGCAGATCGGTCTCTATCGCGATTTGTACCTGATGGGGCAGAGGCAGCGGGAGGCCCAGGAAGAATTCCGCACCACCCTTTACAGCATCGGCGACGCGGTCATCACCACCGATCCCGAGGGTCGGATCCGACAAATGAACCCGGTGGCGGAACAGCTCACCGGCTGGCCAGAAACCGAGGCTCAGGGTCAACTCCTCGACGACGTCTTCCACATCGTTAACGAGGAAACCCACGCGGTGGTCGAAAACCCGGCCCAGCGCGTGCTGCGCGAGGGGACAGTGGTGGGGCTGGCCAACCATACCCTGCTGATCGCCCGGGATGGGACCGAACGACCTATCACGGACAGCGGCGCGCCCATCTGTGATGAGAACGGCGCTATGACTGGCGTAGTGCTCGTGTTCCGTGATCAGATCGAGGAACGTGCGACGGAGCAGGAGATTCGGCGCAATGAGGCGCGGCTGCGCAGTCTGGCGAGCATTCTGCAATACCCCACCGATTCGGTGCAGGATTTTCTCGACTACGCGCTGAATGAAGCTATCCAACTGACCGGCAGCAAGATCGGCTATCTCTATCGCTACTATGAGGATCGTCAGGAGTTCGTGTTGAATTCCTGGTCCAGGGAAGTAATGCAGGAATGCGCTATCCGCAATCCGCAAACCTGCTATGAGCTGAACAAGACCGGACTCTGGGGCGAGGCGGTTCGGCAGCGTGGGCCGATTCTGGTCAATGACTTTACCGCAGCCCATCCCCTCAAGAAGGGTTATCCGGAGGGTCATGCCGAACTCCTGAAGTATCTGACCGTGCCGGTCTTCAGTGGGGGGCAAATCGTCGGTGTGGTCGGAGTCGCCAACAAGGAAACCGACTACCACGAAACCGATATTCTCCAGCTCACCTTACTCATGGAGGCCGTGTGGAAAGTCGTGGAGCAACGGCAAGCGCAGGATAAGGAACGCCAGGCCGTGCATTCATTGCGCATGCTCAGCCACTGCAACAAGGTTATTGCCCTGGCCGAAGAGGCTCTTGGGCTGATGCAGGAAATCTGCCGGATTCTGGTGACAGAAGGAGGATGGCGGCTGGCCTGGGTGGGCATAGCTGAGGGAGGGCCGGATAAGCGGGTGCGGCCGGTGGCCCAGGCCGGGATCGAGGAGGGCTATCTCGAAACAATTAAGGTTACCTGGGACGAGTCCCCGACCGGGCGCGGTCCCGCCGGCACGGCCATTCGCACCGGCCAGCCGGTGGTCTGCCAGAACCTGCTGACCGATCCCCACTTTGCGCCCTGGCGCGAGATGGCGATCCAACGTGGCTATGCCGCCGCCGTCGCGCTGCCACTGAGGAATGAAACTGGCGTGTTCGGCGTGTTCACCCTCTACGCCGCGGAGCCGGACGCCGTGGCCCCGACCGAAGTGGATCTATTACGCCGACTGGCCGATAACCTGGCCTACGCTCTGCGTGTGCTGCAAATGAAAGCTGCTGGCGAACAGGCCGTGCGCAAACACGAGGCGCTTGAAGCTCAGCTTCATCAGGCTCAGAAGATGGAAGCCATCGGGCGGCTGGCGGGCGGCGTAGCGCATGACTTCAACAATATGCTGGCAGTGATCGCTGGCCATACCGAGCTGGCCCTGGAGCAGACGACACCCGACAGCGCGCTGTACGCCGATCTGCTGGAGATTCAGAATGCCGCCCAGCGCTCCGCCGACCTGACCCGCCAGTTGCTGGCTTTTGCGCGCAAACAGACAATTGCGCCCAAGATCCTTGACCTGAACGCCATCATCGCCGGAATGCTCAAGATGCTCAAACGGCTGATCGGCGAGGGCATCGACTTGCTGTGGAAGCCGGCTGATGATCTGACGCTGGTAAAAATGGATCCGGCCCAGATCGACCAGATTCTCGCCAACCTGGTGGTCAATGCCCGCGATGCGATCGCCGGCATTGGCAAAATCATCATCGAGACCGGCCAAGCGACGTTCGATGAAACTTATTGTGAAAATCGAGCCGATTGCGACCCCGGGGCGTATGTCCTGCTGGCTGTAAGCGATACCGGGTGCGGCATGGACCAGGCCGTGTTAGCAAAGCTTTTCGATCCCTTTTTCACTACCAAACCGCCAGGACAGGGTACGGGCCTTGGCTTGGCCACGGTGTACGGTATTGTTAAGCAAAACAACGGAGTTATTTATGTCTACAGCGAACCTGGAGAAGGTACGACTTTCAAGATCTACCTGCCCCGGCATACTACAGAACGGGTCAATGTCAGCGTCGCCTCTCAGCCCGTCATAGCGCCGAGCGGGACCGAGACGGTGCTGCTGGTCGAGGACGAAGAGGTGCTGCTCAAACTCAGCGCCCGGATGCTCGACCAGATGGGCTACATGGTACTCGCCGCCGGCAGTCCGAACCAGGCGCTACAACTGGCTGAGGGGTATGCTGATCCCATCCATTTATTGCTGACCGATGTGATCATGCCGGAAATGAGCGGCCGCGACCTCTGGCAACGACTCAGCGCCCTGCGTCCGGATATGAAGTGTCTGTTTATGTCTGGCTATACCGCCAACCTCATCGCCCATCACGGCGTCCTCGACAAAGACGTTCATTTCCTGCAAAAGCCGTTTTCCCGGGAAGAACTGGCTACGAAACTCCGTAAGGCACTCTCTGCAAGCGAGGTAGCGCGATAGCGGTTTTGCCCGGCTATCTGCTACTCGCTTAGCGTTCACGTAATTCCCGCCGCAACACCTTGCCCGCCGCTGAAATGGGCAGCGCGGTGACGAACTCGACATGACGGGGAATTTTGTAGCGGGCTAATTGCTCGCCGAGATGGGTGAGCAACTCTTCAACGCTGGCGGCCAGATCCGGCTTGAGCACCACAAACGCCTTGCCGACTTCACCCCATTTCGCGTCGGGTACGCCGACCACGGCGCATTGAAACACTGCCGGGTGCCGGTACAGCGCCGCTTCGATCTCTGCTGGATAGACGTTCTCGCCGCCGGAAATGAACATGTCCTTGAGCCGGTCGACGATGTAAAAATGCCAGTCCTCATCGTAACGGGCCAAGTCGCCGGTGTGGAACCAGCCGTCTTCGTCGATGACCTCCGCCCAAGCAGCGGCGTTGTTGAAATAGCCGGAAGCGATGCTCGGCCCTTTCAACACCAGTTCGCCGACTTCGTTCGGACCCAGTGGCCGATTTTCGGAATTCACGATCCGGGCGTCGATGTAGAAATTGGGCCGACCGATGCTGCCAGCCTTGCGAATCGCATCTTCCGGGGCCAGGGCGAACAGACCGGGACCAAACTCGGTCATGCCGAAACCCTGCTTGAACCGGATGCCTTTTTCACGGGTGTACTGTTCGACCAGCGGCACCGGCAGTGGTGCACCACCGCTGGTGCAAAAGCGCAGTGCGCTTAAATCCGCATTTGCCCAAGCCTTAGCCTGGGTGAGCATCTGGTACATGGCGGGCACCGCAGCGAAGATCGTCGCCCGTTCCCGCTGGAGCAGCTCCAACACTCGCTCTGGATCGAAGCGCTTCAACAACACCGTCGTTCCGCCCATGATGACCTGTGGCAGGGTATAAACGAATAGCCCGCCGACATGAAACATTGGAAAAACATTCAAGTACACATCGTTGCGGTTAACATCGTGGATGACGCTGTTCAGGCCGTTCCAAGCGATTTGCCGGTGGCTGATCTGCGCGCCCTTGGGCAGGCCGGTGGTGCCGCCGGTGAAGACAATGGCCGCGATGTCCTCTTCGACCAGCGTTTCACAGGTGCGAGGCGTCGTTGACGCAGCAGCCAGCAATTCGTTGAAATCCCGGCTGCCGGGAATACCGGGACCGTCCAAGTGAATCCAATGCTGCACAGAGGAATCCGCTTGCGCCAGTTCGGCCACGCTGTCTCTGAAAGCGTCATCGTAAATCAGCACGGTCGGCGTGACCTCGGCGAGAATCTGTTGCAATTCTCGCCAGTGCAGCCGCCAGTTCAGGGCGGTGTGAATCGCGCCCAGTTTCCCGCAAGCGAACAGGACATCGAGATGTTCAACGCCATCCAGCGCCAGCATCGCCACCCGGTCACCGTGGCCGACGCCAGCGAGATTCGCTAGTCCATTGGCGAGCCGGTTGGCCCGCTCGTTCAATTGAGCATAGGTCAGCCGCAACTCCGGAGTTTTGCCTGCATCCACGACCGCCAGCGCTTCCGGGCTGTAGATCGTCCGCCGGCCTAGATAATCGCCGATGTACATTCGCCTTCCTCATTCGAATCGCTGGAATTACGCCGCCAGGTTCTGCGCAGCGAATTCCCAGTTGATCAGGTGATCCAGCACGGCAGCGACGTAGTCAGCCCGCCGGTTCTGGTAATCCAGATAGTAGGCATGTTCCCAAACGTCAATCGTCAGTAGCGGTTTTTGGCCGTGGACCATGGGGGTATCCGCGTTGCCGGTTTTAACGACCGCCAGCTTGTCATTGTCCTTCACCAGCCAGGCCCAGCCACTGCCAAACTGGCTGACGGCAGCTTTGGCGAACTCGGTTTTAAATTTTTCGAAATCGCCAAAATCCTTGTCGATTTGTTCGGCCAATGCGCCGGTGGGTTTGCCGCCGCCCTTGGGCCGCAAACTGTTCCAATAGAACGTGTGATTCCAGACCTGCGCGGCATTATTGAAGATGGCGACTTGATTGACCTTGCCAGCAGTCGCTTTGATGACGGTTTCCAATGATTGATCCGCCAGTGGCGTGTCAAGGACCAGCGTGTTGAGGTTATTGACGTAGCCCTGATGATGCTTGCCGTAGTGGAAACCGAGGGTATTCGCCGAAATCTGGGGGCTTAATGCATCTTCAGGCCAGGGCAGGGGCGGCAGGGTAAAAGGACCGCTGGCGGCGGCGTGGACGAGGTGGGGTTTAACCAGGCTGGATAAAGCGAATGCGGCGGAGCCTGCAGCCAGGACGGTCATAAATTGGCGGCGATTCGGATGGGATGCGAACAGAGCGGTTTCAGACATGGCGACATCCTTAAGGGTCAGGGGCTGAGGACTATTGTGCAACGATTCGTCCTTTAATGTTTCGTATGACTGGCGAACGGGTCTTGAATTCCTCAACCAGTAAATCCAGTTCCAGAAGGCCGGTGTCGCGGCAATAAGCACCACTGACGCAAGCGTTCTTGAACATCGTGTAAGCGTCGCCGCCGCCAGCGATGAAGCTGTTGGTCGCGATCCGGTAAGTCGCCGTCAAATCCACCGGGCCGCTGTTGACTGTCAATTCGGTCACACGACCTTCAGACCGCAGCGCGCCAGTGCAGGGCAGGTTCGCACAATAGCGAAGCTTCAATCCGGCGACTTGCGGGAAAGCGCCAGCGCCCGGTTGGGCAACACCGTGATCGAGCGCGGCGACCAGCGCTTCGCCCTTGAGGTCTGTCACGGTCAGGGTATTGCCGAACGGCAACACATTCAGCGCGTTCTCGAACGTGATATCGCCAAGGTTCAGACTGGCGCGGATCGCGCCGCCGTTGACGAGGGCCGCGACGGCCTGGTCGGATCGGGCGGCGGATGCCAGCAGGACATCGGCAATCAGATTACCCAGCGGCATTTCCCGGGTGCGGACGCCGGGTTCGCGGCTGCCGTCGAAAAATATCCCGGCCTGACCGACGATGATGTTGGCAAAACGGTTTACCGGTTCGCGATAAACTGCAACCTGGTCTTTGATCGTGAGTTCTTCCGGTGCGGCCTGTTGGCGACAATCCATCGCGCCGTTGGCGAATTCGCAACCGCGTATGAAGATCGGCTGGCCCCGCCAACTTTGGGCGACGCCGCGTTCATCGAAATCGACCCTGATCTGACCCAGCCAGCGTCCCCATTCGTAAGCGCTGACGATCAGCACCGGTTCACCGTCTTGTGCGTTCACGACGGTGGGATACGGACCCTTGACCCGTGCGCCTTGGCCGGAAGCGACAGCTTCGACGGTGGACGGATCGCCGAGCAGAGCGTGATCATGGCCGGAGATGATCACATCCACGCCGCTCAGTTGCCGTGCGTTTTCCACATCCACCGGATAGCCGTAGTGCGAAAGCAGAATGATCTTGTTGACGCCCTGCGCGATCAGTCGGTCGGCTTCCGTTTGAACGCTGGCGATGTAATCGAGAAAGCGCAGGTTGGGGCCGGGGCTGGAGGCGGTGGGCGTTTCGTCGGTGACGATGCCGAGAATGCCGAAGCGTTCGCCGCCGCGTTCTAGCACCACACTGGGACGGAACAGCCCGGACAGCGCGGGTTCGCGGGAGGCGTCGATGTTGGTAACGATCATCGGCGGCCGCAACTTTTCCGTGGGATAGGCAGCGTCAGCGATGATCACCGGTTCGCCACGCAAGGTCCGCCCCAGTTCCACCGGTCCCATGTCGAATTCGTGGTTGCCCAGGGTCACGGCATCGTAGCCGAGCGCATTCAGCGCCATGACTTCCGCCGAGCCTTTCCAGGTGTTGTAAAAAATGGTTCCCTGAAAATTATCGCCGGCATCCAGCAATAGCACGTATGGTTCGCTGGCGCGGATTTGGTCAATCAGCGTCTTGCGGCGGGCGATGCCGCCCTGTTGCGGTCCCGCGTTGCTGGCAGACAGTTCATTATCGCGGGGGAAGGCTTCCAGACGGCTATGTGTGTCGTTGGTGTGGAGGATCGTGACCGTGAACGGTCGGTGACCAATGGAATTGTCGCTGGGTCCATTGCAGGCGGTCAGGCCGACGCTGAGCAGCGTCAGCGCCAGGATTGAAAACCGTCGGTTTTTGCGCATGTCGGGACTGGGGACATTCGTTGTTTTCGGTCCGTCCAGTATAGCCCCGCACAGTCTCTTATTCGTGCCTGAGCGCCTCGATGGGATCGAGCCGAGCGGCGCGGCGGGCGGGGAAATAGCCGAAGAGCACGCCGATGGCCGCCGAGAACAGGAACGCCAGCAGATTGATCCCTGGATCGAACAGAAAGGGTACCTGCATGATCTTCGCCAGCCCGACCGAGGCCAGCGTCGCCAAAACGATGCCGACGATCCCCCCCAGCGCCGACAGTGCTACTGCCTCGACCAGGAATTGCAACAGCACCTCTCGCTCCAGCGCGCCGATGGCCAGGCGGATGCCGATCTCGCGGGTGCGCTCGGTCACCGACACCAGCATGATGTTCATGATGCCGATACCGCCCACCAGCAGGCTGACCGCCGCCACCGCGCCCAGCAGCGTGGTCATGACCTTGGTGGTGCCAGTCAGGGTCTCCGCGATCTGCCGGGTGTCGAGGATGGAAAAATTGTCGTCCTCGTTGGTAGCGATCTTGCGGCGCTCGCGCAGCAGCGACCGTAAATCCGCCATGACCTGATCGGTGCGGGAACTGTCCACCACCGAGACCAGCAAGGTGTTGACGTCCTGATTGCCGGTCAGTCGCCGTTGCAGGGTGCGCAGCGGGATTACGAGGGTGTCGTCTTGGTCCATACCCATGGCCGACTGGCCCTTGGACGCCAGCACGCCGATGATTTCACAGGAAAAATTGCTGATCCGCAACTCGGCGCCGACCGCGGGTTGCTGACCGAACAGTTGCTTGCGCACCGTTTCGCCGATCACGCAGACCGCCTTGCCGGCGCGCTGCTCGGATTCCGTGAATACGCGCCCGTCCGCCAGCCGCCAGTTGCCCACGGTGAAATAGGCGTCGGTGCTGCCAGTGACGGCGGTGGACCAGTTGTTCGCCCCGTACACCACGGTCACCGACCGGTTGGTGCTGGGAGCGACGGCGTTGAGGCCGCTGATCTGGGTTTGAATTGCCTCGGCGTCGCTCACCTTGAATCGGGGCACGCCTGCTGAATCCCGGCCCGGCCCGAGCCGTTGACCGGGCCGCACCATCACCAGATTGCTGCCGAGGCTGGCGATCTGGTCCGATACCACGCGGGTCGCGCCGTTGCCGAGCGTCACCATAGTGATCACCGCGCTGACGCCGATCACGATGCCGAGAATGGTCAGAAACGACCGCAGCAGATTGCGTCGAATCGCACGCAGAGCCAACAGAATACTGCTCCAGAACATCAATGCCTCTCCCCGTTGCGGTGGTCCGCATCCACCCGACCGTCCAGAAAGTGGATAATGCGTTTGGCGTAGCGCGCCATGTCGGGTTCGTGGGTCACCATCAGTACGGTGATGCCCCGGTCGCGGTTCAGCGCCACCAGCAGGTCCATGATTTCGTGGCTGCGCTGGGTGTCGAGATTGCCGGTCGGTTCATCGGCCAGCAGGATGGTGGGGCTGGTGACGATGGCGCGGGCGATGGCGACCCGTTGTTGCTGGCCGCCAGACAGTTCGGCGGGCGTGTGCTTCTCCCATTGCCGCAATCCAACCGCGTCGAGCGCCTCGCGCGCCCGTGCGTGGCGTGCGGCGCGCGGTTCGCCCCGGTAGACGAGAGGCAGTTCGACGTTTTCCAGCGCGGTAGTTCGGGCCAGCAGGTTGAAACCCTGAAATACGAAGCCGAGGTAATAACGGCGCAGCAGGGCGCGCTGGTTGCGGGACAGTTGCTCGACGTGCAGACCGCGAAACACATAGGACCCAGAGGTTGGGTTGTCCAAACAGCCGAGGATGTTCATCGCGGTGGACTTGCCGGAGCCGCTCGGCCCCATGACTGCGACGAATTCGCCCGGCTCGATGCACAGGTTCACCCCGCGCAAGGCTTGGAATTCCGCCGTGCCCTGCCCGTAAACTTTGGTCACCTCCCGTAACTCAATCAGCGGTGCATGCGGTAATGGTTTGTCCCCCTCCCCCCAACCCCCCCCCACGGGGGGAGGGGGGGTATCACAACTCACCGTTTCACAGAACCCCCTCTCCCCTTGTGGGGGAGGGCCGGGGTGGGGGGTATAAGCAGTGTTCATGGCGTTGTCCCCAAACTGGCGGTAATGACCGGCAAGCCCGGCTCCAATCCCTCGCCCGTCACCTCGGTCAGGCGGCCATCGCTGCTGCCGACGGTCACCGACACGGCGATCGGCTGACCGTCGCGTAATATCCAAATCTGCCGCGCCGCGCTCCTGGCGCCCCTGGCGTTCCCGGATTGTCGCCTGGGCACCAGACTCCGGGGAGGACGGGGCAACAGGCTGGCCACCAGTCCTCCGCCGCCGCTGGACTGGGCTTCTGGCGGTGGTGGCGGTGTGAAGCGCAGCGCCGCGTTCGGGACCAGCAGCACGTTTTCCCGTTCGGTGGTGACGATTTCCGCCGTCGCGGTCATGCCGGGCCGCAGGCTGAGATCGTCGTTGTCCACGTTGAGAATGGTCTTGTAGGTCACCACGTTGTTCACCGTCTCCGCCCCGAACCGCACCAGACTGATGCGGGCGGGATAGCTCCGGTTGGGATAGGCGTCCACGGTGAACGCAGCCGACTGCCCATCGTGCACTTGGCCGACATCGGCTTCATCCACATCCACTTGTAATTCCATTTGCGCCAGGTTTTCGGCCAGGGTGAACAACACTGGTGCTTGCAGCGAGGCGGCCACGGTCTGTCCCGGCTCCACTTTGCGTTGGAGCACCACGCCGTCGATGGGCGAACGGATGGACGCCTTGGTCAGATCGGTTTCGTTGGAGCGCAACGTGGCGCGCGCCTCCTCGACCGCCGCCCGCGCGCCGGCCTCATCCGCGACCGCGCGATCCACCATCGCCTCGGCCGTTTCCAGTTCCGTCGGCGCGGGCACCTTGCCGCCGCTCAGCTTGGCGACCTGCCGCAACCGCCCCAGATTGGCGCGGGTTTCCTTGACGGTCGCCACGGTCTGCAATACCTTGGCCTCGACCGACGCGAGCGCGGCTCTGGATTTCGCGCTCTGATCCCGCAGCTTGGCGATATCCAGCCGTGCCAGAACCTGACCCTTGCTCAGCCGGTCGTTGTCGTCCACCAATACCGCTTCGATGGTGCCAGACAATTCGCTGCCGACATCCACCTGATTGACCGGCGCCAGCTTGCCGGTCGCCGATACGGTGACCCGCAGGTTGCCCCGGCTGAGCGGTTCGGTCTGGTACTGCGGCGCGGCGTTAGCGTCGGGACCGGATCGGAACCACAGGAACCCGCCGGCAGCCAGCCCAGCCAACACGGCGAGCGCGACCAGCCAGCGGAGTATGCGGAAGCGACTGCGTGCCGGCTCCGAACCGATGATTTTCGCCAGTTCGGCATCCGCGATAGAGGGAGTGTTGCTCATGGCGATGTTCCTGCCGCGACGGTGGCGATCGGGTTGGCGGGCGTCGGCGACCAGCCGCCGCCTAGGGCCTTGTAAAGTTGAATCAGCGTCTTGACGCCATCGGCTTCACTGAGCGTGAGCTTGTCTTCGACGGTCAGCACGGTGCGTTCCGTATCCAGCACCGTCTGGAAATCGCTGAGGCCGGTGCTGTAACGGTCGCGGGCCAACCGGGCGGCCAGGCGGGCGGCTTGCAGGGCTTCGCGCAGATTGTCTTGCCGCTGAAGGGTGTTGGCGAGGGCGGCCAGCGCGTTCTCGACCTCGCCCAGCGCGTTCAGCACGGTGGCTTCGTAGTTGATCAGAGCCTGCTCCTGCACGGCGGTCTGAATGTTGACCTGCTGGCGGATGCGCCCGGCGTCGAAAATCGGCGCGGCGACGCTACCCAGTACGCTCCCCGCCACCGCGTTACCGCTGGACAGGGCGCCAACGGTCAGCGCTTCCAGACTGAGCGACCCGCTCAAGCTGAAACTCGGATACGCCTGGGCTTCGACCACGCCGATCCGCGCGGTTTCCGCCGCCAGCGTGCGTTCCGCAACCTGCACGTCGGGCCGCTGGCGCAGCGCGTCGGCGGGAATGCCCACCGTCACCCGCGCCGGTATCCGGGGAATCCCGCCCGGTTGGGTCAATCGCTGGGCCAGGGTGCCGGGCTGTTGGCCGAGGAGGATGGCCAGGCGCTGTTCGGCCTCGGCGCGGCTGGTTTCGAGGCTGGGAATTTGCGCCTTGGTCTGCTCCAGATTGGCGCGAGCCTGTTCCACGTCCAGCGTGGTGGTCAACCCGGCCTGCGCCCGCCACTGGGTGAGTTGCAGGGTTTCGGTCTGCGAAGCGGCGTTGGCCTTGGCGATGGCCAGCGCCGCCTGAGAGGCGCGCAATTCCGTGTAATTCAACCCCACCTCGGCGACCAGTGAGACCTGAACATCGTACAGACTGGCCTGGCTGGCTTCCAAATTGGCCTGGGCGGCTTCCACGCCACGACGGAGACCACCGAACACGTCCAGTTCCCAACTGGCGTCGAACCCGGCGCTGAACCGGTTGGCTGTCCCCCCGCCGCCGGTTTCGCTGCTGGCTTTCACCCGCCGTCCATCCGCCGAACCGGAAACTGTCGGGAACAACTCCGCCCCGGCCAGGGCGCGGCGGGCGCGGGCCTCACGCAATTTCGCTTGGGAGGCGCGGAGGTCGAGACTGCCTTGCAGGGCCTGTTCGATCAATCCGATCAGCGTCGGATCGTCGAGTTGTCGCCACCAAGTCGCCAGATCTTTCGGCACGGTTGGCGCGACGACAACCTCGGCCGCCGCCGCGCCCCGCCAAGTTACCGGTGCCGCCAGTTCGGGCGTGGCGTAGTTCGGGCCGACCGCCGCGCAGCCGGATAGCAGCAGGGCCACCAGTAGCGGGGCGGGGATTACGGGAAAAGGCGATTTCATCTTCATGTTCCTGGTCGCAACAGGACCCGATCAGAGAGAGCCTCAGCGCAGTGCGAACAGTTCCTGATGGAACCGCGCCTCGGGCAAACCCCTGGCTGTCAAATCCTGTTTCAATGCCTGGCCAAATCCGGCGGGGCCGCAAAACCACACATCGGCATCGCGCCAGTCGGGCACGGTCTTACAGATGCGTTCCGCATCCAGCCGGCCATCGCGCTCGTCCCACAACACATGCAGGCGCACGTTGGCGGCTTGCGCGTCGCGCTCCAGCAAGCCGATGGCCTCGGGGTCATAGACCACCGTGGTGTGAAACAGATCAATCGCCTTACCATCGGGTGTCTCGGTCAAGGCTTTCAGGCGCGAGATGAACGGGGTGATGCCGATGCCGCCACCCACCCAGATCTGCCGCGATGGTTCCCCTTGGAAGTTGAAGCGCCCGTAAGGACCTTCGACCTTGACCGGGTCCCCGACGCGCAGACGATCCGCCAGCGTGCCCGTGTAATCCCCCAAGGCCTTGATGATGAACTGAATCCGGCCATCACCGGTCCAAGCCGACGAAAGGGTGAACGGGTGCGGCCCTTCGTCTTCGTGTATGGTCAGAAAGGCAAACTGTCCCGACTCATGACCGGCCCAGCGCCCTTTGAGTTGAATATCTAGCGCCAGCACGTTCAAGGCCTCGTGGTGGTTGATGGACGCCACCTCGCCCACGACCTGCCGGCTGACCGCCACCCGGCGAAACAGCACCAGGACCGCGGCCACGCTGCCCGCAGCCATCAGCACGGCCATGACCGGCCCCAGCACGCCGCTCCAGTAGTCGAATTTCATCAGAACCACCGAGTGCCAGACCAGCGCTAGGTAAGCTACGGCCAACAGACGATGGGTTTTGAAGAACCAGCGATACGGAAAGCGTTTGACCAGGGCCAGCACCATCAGCGCCAGCGCGGCGTAGAACGCCCATTCGCCGATACTCTCGGCCAGATGGCGCTGGTTTGTGAGAAATTGCTGGATCGAGTCTGCCGGCAAGGCGGGCGGCGGCGGGCGCACTGGCCGCTCCAGCAAACCCCAGCCGACCAGCCATTTGGGAACCTGGGCCATCAGCCAGTGGCTCACCGAGAGCGTCAGGCCGGCAATGCCCAGCCACTTGTGCAGGCGGTACATTTTGTCGAGTCCGCCCAAATGCGGTTCCAGCACGACAGGACGGATGGCCAGCAGCATCGCCAGGCTCATGACCCCGATGCCCAGCACGCCGCTATATTGCATCCAGACCGTGCGCCAGCGAAAAAAATGATCCAGGCTGGACCAGTCCGTCTGATCGGCGAGCCACCAAAGACCGGTGAGAACCAACAGGTAAATCCAGAAGGTGCGTTTCAGGGTTTTCATTGTTCACTCCCAATAACAGGACGCGCTGTCAAGCGGAAACGTTGATGTTTCGCCACTGTACCCTTGGTGTCCGTAAATGCGGGTTAGCGTTGGGTAAAGAAAGGTAAAGACGGGCAAAAACCGGTAAATGTGCTTGGTTGTTGGGCGTGGATCGCTATGATAGCCGACAGGAAAGGCAAGCAAGGCGGTTGGCGGCGATGACCCAAGTGTTGTTGGTGGATGACGACGTTGAGTTGGGCGAGATGCTGACGGAATACCTCGAACGCGAGGGTTTCGGGGCGATGGCCGTGCCGGACGGCGAAGTCGGCGTGCGCCATGCGCTGTCAGGCGAGTACGGCATCGTGGTGCTGGACGTGATGATGCCGCGCCTGAACGGCATCGAAGCCTTGCGCCGCATCCGCGCCCAGGACAGCCGCATTCCGGTGCTGATGCTGACGGCCAAAGGGGACGACGTGGATCGCATCGTCGGACTGGAACTCGGTGCGGACGACTACGTGCCCAAACCCTGCACCCCGCGCGAACTGGTCGCACGCATCCGGGCCATCCTGCGGCGCACCCAGTCGCGGGAACCGGCCAGTCCACCGTCCGGCCCGCTGACCGTGGGGCCACTGACGCTGTGGCCGGAAAAGCGCAGCGCGGAGTGGAACCGTGCGCCGCTCGAACTGACCAGCACTGAATTCAACCTGCTGGAGATGCTGGTCCGCAATGCGGGGCGGGTGGTGAGCAAGCAGGAGTTCTCGGAACAGGGTTTGGGCCGCCCGCTGGCGCGCTACGACCGCAGCATCGATGTTCACCTGAGCAGCATCCGGCACAAGCTGGGACTGGACGACGAAGGGCGCTCGCCGATTCAGACCGTGCGCGGCGTCGGCTACCAGTATGTCCGGGAGTGACCGCCGTGGGCCGACTGTTCTGGAAATTCTTTTTCGCGTTCTGGCTGGCGCTGCTCGCAGCCAGTGGGGGTGTGGGCGCGGCAGTCTGGCTGCATCAGCAGACGCTCGACGAACGCAGCCAGTTGGCGAGTGGGCCGCGCGCCGCGTTTCTGGTGAATGCAACGGCGGCGACGCTCCGGCATGGCGGCATCGCGGCTTTGCAGAGCTTGCTGGAAGAGTGGCGCGACCGGGGCGGCGCGCATGTGTACGTCGTCGATGACGCTGGGCGCGAACTGCTGGATCGCGTGGTTCCCGCTGAAGCGCTGGCGCAGGCTCGTCGGCTGGCGCAAGAGGATCGGGAATCGCGCATCGCCCGACTGGAGACAGCGGGTGGGCGACCCTATCTGTTTTTCATTCCTGCTGAAAGCGAGGTGGCACAGCGCCATCCCCCGCCGCCGTCGCCGCTACTGCCGATCAGTATTAGCATTCTGGCCAGTCTCGGCTTCAGCGCGCTGCTGGCCTGGTATCTGGCCAAACCGATCCGCCATCTGCGTGGCGCGTTCGACGCTGTGGCGGCGGGGAAACTTGACACGCGGATCGGACCGCGCATGGGGCGTCGGCGCGACGAAATCGCCGATCTGGGACTGGATTTCGACCGTATGACCCGGCAACTGCAAATCCTGGTCGGCTCCCAGCGGCGCTTGCTGCACGATGTCTCGCACGAACTCCGCTCGCCGCTGGCGCGGTTACAGGCCGCGATCGGTCTGGCGCGCCAGCAGCCGGAGAAGCGGGATGCCTCACTGGATCGAATCGAGCGCGAATCCGGACGGCTCGACGAGCTGGTCGGCGAACTGCTGACCCTGTCGCGGCTGGAAGCCGGTATGAGCGGTGTACCCGATGATGACGTGGATCTGGTGGATCTGATAGCCGGCATCGTCGATGACGCACGCTTTGAGGCGGAAGCGAGCAGGCGTCAGGTTCAGTTTTCCGGTGAGGGTGAGGCTACTGTTAAGGTTCGCGCGGAATTGCTGCACCGCGCCTTTGAGAACGTGATCCGTAATGCGGTGAAATATACCCACGAAGGCACTACGGTTGAAGTACGGGTCGAACGGCGAACCGCTCCCGGCCGGCTGATCGTAACCGTTGCAGATCGGGGTCCCGGCGTGCCCGAAAGCGACTTGTCGGCCATCTTCGAGCCGTTTTTTCGCAGCGGTTCCAGCGCTGCGACGCCCGGCTTCGGTCTCGGTTTGGCCATCGCCCGCCGGGCTGTCGAGGCGCATGGCGGCAGTATTCGTGCGCTGGATCACCCAGGTGGCGGATTGCAGATCGAGATCGTTCTGCCCATCAGCGAACGGATCATCCGCTTCTCAGCCGCCGGTATGATTCATGTGCCGTAAAATGACCGGCTGGCCATTCAGTTGAAAGTCGTGGCCGCGTGGCTTAATTGCCATCGCATTGATGATTGTCTGTTTCAGTCGCTCAAGATCGCCGGGATGGGCGCGCAAAACATGACGTAAATCGACGGAATGTTCTTGTCCCAGACAGAGTAACAACCGTCCTTCGGCAGACACGCGCACACGATTGCAAGTACCGCAAAAGTTATGGCTGTGCGGCGAGATAAAACCGATGCGGCTATCGGTCTCTGGAATGCGGTAGTAACGAGATGGACCGCCAGTTTTTTCCGTAGTCGGCGTCAGGGCAAACACCTGTTTCAGATCATTGCGGATAGCTTCGCTGGAATAATGCGCCTCGGCTCGGTCATGGTCGCCGATGACGCCCAATGGCATTTCTTCGATGAAGCTGATATCCAGCCCGTGGTTAATAGCAAATCGAACCAAGCTAATAACTTCGTCGTGATTGCGATGCTTCAGGATGACTGAGTTCAATTTGATCCGCTGAAAGCCGGCGGCGCGAGCGGCATGAATGCCGCGCAGCACGGTCGCCAGATGGCCAACCCGCGTGATCCGGCGAAACCGTTCCGGGTCCAGACTGTCCAGGCTGATGTTGATCCGCGCCACGTCTGCGGCTCGGAGGTCAGTAGCCATCGTCTCCAGTTGCGAGCCGTTGGTGGTCAGCGTCAATTCCATCAATCCATGCTCATACAGCCGGCCTAGTTCCCTGAACAGCCATAGCACATTGCACCGCACCAGCGGTTCGCCGCCGGTGATACGGATTCTGCGCACGCCCAGCTCGACAAATGCCTGGCCCAGCGTCGCTACCTCCTCCAGCGTCAGGACACGAGCGCGCGGCAGGAAAGTCATGCGCTCGCTCATGCAGTACACGCAGCGAAAGTCGCAACGGTCGGTTACGGAAAAGCGGACGTAGTTCACCCGTCGGCCAAATCGGTCGATCAGCGAAGTGGGTGGAGAGGGGGTTTCACCGGACGGAACAGACACGCGGGGATACCTCGGCTGGATTCGTGAAGTGGGCGGGAAACAGGGTTCGAACATACCAGAATCGCCTTCAGCACGTTCCGGTTTGAAGGGATACCTCTCTGGAGGTAGCTAAAACCGTCTAAAAAGCCTCTTAGAGCGATTTTGGTGACCTTCCTGTCCTTTGGGGTGCGTGTTCTCGGTAAAACGGCTTAAAACGCCCTTACAGGCTGTTTTTGAGAGTGTCGGGTTTGAGGGTTGGTGCGAGCGCTGGTTGCGGGATCGGGTTCGGAGTTGTGGAAGGTCAGACCTCCCTCCTGGAAAACCGTCTTTTGGAAAGGTGGGGTTGTTGCGGTGTGGGGTCGAGGTTGCTGGGGGATGAATATGGTCTTGTCGGGTTCGGTTGTTGATGGGGGGTTGTGGATAACTGTCGGATTCGGCCGCGTAACGACGTTTTTTGTTTAAAAATGTTTAAAAACGTTTAGGACTGCGATTTCCCTTTTAAATTGAAGGCTTGCAGAACCAAATGTCCCCGTTTATGGGATGAAATGTCCCCGTTTATGGGATGAAATGTCCCCGTTTATGGGATGGCTGCGAAATGAAATGTCCCCGTTTATGGGATAAGTCGGTTCGAAATGTCCCCGTTTATGGGATGGGAAACGCCATTTTGGCTATTTTTTGACCAATACTTTTATTAATGTTATGAAAATAAATAATTTTATTCAATTGTTGTAAAAATACGACTCTGAAAATAAATATATTTTTTATCCACAGCCTTTTTCAACACGGGGTCAAATTTCCAAATGTCCCCGTTTATGGGATGAAAACTGACTTTCAGGGAAAATTTTGAAGAATAACCATTATTAATCAATATATTATATGAATTCCTGCCAAGAGGATCTGACGAGTGTGAGTACGCTAGCCTTACCCGTGGCGATCACGGATTTCACGATCTTCGGCGAGTAAAATAACCGGGAGGACGCTGCTGAAATGTCCCCGTTTATGGGATGAAAATGTCCCCATGTTTGAGCTGGACTATGGGGACATTTGTGCTAGTCTTCGAACCAGAATAAAGCCGACTAACCAACTAACAACAGCAGTCATGACCGACCTGACTGATCAGAATCTCAAGAAACATGTTGCTGCCGTTCATATCAACAACCGGCTGACGCTCACTCAGCGCAAGGCCTCGAATGTACTGTTGTACAACGCCTACGAGAACCTGCTGACAGCGCGGGTGCATCGCATTCGGGTCAAGGATCTCGCTGAGGCTATTGGTTTCAATACCAATAACCTGGAGCCGCTTAAGGAGGCGCTCAAGACCCTGGCGCGAACGGTGCTGGAGTGGAATATCCTGGACGAAAACGGCGCCCACGAAGAATGGGGCGCCACCACTTTATTGGCGCAGGCAGTCATTAAGCATGGCTACTGCATTTATGCCTATAGCCCTGACCTCTGCGAAAAGCTTTATCGCCCGGAAATCTACGCACTGCTTAACCTCAGCATCCAGCGCAAGTTCAGCAGCGGCTATGCCTTGGCCCTCTACGAGAACTGTCTGCGTTACCGGCGGATCGGCACGACGGGCTGGATCAACCTGGATAACCTCAAGCGATTGATGGGTATCAACGAAACCGACGCCTACTATCAGGATTTTCGCAAATTCAACGATAAGGTCGTCAAACCGGCAACGCGGCAAGTCAATGAAACCTCGGATTTGTTCCTGGATATCGAGTACCAGCGTAGCAGCCGTAAGGTTGCCGCTGTGCGCTTCCGGGTCAGCGACAATCCGCAGATGCTGCTGTTCGCTCAACGACAGGCCGCGCTGGCCGCAGCCATGGAGGGGGAAAAGACGGAAACGCCACTGGCGGGAGAACCCGCTGGAGCCAGTTCGGCTAGCGAACCCGAAGAACGGCTGGAACGGTTGCGTGAAAAACTACAAGTACTCGGCTTGAATGCCCGGCAGATTCGCCGGGCGCTCGCCAGCCATGATCCAGCTTATCTGGAGGGTAATATTGCCATCGTCGAACGCGATTTAACAGCGGGCAAGGTGCAGAATCTACCGGCCTATCTACTGGCGGCGTTACGCAATGACTACCGCCCGGCAACCACGCAAACTTCGGCAATTCCGGTCAATACGCTGGATGCGCCTCCCGTCGTTGAACCGCCCGGCGAATTGCCGGAAGCGCGGATGGAGCGTCTGCGCCTCCAGTTTCAGGCGGAGTGCTTGCAAGCAGCGCTGGATCGCCTGACGCCGGACGAACGGCAGGCGTTGGAACAGGAGTATGTGATGCATCTGGAGCAGAGCCAGGGATTTGAAATGCGGCTGATTCTTGGACGATATCGCAAGAACGGCCTTGGCAGCCGGATGGTAGAGAGCCATTTTCGGGCTTTTGCCCGCACCCGACTGGCGACGGAATTGGACGAGGCGAAATTTGCTGCCTATGCTTCCCGGCATAACGCCGGGCCGACATGAGTAAACGGCGTCTTGATATTCCGGATTTGAGAGGTAAAGCGCATGAGTCGGGTGGGAACGGAATCGTCGACCGGCAGATGGGCGAAGTGGCTGGCGCAAGGCAGCGCTCGAAGATTCCGAGGGCTGGCGCTCGGTCTGGCTTTGGCAAGCGGTGGGATGCCCCTCGGTCTGGCGGAGGTCGAGGTCCCGGTAGCGTCTCCACCCTTCCGAATCGTGCTCTTGGCCAGCATAGCGCTGGTATTGCTGGGATTAGCGGCGGGAACCTTCACGTTGCTGATCGTCCGGGAACGCCGATATCAAGCGGCCTGGGAACGGTCGCGTATCCACATCGCCGAGATGAACAACCGCCGGCAGCAATTGGAAACTGAACTCGAACGCCAAAAGAGCCTGATCGAAGCCTTGCACGATACCGAGCAGCGTTTTCAAAGGCTGATTCAACAATTGCCCGTCGGTATTTTCATGACCGACCCGCACGGCGAATGCCGTTATGTTAACGATCGTTGGTGCTGGCTGGCGGGTATGACTGCCGAACAGGCAGCCGGGTCCGGTTGGATCCGGGCCTTGCATCCCGATGACCGCGATCAGGTTTTGCAAGCGTGGCGACAGTCCGGCGAGCAGGCTGAATTCGTTGCCCAGCACCGATTCCGCACCCCCTCGGGTCGCGAGACTTGGTTGAATATCCGGGTGGTTCCACTACGGGATCGCGTCGGGCGGATCACTGGCCATTTGGGCGCCCACACCGATATCGGCGATCTCAAACGCACTGAAGAAACTTTGCGCGCCAGCGAGGCCCGCTTCCGTAACTATTTTGAATTGCCGCTGATCGGTATTGCGCTGAATGGCGCTGATAAGCGCTGGTGGGAAGTGAATGACCGGTTGTGCGAAATGCTGGGCTATCGGCGCGCCCAACTGCTGCGCATGAGTTGGGCTGAAATGACGCATCCTGACGATTTGGCGGTCGAAGAGGCACAATTTGAACGAATCATGAGTCGCCGGATTGACGGTTATTCGCTCGATAAACGCTTTATCTGTCAGGATGGCGCGTTGTTATACACCAGTGTGTCGACCCGTTGCGTGCGACAGGCGAATGGCGTAGTGGATTATTTTGTGACGGTCGTTCAGGACATCACTGAACGCCAGCGGGCGGCAGAGCACATCGAGCACCTTGCTTACTATGACACGCTGACTGGCTTACCCAATCGAGCGTTGTTAGCCGACCGCTTGCAGCAGGCGTTGTTGCGGGCCAGTCGCGAGCATACTCTGGCGGGAATGATGCTGGTGGATCTCGATCGTTTCAAGCTGATCAATGACGCGCTGGGCCACAAGATCGGCGACCGTTTGTTGGGAGATGTCGCCATGCGATTACAGCAATGCGTCCGCCAATGCGACACGATTTCCCGGCAGGGTGGCGATGAGTTCACTGTTTTGTTGCCTGACCTGAGCATCAGCGATGATGCGACACGTATCGCGCAGCGGATGTTGGATGCCTTGGTTGAACCTTTTCGCCTGGATGGACGTGAGCTGAATATGACCTGTAGCATCGGCATCAGCCTGTACCCTCGCGATGGATGCAATGGAGAGCTACTGCTGAAAAATGCCGACATCGCGCTGTATCGCGCCAAGGACCGGGGACGGAATAATTACCAGTTCTACCAGTCTGGAGCCACTCGACTGTCTCGTGAACGACTACATCTGGAAACGGATCTGCGGCACGCCATGGATCGGCGGCAACTGGAAGTGTATTACCAGCCGAAGTGGGATTTCCACGCGGGCGCGATCACCGGCGCTGAAGCGCTGGTTCGGTGGAATCATCCCGAACTGGGTCTGTTGTCGCCCGTCCGGTTTATTTCTATTGCTGAGGAGAGCGGACTGGTGCTGCCCATCGGCGAATGGATTTTGCGTACCGCGGTGGACGAAGTTGGCAATCTGCACCAGAGTGGTTTTCCCGGCCTGCGGATTGCAGTTAATCTGTCAACCCGGCAATTCCGGCAGGCTGATCTCAAAGATCAGGTGCGTGAAGCATTGGTCGCCAGCGGGTTTGATCCAGCTTGTCTGGAACTGGAGCTGACCGAGGGCATCCTGATGCACAACAACGAGGAAAACATGACAGCGCTGCGGGCGTTCAAAGCAATGGGTTTACGCATCGCCATTGATGATTTTGGCACCGGCTATTCGTCGCTGAGTTATTTGCAACGGTTTCCGGTGGATGTACTCAAGATCGACCGCGCCTTCGTCATGGATCTGCCGGCCAATACCAGCAGCGCTGCGATTGTGGATGCCATTGTGACGCTGGCGCATGGACTGGGGCTGGAAGTGGTGGCGGAAGGCGTGGAAACTCTTGAACAGTTGGCGTTTCTGCAAGCCCATGGTTGCGATGAAGGCCAGGGTTATTATTTTGGCAAACCGATGCCGTTAAGCGAGTTTCGGTTACTGCTCGATCAGGATCGAGCTAGAACGGCAGTAGCAGCGGCACAACCAGCAGCGTGAGCGCCATGATTACTAGCAGCAGCGGTACTCCGACCCGTATGAAATCAATGAAGCGGTAGCCGCCTGGGGCCAGCACCAGGGTATTGACCGGCGAGGACACCGGGGTGGTGAAGGCCGCCGAGGCCGCCACCGCCACTGTCATCGCAAAGGGATAGGGCGAGACGCCGATCTGCTGAGCGGCGACGATGGCGACCGGTGCGACCAGCAGCGCTGTAGCTGTGTTGGAAATGAACATGCCGATCAGCGCCGCCAGCAGGAAAACGCCAGCCAGCAGCGCCAGCGGTCCGAATCCTCCCAGTCCAGCGACCAGTCCGTCAGCAATCAGCGTGACGCCGCCGGTTTGCTCCATCGCTCTGGCTAAGGGCAGCAGGCCAGCGATGATTACCAGGGTCGGCCAGTTAATTGAACGATAGGCGTCTTCCATGCGCAGACAGCGAAACAGGCCCATGGCCAGCGCCGCCAGCAGCACCGCCGCCACGTTATCGACGATGCCGAAGGCCATCGTCAGCACCATGATGAGCAGGATCGCCAGGGCGAACGGCGCTTGCCGGTAGGCTGGAGCGACTTCGCTCAGTTCCGCCGGCAGATTGAGCACCAGGAAATGTCGCTGATCACTCTGCAACAGGCTGATGCTTTTCCAGGTGCCGGCGACCAGCAGCGTATCGCCAAACGCCAATTTTTCTTCACTCAGATTGCTGGGCAATGGCTGGCTGCGCCGGCGGATGCCCAAGACGCTCAGGCCGTGTTGGGTGCGGAATGCGGCCTGACGCAAAGTCTGGCCGATCAGTTCGGATTCCGGGGGCAGCAGCACTTCCACCAGCCCCAGTTCCTGGGTCAGACTGCGTTGCTCGCTTTCCGCAATCAGCAGCCGGGTCAGGTGTTCCGCCGCGCAGAGCGTTTTTACCGCCTCGTCCGAACCCACCACATACAGCGCGTCGGCGGGCCGAAAGACCGTCGTGGACAGGGCGGGCGATACGGTCTCGGTGAAGCGCTCCGTCTGGCCGACGCCCACGATGGTGACGTCGTACCGGGTGCGCAGTTGGGCGTCGGCAACCGTTTGACCGATCAGCGGTGAGTTCGGGTCCAGCCGCAGGCGATGCAGTTGTCCCGCTAAATTGTAGCTTTCGGCCAGTTCCAGCAAGGTGTGCCGTCGCCCGGCAGTGCCGGTTTTCGGGGGGTGAACAGGCAGCAGACGGGAGCCGATCACCCCCATGTAGACAACGCCCAGGGTGAGCGCCAACAGGCCGATGGGGGTGATGCTGAAGAAGCCGAACGGTTGCAGGCCGGCGTTGCGCAGCGCCTCGTTGACCACCAGGTTAGGTGGCGTGGCGATCAGGGTCAGCAGACCGCTGAACAGGGCGGCAAAGGCCATCGGCATCATCAGCCGACCGGGGCTGATGCCCAGGCGAGCGGTGATGCCCAGCACGACGGGGATAAAAATCGCCACGACCCCGGTGGAACTCATGAAAGCGCCCAGTCCAGCGACCGCCAGCATCAGCAGAATGAGCAACCGGCTTTCGCTGGCGCCGGCCAGCCGGGTCAGCCACACGCCGACCTGATAGGCGACGCCGGTGCGGACCAGACCTTCGCCGACCACGAACAGCCCGGCGATCAGCAGGACCAGGGGGTCGCCGAAGCCGGCCACGGCTTGATTAACGGGCAGAATGTCGCCCAGAATCAGCGCTAGAATGATCAGCAGGGCGACGATGTCGGGCCGCAGCCGGTCGCTGGCGAACAGGATGACGGCGGCGGCCAGCAGGCCGAAGACGAACAGGGCATCGGGAGTCATCGGTTGCGAAATTCTGGTGAGTGAGAAGACAGAGTGAAACTTTAACTCAAAGGGAGGGAGTGGGTCATGCGAACGCTGAGGGAAGCCGGAGGTTTTGACAGGAGCGAACGACTGCGATGATTGCACTGCTTCGGCATCCCGCCCGCCTGCTGGTTGTTGGCTTTGCCGCCGCTGTGGTCGTTGGCGGTGGATTGCTGGCCTTGCCCATCGCCAGTCAGGGAACACCACTCGCGTTCCTCGATGCGCTGTTCATGGCGGTCAGCGCCGTATGCGTGACCGGCCTGGCCGTGGTGGACCCTGGCGGTACGTTCAGCAGTTTTGGTCTGGCAGTGTTGCTGATCCTGGTACAAATCGGTGGTTTGGGCATTGCAACCCTGTCTACGACGCTGCTGTTGCTGGCGGGTCAGAACGTATCGTTCTCCAGCCAGGATGCGGTGCAAGAGAGCTTTACCTTGAGTCATCGCGTCAGTCTGGACTCCCTGTTGCGACAGGTGTTGATATGGACATTGGCGATAGAGGCGCTGGGGGCGGGTTTGCTATTGCTGACCGAAAGTCAGCGGTTGCCGTTCGGTCAGGCAGTGTGGTTTTCAGTGTTTCATGCGGTCACCGCTTTTTGCAACGCGGGTTTTGCCCTGCGTCCTGATAATCTGATGGGAGATCGCGCCAACGCCGGCGTCATATTCCCGATTGCGTTGCTGGTGATTCTTGGCGGCCTGGGATTCACCGTGCTGGCGGAACTGGTTCGCTGGCGCGTTCGTCGCTGGCGGGGACAGCGGACCGCGCTCAGTCTGCACGCCAAGGTGGCTTTGACCATGACCGGGGTTCTGCTCCTGGTCGGAATGATCGGGTTTGCGGCGCTGGAATGGAACAATCTCTTGCGGGACATGGGCTTCGGCGAAATGTTGCTGGTTAGCGGGTTTGCCGCGGTGACGCCGCGCACTGCCGGGTTCAATACCATCGATTATGGTCAGGCGACGGCTGCGACCTTGTATTTCACCATGGTGCTGATGTTGATCGGCGGTTGTCCCGGCTCAACCGCAGGGGGTGTTAAGGCGACTACATTGGGGGTATTGCTGGCGCTGGCGCGTTCCCGTTACTTGGGCGAGCGCGGCGTTCGGCTGTTCAACCGCAGCGTGCCGGAGACCAACTTGGCCAAAGCCGCCTGGGTGGTGGCGCTGGCGCTGGTTGTCGCCACACTGGGGATAATCCTGCTGTTGGCGGTGCAAATCGAAGGGCCGTTCCGCTCGCATTCCGGCGAGTGGTCGCTGGGTTTATTATTTGAGGCGGTTTCGGCGCTGGGAACCGTCGGTTTGTCCACGGGCATCACGCCGCAATTGAATGAGGGCGGCAAAATCCTGATCATGGCACTGATGTTCGTCGGGCGACTAGGGCCACTCACCATCGCCCTCGCCATCGCCCGGCAGAAACCGCGTCCGGCGGTGTCCTATGCGGAAGAGCAAGTGATGATCGGTTAATCGGCGCAACAAGAGGAGAGGGCCATGCGCGTTGCTGTGTTGGGATTGTCGGATTTCGGCTTTCATCTGGCGTGCACGCTGAGTGAGCTCGGCGACGAAGTGATGGCGGTGGATCGGGATGAGGAGCGGGTGCAAAACATCATGCGCCATGTCGGCAAGGCCATCGTCACTGATGTTGCCGACCGCGAGGCGCTCAAGGATTTGGGCATCCGGCACATGGACGTCGTGGCGGTGGATGTCGGCGAACGGTTCGAGACCAGCGTATTGCTCACACATTATTTGCGGGAACTGGGCGTGGCGCGGGTGCTGGTCAAGGTGGCCAATGAGGACCAGGGACGGATTTTGAGTCTGATCGGGGCTAACGACATTGTTCAGCCGGAACGGGAAATTGCGGTCAAGACAGCGCATCTGGTGCATTACTCCCGCGCCAGATTGCTGGACGCCATGCCGCTGGGCGGCGGCTATTTTGCGGTCAGCGTCCAGACGCCGGCCAGTTTTGCGGGGCGCGCTGTGGCTGATTTGGGGTTGCTCGACCGTTATCAGGTGCAGTTGATGGCTATTAAGCCGGCATCTGAATCTGTTGCGCCTTTTCTGCCTGATCCAACGTATCTGTTGTCGCAGGATGACGTGCTGGTGGTGATGGGCGAAGAGATGAAACTGATCGAGTTGCATCAGAAATTGAAATGATGCGGGTGGGGAAAAACGATGCATGCGCCATGATGGTTCTATGAAATTTTCCGTTGCGCGTTCAAGGTCGGGCCAGCATGGCTCAATCGCTGCCGGAGATCGTTCAGCCTTTACGATGGGGAATCGCCAGCGGTCAGGCTCGCCAGTCGGGGTCGATTTGCCCATCGACGATGCCGATCCGCCGGTCGGCGGCGCTGGCGAAGGAAGGATCATGGGTGACGACGATGACCGTTTTGCCCATCGCTCGCGTCAGATCATGCAGGATTTGCCGAACGTTCGCTGAGGCGTGACTGTCCAGATTGCCGGTCGGTTCATCGGCCAGAATGATAGGCGGCTCATTGGCCAGAGCACGGGCGATGGCCACGCGCTGGCGCTGCCCGCCGGAAAGTTGATGGGGATGTTTGTGGCCGTGTTCGCTGAGTCCAAACTGATCGAGTAATTGTTGGGCGCGTTGCTGTGCCGCTTCCTCGCTGAGCGCTCCCAACCGGCGCATGGGCAGTTGTACGTTATCCAACACGGTGAATTCGGCCAGCAGAAAATGGAACTGGAAGACAAAGCCCAGATGGCGCAGACGGGTCGCCGCCAATTCATCCTCGCCATAACCGGAGGTGTCCCGCCCCTCCAGCAGCACCCGACCCGATGTTGGGGTATCCAACAGACCGAGCAGATACAGCAGTGAGGATTTGCCGGAGCCGGACGGTCCCATAATGGCGAGAAACTCACCGCGCTCAACCTTCAGGTCGATGTCCCGCACCAGCGTGACCGGCGCTTCGCCGGGCAAAATACGTCCCAGCCGCTCCGCCGCCAGCACCGGATTCATGCCATTCCCCGCAAAATCATGACCGGCTGTACGCGCCCCGCCTTGCGCGCCGGCAAATAGGCCGCGCCTACTGCGGAAATCAGGGCGAAACTGGCCGCCAGCAAATATTGTTCCCAGCCCCAGTAGATCGGCAGATGGACGATATCCGTCGCGCCGGGCGGCTTGATTTCGACCTGGGTCAGCAGCCACATCAGCCCAATGCCGAACGTGACGCCCATCAGGCTGCCGAGGATGCCGAGAATCAGCCCCTCCGCGAGGAAGATGTGGCGAATATCGCGGGCATGGAAACCCATGGATATGAGAATGGCGATGTCGTGGATTTTCTCCATGACGATGGTGGAGATGGTGTTGTAGATGCCGAAAGACGCCACGACCAGGATCGCCGAAACTACGCTGTACATGATCAGATTGCGTACCAGTAGTACGCTCATGATGTCTTCCGCCGCTTCCTGCCAGGACACCGCCTTGTAGCCGCCTTGCTGTTCGATGACGGCGGCGACTTCACGGGCGGCGTAGGGATCATCCAGTTGCAGAATGAAGCGATTGACCCGGTTGGCCCGATCCAGCAGTCCCTGCGCCCGTTTGAGCAGGACGAAGGTTTGGGACTCGTCGTAATTGGCGTTGCCGGTGCGAAAAACGCCGACCACTTTCAGCGTGCGCACTTCACCGCCGGGTGAGGACGCATTCACTACGCTGCCCATTTCCAGGCCGAATTTTTTCGCCAGTCCATCACCGATCACGATGCCATTGGGATTCGCCGCCAGCGCGTCCAGTGAGCCATGAATCAGCTTCTCCTCGATGGTGGACACGCCTTTCATCTTGTCCGGGACCATGCCGTTGAGGGTCACGCCTTCGATGCGCCCGGCGAACGTCAGCACCACCGATCCCACCAGTACCGGCGCGGCGCGCAGTCCCGGCAGGGATTCAATAAAGGCCAGTTTTTGAATATGGCCGCGAATGCCGCGCACCTCGGTCAACGGCTTGACCCGCCGAATTTCTACCGCGCCATTCGGCCATTGTTGCCAGGCCGGCTGTTTCTCAGGGTTACGGTATTCATCGGAGACCGTGATATGCGGGCTGTTATCGATCAGCCGCTTGATGAAATCCTGCTCGGAGCCGCGCATTAATGAGGATACCGCGAGAAAGAACGCGACGCCCAGCGCGATGCCGACCAGGGAAACCAGCGTCGGACGGCGGCGGCTGACCAGTTGCGTCACGGCAATGGCTAGTTGGATGGACATGAGGGATCGGATTAATGGATGGGTGGTTCAAGGCGTGGTGGAGGCGTTGGCGGTTTGAACCGTCGGGAATCCGGCGGTTCAATGCAGGTTATGGCGTTTTTCATCAGTTGCCCCAGCGCTAACACAGGCGTATGCTCAAACTTCCTAAAAACATTACGCCGTTCCCCGCCCGGTCAGGCGGTCTTTTTGTTTGTGCCTCGCTATTCACCAATGGGGAGGTGTCGGGTCAACCGTAAGGTCCCGGCGGTCGTAATGCCGTAGGAGCGCCTCCCCGCCTGCTTGACGGGATCATCCTAAATGATTACGGAGATAGCATCATGACCGCTCAAGTCATTCCCTTCACCTTCCAGCAGCATTCCATTCGCACAACGCTCATCGAGGGCGAACCGTGGTTTTGCCTGATTGATGTGTGTGCTGTATTGGAAATCCAAAACAATCGTCGTGTGGCGGCTGAAATGCTGGATGAAAAGGGGGTACGCAAAATATACGTCCTTACGCAAGGCGGTGAACAGCAAGTTATTTTTGTCAATGAACCCAACCTGTACCGGGTCATTTTCCGCAGCAACAAGCCGGAAGCGAAAACCTTTCAGGATTGGGTGTTCAACGACGTGTTGCCGGCGCTGCGTCGCCAGGGTCGCTATGAGACGCCCGGCGCTCGCCCTGAGCCTTTCTTGGTCATGACTCAATCCGAATGCGCCGCTTTCTTCGAGCGTTGCATCACGCGAGCGATTCGGGCGGCGATTGGCGCGCCACGCGCTCGGCGGGTGAAATTCAGCGATGCGGAAAAAGTCGATATGCTGCGACTGCGGGAGCAGGGGGTGGGTGTGGCGGAAATTGCCCGGCGCTTGAATCGTTCCGCCGGGTCAGTGGGCAATTTTTTGTTACAATACCGGCGCAATGTCTCCAGATCGAGCATCAACTGAAACCTAATTCAATCGCACTTTTTTATAAAATTTATCAATCAATGAGTTGAAATGTCTAACTTTAATTTGAGACAATAAACTTATTAAGCATTAGCGTTAGATAATGTTGCTCAGGTGGGTTACCCAAGCGGCGAGATTCTTCCGTTACTGATGGGTTGGGATTCTGGATAGCTTGAACGGTTTATTTTGAGTAAGCCTTCGTCTGTGTGATTGAATTTAGACTGATGAGGGGATGCTATACAGAATTTTGTAGGTGATAGGCAGAATTCTGTCTAGTCCAATATTGACTCTTTCTGTCTACCCAACAGTTAGGCATAAACGATGGAAAAGTTGTTTCAAGAGCAGGTTGAGCGAGTTGACCGTCTTATGAAGATCGTTGAGGCAAGCGACCCTTACAAGGTAATGAGTGGCTTGTTATTTTATGACGTGCTGATTTTACATGCCAATCAATGTGGCATTTAAAGGACTGGATTCTTAACGATCCATACTTTGGCGCTGGGGACATAGCAGCACTAAGCCGCGAAATTCATTCAATGCGCTGCTTACTGGTATGTTCAGATATAGCTAATGGTACCAAGCACCTTTCATTGAATCGCCCGAAGATTGGAAGTAAGCTCTCGGATAGAATTGGGTTTCATCTGGATACTGCAAAAGGAGTGTTTCAAGAGTTTTATTATATATCCTGTGACAACCCAGCGGATGAATTTCATGAAATGGAAATCCGAACACTCCTCCGGTACTGTAGGGATTCTTGGGAGGACATTATTAGCCGTTATTATTTATCTCAAGCTGATGCATGGCTAGACTAACAAGCAAAATCAGGAAAGAATCCTTCTACTTCGTAGTATATTTTTCCTATGTTTGCTGCATGGAGAAATAGATTAAGATATGAAAATTTTACAAGCTGTATTGTGGCTGATCCTGTGTGGTTGGTCATTCTCAGTCTTAGCTCGTGGCTATCCTAATTATGGTGGAACCAGTTTAGAACCATTTGAGCAATTACTTGTCACTATCGTAATTCTTATCGGTTCAGTATTCGCTTATGGATTCCTGTCATCATCTATCAGTGAATGGAAACAAAGGCAAGCCATGACCGCAGAACAAAAAGCTAGCGTTCAAAGAGACTCATTGGCTTGGGCGCTTATCGGTTATCTAATTGTGGCGTTTTTCTTAAGCGCACCGGTGTTTTTCGCTATCAAGTGGCTCGGTAGTCGGGATTTGTTGATTCAGACTTGGTATTGGGTATGGACCGCAGCATTCGTTGGGCTGACCTTCATACGAAGAACTTAGCCGTGTGTAGGTTGGTTTGCCGTCTTTTTGGCAACACAACATTCAATTAACCTGTCTAACTGGCGCTTGACCTGACCCGCCTACGGCGGGCAGGTGAAGATGGTCGTTAGGCAAGGATTTATAATTTGCAGATGGAAGATACTGATGGATTTTGAGTGGGATGAGGCAAAAGCATCTACGAATCAGAAAAAACATGGTATCTCCTTTACTGAAGCCAGTGAAGTGTTTAATGATGAGTTCTCTTCTTGTGTTTCTGATCCAGATCATTCCTACGAAGAAGAGCGGTATTTGCTTTTTGGTGTTTCATCAAAAAGCAATTATCTCGTGGTATCTTTCACTGAAAGAGAGGATTCTATTCGCATTATTTCGGCAAGACGCATGACTAATCAGGAGCGTAAAGCCTATGAACGATGAAGATACATTACGACCTGAATATCCCGCAGACCTTATCAAGTCCGGGGTGCGTGGAAAATATGTCAAACGCTATCGGGAAGGAACAAATATTGTTGTTATTTCCCCTGAGTTGCATAAGCTTTTCCCCGATTCAGATTCCGTCAATAAAGCACTACGCGAGTACGCAAAAGAGCATGAAATATCAGCCTAACTGGCTGCTGCACCGGAGACCGCGCCACAGCCGGTGTTGGCATTTGAACGCTCATCGCGTGGCACGGCCCCGGTGAGCAAGGGCGTTAGGCAAGAAACTTTTACTTTGCAAACAGGAGCTAAGAAATATGAAAGCTGAATTCACTGCCATTGTGAAAAAAGACGGCGACTGGTGGCTAGGCTGGGTTGAAGAAATACCCGGCACTAATGCTCAAGAAAGAACAAAAGAAGAATTGCTGGTTAGCTTAAAAGAAGCTGTCATTGACATTCTAGAATTGAGAATTGCAGAGTCTCGTAGACAAGCCGAAAGGGATTTTGAGGAAATTCCATTAGTTATATGAAAAGAAGCAAGCTCATTCAACAAAGAATGGATGTGTTTTGCTGAGAGAAGGCAGCAGGCACTCGATTTGGAAAAACGCAAATAACGGAGAAATGACAGCAGTGCCGCGTCATAGTGAAATTAAGGATTTTATGGCACAAAAATTTGTAAAGACCTCAAAATCGATCTGCCATAAGAAGCCGATAAATCGCTTCAACCACCCTTGTACTTTGCTGAGGCAAAACGGCGACTGAACTTTGTAGGTGGGGTTGCCGTCTTCTTGGCAACCTAACATTTCAATCAACTGGCCTAACTGGCTGCTGCACCGGAGACCGCGCCATTGACGGGCGTTGGTGATGTCAAGGACTGCAAGGCGCGGCCCCAGTGAGCAAATTCGTTAGGCAATAAGCCGATAAAGATAAACTATAAAATTGAAGAGTTATACTTATGTTCTCTCGATATTTAGGAAAGATTAGCGGCGCAAAACCCGCCTAACTGGCTGTTGCACCGAGAACGATAGCAGGTGAATATTGAAACTGAGATATTCGAAAAGTCGTGATGAGACAACTCGACCCTATTTGGAATTATTTGTTATGAGAAACTACACAGCAATTGTTGAGCGTTGCCAAGACACTGGGCTTTATGTCGGTTTTATCCCTGGATTCCAAGGAGCGCACACGCAAGCGGAAACCTTGGATGAACTCAATCAAAACCTTCGAGAAGTAGTTGAAATGCTGCTTGAGGATGGTGATCCCATACTAGAGGCTGAATTCATCGGTACTCAAAGCGTTGTTGTAGCTTAAATATGGGACATTCACCTATTCTTAAGCCTCGTGAACTTGTTGTATTGCTTGAAGCATTGGGATTTGCTGAAGTTCGACAGCGAGGCGCTCATAAGCAGTTTCGCTATCCTGATGGCAGGTGTACCACAGTGCCATTTCATGCGGGCGCGATGTGTCACCCATTTTGCTTCGACAAATTGCAAAAGATGTTGGCTTAACGGTTGACGAACTTCTTAATGCTAAAGCCTCACTGGGCGTTGCACCGAACGCCATTGCCTGTCGTGGACAATTCCATCAATAAGGCAAACTCCGCACCCGCCGACCTTCCCGCAACCCGTTTGCCGGACGAATCACCAACACATCGGCTTCCGCCAAACCGGAGATAATCTCGATTTTCGCCTCACCGGCGACGCCCGTTTCAACGGACTGGCGATGTAACCGCCCGTCACGCACCGTCCAAACCTGACCCTTCACTACCGCCGTCGCCGGCGCCAGCAAAGCATTCTCGCGCTGCTCGACGATGATATTCACCTCGGCGGTCATGCCGATCCGCAGCGGAATCTCGTCGTCGGCGAAACGAATGCGCACCCGGTAACTGCGCGTGACCGGATTGCCTTTCGGGGTGATGTCCTCAATCATTCCCTCCAGTACCCGATCTGGCAAAGCGGGGGCGCGAATCAGCACCCGTTGTCCAGGATGGACCAGCAGAATGTCCTCCTCATCCACCTCAGCCTCAATCCGCAACGGCGCACAACAGGAAAAGTAGAACACCGGCTGATTGGCCGGGATCAACTGGCCCACTTCGCCGTCGCGTTGCAAAATTTGTCCGTCAGCCGGCGCGTTCAGCGTCATGTAAGAACGCAGGGTCCGCGCCCGCGCCAGAGCCGCTTCCGCCGCCTGCCACTCGGAGCGCGACCGATCCCGTTCCAGCACCGTCCCCAATCCCCGATCCAGCAGCGTCTGGGCGCGATCCAGTTGAGTCTTGGCGAAACGGGCGCGCGCTTCCAGTTCGTCCACCGATTTGCGCAAGTCCTCATCTTCCAGCCGAGCCAGGGTCTGACCTTCACGCACCGCTTGACCTTCATCGACATGAAGTTCCATCAACCGTCCAGCCGTGCGCGGCGCGATGGGTAGCATGACGGTTGGCTCCACCGCGCCGGTGGCGTAGATCGCCCGCACCGCCGGCCCGCGCGTCGGGTGAGCGGTTTCTACCGTGATCGGCCCGAACAGCCGCCATGCTAAAAAGCCGCCGACTCCCAGCAGGGCCAGCGCAAGCATCGTCCAAAAAAATCCATGTCGTTTCATGGAAACATGATAACCGGTCTATCGGCCCTCGCGCATGAACCGGGAAGTCGTGAAGATTTTGTCGTTATCGCTATCCCATTCAGCGAGCGGCTAAATTTTCCGCTCAAAGGGCGTCAGCGCCCGATGGGTCAAGCGATAAAGCTGAGCCGGGCGGTGCGCGCCAGTGCGGAACTGGCCGGGAATCGGCTCAATGATGTCCTGCTCCATGATCTTGTGCCGGAATGAGGCTTTATCGAGTCGAGTTCCCTGGGTTTGCTGATAGATGCCGTGCAGGTCATTCAGGGTAAAGATCTCGGGCAACAGGAATGCGGGCAATGAGGAGTAGGTCGCCTTGCTGCGCAACCGTTCAATCGCCTTGGCGACGATCTGGTCGTGATCGAAGGGCAACTTGGGTAAGTCCTCCACCGGCAGAGTTTCCGCAACCTGGCTGTGATCCAGCAGGGAAGCGGGAATCAGCGCGTAGTAGGCGACGCTGATCGACCAGCCCCGGGTATCGCGGTCTTTCCCGGAGAAGGTGTAAAGCTGCTCCAGATAGGGCGCGTCAAAGCCGAGCTTGGCGCGGATGACCCGCCGGGCCGCATCCTCGGTATCGACATCTTCCTGAACATGCACAAACCCGCCGGGCAGCGCTAACTCACCTTGTTCAGGCGGTTCCTTGCGCCGCGCCAGGATCAGACACAGGCGCTCATGCAGAATGGTGAACAATGTAGTATCGACCATCGCCAGCGGTTGCGGAAAAGTGGTTTCCACGTCCCAGTCTCCTGAATACCGTTGTGCTTCAATGTTATAAGAAAATAACAATGATTCTATAGAAAAGTGCCTGTGGAGTCGATTGGCATTTTAAATGTTATTTGCAAAATACAAATAAATAGATTAAGCTTCTGGCCTATGGAGTCGGGCGACGCTCGATTCCTGAACATCACCTGGAATTTGCGACTCACGAACAGGAGAACACCATGGGAACTGCACGCTGGAATCATGACGACTGGAGCGACTACGCTGCTGCTACGTCGCGTAAAAATACCGATGCCGTCTTCACTTCACGGTCGATGGCACCGGAACTCAACCCGTTCGGCGTCGTTGCGCGGGAGTCGCGGGATTCCGACCTGAATCCCGAAGCGACCGCGGTCATCGTCGGGCTGGATGTCACCGGCTCGATGGGCATGATCGCTGACGCCCTGGCCCGTGAGGGGTTGGGGACGCTGGTCGAGGAAATCCTGGCCCGCCGGCCGGTGCCGGACCCCCACATCCTATGCATGGGGATCGGCGACGTCCTCTATGACCAAGCACCGCTGCAAGTGACTCAGTTTGAAGCGGACATCCGCATCGCCCGGCAACTGGAACAACTCTGGCTGGAGAAGGGTGGGGGCGGCAACGCCTGCGAATCCTACAACCTGCCGTGGTACTTCGCCGCCTTGCACACGCGGATTGATTGCTTCGAGAAACGGGGCCGCAAAGGCTATCTATTCACCGTCGGCGATGAGGAGCCGCCGCCGGGTTTATCCGCCAAAGCCATCGCCCGGGTGATGGGCGACCGGGTGCAACGCAATTTCAGTTCCCCGGAATTGCTGACGATGGTCAGCCGCATGTACCACGTCTTCCATGTGATCGTCGAGGAAGGTTCGCACGCCCGCCACGATCCGCATGGAGTGCGGAGTTCGTGGAACGAGTTGTTGGGCCAGCGGGTGATCGGCCTGGCGGACCATACCAAACTGGCTGAGGTAATCGTGTCCGCTATCGAGATCAATGAGGGCCGGGACCGTGATGCCGTGGCCGGTAGTTGGTCGCGGGAAACCGCCAGTGTCGTGCAACGGGCGATGCAGGCGCTGGAACCGACCGGCCGACCCGGCGCACGTGGAGTGCGATTTTAGAGATGTAGCGAGTAGGGAGATAGCGAGAATTCGCTACTCGCTACTCACTGGTTGTTAAACAGGAGAAATCCCGATGCGTTTGGAAAAAACCGCCCAGGTGGTGATCGGCGCGCAATTCGGCGACGAGGGCAAGGGACGACTGATTGATCATTATGCCGCGTCAGCCGGTAGCGACAGCCTCGTGATCCGCTTCAACGGCGGTGCGCAGGCAGGGCATACCGTGGTGACGCCGGAAGGCCGGCGGCATGTGTTCAGCCACGTTGGCAGCGGCGTGTTCGCCGGGGCCGCTACCTTTCTGTCACGGTTCTTCGTGGCTAACCCGATCCTGTTCCTGAAAGAATTGAATGCGCTGGCGGAACTGGGCGTGACGCCGACCGTGCTGATCGATCCGGCCAGCCCGGCGACTACGCCCTACGATATGATGATCAATCAGATTATTGAGCGGGAACGGGGCGATGGCCGGCATGGCAGTTGCGGGATCGGTTTCGGCGAGACGCTGGAGCGTCATCTGCATCCGGTTTACGCGCTGACGGTGGACGAACTGGCCGATGCGGCGCTGGCCGACCGGCTGGCGGCGATCCGCCGCGACTATGCGCCGGCCCGGCTGGCCCGACTGGGATGCGGCGCTGCCTACCGTCGGGAGGCGGAACTGTTTCAATCAGACGCCATTCTGGAACGCTATGTCGTGGATGTCCGCCGCTTTCTAGGCGCAGTGACCGTGATCGACGCCCAGGTGGCCATCCAAGGTCGGCGGATCCTGTTCGAGGGCGCTCAAGGATTATTAATCGACCAGGAACGTGGATTTTTCCCCTATGTGACCCGCTCCCATACCGGTTTGCGCAATGTGTTGACGCTGGCGGGCGAGTGGGGTCTGGAGCGGCTGGAGGTGACCTATGCGACCCGCGCCTATCTGACCCGACATGGGGCCGGCCCGTTGCCGGGAGAATTGGCGGAGAAGCCGTATCCAGACGTGACCGACCCGACCAATGTACCGAACGATTATCAGGGTGCGCTGCGGTTCGCTTGGCTGGATTTGGACTTTCTCAGGCGCGCTATCACCGCTGATTTAAACGATGCGCGGCAATGCCCGGAGATATCGATTCATCCCCGGCTGGCGATGGCCTGTCTGGATCAATTGGGCGACGGGCCAGCGATTTATTGCCAGGGTGGACGGCGCTGTCAGGCTCGATTGGAGTCGTTTATCGCAGCGGTCAGGCAGGCGACGGCCATGAACGAGGTCTGGCTGGGCTGGGGGCCGGATCGGGATTCGATGAACCGATGAGCGGTTATTTGTGATAAACGCTGCAAGCGACGCCCGGTGGCGCTTTTTCCTCGCGAATGTAAAGGTTTGCTGATGCACCCGTTGGTCAGAGGACAGTGTGACCGTCACGATTTAGCCGACCAGAGTGCTTTGGCAGTGTTCGCAGACCGTGAGGATGGAAACCGTTGAACGGAAGGTGATGACTGCGTTGCAGGAGGGACAGGATGTGGTTTTCATAAGTTGTTATACCATCACCTTGCAGCCTGAATCCTAGTGTCCAAGCAAGCGAGTAAACCGCGCCGCCAAGGCGGTGAGTCCCAGAGCGACCGCCAGCAGGACCGCCGAAATGACCAAGCTGTTGAGCAGCGCCGGCGCTACCGTCAGCAGGAGACCCAGTTCCAGCATCATGACGCCCGATAACAGTTTAAGCAGCCGCCCCTCCCATTCCGTGAGCTTACGAGCGGCCAGAGTGTGCACGAAGACGAACACGATCAACGCCAAGGGTAATACGTAGATCAGGTTGTAGAAAGCCAGATAGCCATAGCGAGCGCCAGGCGACAAATCGCTCAAGGTGAGCAGGCGCGTATACACCATCGGAAAGCCGGCGGTGCAGAGCAGTTCGTAGAAATTGGCCGCGATGGCCAGCAGGATAGTTGCGCCCAACATAGCCGGCAGATTCTCCGCATTCAGGACCACCCGCGCCCGCCGATAAATATCAGGCTTGCGCGATTCGGGAATCGACAGAGTGAGGCCCTGCCCGAAGGCGAAGAAGTCTTTGATGTTGACGACCCCGACGATCATCGCCAAAAGGCCGGCGGTCAGGGTTAGCCACGTCATGGCCCCCAGTAATTGAAACACGTTCAGCCAGGCGGCCATAAAGGCAAAATACATCAATCCCGAGGTCAGGACGAAAATGCCGCCAATCAGGGACATTCGGCGGCGATCCTTCTGATGAGTCAGCAGGCTCAGGAGAAACAGCAGGACGAAGAAGGCGCAGGGGTTGAAGGCATCCAACCCGGCGAGTATGAGAGTGAATGCCGGCAGGGATAGGTGGTCCATCTCTACTTCGCCGAGCAGGGGCACGCGCAGCTTTTTCACTGCCTCCGGCGTCGGCACAGTACCGGTCATCACGCCTTGTTGCGCCTGCGTTCGGCATTGGTCCAGCCGCTGTAACAGCGCAGCACCGGTGCTGGCTGCATCGTTCCATCCGACGTCCATGACCCCGCAGGCGATGAGGGTCGGCACTGCGGTAGCGGTTTGCCCCAGGGACTGAGCCAGAGCGACGAAACGCCGGGCGTTTTCCGGGTGGCGCGCCACTTCGAGCGAATGGACGATGACCCAGGGGCGTTCGGTGGGAATCGTCTCTACAAAGGGCCGCGCCTCCAGACAATGTGGACAGGTTTCGGACCAAAAGAAATAAAGATGCACCTGGATTTCCCCCTCTGCGTTGTTTTTCACCCAGAGCGGTTGCGCAAATGCAGCGGCGATCAGTAGCCAGGCGGCCAAGGCGCCTAGCGATAATGCGGATCGCTTGATCATGTCCTGCTGCCTCCTCGGGTCATCTTGAGTTAGCCAGATTAAATAACGCCTTTGTCACAAGTTAAAGATTTTAAAAAGCTGCCAAACCCCTTTTTAGATTAAAAACTGACGGGAGGCTGAATTACGCCCTATTCCGGGGCAGTACGCCTCCACGCTTGCTCAATGACGGTGCTCACTGGAAAGCATCAAACGACAGTTTTCAAATCAACCCGTTGAAGTTAGATATTTTATCTTTGATGGCACGCATTCTGCTAATGCAAAATCAGGTAAGAGACCTCGCTGGCGATCTTTGGTGACCGCAACCGGGGATTACTCAAAAGACCGCTAGGGTTCCGGTCCGCTGTGTGCGGATGGCTGGTCCGAGAGCAGTCGGCCTTCCCCAAAGAGGGCTACACGGCGGGATAAAAGCCCGGGAGATCGTCCGAGGTCTCCTGCGCCCTGTTTATAACCCGACGACCCTCTGGGAGACTACCTGATGCCCATCCAATGTTCATCCCGCCTGTTCCGGCCGTTCACTGTCCTGCTACTCGCTGCCGTTCTCACCCTGTTCAATCCGGCTTCGGCCGCTGACAAAACGAAATTCCGCGTCGCCTGGACCATCTACGCCGGCTGGATGCCCTGGGATTACGGCGACCAGTCTGGAATCGTCAAGAAATGGGGCAAGAAATACGGCATCGATATCGACGTGGTGCAGATCAATGACTACGTGGAGTCCATCAATCAATACACCGCCGGCGCTTTCGATGGTTGCGTGATGACCAACATGGACGCCCTGACCATCCCAGCCGTCAGCGGCATGGATTCCACGGCTCTGATTATCGGCGACTTCTCCAACGGCAATGATGGCGTGGTGCTCAAGGGCCAAGGCAAGACGCTCAAGGATCTCCAGGGCCAGAAGGTCAATTTGGTCGAGTTGTCGGTGTCGCACTATCTGCTGGCGCGCGGACTGGAGAGCGTTGGCCTGAGCGAGAAGGATATCACCGTAGTCAACACCTCCGACGCCGATCTGGTGGGAGTGTTCACCAGTCCCGACGTCACTGCTGCCGTGACCTGGAACCCATTGCTCAGCGAAATCAAGGCCATGTCCGATACCGTCGAAGTATTCAATTCGAACCAGATTCCCGGTGAGATCATCGACCTGATGGTGGTCAATACCGAAACCCTCAAGAAAAATCCAGCGCTGGGCAAGGCGCTGGTCGGTGCCTGGTACGAGATCATGGGCATTATGTCCAAGGATGACGAGGCCGGGAAAAAGGCCCGCACAGCGATGGGCAAGGCGGCTGGCACGGATCTAGCCGGTTTCGATCAGCAACTCAAAACTACCAAGATGTTCTATCAAGCCAAGGATGCGGTCGAATTTGCCCACAGCCCGGTGCTGGTGGACACCATGCGCAAGGTCACGCAATTTTCCTTTGATCACGGTCTGCTCGGGCAAAACGCCAAGAGCGCCGATGTGGTTGGCATTACCTTTCCCGGCGGACAGACTCTCGGCGATGCCAAGAACGTCAAACTGCGCTTCGACGCCGAATACATGAACTTGGCCGCGACCGGCAAACTGTAAGCATCGGCGATGAAACGGCTGATCAACCTGCACCCGGATCGCGGCGGACGCCTGTGGTTAGGATTGCTGCCCTTTGTCCTGGCGTTGATTGCCTACCTGATCGCTTCGGCGGCGCGGTTGGCGGACAACCCCAGCGATAAGCTGCTGCCCAGTCTGGCCAGCATGGGCGCAGCGATCTACCAGATGGTGTTTATCCCTGATATCCGCAGCGGCAATCTGTTGTGGTGGGCGGACACCGCCGCCAGCCTGATCCGGCTGGGCTGGGGACTGGGCATCAGCGCGGCTCTGGGCCTGATCGTCGGGATTGGCGTTGGGATCACTCCACTGTTCCGCGCCGGGTTGTCGCCGTTCGTTGCCGGGCTGTCGCTGATTCCACCCATGGCGATCCTGCCGATCCTGTTCATCGTGTTCGGGCTGGGCGAACTCTCAAAGGTGGTGCTGATCGTGTTCGGCATCGCCCCGGTGATCATCCGCGACATCCAGCAGCGGGTCGAGGAATTGCCCACCGAGCAAATCGTTCGGGCACAGACCCTGGGCGCTTCTACTCCCTCACTGGTGTTACGGGTAGTATTGCCGCAGGTATTACCCCGGCTGGTGGACGCGCTGCGGCTATCGCTGGGTGCAGCCTGGCTGTTCCTGATCGCCGCCGAAGCCATCGCCGCCACTGAGGGGCTGGGCTATCGTATCTTTCTGGTACGGCGCTATCTGGCGATGGATGTGATTCTGCCTTATGTGCTGTGGATCACGTTGCTGGCTTTTGCTATGGACTGGATATTGCGGATGCTGAGCCGCCGCGCCTTTCCCTGGTTTGGCGCCGGCAGCGCCCGGGGAACGGCATGAGCGAGGTCAGCGTTCGCAATCTGTGGAAAAGTTATGGCGACCAGGTAGTGCTGGAGCGACTGAATCTGGAGGTGAAAACCGGCGAGTTTTGTACCGTCGTCGGCGCTTCCGGCTGCGGCAAGACTACGTTTCTAAAGCTGCTGCTTGGCCAGGAAACGCAAAGTCGGGGGCAACTGTTGCTCGATGGTCAGCCGTTGCCAGCGGAGCCGGGACCGGAGCGCGGCATCGTGTTTCAGCGCTACTCGGTTTATCCCCATCTCACCGTACTGGACAATGTGCTACTGGCGCTGGAACTGCACCGATCACGCTGGCTGGGACGACTGTTCGGTTCGGCCCGCCGGCGCGCCCGGGAACGGGCGATAGCGATGCTGGACGAGGTCGGGCTGAGCGCCAGCCTGGATCGCTACCCGGCGGAGCTGTCCGGTGGAATGCAGCAACGCCTGGCTATTGCCCAATCACTGGTGCGTCCCCCCAAAGTGCTGTTGCTGGACGAACCATTCGGTGCGCTGGACCCCGGAATCCGTGCGGACATGCATGTCCTGATTCGGCGGGTCTGGGCGGAAACCGGAGTCACGGTGTTCATGATCACCCACGATCTGTCTGAGGGCTTCAAACTCGGCACCCGGTTGCTGGTATTCGACAAAGTCCGCCATGATCCGCAAGCGCCGCAAGCTTATGGCGCTACGATTACCTACGATATTCCGCTGCGTAACCGCCGGCCCGACGATTTGCCGCCGGAACTGGCTGCCCGCGTCGCGGCGCATGAACCCCCTTGCGAGGCATCGACTTCATGAGTGAATTTTCTCCTAACCTGATCGTGCTGGAAGATCATCTACGCGGCGGTGAAAGCCTGTCCTTGGTACTCCGGCGCGGCTATAGCCTGCGTTTGACCGACCTGGAAGGCGGGGCCAACGTTGCCGCCCTGTTCTACAACGCCGAGGAAAAACTCGAGCGCTACAATATGGCGGACACCCTCAAGGCCCAGCACATTTTCTATCTGACCCAGGGCTACGTTTGCTATTCCGACATGGGCCGGATTCTGGTCTCGCTGACCGCCGATACCTGCGGTTGGCACGATACGGTGTGCGGCGTGAGCAACGCCGCCCTGGTGCAGGAAAAGTACGGCGAAGGGAGTTATCAGGAATTGCGCAATGACTTTTACCGTAACGGTCGCGACCGTTTTCTGATTGAGCTGGGCAAGTGGGGGCTGGGCAAGCGCGACCTGGTGGCTAACGTCAACTTCTTCAGCAAGGTGGCTGCCGACGCTGAGGGCAACCTCAACTTTCATGCCGGCTTCTCGCCTCCCGGCGCTTACGTGGATTTGCGGGCGGAGATGGACGTGTTGATGGTGTTGCACACCTGCCCGCATCCACTCGATCCCGGTCCCCGCTACGCACCGAAGCCGGCGGCGCTGACCGTCTGGGAGTCCGGTCCCGGCGGCGATCCTGATGATCCCTGCCGGTTGTCACGCCCGGAGAACGCTCGCGGTTTCGTCAATACCACCCGGCACTTTTGCCAGTCGCACCGCCATTGAGGGAGACCGCTATGCTGACTATTAGTCCGTTCGATCCCGCTCACGCCCTCTACGATCAGGTCGTGCCCTCCGGCGAATCTTGGATGTACCCCCTCGATGCCGGCCAGACCTTGCGCATTATCGATCTGGAAGGCAACCAGGCGGTAGACACCCTGTTCTATAACGCGCATGACCCCAGCGAGCGTTACAGCGCCACCGATACGATCCGCGCCCAAAGCCATCTTTACCTCACAACCGGAACCCGGCTGATGTCCAGCGAGGGGCGGGTGATGGGTATCATCACTGCTGACACCTGCGGTCGCCACGATACTCTCGGCGGGGCTTGTGCGGCGGAAAGCAACCAGGTCCGCTACGCCCTGGAAAAGCGCTACATGCACAACTGCCGGGATAGTTTCCTGCTGGCGCTGGCGAGCTGGGGCCATGGCTTCGACAAGCGCGACATTCCCAGCAACATCAACTTCTTCATGAATGTGCCGGTCACCCCGGAAGGGCGGCTGACCTTCGAAGACGGTCTTTCCGAACCGGGCAAGTACATTGAACTCAACGCCGCCATGGACCTGATCGTGCTGGTCTCGAACTGCCCGCAACTGAATAACCCTTGCAACGCCTACAACCCGACGCCGGTGCGGATGCTGATTTGGGATGCGGCCTGACCGCTGCGCCGCCGGGACGACCCGGCAGGACTCCGAACGACGGCGGGACGCCCCGCCCTTTGTATTGCTGACCTCACGCCATGTTCGACACGGTTTTAATCGCCAATCGCGGCGCCATCGCCTGCCGGATTATCCGCACCCTGAAACGGCTTGGAATTCGGGCCGTGGCGGTCTACACACGCGCCGATCACGGCTCCCGCCATGTCCAGGAGGCCGATGAAGCCCTGTGGATCGGCGAGGGCGTTGCCGCCGAATCCTACTTGAATATTGAGCGAATTCTGGATGCGGCTCGCCTCAGCGGCGCTCAGGCGATCCACCCCGGCTATGGCTTTCTCAGCGAGAACGCCGCTTTCGCTCTAGCCTGTGAGCAGGAAGGACTGGCTTTCATCGGGCCGACTCCGGCGCAGATAGAGTGCTTTGGTCTCAAGCACACCGCCCGGGAACTGGCGCGAGCCAACGCCGCGCCGTTGCTGCCGGGCACCGAGCTGCTGGAGACGGTGGCGGCGGCACAGGCGGCGGCCGAGACCATCGGCTATCCGGTCATGCTGAAGAGCACCGCAGGCGGTGGCGGCATCGGCATGCGACTTTGCCATGCGCCCGCTGATTTGGAGTCTTCTTTTGCTTCGGTGCAGCGCCTGGGACACAGCCACTTCAGTCATGCCGGGGTATTTCTGGAAAAGTTCGTCGAGCAGGCCCGGCACATCGAGGTGCAGATCTTCGGCGATGGCCGGGGCGGGGTGATCGCCTTGGGCGAGCGCGACTGTTCCCTGCAACGGCGCAATCAAAAGGTCATTGAGGAAACCCCCGCGCCGAACTTGCCAGAATCGGTGCGTGAAGCATTGCTCGCTACCGCGGTGCGCCTGATGAGTGCGGTGCGCTACCGTTCGGCGGGTACGGTGGAATTCATCGTTGATGCCGCCAGCGACGCCTTCTATTTCCTGGAGGTGAACACCCGCTTGCAGGTGGAACACGGCGTCACCGAACAGGTCACGGGAGTGGATTTGGTGGAGTGGATGGTGCGGCTGGCGGCGGAGGATTTGCCGCCGTTGGACACGCTGTCCGTCACGCGACGCGGCCATTCAATACAAGCCCGGCTGTACGCTGAAGATCCCGCCCGGCAGTTCCAGCCACAGTCTGGTCTGTTGACCGAAGTGGCATTCCCGGAGGGAGTACGCTGCGATACCTGGATCGAGACCGGGGTCGAAGTACCAGCTTACTACGATCCTCTTTTGGCCAAAGTCATCGTCCAGGGCGCGGACCGTGAACAGGCGCTGGCTGCGCTCGATAGCGCATTGCAGGCCACCCGGATTAGTGGCATTGAAAGCAATCTCGATTATCTGCGGGCGGTGGTGAATCAGGATGCGGCGTTCCGCGTCGGGCGACACACCACCCGCACTTTGAGCGAATTCAATTACTGCCCGGCGGTGTTCGAAGTGCTAGCGGCTGGCACCCTGACCACAGTTCAGGATTGGCCGGGACGGTTGGGTTACTGGGATGTAGGCGTGCCGCCATCGGGACCGATGGATGACCTTGCTTTCCGCCTCGGCAATCGGCTGGTGGGCAACCCGCCCGGCGTGGCCGGACTGGAATTTACCCTGAACGGGCCGACTCTGCGCTTCCATGCTCCAGCGGTGATCGCCCTAACCGGCGCGGCCATGCTGGCAACGCTCGATGGCCAGCCAGCACCATTCTGGGCGCCCTTTGCAGTGTCAGCCGGAACGGTGTTGCAACTGGGCCAGGCGCACACCGGGACGCACGCCTATCTGTGCATCCGTCATGGTCTTGAGGTCCCCGACTACCTGGGCAGTTGTTCCACCTTCACCCTAGGCCGCTTTGGTGGTCACGGCGGGCGGGCGATGCGACTGGGCGACGTGTTGCACCTCCAACCCTCCACACTTGACGGTAGCGAGCAACCGCTGGCTCCCGCGCTGATTCCCCGGCATGGCCACGATTGGGCATTGCGCGTTATCTACGGCCCGCACGGCGCGCCGGATTTCTTCACTGAAGACGATATTGCCACCTTTTTCGCCACCGCGTGGGAGGTGCATTACAACTCCAGCCGCACCGGAGTACGGTTGATCGGTCCTCGTCCACGCTGGGCGCGTCCCGACGGCGGCGAGGCTGGCCTGCATCCCTCTAATATTCATGACAACGCCTACGCCATTGGCGCGGTCGATTTCACCGGCGACATGCCGGTGATCCTCGGTCCCGACGGTCCCAGTCTGGGCGGTTTCGTTTGCCCGGCCACGGTGATTCAAGCGGATCTATGGCAACTCGGGCAGTTGCGGCCCGGCGACCGGGTGCGCTTCATCCCGGTGACTCTGGATACAGCGGTGCAGTTGCTGCGAGTGCAACAATATCAGGTTGAGCGCCTGGAGCCAGTGACCGTCGATGCCGCGCCCGTCACACCGGCTAACGCCATCCTCGCCCGGATTCCGCCTGACGAACATCCGGTTGGGGTGGTCTACCGCCCGTCCGGCGATGCTGGCCTGCTGATCGAATATGGCCCGCCGGTACTCGATATCGCTTTGCGATTCCGGGTACAGGTGTTGTTGGACTGGTTCAAGGCCCAGGCGCTGCCCGGTGTACTCGATCTGACGCCTGGCATCCGCTCGTTGCAGGTTCATTACGATCCGCTGGCGTTGCCACTGGCGGAATTGCTGGCGGTGTTGCAACAGGCCGAGCAGGAACTGGGTGATGTCAGCAATACAGTGGTTCCCGCCCGCATTGTCCACTTGCCGCTGGCCTGGGATGATAGCCAGACCCGGCTGGCTATCGAGAAATACATGCAGTCGGTGCGCCGCGATGCGCCATGGTGCCCCAGCAACCTGGAATTCATCCGTCGCATCAACGGCTTGGAAAATATTGAAGCCGTTAGGGACATCGTGTTTTCGGCATCCTATCTGGTGATGGGACTGGGCGATGTCTATCTGGGCGCGCCGGTCGCCACGCCGCTTGACCCGCGTCACCGCTTGGTGACGACTAAATACAATCCGGCGCGCACCTGGACTCCCGAAAATGCGGTGGGCATTGGCGGCTCTTATTTATGCGTTTACGGTATGGAGGGACCCGGCGGTTATCAGTTCGTTGGCCGCACTGTGCAGATGTGGAACCGCTATCATGTCACCGCTGATTTCCCGCAACCCTGGCTGCTGCGTTTCTTCGACCAGATCCGCTTTTATCCGGTCAGCGAGGAGGAGTTGCTGAGTCTGCGCGAAGACTTTCCTCGGGGTCGGTTCCCGTTGCGGATCGAGGAAACCCGTTTCAGCCTGTGCGACTACCAGGCTTTTCTCACTGAACAGGCTGAAAGTATCACGGTGTTCAAGGCCCGTCAGCAGGCGGCTTTTGAAGCTGAGCGCGCTCGCTGGGAGGCTGCCGGTCAGATCGACGACCTCACTCAATTGCCTGATCAACCGACGGAAGGCGCGGAACGGGTATTGGGCGCGGCGGAGGTCGCTGTGGAAAGCCATGTGCCGGGCAATGTCTGGCAGGTGCCCGTCCAAGAAGGTGACCGGATCGAAATCGGTCAGCCCCTGGTGATCGTGGAATCTATGAAGATGGAGATCACCCTGCAAGCGCCCTGCACCGGACGGGTAATTCATGTGCGGTGTTCTCCGGGAATGACCGTGCAACCCGGACAATGTTTGTTGATTATCGATACTGCGGGTTGATGAGCTTCAACGTGATCGTGGTGGAGGACTGCTGCGTCGCAGGCACGGCGGAACTGCATCGCCGCCAACTGGAAATCATCAACAGGATCTACTGCCATGTGGTTTCCAGCCAGGAGTTGCGACAGATCATGGCGCTTTGACCCGAAACCGGGTTCCGCAATGCCGAAAGCAACATCCGGGTATGATTAAGTCAGCACTGACGGCTGCTGGTCAACGACTGGCGAGATAAGCCCGCCAACCGCCGTAAGTGGTGACATCCGTCGCCGTGGCCAGTGCATAGGGTTCGCAGATGAAGCCTTTGACCCAGCGCCCGCTCTCAACCTCGACCGTACCGATGCCGAGTGGCGCTGGAATGCTTGCCATGAAACTGCCCAGCGCCGCCAGTGGCAAGCGCCAGATCTCGACCTCGATGCCAGCGCCATTCGCCTCGTCGCGCACCAGTCCTGGACGGAGCGGTGGACCACCGGCCAGTGCGTAAAGCCGGTAACAGGGCGCTGTCCGCGTCGCCTCGACCAGGGTTGCCCTGCGCTCGGTCAACTGCGAGTTGAGTGGCAGCCCCGAAAGGTGCGCGCCGCAAACCAGCAAATCGATTCCCGGCTCTTCGACCGCACGTTCAAAGGCTTCAGCCCAGGCCAGCAATCGGCGGTCGCAACCCGCGAACGAGAACAGGGTGACGCCAAAAGGTAACCCGTGATTCTGAGTGCCTGCTGGAATCGCTACCGCGCTGTAATCCAGCAGATTCATGAAGTTGGTGTAATAACCCAGATTGGCATTGAGGCGAATGGGATCGGCCTCAACCTCGGCGAGGGTGTAAATCGTCCCGGCGGTAGGTGTGACAATGAATTCCAATCCAGCCAGCAGGGCGTCGGTCTGCCGCTTGAGCGTCTGCAACTGATACTGCGCCTCGAAAGCCTGTATAGCACTCAGTTGCGTCGCTGGCTCGATAATGGCGCGAGTGACCGGGAACAGTGCTTCGGGTTGACGCTGGATGAAATCGGCAATGGCGGCATAGCGCTCCGCAACCCACGGTCCCTCGTAGAGCAATCGGGCGACGGCCAGGAAGGGCGTAAAATCCAGGGTCACCGCCTCGCCGCCCATCCTCTGCACCTGATCGACCGCATCCTGAAAGGCCCGCGCTGCTCCCTGGTTACCAAAAAATTCCAATTGATCACGGTGCGGAATCCCAAACAAAAAGCGGGCGCGACGCTCGGCGGGAGTTTGCAATAACTCACGGGCATAGGGATCAGCAGGATCGAAATGGGCAGCGACCTGAAATACGGCATCGGCGTCGACGGTATTCCGGGCGAAAATGCTGACGCAATCCAGAGTCCGACAAGCGGGCACGACGCCACGGGTGCTGAGCAGACCCCGACTCGGTTTGAGTCCCACCAGTCCATTGAACGCCGCTGGAACCCGCCCGGAACCGGCGGTATCGGTACCCAAGGCAAAGCTGGCTAATCCCTGGGCGACCGCAACGGCCGAGCCACTGCTGGAGCCGCCGGCGATGTAGTCAGGATCAAAGGCATTGCGGGTCACGCCGTAGGGGGAGCGGACCCCGACCAGGCCGGTAGCGAACTGGTCGAGATTGGTCTTGCCCATGGGAATGGCTCCCGCTGCTATCAACCGTTCCACGACCGGAGCTGAGCACGTCGGGCGATAGGCGAAGGCCGGACAGGCAGCGGTCGTCGGTAAGCCTGCCAGATCGATATTGTCCTTAATCGCGAAGGGGATGCCGTACAAAGGCAGGCCCGCCGGATCCTGTGCAGCGAGGCGATCGGCCCGCACCCGTAGTTCAGCATCCGGGACCCGGCTGATCCAGATCGGATTGTCCTGGAACGTCGATAGACGGCTGAGGATTTCTTCAATGACGCCGCGTGGGGTGCGGCGGCGACGTAGATAATCTCGACGCAGAGCGGTCAGGGAAAGGTCGGGAATGAGCATGGAGCAGTTCCTTCAGACAATGGATTCAAGGATCAATAAACGATGCAGCGTTAATCATTGCGAGACTTCACCCTGCAGATTGACGTGACCTACCAGTGCGTAGAATACGCCCGCAAATGCTGGATAAAAAACCGGGGCGTCACTTTTGGCAGCATCGATAGCACCCACGAAATAACGAAAAAATAATATATTTTTCAATATATTATTAACATCGCTTGTGAATAGATCTATATTTCCGCCCGCTTTGAACCGATTGCCGCTGACAGGGAAATCACCAAGTAAGTGGAAAACGCCAGCCCGTCATCCGCGAAACTCGAAGATCAGCTAGTGTTCCGTCAACAGGAATCTGATGGGTAATCCCATGTAAGATATTGTTTTTCATGGTGAAAAAACGCATCAGAACAAAATTGACGAAGCATGAGTAGCGCCTAATTGATTACAAAGGAGACTTCCCATGATCCGAATGAAACAGCCGTCGTTGGTCGTTCACTCCCACGATGTGCCCGGGTACAAGTATCAAATGAAGTGGACGTGGAAAATGTTACCCGGCGCGACCGCTGGAGATATCGTGAACTGGATTCTCCACGCCAACAACGGCCAGTTCGGCGCTCGAAGACAGCGGCTGGAAAACGTCATCATCAACTGCCACGGCACCCCTGGATCTTTGTTGATCGGCGGAACAGGCCGTCCCGCCCTTAACCTCGGAAACGTGAGCGTCTTCTCGACGCTGCAGGGATGTGACATTGGCGCGATCTGGCTGGTGGCCTGTGAGGTGGCTGCCCAACAGGGGGTGGCCACTGGCGGGGTGGGAAAGACGTTCTGTACCGAGCTGGCCAAGACGGCGGGCTGTGACGTGATTGCCTCGGCCGCAACCCAATACGTCAATCTCAGCTTCCACCTGCGCGGCTGCCCGTGGGGCTGCATCGACGATTTCGAGGGCCTCACGTATCGGTTCAAACCCACCGGCGGGCACATGTATTACGTCTCGTAATTCACCGAACCGGTACCGCTCGCTACCGAGGCCACAGCCGTCGAGATCATGGCGAACGTTCTCAAGATGCCGAGCGGAAAGCACCGACTTCCGCCGCCACCCGCCGCCGCGAACCGGTCAGCCACAGAGCCAGCCCGAGGACCGCGACCGGATAGAGGGCTGAAAGCCGGTAGAGGTGTTCCAGGGCTAGCCATTCCCGCAACGGACCAATCACGAACGAACCCAGACCCACGCCTACCATCAGCGCGGCAATCAGCATGGACGACACCCAGGCCACGTACTCGGGAAATCGCGCCGAGGCCAGGGTGATGGTCAGCGGAAAGAAGGCTGAGCAGGCCAGTCCCGCTAGTGCGAATAGCCCCAGACCCAGTATCGGCGTGTTGGCGGCGGGCAGCAGCAGAAAAGCCGCGATCATCAGCATCGGCAGCATCAGCCAGATCATCAGCGGCGCAATCCGTACCACCAGGACTGCGACCAACAGGCGACCGGCCACCATCGCGCCCCAGAACACCGACAGGGCCAGCGCCGCCACTCCCGCCGGTAATACCTTAGCCTCGCGCAGGTAGATCACCGCCCAATTGCTGAAGGTGCCCTCGGCGAAAGCATACAGCACTGCGATGGCGGCAAACACCCAGAATGCGCCAGATTTCAACGGCGGGTTCAGCGTGGCGCGGCGTTCCGTCTCGCTGCCAACATCCCGAGGTAAATGCACGGTCGCGGCCAGCAGCGCCAGCAGCCCGCTCAGGCCCAGCAGGGACAATGGGAACCCGATCCACCCGCCCGCCCGGCCAAACCCATCGGCCAGCAGTGGCCCCACCATCAAGCCGAGTCCCAACAGGGTATGCAAGGCGACTACGGCGGCCGGCGCGCGTTGAGGAAAGAACCGGGGTGGATAGCTGTTCAGCGGCGCGCCGCCCAGCCCGAAACTCCATCCCAGCAACGCCGTGCCCAGCAAAATCGTCGGGAACGCCAGCGCCGGCATGACCCAGAGGCTCGCCGCCAGGGCCAGTTGCGACAAGCCGTTGCCCGCCGCCGCCAGCCACAGCAACGGTTGCAGGCCCAGCCGACGGGCCAGCGTTCCACCGACCACTGCACCCAGTACCGCCAACGCGACTTGCGGCAGAAAGATCGCGCCATACTGGGCATCGGTGAAACCGTGCATCTGCTTCAGCACGGCGCTGCTGGCGGGAAAGCTGACCAGTGTCAGACCTTGCAAGAAGGCGATGAGATAAACCGCGAGTACTGCCGGCCCGTTCGGCGAAGTGTGCTTGACCATGGGGATGCTCCTTACTCGCGACCGCCGGTGATGAGCCGGGTGCCGCGCTGGTAGGTGAGGTAGGCCCAGAACCATTCGATGGCGACTGACAGGCGTTTGCGTGTGTCCACTAGAAAAAACACGTGAGCGACGCCCCACAGCCACCAGGCCAGCGCCCCACTCAAGCGGAATCCGCCGAAATCCACGACCGCCGCCTGCCGGCCAATGGTGGCGAGATTACCCAGATGGTGATAACGGAACGGCGGCAATCCGGCGTGGCCTTCCAGGCGGGTCTTGATGAGCCGGGCGACGTAAGCGCCCTGCTGCTTGGCGGCTGGCGCCAGACCCGGCACCGGCTGACCGTCCCAGGCTTCGCTCAGGGCAGTGTCACCGATGGCGAACACATTGGGCAGGGTCGGCACGGTCAAATCCGGCCCCACCTTGAGGCGGCCGGCGGCGTCGGCTTCGACCTGGAGCCATTGCGCGGCGGGCGAGGCCATCACGCCTGCCGCCCAGAACACGGTGCGGGAACCGATCCGCTGGCCGGATACCCGTACTCCTTCCGCATCGATCTGTTCCACCCGGCTCTTGGTCAGCACCTCCACGCCCAGCGCCCGCAGCGAGTGCGCCGACACTTCCGAGAGCGACTCAGGAAACGCCGGCAGCAGGCGCGGCGCCGACTGCACCAACAGCACCCGCGCCTGGGCCGGGTCGATGTTGCGGAATTCCCCGGTCAGCCCATGCCGGGCCAGTTCGGCAATCGCCCCGGCCAGTTCCACCCCGGTGGGACCGCCGCCGACGATCACGAAGGTCAACAGCCGTTGCCGTTCCTCGGGATCAGCGCAGTTCTCCGCCTGTTCGAAGGCCAGCAGCAAGCGGCGACGGATGGCCGTGGCATCGTCGATGCGCTTCAGTCCCGGCGCGTAAGGCTCCCAGTCGTCACGCCCGAAGTAGCTGTGACGCGCGCCGGTCGCCAGCACCAGATAGTCGTAACCGATATGCGCGCCGTCGCTCAGAGTGACCTGACGTGTGAGGGTATCCACGCCCGCCACTTCGCCCAGCAACACCCGCACGTTGTGTTGATCGCGGAACAGCGCCCGGATCGGGGTAGCGACATCGGCCGGCGACAGGCTGGCGGTGGCCACCTGATAGAGCAGCGGTTGGAACAGATGATAGTTGCGTTTGTCAATGACCGTGACCCGGCAAGCCGCCAGTCGTAGACCGTGCGCCGCCTTCAAGCCACCGAAGCCTGCGCCGACGATGACCACATGCGGTACGTCGGTCAGCGCCGCGTCAGACCAGCTTTCGAGGGGCGGGAACCAACGAGCGAGTTGTTGTTGCAGGACAGTATCAGCGGAGATCGGTCCCGGCCCGCGCAGCGCGATGAGTCCGAGGAGGAAGAATTCATACAGCCGGTTGATCGTCTGGATTTCGTCCGCGCCCATGAAGCCAGAGCCGAGCAGCGCCAGTATCGCGCCGATGGCGGCCAACCGGGTCGCCAGCCCGAGCGCCAGCAGGGGACTGACGAAGCCCAGCACCGCTTCCAGAAACGAACGCCCTACCAGGATGGGTGTGAACCACAGGCTCGCCAGCCAGAGGCGTAGCGCGAGTTGGTAGACCGGACCAAGGTAGCGGGTGAGCGTGGCGTACAATCGACCGAGCGGCTTGACCAGCGGCAGCGCCGAGGCGGCCAGACCGGAAGCCAGCAACCGATCCAGAGAAATCGGTCCCGCCCCCATGACCACGTACCACCCGAACAGCGCGGCCCAGTAAAGATGTTGATCCAGAGCGCGGTATTCGAACTGGATCACCAGCGTCAGAGCCAACAGCGGAATCGCGGCCAGCCGGGTGGCCAGTCCGAACGCCAGCAACATCGAACCGAACACCTCGATGGCGACGCCCAGCGCGGCGGCGGTCACCGGGTCCAGCCAAGGGACTGGATATTCGTAGGTGGCCAGCGTGATGGCGTTATCCCAGTTGGCCAGCTTGAGAACGCCGGACACCCAGAACGCTTGCGCCAGCCACAGCCGGATCGCCAGATCCAGGAAGGGATAGAGCGTGACTTCGGCGACGCGCAGTGCTTCGTCTGCGCGCTTGAGGAACGCTGCGATGACATTGGCCCGGCGGTGCCGAACGGCGGCGACGGTGGCGGTCAACATGGTTCAAGCCTCCTCGGTGCTGAGCGCTGGCGTTGCCCTCATCCCCGCATCCTCTCTCGCTGAGAGAGGGGAGTCGTGCCGGGTGGCCATTTGTCGGCTCCAATAAACCGGGACGTCTCGCCGATAGCGGCGCATCACCAGATTCGCCAGCAGGCCGGTCCAGCCGGTTTGATGGGCGGCGCCCAACCCTTGGCCAGTGTCGCCGTGGAAGTATTCATAGAATTGCAGCAGGTCCCGCCAGTGCGGATCGTGCTGGAAGGGGCTGTCGGCAGGGAACGCGGGCATGAGTCCGTTCGAGTCGCGGCGGTAGATGCCCACCAGCCGCTCGGCGATCAGGGTGGCGATCTCCCGGAGCGTCAGTTCCCGGTTTTCCAGACAGGGCACGGCAATGGTGAAGTTGTCGCCGAGGAAGCGATGGAATTTCTCCAGCGCCTGAACCAGCGTGTAGTTGGTCGGCAGCCAGATCGGGCCGCGCCAGTTGGAATTGCCGCCGAACAGGCCGGAATTGGATTCGCCAGGCACGTATTCGATGATGGCCTCGCCGACGCCGGGCAGCGTTCCCAAGTGTTGGTGGGTGGCGTGGAGGCGGCTGACGCTGCGCACGCCGTGGGGCGACAGGAATTCGTCCTCGCGCAACAGCCTCTTCAGAATACGCGGCAGCATCCGGTGAGTGACCAGCGACAGCAGATGCTCGCCCCGGTCGTTTTCCCAATCCGGGCAGTTGCAGATGATGCTGCCGTCGAACACACCGTGACGGTGCTGGCGCAACACTTCGCGGAAGCGTGGCGTCTTGGCCAGCAGGCGTCGGTCCACCACTTCGCAGGCGAACAGCGGGATCAGCCCGACCCAGGAATACACGTCGATCCGTTGCGTCTGGCCGTCCGGGCAAATCACCAAATCCTTGAAGAAGCCCGCTTCCGGGTCCCACAGCGGAATTTCGTTGCCGCCCTGGCCACCGATAGTATGGGCGATGGCGAGGAACTGCTGGTAAATCTGGATGGCGATGGCTTCGTAATCCGGGTCCTCGGTCGCCAGCTCCAGCGCCATGACTGTCATGTTCAGGGCGAACATCGCCATCCAGCCGGTAGCGTCAGCCTGCTTGAGCGCATAGCCGGCCGGCAACGGGTGGGAGCGGTCGAACACCGAGATGTTGTCCAGGCCGAGAAACCCGCCCTCGAACACGTTGTTGCCCTCGCTGTCCTTGCGGTTGATCCACCAGGCGTAGTTCAGCAGCAGCTTGTGAAACACCCGTTCGAGAAAATGGAGATCGCCCCGTCCGCGCTGAACCCGTTCGGCGCGAAACACTTTCAGGGCGCCCATGGCGTGTACCGGCGGGTTGACGTCGCCGAACGCCCATTCATAGGCGGGAATCTGCCCGTTGGGGTGGAGGTAGTGTTCCTTCAGCACCAGTTCGATCTGGTCCTTGGCGAAATCGACATCCACCAGCGACAGCGCGGCGCAGTGATAAGCCAGATCCCAAGCCGCGAACCAGGGATATTCCCACTTGTCGGGCATGGAGATGACATCAGACGCCTTGAGATGTCGCCAGGTGCGGTTGCGACCCCATTTCCGACTGTCGGGCGGCGGGAAGTGGTCGCCGTCCAGCCAGCGGGCCACGTCGTAATGAAAGAACTGTTTGCTCCAAATCATGCCCGCCGACGCTTGGCGAAAAATGCGCTGATCCTCGGCTGTAGCCTCGGGCAGCAGTTCGCGATAGAACAAATCCGCTTCGGACTGGCGGCTGGCGAATACCGCCGAATCGTGGGCGAAAGGCTGCTCCAGCAGTGCGGCGCTCAGTACCAGTTCCACTTGCGTCTGCTGGCCGCCGGCCACGGTCAGCCTGTGCCAAGCGGCAAACTTGGTGCCTTCCAGACCGGGATTGACCGCGTCCTGTTCGCCGTTGACCACGCGGCGATGGAAACTGTCCTTGACGTAGGGCGTGGCGTTGGTCAGTCCCCACAACCGCTGGGCGTTATGCTCGTTGTCCGTATACAGCGGCTCGGCGGACTGCCGACCGTACAGATAATAGCTGCCCAACGTCGGATGATCGGCGCGCACCGCCCAGTTTGCGCCGTCCGGCGCCGTGAGCGCGCGCAAGGTCGGCTTGACCGGTTTCTGGTCGAACGGTTCGACCGGATCACCCCGCAGTTCCGCTAACGCTCGCTGCTTCTCTTCGTCGCCCCAGGCCCAGGTGTTGCGGAACCAGAGTTGTGGCAACAGGTGCAGGGTCGCTTCCTCGGGTCCACGATTGGCGGCGGAAATGTGGATATGAATCTCGTCGGGACCGGCCTTGGCGTAGTTCACATCCACATCCCAGTAACGGTTGCCCTGGAAAACGCCGGTGTCCAGCAGATTGAACGGCGGGTCCTGCCGGCTCCGACGGCGGTTTTCGTCCACCAGCCCGCCGTAGGGATATTCAGCCTGGGGATACTTGTACCGATAGTGCAGGTAGCTGTGGCTGGGCGTGGCGTCGAGATAGAAGTAGTACTCTTTCACGTCCTCGCCGTGATTGCCCTGATTGCCGGTCAGGCCGAACGCCCGCTCCTTGAGGATCGGGTCACGGCCGTTCCACAGGGCGAGGGCGAAGCACAGCCGTTGCTGCTCGTCGCAAATGCCGCCCAAGCCGTCCTCGTTCCAGCGGTAGGCGCGGGAACGGGACTGGTCGTGGTCGAGGTGTTCCCAAGCTTCGCCGTGGGCGCTGTAATCCTCGCGGACCGTACCCCAGGCTCGTTCCGCCAGATACGGCCCCCACAGCCGCCAGTTTTCCTGACCTTCATGCTGTCGTTCCAGGCGCAGGCGCTCGGGGTTGTCGATGGGAATCGTGGCCTTCATTAGGGTTTCTCCAGAATAGGGGTTGCGAGTGCTGAGAAGTCGTTCGTGACCGACGAGCCATTACCTCATTTCTGAGGAAAATTCCTTGCCAGGGAATGAAATAGCTCTATCGATCAAGTGTTCGTCACTCGAAGCAGCAACGCTTATGCCACTGGAGAAATTTAAAATAACTTATTGATAATTAAAAATATAAATCTGGAATGTTGAACGTTGGCCGAGGATGGAGACTGCGAAATATCGCAGAACCGCTAAATGCAGTGGTTTTGGCAATGATTCCCGAAAAGCGGCCAAACTCTGCTGCTCTACTGGCGAGGAGCTATACTTGTGACAACAATCCAGGTAAAGGCGCAGCCACTGGTGAGAATGCAGACGTTGCCCGGTTAGGATGTTTTGCTGCGCCAACCGCGCCTCGTAGCGCCGGGTCAGCTCCAAGGAGACGGCGAGCAGGGCGGGGGTTCCAGGGTTGGAAGACTGGCGATGAATGTTATGCTGTTGGTAAAAACCAGCATGATCAAGTAGTTCCTATCAACCACGTCCGGTTATGGTAGATAGGCGGAAACTATATAATCACTGGTTGTCGCGGACGCTTCGCGCCCGCGACAACGGGGCGGCGGATGGCATCCGCTGCTTGCGCGGCGCGAAGCGCCGCACAACCACGCGGATCAAGCCGATCTCGGCCGTCAAAGCCTTCGGCTTTTCCGCCCTCGCGGCTTATCCGCCGCCCTGTTAGGCCGTTTGCCTGTAACTACCCCTGTCAAGAGCTAAATTAAATGACCGAAAAAGAAAAATTTACAAGGAAACTTGAAGTGTTTGTCTCTGAACTAAGCGGTCATGTCAGTACCAATGATGGACAATGGACTGTTAAAGGATTCATTGATATTTTCAAGAATGTTTACACAATCTCATCAGATACTAAAATTGTGTCAAAAATTCTTGAAATTCACATCTTCCCAAAGATTCTTGCGTTTGCACAAGCCAACGAATACAAGATTGTTCTTGCTGAACACCAAAATTACTATCCTGATATATCGTTTGTTAAAGCCTGCGACGAGTCCATAAAGTTTGCTGTTGACTTAAAAACTACTTATAGAAACTTAAAAAAACCAAATCTATGCAATGGTTTTACGCTTGGTTCTCATGGTGAGTATTTTGAGAAAAGGACAAGCACCAAAAATATCCAGTTTCCTTATAGTTCTTACTCTGGGCATTTCTGTCTTGGCATTATTTATGATAGGGCTGATGGGATGACTATAGATGAAACGAAAACTTACGATATTAATAAATTACATTCAATTACTTCTGTTGTGAAAAATTTTCAATTTTTTGTTACTGAAAAATGGAAGATTGCAAGTGATAAAGGTGGAAGTGGTAATACAGCTAATATTGGAAGCATTAATAATATTAGTGATATAATCAACGGACAAGGAATTTTTTCAAAACTTGGCGAAAATTGGTTTGATGATTACTGGATGAATTACAAAAAAATTATAATCCCGGATGGAAAAGGAGGAACAAAAAAGATATCCACTCTTCGAGGGTTTGTTGAATACAGAAATGGGGATGTTAGTTTAATTGTAGAGAAAAGGAACTGTGAAGAATGAATAATAACAAGATAAGTATACCTCCCATAAAATCACAAGGCATAAAAACTAAACTTGTGCCTTGGATAAAAAGCATTATCCCAAGTAATTTTACGGGTGCTTGGATTGAGCCATTTATGGGAACTGGTTCTGTTGCATTCAATATTTCATCACAGAAAGCAATTCTTTGTGACACAAATCCGCATTTAATAAATTTTTATTCATGTATTGCTGCAAGCGAAATAACTCCTGAGATTGTTAAAAAATATCTGGTCTATGAAGGCGAAAAATTATTATCAATAGGTGAAAATCATTACTATTTCGTAAGAGATAGATTTAACTCACATGGTTCACCTCTCGATTTTCTATTTTTAAATAGGGCAGGATTTAATGGAATGATTAGATTCAACCGAAAAGGTGAATTAAACATCCCTTTTTGCAGAAAATCACATCGATTTGCTCAAGCATATGTAACAAAGATTGTTAATCAAGTTGATTTTGTTAGCAAGCTACTAAAAGCAAAGCAATTTACTTTCAAATGCCAAGATTTTTCTCAAACAATTCAAGAAGCGACGCTAAATGATATTATTTATTGTGACCCACCTTATATAGACAGACATGTTGACTACTATAATGGATGGAACGAATTTTATGAAAAAAAGCTTTTTGAAAATCTTTTAAGGTTTAATGGAAAGTTTATTTTATCAACATGGCATCATAACGATTATCGTAAAAATGAATATATTGATTTGTTATGGTCAAGGTTTAGCGTTCTTACCCGAGAGCATTTTTATCATGTTGGCGGGAAAGAAGAAAATAGAAACCCAGTTATTGAGGCGCTAGTTACAAACTTTATTGCTGTGGAAGCCGAACATCATAAAAAGAGTTTTATTCAATATACGCTTCTTGAAAAAACTGTGGATTACACAGTGGATAATATGGAATTAAATCGACGAGCCTAACTTATTTGCCTGTGCTACATACTGCAAAGCAAGTGAATAAAATAGCTAGTCATGTGAGTGTAAAGATGCTTACACTTAAAGACACCCTTTTGTCTATGACCGGTAAAACTGGAATGAGGTAAAGTAATGAAGATTTCAAAAATCGAGATTTTTAATTATAGGGGAATTAAAGAAGCTCAAGAAATACCTCTCAGCGATTTTTCATCAATCGTTGGAAAAAATGACTCTGGGAAGTCGATCATTCTAAATGCTATTGCTTCGTTTTTAAATCTGAAAGAATACCCAATCACAAATTCTGATTTTAATAGTCAAGAAAATCCAATAGAAATATCATGCACATTTAGATCAGAAAACTTATCGGAGATTCTTGCATCGAAGATAAAAAGCAAAATCAAGAAAATTGACGGGCTTGATGAATTCCTTACTGATTTAATAATAGATGGGCAAATTACGATTAAAAAAACAATAAATACTCCAAAAAAATCATTTGACTATGAACAAATTTTAATAACAGATTATGATTCTGATGATTTTGCATTTTTGTATGGAAAGGCTGACGAGGAACTGACAAATATTTTGAATAACTTTAAGATTACAATCCCTGTTCAAGGTACTGGAAGAAACTCAAAACTAGAAAAAATAAAGCGAATTAAAGAATACTGTAGCTCCAAAGGAATCAAAAAAAGCGCAAAATTCATTAACGACGATTACAAAATCTGCTCATTATTGCCCGATGTTGAGCTTTTCAAGGCAGACTATGGCTTAGAAGCTGATACTAAATTCAAATCAAATTCGGTCAGTGAAATAATTGAATATTTAGACCAAGAATGCCAAGTTGAGAAGAAGCTTGCTATTGTAGAATATGAAATAGCAAGTGAAATGCAAAAAGAAGCGCAATCTGTTAAGAAATACATGAACGACTATGTATCGAATTTGAAAAAAGTTGAAATTATACCAACGATTGTCTGGAAAGATGCAATAAAAAGTGTTGATGTTTCTTTTCAATTCGATGGGGATTTAAAACCCATACCAATGAGTCACAAGGGCGCAGGATATAGAAGGCTTTTTATGGTTGCCCGTTTTCGATATTTAGCTGAAAAGAATAAGGGATTAAATATTGTCTACCTAATTGAAGAACCTGAAACATTCTTACATCCTTCTGCACAAAACGATTTACTGAATGCTTTTCGAGATCTGTCTGAAGACAAACAGGTAATAATCACAACACATAGCCCCGTTTTTGCAGGTGCTACCAATATTGAATCAGTAATTTTGTGCAAAAAATACTATGGATCAACTTATGAACATTACGGTACGAATGGGCGAGAAGCATTTATAGATAATATCGTAAAAGAATTAGGTATAAAGCCATCTTATAACCTTCGTGATTGCCATGAAAAAATTGTTTTTGTGGAAAGCCATAATGATGCAAGATTCTATAATCTTATTTGTCAGTGTCTAATTGGAAAGAACATCCTGAATAATAAAAAAGTACTAGTACTACCATTTGGTGGAGGTGAAGATATTGACAGTTTTCTAAATATCGATTACTTCGATAATTCTGGACGGGATTTATATCTCATAATAGATAGCGATAAACATCAAGACAAACTTGAGAAACAAACACAACGAGCAACAAATTTCCAGAGTATAAAACCAAAAGGTAAATCATATGTCCTGAAAAAGAGTTGTCTTGAAAATTACTATCATCATCGGGCATTTGAACTTACATATGGCCTTCCAGAAAATAGCTTCCCAATTATTGATGATAAAGAAAACGTAAAAATGATTATAAAAAAATACAAAATTGATAATATTCTGGCTCAGAACATAAAGGAAAAGAATAATTTTGATGTATTCGAAGCAATGACAAAAGAAGAGTGGGAAGAAGTTATTGAGGATAAATTGCTTGAATTTATAAAAGAAATTGTGCAATAGTAGAATAGGTAAAATTCTTATCATTTCCCGATAGTTCTAGCCGCGTAGGTTGGGCTGTTGTCTTTTTGACAACCCAACATTCAATCAACCGGCCTAACAGTCATGTCAGGTCTTGACACCCCCGACGATGACAAGTAGGCCCCCGCCGCAGGACGAACTCAGAATGAACGTTCAACATCGTGCCTAACTGGCTGCTGCACCGGAGACCGCGCCATAGCCCGTTGTGGCACTTGAACGCTCATCAAGTGGCGCGGCCCCGGTGAGCAAAGTCGTTGTCGCGGACGCTTCGCGCCCGCGACAACGGGGCGGCGGATTCCATCCGCTGCTTGCGCGGCGCGAAGCGCCGCACAACCACGCGGATGAAGCCGACCTCGGCCGTCAAAGCCTTCGGCTTTTCCGCCCTCGCGGCTTATCCGCCGCCCCGTTGGGTCGGTGCCGTGGGTTGGGATGAGATTGCGAACTCCAACATTTTCAATGGGACAATCTTTTTTCGAACATAGGAATAATTTCCATGATATTGAATGCCGTTATCGAAAAAGACGAATTTGGCTATTTTGCCCAAATTTCCGAATTAAAAGGCTGCGTAACACAAGGTAATACTTACGAGGAAGTGCTTTTGAATATTCAAGAGGCTGCTGAACTATATTTAGAAAGCCTTAAAACAGAAGAATTACATGCGCTTCAAAAGCGCAAGGTAATCATATCGCCCATAGAAGTCGCTATCCATGCCTGAATATCCAAGGCTTACCGCAAAAGAAGCAGACAAGCTTCTTCTCCTTAGTGGGTTTATTTTAGATCGGCAAAAAGGTAGTCATCGGATTTATATCAAGAAAATTTATCGGATGGTTTTGCCCAGTCATGCTGGAGAAATATTACATCCAAAAATCATCAAACAACTTTTTGAAGTCATTGATGAAGCTGAGGACAAAGCCTAACTGGGCGTTGCACCTGACCGTGCTACGCACGGCAGGTGAACAAAGTTGTTAGGCAAATGATAAAGAGCGAAATTAGATGTCTATTATCAGTAGATTTCTTGGAATAATCATCGCCACGTATTGGGACGATCATTCACCTCCACATTTTCATGCAAAGTACGGTGAATATGAGATCACGGTTAGCATTACTACAGGTGTAGTCGAAGGAAAGTTCCCAAAAAGAGCGCTGCGCCACGTGTTGGAATGGTATGAGCTTCACAAAGAGGAACTCCTGGAAAATTGGAACCTTTGTCAACGAAGTGAAAGTCCCAAACTAATCGAACCACTGGAGTAGAGGTCATGTTTTTACATGTGATTGAAGCCAGATATATTGGAGATTATAAAGTAGAAATTTTGTTTAATGATGGAAAACGCGGTACAGCTGATTTATCAGAGGCACTAGAAGGCTCTGTTTTCAAACCGCTAAGGGAACCTTCAGTATTTGCGCAGCTTCGCGTAGATGATGAATTGGAGACAATAGTATGGCCGAATGGTGCAGATCTAGCTCCTGAATACATTTATTTTCAAGCATTTAAGAGAGATCCGGAGTTGCAAACGCAATTCAGACAATGGGGTTACATCGCCTAACAAGGCGCTGCACCGGACTCCGCTACGCTCCGTCGGTGAGCTATACGTTGTCGCGGACGCTTCGCGCCCTGATCTGGGGCACAATTCGCGAAGATTACAGCGCCTATGGCGAAAGCTTGGAGCGTCTCCATCACGGTTAATCCCGCTCGCGGATCTACGCTGGAACGAGGACGATCTGGGCGGCATTTTCCAATCTCCAAGGAAAAAGTTATTGCCGTTTCAGCCGTTCCAGCCGCTGCCACGCTTCCAGCACGCAGGCCACCGACCAGGCTTGGGCGGGTGCGCCACGCGGAATGTGGGGCGGCGCGCCGTCGAGGATTTCGCTGACCGTGCCCAGGCCGGCGTCCAGCAGGTGATCGCGGATGGGCTGCAAGCGGGCCTGAGCCGCCGCCGTGTCGCCATACACGCGGTACTCGGCCAGCGCGTAGTGGCCCAGCAGCCAGCCCCACACCGGTCCCTGGTGATAGCTGCCGTCGCGTTCCCAAACCCCGCCGAGATAATGAGGACGATAATCGGGATGGCTAGGCGCCAGGGAACGGAGACCGTAGGAGGTCAGCAATTCCCGTCCACAGATCCGCACCACGGTTTGTTGAGTCGCCGTGTCCAGCGGACTGTGGGGCAGACTGACGGCGAAGATTTGATTGGGGCGCGAGGTAGGATCATCGCCGGCGGGACCGTCCAGCACGTCGGACAGGCCCGCGCCGGCGGAACGGACGAAACGCTGGAAGCCGTGCCGGACTTTAGCGACGAGTTCTGTATAGAGCGTGGAGGGTTGTCCCAGTCGCCCGGCGAAATCAACCATGATCGCCAAGGCGTTGTACCAGAGCGCGTTGATCTCGACCGGTTTGCCGATGCGCGGCGTCACCACCCAGTCGCCCACCTTGGCGTCCATCCAGGTGAGTTGTACGCCGGGTTCGCCGGCATATAGCAAGCCGTCAGCCGGGTCCATGCCGATCCGGTAGCGAGTACCCCGGACGTGCCAGTCGATCATGTCGGCCAGCACCGGGAACACTTCAGCCAACGCCGGCCAGTCGCCGCTGGCTTCCAGATAGGCGCGCCACGCCTCGAAGTACCACAGTCCAGCATCGACCGTGTTGTAGTCCGGGGTCTCGCCCGCGCCGGGGAAGACGTTGGGCAACATGCCCTGATCGACGAAACGGGCGAAGGTCAGCAGGATGCGCCGGGCGCTGTCGAGCCGGCCCGTCGCCAGCGTCAGGCCCGGCAGCGCGATCATGGTGTCGCGGCCCCAGTCGCCGAACCAGGGATAGCCCGCGATCACCGATTCGCCGTCGGGTAAATCCGGCAACGGCCGGGCGAACAGGAAACTGTCGGCGGCCAGCGCCAGTTGTTCGATCCAGTCGGGCGGCGAATCGGCAAGGTGTGGACGAGCGCGGTCGAGCAACGCCGCCTCACGATCCAGAAACCGCCGCAGCGCCGCATCCAAGTCGGCGGACGCCGTTTCGTGCAAGCTGGCGGTAATTCCGACCCAGTGGCCCGGACGCAGCGTCAACAGCGCATGACCGATACTGAGATGCGCATCCCGGTCTGGCAGGCCGCGTTCCCGTTCCACGGGCAGATCGAAGTTTTCGATCCAGTCCCACTCGGTCTGAAACTGGCCGCCCGCCGCCTGGAAGCGCAAGGTGAAACGGTCGGGACAGACCACATGCAGTTGATTCTCTACCGTTTCCACCCGTGGTGTGAAGCCGCCGGGCGTCATGCTGACATGATGATCGCGGGCGTTGACCAGCAAGCGGACCCGCAGCATCGTGACCCCCTTTTCCGAATCAGACCACCCCGGCGCGTTGCGCCACCCCTCCTTGTCCAAGGAGGGGATGGGCTGCGTCGTTTGTTCCCTTTCCCCTCTTTAACTAAGGAGGGGTGTCCCGGAGGGACGGGGTGGTTCGATTTCCAACCGCCAGGCGACATAAACGGTATTAGCGCCCGGCTCCAGCCAGATACGCTGCTCGATCACCCGGTCGCCCAAGGCATAGCGCCACACCGGCATCCGGCCGTGCAGATGGAAAGATTCGAGATGAACGTGACCTTCGGGATTCACCGCCCCGCCGCCCCAGCGATTGCTGAACAACGGGATTTCCCGGTCGCCGTCGAGCAGGGTGGCGTCAGCTTTGGAAAGCACCAGCCATCGGCCAAGCGGTGGATCAACCGGCGCGATCAGCAAACCGTGATAACGCCGGGTCAGCGTTTCCGCGACCGTGCCAGCGGCGTAGGCGCCCAAGCTGTTGCTCAGCCACCACTCGCGCCGCTCGGCCTGGCCGAGGTCGCCACAAATCGCTCGTCCGAAGCGGATGAAATCGGGTAGTGTATCGTTCATGCTGGCCGCTCCCCTTGTTGTAACCGCTCCGCCACGCGCAACGCCCAGGCGTAGATGGTCAGCGACGGATTAGCCCGGCTGGAGCGCGGCAAAATGCTGCCGTCCACCACATAGAGATTGTCCAGGTCGTGGATCTTGCCGTCGGCGTCCACCACCGAGGTGCGAGGATCGTGGCCCGCGACCAGGGTGCCGCAAGCGTGCGCGGTGCCGGCCAGCGGAATCGACTGGGCCGCCGCCGGCAACCCGATCTTCAGCAGCGAACGGCTGAAATCGCGCACCAGCCGTTGGTGTTCCTCTCGCGCTGCTGGCAGTCGGGCCGGATCGTAGTCGAGTTGGGGGTATTGAGCGCCGTTGGCTTTAGCGACGACCCGGTTGGCGGGATCGGAACCGTCCTCGGTCTGCAAGAAGAAGCCGTAGGCGCGATGACCGAGCGCACGGGCGAACCAGCGCGGAACCAGTCCCGGAATCAACGTGCTGAGCAATTCGCCGTCGAAGCCTAAAGGCTGGATACTGCTGTGCGGCAGCCGCTCGTTGAGCAGGAGCAGGGTTTTGCGCAGCAGATCGGTCTTGGGGGTGGCGGAAAACGCCAGCATCGCGCTGAGCAGATGGCATTTATAGTTGCGCCCGATCGCCTCGGCGCACGGCAGCCGCTCGGCCAGCCCGGTAGTTTCCAGATAACCCTGCAACAGACGTGGCGAGTGCAGCGCCCCGGCCGCCAGCAACACCGTCTCGGCCCGGAATTCGCCGCCATCCTCGGTGCGGACGCCGGTCAGCCGCTCGGGCCGGTCGGAATCAGCGATGAGGTCGCGCACCGCCTGGCCGGTCCGAATGGTGAGGTTGGGCAACTGTTGGACGCGCTCCAGCAAGGCGTGCTGGGCGTCGGCTTTCAAGTTCTTGACCGAGGCGAAGGCGTCGAAGTGGGCGGCTTCCTCGGGATGTTCGACGATGCTGGAGTCCAGGGCCAGCATCAGGGGTTGTGCGCGCCATCCGGCGCCGTTGCGAGCGAGCTTGCCGACGATGGCCCGCAGATCCGGCTCCGGCTCGAAGGGGTGAACGCCCAGTAATTCTTCCGCTCGCTCGTAATAGGGCTTCAGTTCGCGGTAAGCAATCGGCCAGGGCAGGCATTGGTGCGCCGGCTCGGCCTCAAATTCGTGCGGCTCGAAGCGCACCAGGGCTGCGCCGTACCACTTGGTTTTGCCGCCCAGATTGAAATATTCCTCCGGCTCGAACGTCCGACCGTTCTTGTCGAGCCAGCGCTCCTTGCTCTTGAATATTCCTTGCCGGATCACCTTGTCCACGTCCAGAGTGCTGCCGTCGTGCGGGAGTTCGCGCCCCTTTTCCAACAGCAGGACCCGTCGGCCGGCGTGCGCCAGGGCATAGGCCGCCGCTGACCCGCCTGCGCCGGAACCGATGATAATGTCTTGATAGCGTTCGTTCATGATTGCAGTCAACCTCCCTGTTCGAAACCGGGATAGAGGGTCATGCCACCGTCCACATACAACGTGGCGCCGGTCACGTAATCGGAGGCGTCGGAAGCCAGCCAGACGACGGCGCGGCCGATGTCTTCCGGATCCCCGATCCGCCGGTAGGGAATCAGCTTCAACAATTCCGCCTCGGCCTCGGGGGTCATCCAGGCGGCGGAGTTAATCGGCGTTTTGATCGCGCCGGGCGAGATGGCGTTGACCCGGATGCGGTGCGGCGCCAGTTCCTGGGCCATGGTTTTCATCAGCAGGCTGACCCCGCCCTTGGATGCGGCGTAGTTGGCGTGTCCCGCCCAGGGAATGACATCGTGGACCGAGGACATACAAATGATCTTGCCGGCGGCGCGCGACAGTTCCGGCACGACGCCGCGATGGAAGAATTCGCGGGCGGCGGCGCGGGAGCAGAGAAACTGACCGGTCAGGTTGACGTCGAGCACATGTTGCCAGTCGGCCAGACTCATCTCGACCAGCGGCGCATCTTTCTGCAGGCCGGCGTTGTTGACCAGGATGTCGATGCTGTCCCACGCCTCGAACATTTGGGCGAACATCGCCTCGACCTCGTCTTCCCGATGCACGTTGGCGCGGATCGCCAGCGCCTCGCCGCCAGCGGCCTGAATGTGGTCGACTACGGCTTGCGCCCGATCCGCGCCGCCGGCGTAGTTAACGACCACTTTCGCGCCGGCCGCCGCCAGCATCTTGGCGACGGTCGCGCCAATCCCGGAGCTGGCACCGGTCACCAGGGCGCGCTGGCCTTGCAGAATGGGTTCGCTGGTATGGGTCATCAGCATGGGTATTCTCCTTCATCAAGGATTCAGGGAACGATTCGAGGGGACAGGACGGCCTTGGTCGCTGGAGGGTGCAACGGGAATAACTTGGTCTTGCTCCGGACTGCCAGACCGAGCAAAGCCGGCGATACTTCCAGACTCAGTACGCCCCCTATTCTCCATTTCCTTGAATAACCCTGACTGGTGCTTGGGGAAGCGGGAATGACTTGTGGGTTCATGACATCACCTCGCGTGATCATCACAAGAGCTGGATATGGGAAATGACCCTGGCTACCAGGGCGGCGGTGATCGAGTCGCCGGCGGGATATCCGCCAGGGGTAACGCGGCCGGCGATCTCGAAATACCGGGGCCTTAACTGCGGTCGTTGAATCCACCGCCAACAATGGTGAACATGTCGAAATCCGAGGTCCTGGTATCGGTTCTAGAACCGGCCGTGAACTCCTCGTTTTCCACCGAACTGCGGTTATTGAATCCGCTGGAGGACTGGACATTGGCGCTGAAGCGTACATCACTTTGGCGCTTACGAAACTCCGCCACGGACTGCGGACCTTCGTCGTAGTTCTGGTAGTTGATGTAACCACTGCCGTGCTGGAAAGGCTCCGCCAGTGCGGTAGTACTCAGAGTCAAACCGGAAGCCAGAATCAACAGGGTGGTCGTGACGATCTTGTTCATGGGGTACTCCTTAAATAGGCTGGTTTAGAGATAACGTTGATGGACAATCTCTACTCAGCAACCCTCATGCCACATTAGACTATCTAATAAATAACATTAATTATCAATAAGTTGTAGTTTATGCTGAAATCCAGCACGGAGGAATGAAGGAGTAGACTCCACGATATATCGCAACGCCATTAAATAACGCGGTTTGCAGCTATCGCCTGGATAGGATCGCAACCAGCCATTCAGCTTTATGGCGGTTATTAAACCCACCTTACGGCCGAATGTTAGTGAAGGGGGATACGCGAGAAAACCATCGTCAGAAGTCGATGGCTGAGGGAATAAAGACGGGAAAAGACAGGATCAGACTCAGGCCGGGAATTTGGGTTTGCGAAGGTTCAACTTCTGCATCCGAGAGCGCAGGGTGCTGGGATTGAGGTCCAGAATCGCCGCCGTGCCCGATTCGCCCTCGATCACCCAACCGGTCCGTTCCAGAACCTGGAGAATATAGGCGCGCTCCATCGCTTCGAGTGAACCGGGTGGTTGCGGTGAATGCGTCGTGTCTTGGTCGTCCAGACGCAGTTCGAGCGCATCGTCGATTTCCAACAAAGGACCACGGGCGAGAATGGTCGCGCGCTCGATAACATTTTGCAGTTCCCGGATATTGCCGGGCCACGGATAATGCAACAGGCGCTCGCGCGCTTTTGGCGACAGGTCGCGAACTGCTTTGCCCATCTTCCGCGCGAACTTGTCCAGAAAAAAACGTGCGAGCAGCGGAATGTCAGTGGGACGTTCGGACAGGGACGGCATGCGGATGGGAAATACATTCAGCCGGTAATACAGATCGGCGCGGAACATTCCTTCCTTGACCCTCTTCGCCAGATCACGATTGGTGGCGGCGACCAGCCGGACATCGACTTTCAAGGTCTGCGTGCCGCCCACCCGCTCGAATTCCTGGTCCTGCAACACGCGCAACAGCTTGGCTTGGGCGCCGGCGGTCAGTTCGCCGACTTCGTCCAGGAACAGTGTGCCGCTGTCGGCGAGTTCGAAACGGCCCTTGCGCTGGGCGATTGCTCCGGTGAACGCGCCTTTTTCGTGGCCGAATAGTTCGCTTTCCACCAGTTCGCCGGGCAAGGCGGCGCAGTTGACGTGCACGAAGAGCTTGTCCCGCCGGTCGCTCAGGTCATGAATCGTCCGCGCGATGACGCTTTTGCCGGTGCCGGTTTCGCCCGTCAGCAGCACAGTGGAATCGGTGCCCGCCACTTGTTCAGCGTGGGCGAATACGGTTTGCATGACCGGCGAGTCGCCGACAATGTGACCGGGACTCTGCCGAGTCTTGATCTCTTCCTGGAGATAGAGGTTTTCCAGTTGCAACTGCTTAAGGGTTTCCTCGGAGCGCCAGCGCTCAGTCACATCCCGCAGGATCACGGTGAAAAACCGCCGACCCTCGATCTCCAGCGGCGACAACGTGGCTTCCACCGGGAATTCCTCGCCGTCATGGCGGCGAGCGGTCAGTCCCTCGGGCGCCCACAGTTGCTGGGAATTCACGGTAGCGGGCTGGACCGCCAGGCAATAACCCTTGAGCAGATTGCCGAAGCGCTTGGAGAGAAGAGGTTCGAACGGCTGCCCTACAACCTGTTCCGCCGGGCAGCGAAATACTTTTTCGGCGGCGGGATTGAACAGCGTGATACGTTGCTCAGCATCGATGGTGATGATGGCGTCCATGGCGCTGGCCAATACGCTGGCCAAGCGCTCCTCGCTTTTGCGCAGCGCCTGTTCGGCGCGCTTGCGTTCCAGTTCCGCCCGGGCGCGGGCGGCGAAAATCCGGAGCAGCGCCATGCCCCGGAATTCCTTGACCATCGGCTGGTTGTGCATGACGGCCAGGTGGCCCATCATTTCGTTCCCCGATTCGGACACCAGCGGCACACCGAAGTAGCTTTCGATCCCCATTTCCTTGAGTTCTGGATGCCGGGGGAACATCTCGTAAACCTTGCGGGTGTAATACACCGTCTCGCCGCGCATGACGATTTCGCAGGGCGTACCGTCCAGATCGAATTCGATGTTGTCGATGAGCTTGCCGTCGAACCAGAACGCCAGGGTACGCACCCTGACCCCGCTCTCCAGCAGTTCGCCCACGAAGGCGTGGCGCACGTTCAGTGCCTGGGCGAGTTCCCGCACCAGCGCGTAGAAGAACTCAGTACCCGTGGCGGTAGCGGTCCCCTCGACGATGGCGCGCAAGGCTCGGTGCATGGCGTCTTGCTCGTCGGCGGATAGAAACGCGGGGTCGCTTCGGGGAACGGATCGTTTTTCAGCGGGTGGCGCAACGGTTTCATTCATACAAAACCCTCCCAATGCGGCTTTGTCAGTGAGAACTGCTGAATCATTTATAGCCGTTTTTGGTGTATTGTGCGATTTGATTAAAAAAATTTTTACCGCACCGGGTTTTTCTGAGATTAAGGAACTGGATGAAAAGCGGCAGGGGAATGAGAAATGGGGTGGTTGTTATTCCACCCCATCTGAACCTGTAATTGCTACTCATATAGCAATGAGCATGTACTGATGATCAGCCAGCAGGTTATTTGTCGTTAAAACCGACCTTAATTTCCTGTGCATCCAACACCCCGTCTTTATTGGTGTCCATCTTAGTCCATGCCGCCATATCGTTGCTGTGCTTCATATATTCTTCCTTGGTGATGGTGCCATCTTGATTGGCGTCCATGATCTTCGCCGTTGACATATTGAAACCTTGGGCGAACGCGGTGCTCAGGGCCAGACCGGAAATCAGGGCAAAAGTCAGTTTGGTCGACGTCTTCATTGCAAGCTCCTCATTTAAAAAAGACTGCGGTGGTAGGTGGTTGTACTACTGCTTTTCCTGTCAGCAAAGGTGATGCCAGTTTTTAATCGAGTGGTCATCTAGTTAAAAAAATCATCCTATTTACAATAGATTGCTTGCTTTCTCAGAAAAAAACAGGGCTGGACGAGCGAAACGGATACTCTAAAATATGAGCGGGTCCTTTGATATTTCGTGGAGCCACGAAATATCGAGGCCATCCGGTACTCCTTGCGCGACTCCCGATCATCCGCCACCCGCAAAAAAAAACCAGGCATCCGTGGTCAGCCCGGTTTCTCTGCAGGGTTGCCGTTACCAAAGTCCCTCTTTAACGTAAAGTTTGCTTAATAAGGTCACCTGGAGAAGGATGGCCTTCAGGAGTGCGTACTGCATTCGCTCGATTTCTGGATGAGCGAGTCCGCTGGCGGCTAACAGGGTGCGCGCCGTGGCGACCAGCGGAAAGGACAGAGTGATCAGGTGGCGGTAGCTCGGCAGTAGCGCCAAGAGCGATTGCACCGACCGATCCGGCGGGAGTTCGGCATACAGTTGTTTGAGCCAGGACGGCTCATGAGGGGAAAAACAGGTTTCAAACAGCCATTGCCGAAACCAGAGGCGAACGGTCGCGGAACCGTCTACCGAATCCTCCGGAATTTCGCGGCGTAGCACGGTCAGCGCGGTGGCCAAGGCGGGATAAGCGGCCACCATGCCGAGCACCATGTCCAGATAATCGTCGGTCTGTCCCTTGAGAACTCGCCAGATTTTGCGTAATGCCCGTGCGTCGTCCGGAGAAAAGAGGCCGACTCGCCCCAGCAATTCGATCTCCGCGGAATCCGGAAACCAGGGTGGAGCGGCCACGGCAACCTCATCCTCGCCAGGAAGCTGCGCCAGGTTGTTCATGGGGGCGTTATTCTCTTTGGGTTGCGTGGAAACCGCCGGTTAGCGGCGAACCAGCCGGCCGATCAGGTGATCCAGGGACAGCTTGCCGGGACCGTGGCAGAGGGTGATCAGCAACAGCAGACCCCACACCTGGTGCTCCGCCAGCCCGGCAGCCATCAATTCGGGGTAGGAAACGACGGCCACGATGTTGAACACAAACATCGCCAGCGCGGCGTAGCGCGTCCCCAGACCCAGGAACAGAAACACCGGCAGCAGCAGTTCCGCCGCCGTGCCCAGATAGGCTGCCAGCATGGAGGGCAATAACGGCACGTGATACTCGTACTCGAACAGCGTGAAGGTGCTCTCCGTCGGGAACACGCTCAGCGGATAGTTAAAGGTGTGCCCGAACACGGTGAAACTACCGGTGAGCGTCTTCGTCAGTCCCGAACTGAAGAAAGCGGCGGCGACCCAGTAGCGGGCCAGCAAATCGGCGACGGGCGTCAGAAAATCCGCGGCCTTGTGAAACAGCCCATCGGCTTGCTTTAACAGGGGCGCGATTTTCGCCCAGAACGGGCGTTGGGATGGAGTGGCAAATGCATCGGTAGCGGTCATCATGGGGATTCCTCCTTAGGGTGGTTACCATCAATCAACAATTGGGCAGGAAAAAGTCGACCAAGACGCCTTGTAAAACATGCCGGTGGAAACAGGCCGGCAGGTCAAGGGTCGGTTGCGCGGCCATCGCTTGCTCGCAGGCCGTGGTGAAATCACTATTCCCGGCCAGGGCGTGCAGCAGGCTGAACTCGCCGTCGGCCAGGGCCTGAAATTCGATGTCCAGATTCTCGTGGCGAATGATCAGCAACTGGACACCACCCTCGGCCAAATCCACCGGGGGATCGCCGGTGTCATCGTCCTGATTGACCTGCCAGATTCGCAGGATCGGAAAGGCCGATTCCAACAGGCAAGCGGCGGGGTGCAGTTGGAAATGCAATTCCCCCTGCCGCTCGGCGGGTATCTGCGCCAGCGTCGTCAAGTCGAGCGGCGGATGGCGGGCGGCATGGAACACCTGGTGATACGCCCATTCCAGCCGGGCGACATCGGGCAGATAAACCAACTCGGCGGTCGGCGGGAACGACTGAAGAAACAGTGGGAAGTGCTCGCCGAACTCGTGCAGGTCGCCCGAACGAGATGGATGGCGGGCGATGTATTGCGCCGCCGCGTACCGAAAGAATTCTTCGCCCACCAAGCGGCGTACTACCGGATAAACCGCTTCGAGCGCGCCGGTCAGGCCGAGCAGGGTGTTGTGGCGATAGACCTGCAAGCGACGGGCGCCACTGAGGCCGGACGCGCGGATGTGGCGGTCGAAGCCGCCTGCATCGCCGTCCAGCAGCGCGGCGGCGAAACCCAGTTGGAGTTCACGCAGCCTGGGCATGGCGTTCCTCCAGAATTGCATCCGCTCGTTGAGCTTCGTCCACCAGCACCGTCAACTCGGGCAGGTCGGTATCCCATTCAATGAGCGTGGGAACTGGGCTGAAGCGCTGAATCGCTCGGCGGTAGAGCGCCCAAACTGCTGGCCAGACCGGCTGATTGTGGCTATCGATCAAAATCTCACCATCCTCAAAGCATTTCACCGTAAATCCGGCCAGATGGATTTCCTGGACGACGTGGCGGGGAATCGCCCGTAGGTAGGTGTCGGCATCGAAGCTGTGATTGCGGGCGCTGACATAAATATTGTTGACGTCCAGCAGTACGCCACAACCGGTCCGCTCGGCCAATTCAGTGAGAAATTCCCATTCGGGAATCGTCGATTCCACGTATTGCAGATAGCTGGACGGGTTCTCGATCAGCAGGGGTCGGCCAAGCTGATCCTGGACCTGGGCGACCCGCGCGACCACGTGGTAAAGCGCCTCTTCCGTATAGGGCAGCGGCAACAGGTCGTTGAAGTGGCGCCCGCCGACCGAACCCCAGGACAGGTGTTCGGAAACCAGCGCAGGTTCGAACCGCCGGATCAACGCCTTCAGTTTGCTCAAGTGCCAGCGGTCGAGTGGATCGGTCGAACCGATGGACAGGCCGACGCCGTGCAGGCTCAGGGGATAATGAGCGCGAATTCGCTCCAGGTAGTCCAACGGCTTGCCCCCAGCGCCGAAGTAATTTTCGCTGTGGACTTCCAGCCAGCCCACGGGTGGGCGGCTTTCCAGCACCGCATCGTAGTGTTCGGCCCGCAGGCCGATTCCGGCGCGGGCCGGAATCGAACCGGGGCCAAGCCTGGACAGAGCCGGCTTGGCGATCATCAGGAGTGCCTCAGGCTTTCGGTTGGGCGCTGCCGCCGACGATTTTTTCGCAGGTGCCCTTGGGGACATAAACCCAGGAATCTCCCTGACCGTCCTTGCTAGCCTGACCGGCGCAGGCATGCACGCTGGTTTGACAGTCGTTCTTGCCGGCCTTAACGATGCCGTAGCATTTCTCGGCGCCTTTGCCCTTATCTTCCTCGGCGGCGTTAGCCTGGCTGGCGGCGGTCAACAAGCCCAGCGTGAGGACGCTGGCAAGGGCGGAATGGACGAGAGTTTTGCTGTTCATGAGAGGTGGCTCCTATAGGCTTGATAAGCGTTGACAACATCGAGCGTTTTGCGGACGGCTTCATTCCCGCGATAGCCAAAGCGACTGGGTTCAGGGCGTGACCTTGGCGCGTCTGGATATACCGCCGGACGGGTCCGAACCCGTTGGTATGGGTTGACTCGGGGGGTTCGACCGGCGGCGGTGACCCGCGTGAAGCTGTTTCAAAACCTGTGCCATATTGCAATATGAAATAAATTATTATATTTATCAAATAATTATTTTCATAATGGCAAACTGGGAAAAAAGGAGTCGTTGGGAGGTCTGCGTTATTTCGCGGTTGCCGCGATATCGCACGGCGGACGAAAGCTTACTGGCGAACGGCTCGACCCAGAAGTTCATCGCCCAGCGCTATCACACGACCGAGGCCAATCTGCACCATTGACTCAAGCAGCACGGGCTGAAGGCCGCTAAAGCCGACACGCGGGTGTAAAAATCAACGATAGGATAGTTGGACGCTTCCAGGCCGGATGGGAGACAACCCCATGGTTTGGCTCATCCAGGTAAACGGGCTGATTGTCGATGCCCGGCAGGTATCGCGAGAGATTCAAGAGGAAGCTTTTCGGCGTGGACTGATTCCGTATCTGCCGTGAGGGATGCTTTCTCAGGTGAAGGGGGCTAGATGCTCGAAATCCTGTGAGAGTTTTTATCCGTTTGGGTGTGTTTAAACAAACGACACTAAAGTCCCATAGAATTTTATGAGACTGAGCGCTGTCGTGATGTTTTTAGGCCATGTTTTTTTAGCCAATGGTGCAGGTTAGCCTCGGTGGTGTGATAGCGC
>JAKLIY010000020.1 GCA_022709365.1 Pseudomonadota bacterium
GCAAGATTCGTGCACGTATAATTGACTGGCGTGCTAATCAAATATTGAACGTATTGCTGTTTGGTTATCATGTCGAGATTATACCAAAACAATCAACAACCTGGAACTCCAAGCGAAAGTCCTGTAAAAGAGTCAATACCATTACTGCAACATAATCCTCTGTTTCTTCTGGAAATTCATTTGCTAATGCTAAAATTGCATGGACAGCTGCTTCAACTCCATCACTAATTTGGTAAGCGTAGTTATCTGCAAAAAGATTAGATATTGTTGCAAGAACTATTTCTTTGCAAAATATTTTATCTTCTTTTGATAGTTTTTCTTTATATTCAAGTAATAATTTAGAACACGAAAACGCAGGTATAGAATAATCAAACATGACTGTTCCGTTTCGTCCTGATTTCAGTTCTTCAACAAGTTGTTTTGTTTCTGATAAAGCTAAAAGTGGATTGTTATCATATTCCTCTTGTTTTGCGGTTTTGGTTTGATTTCTCGCACCAATCAAAAAATCAGCCCATATTCTTAGTGAAGAATATTTGAAAAAGTCTTGATATTTATTTAATGCTTCTTCGCTTTCCTTTTTAAGTTCGTCAGAAAGTTCTTTAGGCGTAAATTCTATTTGTAAATGGTTGTCGTCATACTGTGATACTTTTGGTATTAAATTACATCTATCCATTCTTGCCAACAATATACCAAACGATATACTTGTTGAAGCATTTGATTTATGTTGGTCAATAATATCGTATAATTTTCCGATGAATTCAGTATTTTGTTCTTCGGTAAATCCTTTGACACCCAAAAGCTGATAATTCAAAAACAATGATTCCAAACTTGAGTTTCTATGTTTATCCTCGCAAGTTTTCAATCTTTCATCTGTATATAAAATGTCTCTTATTTTATCCATTCCATATCCTATTGAATACAGCGATTTCGCTTGAAATTCATTTGCGCACCTAAAAGTGTCAAATTGAAACAATTCTATTGTTTTGAATAAAATCAAAGCAACATCATAGAATTTATTAGGATTTGCAAGCACAACGCTACAAACAATAGAAGTAAGAGAGGCAGATTTTGATTGAATAAGAATTCTTTGAAGTATGTCCAGAATTATTTCTGATTTTAAGATTTGAGAGAATTCTAAAAGAGTTTTTTCTAACGCCATGTGCATCGACTGTAATATGCTGGGAACAACAGGACTTCCGTTGCCGCGATACATACTCCAAATAGCACCACTCAAATACTGCGTTACTACCAATTTGTTTATGTGTAATGTGATTTTTTTAACGTCTTGTTGTCCATAGTCAGATTTACTATAAAATTCAACAGCCCTATTTATAAACATAATTATAAATTCAAGTGTTTCGTAAAAGGCTATTTGTAATAACCATTTTATTGGTGTTTGATTGGCACTTGAAGGGAAATAATCAAATTTATGTTCTTCAGACAAGCCATAACGACTTTCCATTGAATCTCTTTCATATCCAAATCCAAATTTGTCGTGTTTTTGGGGCTGTTTTTGCCAAAACAAGTCACATAATTGAATAACAGATGACGGAAGTGTCTTAATTAATTCAATTGCTATGTATGGTTTTTCTAAGATTTTAGAGCAAAGTCCTTCGTATGGGTCTCTGTGGTCAGTCCATTTATTAGAAACAACTTTATCAAATATTTCTTTTAGTTCTGACTGCAGTTCATTGGCTGTATTGAAAACCACTTTCAAAATATTTTCTTCTGCAACATCATGCATATAGATGTTTTGGTCGGTTTCGGTTTTTTTTATTACGCTTAATGTTAACAATCCTGCGTATCTTGTTGTTAGTCCCTTTTTATTGAATTCGCACCAATTAGTTAAAACAGGTAAAATAAGTTTCACATTGCCATCAAAAAAGTCAGCTTTATGTTTATAAATAAGGGCAATGACTTCTTCCCAACCTTTGCCTTTAGGTTTTATAATTTCAATATCTTGAATTGCCGAAATATCAGTGCAGGCAATTCTTAATAGAAATAAAACTCGTTTTAGTATTTTAAAATCATTTGCAATGATTTCTTTCTCAAAGAACATAAAGAAACTTTCTGAATAATCTGAAAGTAAAACGGAAACTAAAATTTCATCTTTCCAAAATTGAGAGACATCAGTACTTGTAAAAGCACTTTGAATAAAAGTTTCTATTTCTTTACTGTTCTCAGATAAATGATCAGATAACCACAACCTAAATGCTCTGCGAATGGGTAATGAATTACCTAAGTCGTCAAAAAAATCTTTTGTGGTTGATGTGTTTGAAAAACTTCGGGAAACGATTTTATCCAACGTCCATTCTTCATAGATGTCGTGAGTAATAAAATATCCGCTATGAGTCTCATCGTAGCCAAGTATTTCGTCTTGCTTTAATTGAAACAATGCGGATTGTGGCAAATCGTCTGAAATGATATAAAATAGTCCGGTGTCGCACCTTTTTTTAGCAATACTGATAATGCACTTCTCTCGTTCAAGATGCAAATTGTCCATTTGAACAGTATTATTTTGTATTCGCTTTTTCCAAAGCAAGTCAATAAATCCTTTATAGTTTCCTTTTTTGTCAATGTTAGAATATTGGCGAACATATTCTCGTAGATAAAACAAATTTCTAAGTCGCTCTATGAATTTTTGATTGTCGGGAAGTGAGAATTTGAATTTGTCTGCTATTGACTTTAATTCGTCGATACCAATCAGAGAAACATCATTCACGTCGAATGGTAACTGATAATTCTCTTTTATATGAAAAGTTAAATCATTAAGATAAGCGTAACGTGTTGTAAAGATGATATTCCAAGCATTCTCTTTTAACTTTTGTATTAATGTCGTAAGAATATCGTTGTTAGAAATCTCTGCAAGTTTTTCTGCGGAATCAATTGCAAATATTTTAAGAGGTTCGTCCTTGTAGGCATTGAGAAACTGTGCAAATGTAAATTCGTGGTCTAGATGGAATATGTTGTTAATGTGGTTTACATTAAGTTCATTTGCTTTAAAAACACAAATTGGTGTTTTCTTAAAATAGGAGTTATAAAATTCCTTAAAAATTGCGGTTTTACCGCAACCGCCTTCGCCTGAAATAATTATGTTTTTTTTCTTTTGAGAAGCATTTGCTATTGATTCAACAACAGAACTTCGGTCAATTTTAATTTGTTTTTCTCCGAATGATATTTCTGTTTGAATTGCTTGTAGAATATTTTCGTTATGTTTAGAAATTTCATCAAGTAAATCTCCTTCGTTCGGGTCAAGGTTGAAAAATATATCATTGATGTATTTGTTGTCAGGCAAAGACAATTGTAATTCAAAATAACTTGGAACTCGCCATTTAATATTTACGCCTTCTGCCTTAGCGGTTTTCTCAATGTCTAATTGATATTGAGGTTTCTTTTTACGTTTGGTGGTGCTTTCGGAAAGTTCTTGGTTGGTGTAGAGAAATATTTCATCTAATTGTTTGTTTTTTGATTTAGCTTTTTTGATTGAATCAATAATGTCATCTTTATTGTTTGCGATTGAGTTTGTGTAGAATTTTGATTGAAAACCGAAATATTTCCCATCTTTTTCAATTGGCTCTGTCTCAATACCTGTTTGATTTTTGTAGCGAAATAGTCCAACACGATTGTTGAACTCTGCACAAAACAGCAAATAAGACATTTGTTCAAATGCCCAAGTCTCTCGATTATCGTATTTTATACCAAATATTTTCCAATTCATTTCTACAGCCTCCTTGTCATATATAGTGAATATTGTTGACAAGTCTTTATTAGCGCCGAAGGCGTCCGCCCAACGGGGCGCGAGTTGAGCGTCGTCCCGCACGGAGCGGACCTGCCGCCCGACCGAGGAACTGTCAAGTTCCACGAGTCGTGGTGGGCGGCTGGGATGCGAGTACGGGACGACGAAGTCGCCCCGAAGGGGTGACGTTCCAACGAGGGTTCGACGGCGCAAAGCGCCGAGAACCCGACGTTGGACTCAACTCGCGCCCCGTTCGTCGGCGCAAAGCGCCGACGAACGACTCGCTTCACCTGCCCGCCGTAGGCGGGTCAGGTGCAAGCCCCAGTTAGGCTGATTTTACGGAAAAAACCTATAAATATCTTTTCGATCCATGACGATTTGTAAAATCAAGGTGTCATCTTCGACTTTCATGCCTACGCGATATGAACCAAAGCGGCTCTTATAATATCCTCGGTGTCCTTGCATTTTCTCGACAACCCCTAACTCAGCGATAGATTCTGCATTCGGTAGCTGTTCAAAGGCGAAGATTTCTACTTGAGTTCGAGTAGTCGAAGGTAGGCTTGCAAGCTGTTTAAGAAACTTCTTGCGATAGCTGACTTTCACCGCGTCGTTTCCAGGGTTCGGTAATATAATTGAGCTTGTTCGAGGTTAAATACCTCATTATCGGGTTCTTCTGCCTCCATGAGTCGGATAAGACCATAGTTTTCTAAAGTCTCTTCTATTTTTGTGAAAGTCTCTATGTCAAGTTGAACAGCAACCTTACGGTTTAATTCATCGACGATATACTGACGCTTAATCTGCATGTTTCACCTTAATGTGTATAGCTGATAGCTAGGGGATTGAAGCCTAACGACTCGCTTCACCTGCCCCGCGTCGCGGGGTCAGGTGCAAGCTACAGTTAGGCAGTTAGCTGAATTTTAGTGGCTAAAAAGGCGCAGTTAGAGTTCACTTTCAAAATTATCGACGCTTTCCAAGGCTAGGTAAACCACCAGAAACTATGGTTACCCTAATTGATTTGTGTTTACTTGAGTTATGGTCATGCCGAGCTTCAATTGTCGAAAATTTTCTTTTGCAAATTCTACATTGATATTTTTTATTACTAATTTTTTTGTTTATTTTATTAGTGCTAGGCTCTGCTGGAGATAAAGATTGAGTATCTAGTAACTGTACATCTTTTAGTGAGCTGTCCAACAAAAAATTTTCTGATATGTGCCATTTTGCTATTTCGTAACGATGAATTGTAGAAAAAGTTTCAATTTCTTTATTATTATAAAGATTATCTATAATAATTCTTATCTTATGTATGTATAATTCTTCCTCTTGTGAAATTCTTCTCGTTTTTTCTTTAAATTTAATGAGTAGTACTCTTAATTTGAAAGAATACCAATCATAAGGAAATTGATAATTATTTCTATTCCTGAAAAAATTAAAAATTTCATTTGTTTCAGCACCATTAGGCTTACTTAATAAATAATTTAACACTTCATCTTTTAGTGAAGCTTCATCATCAAGATATTTTGAAACTGGTTCCATAGTCTTGCATTTAGCCTTAGTAGAGCCTAACGGGGCGCGAGTTGAGCGTCATCCCGCACGGAGCGGACCTGCCGCCCGACCGAGGAACTGTCAAGTTCCACGAGTCGTGGTGGGCGGCTGGGATGCGAGTACGGGACGACGAAGTCGCCCCGAAGGGGTGACGTTCCAACGAGGGTTCGACGGCGCAAAGCGCCGAGAACCCGACGTTGGACTCAACTCGCGCCCCGTTCGTCGGCGCAAAGCGCCGACGAACATGAAGTAGGCCTCATAAATGACGCCTTATCTTACGTCGAATTTGACACCTAATCCAGCGAGCTTCAATCAACCTATTGATTAATTTAAGCCGTTGTGCGATAGCAACAGCACTAACATGCTGAGCATTAGCGTCAACATCTTAATGATCCTTCGATCCGTGCTGCTTCCAAGAAGCAGCACGTTTTCTGAAGAACCCATAAGCAAAATCGGCTAAACCATCCAAATGCAGACCGCCCGTTAGTAGCACCCAGACCATCAGCACCAGCGCTGCCAATACCCCGGGATCGACCAGCCACAAAGCGGTGTGCATCCCCGTTAACAGCGCGCCGATCAGCAGTCCCACCCCGGGAAAGAACAGCACCGACAACCCCAGTTCCCGAGGTTGCGGCGGCGTGGTCAGAGACGGGACCGGCAACCAGGTCAGCAATTGCAGAGCCAGGGCAAGAGCGCGAATCATGCCAGGCGGCCGTTATGAAACACTAGATGGGGTTCGGATTCCGGATGGCGATGCACCCGCATCCGACTGAGCGACGCAAAGGGGGCTTCCATCCGCCAAATGCGCCGCACAGGCATCTCCAGCAAGCCGCATTAGATAATCCCAATAATCGCCCATTCCTCATCGCTGTACAATCGGGAACGGGTTAAAAAGCGCTTACCTTCTGGCCCTTCTAAAGAAAACATCCCACCACGCCCCGGCACCACATCGATGATCAATTGTGTGTGTTGCCAATATTCAAACTGCGCCGCGCCCATGTAGAACGGACAACTACCTATTTCGCCCAGCAGCACATCCTGACCGCCAACACGAAATTCACCTAGCTGATAACACATCGGGGAACTGCCATCACAACAGCCGCCGGATTGATGAAACATCAGGTCGCCATGCTGCGCTTTGAGCGATTCAATAAGTTCCAGCGCCGCTGGAGTTGCTACAACCCGTGCTACTTTTGCTGTCATGAGATGATCACTGTGGAAGAGGGCGATGAGTGAAGTAGCCAGAGAGCGAGCAGGGACCCGCTGCGCTATCCGGCTACCTCCGGATTTCCTTATCTCACCGGGTGTTCAGAAGAAACCCAGCGCCTTGGGGCTATAGCTCACCAGCATATTCTTGGTCTGCTGGTAATGATCGAGCATCATCTTGTGCGTCTCCCGCCCGATGCCCGACTGCTTGTAACCGCCAAAAGCGGCATGTGCGGGATAGGCGTGATAGCAGTTCATCCACACCCGCCCGGCCTGAATGCCGCGCCCGAAGCGATAGGCGCGATTCACGTCACGGGTCCACACACCGGCACCCAGACCGTACAGTGTGTCATTCGCAATACTCAGCGCCTCGGCCTCATCCTTGAACGTCGTGACCGCCAGTACCGGCCCGAAGATTTCCTCTTGGAAAATCCGCATCTTGTTATGACCTTGGAATAGGGTCGGCTGGATGTAGTAGCCCCGCGCTAAATCACCGCCCAATTCGTTGCGTTCACCACCGATCAGACATTTCGCCCCTTCCTGCCGGCCAATATCCAGATAGCTGAGGATTTTCTCCATCTGCTCACTGGAGACCTGCGCACCGATCATGGTGTCGGTATCCAGCGGATTGCCCTGTTTGATTTTGCTGACCCGCTCCACCGCCCGGGCGATGAAGGCGTCATAGATGGATTCCTGAATCAGCGCCCGCGACGGGCAAGTGCAGACCTCACCCTGATTAAGAGCGAACATCGCCAGCCCTTCCAGGGATTTGTCGAAGAAGTCGTCATCCTGGGCCATGACATCGGCGAAGAACAGGTTGGGCGACTTCCCCCCCAGTTCCAGCGTTACCGGGATGATGTTCTCGGTGGCGTACTGCATGATCAGCCGCCCGGTTGTAGTCTCGCCAGTGAAGGCGATCTTGGCGATGCGCTTATTGGTCGCCAGTGGCTTGCCGGCTTCTAGGCCGAATCCGTTAACCACATTCAACACGCCTAGCGGCAGCAGATCCCCGATCAATTCCAGCAACACCAGGATCGAAGCCGGGGTCTGCTCCGCCGGTTTCAGCACGACGCAATTGCCAGCAGCCAGCGCCGGGGCCAGTTTCCAAACCGCCATCAGAATTGGGAAATTCCAGGGAATGATCTGCCCGACCACGCCCAGTGGTTCATGGAAATGGTAAGCGACGGTGTCATCGTCAATTTGCGAAATTGCACCTTCCTGAGCGCGGATACAGCCAGCAAAATAGCGGAAATGGTCAATCGCCAAAGGCAAGTCGGCGGCCAGGCATTCGCGAATCGACTTGCCATTGTCCCAGGTTTCAGCGACCGCGAGCATTTCCAGATTCGCTTCCATGCGGTCGGCGATTTTCAGCAACCGATTTGACCGTTCGGTGGGGGACGTCCGACCCCAGGCATCCTTGGCGGCATGAGCGGCGTCCAGCGCCTTTTCAATATCGGTGGCGGACGAACGGGGAATTTCACAGAAGACCTTGCCATTAACAGGGCTGACATTTTCGAAGTAGCGGCCTTCGACCGGCGGGGTCCATTCGCCGCCAATGAAGTTCGCGTAACGGGATTTGAAAGCGACTTTCGCGTCAGGCTGACCCGGTTGAGCGTAAAGCATGGCGACTTCCTCCTTACATTTTGGTGATCTACCGTGCGGCAGGGCGGGAAAAAATGATGCCTGCTTTGATTCACTATAGCCCGTCATTGACGAGCGACAAGCTGCTGATCCCTAATCCGCCAGCAACGCCGGAACCAGCAAAGCAACCATTTCCGTCAACTCGCAGACCGCGCCGAGCGTGTCGCCGGTCACGCCGCCCAGCCGGGTCATCAGGCTGTGGCGCAGTCCGATAAAATTGATGGTCAAGACCGCCAGCAATATTCCGCCCAGCCCTTCCAGCAACGCTGCTGTCGCCACGGCAATCAGCAAGACCAGCACACTACAACTCCACCGGGGCAAATAAGTCGCGTAGGGCGAACCCAGTCCATCGGGCCGCACATAAGGCGTAGTGATGAGCAGTAAAACAATCACGGTGCGACCCAGCACCGGGGCCAGCAACAACACCAAAACCGCATCCCCGGCCAGTAAAACCTGCAACGCCGCGAACTTGGTCAATAACAACAGCACGATGACCACAATAGCGATGGGGCCACTGCGCGGGTCTTTCATAATCGCCATTGTGCGCTCCCGGTCGCCCTGTCCCCCGATCCAGGCATCGGCGGTATCGGCCAAACCATCCAGATGCAGACCACCGGTCAGCAGCACCCAGACCATAAGCACTAATGCCGCCAATACGCCGGGATCGATCAGCCACAGGGCCGTGTGCATTCCGGCCAACAACGCACCGGCCAACAACGCACCGATCAACAGTCCCACTCCGGGAAAGAACAGCACCGACAACCCCAGTTCCCGAGGTTGCGGCGGGGTAGTCAGGGACGGAATCGGCAGTCGGGTCAGCAGTTGCAGGGCCAGGACAAAGGCGCGAATCATGCGAGGCGGCCGTTATGAAACACCAGATGCGGTTCGGATTCTGGATCGCGATGCACACGCATCCGACTGAGCGACGCAAACGGCGCTTCCATCCGCCAGATGCGCTGCATCGGGATTTCCAGCAGTTGGCGCAACACCATGCGAATCACCCCGCCATGAGTCACCAACAGCACATGTCGGCCTCGATATTCTTCCAGCAGCGCTGTCCAAGCGAGATTAATCCGTCGGTCGAAATCCACGACGGGTTCACCGCCGGGGATGGGATAGGTAATCGGGTCACGCCAGAACTGACCCAGCGCCAAGGGGTCGGTTTCATGCACCTCAGCCACCGAACGCCCTTCCCAAACGCCGAAGCCAATTTCGCTGAAGGCCTGGACAATTTTCAGGGGACGATCCAGCCGTTCAGCCAATTCATGGGCGAAAGCGGCGCAGCGGATCAGCGGCGAGCTGATGATGACCTCCCACTCCCGATAGTTGCCCACCGCGGTGCGCATCTGTTCCCAACCCCGCACATTGAGCGGATCATCAACGGAACCCCGGAATTTCTGGCCACCGTCCGGCTCGCCATGCCGCAATAGATCAACGACGGTGAACTCGCTCATGCCGACGAAACTCCCGCTTCAGCAAAAGTGGCCATGCGGGCGTGTAGCGCCGCCGCCGCGCGCAATACCGGCACTGCGACTGCCGCGCCGCTGCCTTCGCCCAAGCGCATCCCCAAATCAAGCAGGGGCTGAACTTCCAGTGCTTCCAGCAACCGACGATGCCCCTGTTCGGCGGAGCAGTGCGCATAGAACAGCCAGGCCGCCAGTTCCGGTCGTAGCCGCACCGCGACTAGCGCTGCTACCGTCGTGATGAAGCCATCGACCAGCGCCGGCAGCCCCAATTGTCCACAACGCAGGTAGGCGCCGGTCAATGCGGCTATCTCGAACCCGCCCAGCCGTTGCAAAGCCTCAAGCGGCTGGTCGCTGCGCTGTTTGGCTAACGCCCGTTCGATCACCAGGGCCTTGCGCTGAACGCCCACGGTGTCCAATCCAGTGCCGGAACCTGCCAGGTGAGCCGCCGGTCGATTCAGCAGTGAACAGGCCACCGCCGTCGCGCTGGTGGTATTACCGATGCCCATCTCACCGCCGATAAATAGATGCGCACCATCGATCGCCGCCCGATCCGCTGCATGGCAACCCGCGGCCAGCGCCTCCTGCAACTGATCAACGGTCATCGCCGGCTCGTGGACGAAATTAGCCGTGCCGGGGCCAATCCGGTGATGCATCACGCCGGGCAAATCCTCCATCGGCTCAACCGTGCCGACATTTACCACTTCCAGCCGCGCTCCCCATTCCTGAGCCAACACACTGATCGCCGCGCCGCCTCGGGCAAAGTTGCGCACCATTTCCGCGGTCACCACCTGCGGGAAGGCGGATACGCCTTCAGCGACGACGCCGTGATCGCCAGCGAACACGGTGATCCAGATGTGCTCGACCCGGGGATGCTGGGTGTTTTGCATCGCAGCCAGAGTGATGCCGAGTTCTTCCAGCCGGCCCAGTGAGCCGGGCGGTTTGGTCAATTGCGTCTGCCGTTCACGGGCAGCGGTGAGCGTCGCAGCGTCCGGAGCGGAAATCGGCTCGTTAAACCAGTGATGATTCATGAAGGACAATCCTTAAGGATGAGGGGTAGGCCAGCCATGATAAAGATAGCTCGGTCGCACCGATCAGCGATTTTTTGATGCAGGCGTCCGGCCTCGTCGCGGAAGCGCCGGGCCAGTGGATTCGCCGGAACAATGCCCTGTCCGACTTCGTTACTGACCAGCAGAATATGTCCAGGCAAGGTCGGGAGTGTGTCCAGGAGGGCGTCAATTTCCATCGTCAGTCGATCATCGCCGGCAGCCAGCAGATTGCTCAGCCATAGAGTTAAACAGTCGATTAGCAGACAACGGTTTGAATGCGCATGAGCGCGCAGGGCAGCGGCGAGCGCCAGAGGTTCTTCCACTAACCCCCAATCCGCCGGGCGTTCCGTGCGATGGCGGGCGATGCGCTCGACCATTTCAGTATCACCCGCCTGGGCCGTGGCTAGATAGAAAACGTCCAGGCCGCTAGCGATGGCTTGGTGTTGGGCGAAGGCGCTTTTGCCGGAGCGAGCGCCGCCTAAAATGAATTCTTTCACGGTTTTTCCACGTCCTCCGTCTGCGGTTGATCCCACTCAGTTAAAAAATCCAATACTCACACTACCCACACCAGCACGAATGGCAGTGTGATCAGCGCCAGCGCCGTTTCAACGGTGATAATCGCCGCCATTAACGACGCATCGCCGCCCATGTGCCGCGCCAGGATGTAAGCAGCAGTCGCGCCCGGCAAGGCGGCAAAGGTGATCAATACCGCCGCTTCCAGCCGTCCCGGCTGGACGATCCAGCAGAACAACGCGGCCAGTGCCGGCAGGGCCAGCAGTTTCAAACCACTGGTCGCTACCAGCAAGCCAGGTCGCGCTAATCCATCGAGCTGTAACCCCGCGCCGACCGCCAGCAGGCCCAACGGCAACGCGGCTCGCGCCAGAATTTCCAGCACCGCTGCTGAACCCCACGGCAGACCGATGCCGCTCACATTCAGCCCAATTCCGATGAGACACCCCAGGATCAGCGGATTCGTCAGCAACCCCCGCAACACACCGCTAACCGTCACCATGCGATGGGCGTGGGCGCTCAGCACCAGCACGCACAACACGTTAATCATAGGAATCATGATCGCCATGACCAACGCCGCCACCGTGCCGCCCTCGGCATGAAACACCGCCAGCACCACCGCCAGTCCTACATAGGTATTGAAGCGAATGACTCCCTGATAGACTGAAGTAAACGCCGGTCCATCCACGTTCAGCCAGGATCGCAAGGCATAAACCAGCGCGGTCATGGTCAGCAACAGCGCGACGATGATTAACGCCACCGGCAGCACCGCATAATCGCCTAATCGGGACAACGCCAACCGATGCACCAGCAGCGCCGGAAACAGGATGAAATAGGTAAAACGCTCCGCCGTGGGCCAGAATCCATCACCGGGAAAGCCGAACTGCCGTAAACCCAGTCCTAACAAAATCAACGTAAAAATGGGTCCCAGAGCGCCGAGGATCAGGGACAGATTGTTCATACCGATTGCACACACAACCGCCGGATCAGTCCCTGCAAGATGTCCAGCGTCGGCTGAATCGCCGCCAGCGGCAGAAATTCATCCGGCTGATGCGCACAATCCACGCTGCCGGGACCGAGAATCACCGTTTCCATACCCAGTGCGTTCAGATACGGCCCCTCGGTGCCGAACCCGACAACGCCTGCCGGCGTGCCAGTCAATTCTTCCGTCGCCCGGACAATGGCGGCGGACGCCGGCGTCTCCATGGCCTCGATGCCCGGAAACAGCGGCAGGAAACTTAATTGCAATTCGCTGTCGGCGAGCCGGCGCTGCAATCGACTTTGCAATTCCTCGCGTAAGCCGTCCAGCGTCATCCCTGGCAAGGGTCGAATATCGATATGCAGTTCGCAATCGGCGCAAATCCGGTTGGGATTGTCACCGCCGTGAATGTGTCCCAAATTAAGCGTGGGTACTTCAATCTCAAACAATGGATTGCGATAACGCGCCTGCAATTCTGCCCGCCAGCGCAGCAACTCACCGATCACTGCATACATGCCTTCCAGCGCGTTCACGCCTAATGCCGGATTGCTGGAATGCCCGGAGCGGCCCTCCAGACGAATCGCTTCCATCAGAATGCCCTTATGCATTCGCACCGGTTTCAGCCCGGTCGGCTCACCGATCACCGCATGGCGTCCTAGTGGTTCACCCGCCGCCGCCAGCGCCCGTGCGCCGCACATACTGCTTTCCTCATCGGCGGTCGCCAGAATCACCAGTGGCTGGCGTAGATCACCGGCGGCAAACTCCCTGGTCGCTTCAATCGCCAGCGCCAGAAAGGACTTCATATCGGCGGAACCCAGCCCATACATCCGCTCATCGGCGATCACACCGCCAAATGGATCAAACCGCCAGCGACCGGCATCGAACGGTACGGTATCGGTATGGCCGGCCAGCACCAATCCGCCCGGCCCGCTGCCCAGCGTCGCGATCAGGTTCGCCTTGCCCGGCCAATCCGGTAACGGCTCGATTCGCACGGCAAAACCGGCATCTTCCAACCAGTTTGCTAACAAGTCGATGACCGGCCGATTACTCTGATCAAATTGCGGCGACACACTGCTCACCGAAGGGGTGGCGATCAATTGGCGGATACGTTCCAACAGCAAGGATGACGGGGTTGACATAATGATTTTCACTGGCGATAGCGGTTGATACGAGCGATAATAACAACATTCGCTGATTGGTACCCCGCGCTTGTCCCCGGCCCTTGTCGCCAAGCCGTTTCGCCCATCCCCGCTGTTTCATCGCCTATGGCTTCCGCCGGTAGAATCGTCTTAAACCGCTATGCTGCGCCACGCTACTCTGGATGATCTGTCGGCCCTGCTGGTCATTGAAAATCACTGTTTCAACACGGATCGACTTTCCCGCCGCAGCTTTCGCCACCTGTTGACCCGAGGCCACGCCGTCACCCTACTCGAGGAAGATGTGGGGCGGATTCGCGGCTATGTGCTGCTGCTGTTCTCACGCGGCACGTCCATGGCGCGGTTGTACTCCATTGCGGTTCATCCCGACTTTGCCCGCCATAAGATCGGCGACCGCCTCCTGGAAGCGGCGGAAGCGGCGGCGCTGGAACGCGACTGCGTGTCGATGCGGCTGGAAGTACGCCGCGATAATCCCCCCTCACTCAAACTGTTCCATCGCCACGGCTACCGCCCGTTCAAGGAAGTACTGGACTATTACGAAGACCACATGGCCGCGCTGCGTTTCGAAAAGCGCCTGGCTCCGCAACTCGGACTCGATCTGGTCAAAGTCCCGTACTATCAGCAAACCCTCGATTTCACCTGTGGGCCGGCGGCGTTGATGATGGCGATGAAGGCATTGGACCCGGCGCTCGAATTGAACCGCACGCTGGAACTGCGGCTTTGGCGCGAGGCTACTACCATTTTCATGACCTCCGGCCATGGTGGTTGTGGTCCCTACGGACTGGCGCTGTCGGCCTATCGGCGCGGTTTTGGTCTGGAAATCCACGTCAACGAAGATGGGACATTCCTGGTCGACTCAGTACGCAGCCCGGAAAAGAAGGAAGTCATGCGGCTCGTACAGGAGGACTGGATTGAAGAACTGCGCCAATTGCCGGTCGTACTGCGCTGCGGCAGCCTGGGCGTCGACGAATTGCGGCAAAAGTTCGAGGCGGGCGGCATTCCCCTGGTGCTGATCAGTTCCTATCGCATCTACGGCGAACGCTTCCCACACTGGGTGGTCGTCACCGGCTTCGACGATCATTACATCTATGTCCATGATCCCTTGGTCGATACCGAGGAAGGCGAAACCGTTGCCGACTCGGTCAACATGCCGATCCCGCACCGCGAATTTCAGCGCATGGCCCGTTACGGCAAGGCCGCGCAAAAAGCCGTCCTCATTCTCTATCGATCCAACCGCCGATGCGAATCGGCGGCGCCATCACTGTCTTAACTTCATTTTCTGGCGTCAGGAGCGCCGCTTCACCTCGATGGCTGATCACATTATTCTGGTGGAAAATCCCACCGACTGGAAAACCCATTTCCCTAAACTGCCTGTTGTCGCCGCCAAGGATTATCTGGCCAAGCCCGAATATTCTTCCGCTGGCCGCAGCTTGCGGGTGCTGAATCTGTGTCGCAGCTACCGCTACTTGAGCGTCGGGTATTACTGCTCGCTGCTGGCCGAAGCCCGCCGCCACCGGGTCATTCCCAGCGTGCGCACCCTCAATGACCTGAGCCGCAAGTCGATCTACAGTCTCGATATCGAGGACCTGGACGATCATGTCCAGCAGGTGTTGGGCAAACCCCGTCCCGGTTTCAACGCGACGGGGTTTGAGCTGGACATTTTCTTTGGTCAATGCGCGGTCAAGGAATTGCAGGAACTGGCCCGGCAACTGTTCGATGCTTTCCGCTCGCCGTTGCTGCGGGTGGAATTCCGGCTGCAAGGCAAATGGCGCATCGCCACGCTCAAGGCCCTGCACCTGCACTCGCTGTCCGCCGAACAGGACGAGATGTTTCTCGGTGCGCTGGCCACCTATCTCAGCCGGCGCTGGCGGCAACCCCGGGCGCGCAGCAACTACCGCTACGATTTGGCGGTGCTGCACAATCCCAAGGAGGAAATGCCGCCCTCCAACCTCAAGGCCCTGCAACAGTTCATCAAGGCGGGCCGTGAAGGGGGGGTGAACGTCGAATTGATCGAGAAGAAGGATTACGGACGGCTGGCCGAGTTCGATGCGTTGTTTATCCGCGAAACCACCGGCATTGACCACTACACCTACCAGTTCGCCAAAAAGGCCGAAAGCGAAGGCATGGTGGTCATCGACGATTCAGATTCCATTCTCAAATGCACCAACAAGGTGTATCTGGATGAATTGCTGCGAATGCATCGCATCCGCACTCCCAAAACCGTGATCGTTCGCCGCGATAACCTGGAACGGGTGGACAGCGAGATTCACTATCCCATCGTGCTGAAAATTCCCGACGGTTCCTTCTCGCGCGGCGTTTTCAAAGTCAGCGACCGCGCCGAACTGCTGGAAATGGCTAGCAAGCTGTTCAAGTCCTCCGATCTGTTGCTGGCCCAGGAATTTCTCTACACCGAATTTGACTGGCGGGTGGGGATTCTCAATAAGACTCCACTGTTTGTTTGCCAGTACTTCATGTCCGGGGAGCACTGGCAAATCTATCATCATGAGTCGGGTCAGGGACGTGGCGTTCGCGAGGGCGACGCTAAAACCTTCCGGGTCGAGGATGCACCGGAGATTGTGGTCAAAAGCGCTGCTCGGGCGGCTAATCTGATTGGCAACGGCTTTTACGGCGTGGACTTGAAGCAGACAGCCAAAGGCGTGGTGGTCATCGAAGTGAACGATAATCCCAACATCGATTACGGTGTTGAAGATGTTGTTCTCAAAGAGGAGCTTTACCGGAAGATCATTGAGGATTTCGTCTGGCGGTTGGATCGGAAGCGGGGGAAGTGAGCACATTCTATCTCTAGCGCCGCCCGAACGCTGGCGGTGACGCGGCGCAAGTCTTTGTCAAGGAGAATTCCCCCTCTCCCCTTGCGGGAGAGGGGAAGAAGCGTTCAGGTAATGAACGGCACCAGGATCAGGGACACAACCGACAGCAGCTTGATCAGGATATTCATGGCCGGGCCACTGGTGTCTTTGAACGGATCGCCGACGGTATCGCCGATCACCGCTGCCGCGTGCGCTTCACCGCCCTTGCGCTCGCCGGGCAGTTCGCCCGCTTCAATGGACTTCTTGGCGTTATCCCACGCACCGCCGGCGTTAGCCATCAGCAGGGCGAAGACGGTGCCAGTGAGCGTCGCGCCCAACAACATGCCACCCAGCGCGGCCGGGCCGAAGAAGAAGCCAACGATCACTGGGGCTAGCACTGCCATCATTCCCGGCGCAATCATCTCGCGTAGTGCAGCGTCGGTCGAGATCGCCACGCAGCGTGCAGTATCCGGTTTAGCCGTGCCTTGCAATAGACCGGGAATTTCGCGGAACTGGCGGCGGATTTCCGCCACCATCTCCATCGCCGCTCGGCCGACTGAACTCATGGTCATAGCCGCAGCCAGCAGCACGACGATGCCGCCCAGGAAAACGCCGACGACGACGATCGGATCGGTGATGTCCATCGGCATTTTGCCAACCGCCAGTTCGACCGCTTGTTTATAAGAAACGAACAGCGCCAGTGCGGTCAGCGCGGCGGAACCAATGGCAAAGCCCTTGCCGGTAGCGGCGGTGGTGTTACCGATAGCGTCGAGGTGGTCGGTAATTTTGCGGACCTCGGGCGGCTGGTGCGACATCTCGGCGATACCGCCTGCGTTGTCAGAAATCGGCCCCGAGGCGTCGATGGTCATCGTGACGCCGGCAGTCGCCAACATGCCGACCGCTGCGAGCGCGATGCCGTACTGGCCGGCCACATGATGAGAGACGAAGATCGCAATGACGATGACCAGGATCGGCACCGCGCAACTTTCCAGTCCGACGGCCAGTCCGGTGATAATGTTGGTCGCCGCGCCAGTTTTGCAGGATTGGATGATCCGCGTCACCGGCTTGGACGAGGTGTAGTACCAAGCCGCCCGACCGATGGCGATGCCAGCCAGGTTACCGGCCACGATGGCGAAAAACAGCGCCCAGCTGTAGCCGAACAGTACCATCATGATCATCGTCAGAAACAGGAACAGGCCGGCTGAGCTGAACTCAGCGATGGCCAACGCTTTTTCCGGCCCGTACTTCTTGAAGGCGGTCATGCTGTAAATGCCGACCAGCGAGCAACCAAGGCCAATCACCGCCAGTATCAGGGGCAGCGCCAGCAGCATGGGCCGGGTGACGCCTTCGCCAAAGTAGTGATTCAGTTCCGCAATCGAGGATGCAGCCGCCAGCGTGATGGCTGCGACCATGGCGCCGACGTAGGATTCATAGATATCCGCGCCCATACCGGCGATGTCGCCGACGTTGTCACCGACATTGTCGGCAATCACGCCGGGATTGCGAGGGTCGTCTTCGGGAATGCCGGCTTCAATCTTGCCGACGAGATCAGAACCGACGTCTGCAGCCTTGGTGAAGATGCCGCCGCCCACCCGGGCGAACAGGGCAATGGAAGAAGCGCCCATCGAAAAGCCCCAAATGATTGAGGCGGATTCAGGATGAATCGCGAACTGGGACGCCATGCCGGTGAAGAATATGCCCAAGCCCACCAGGCCAAAGCTGGCAACCGCAAGGCCCATGACTGCACCGCCGTTGAAACCGACCAGCAGGGCTTCGCCAGCCCCTTGATCCCGCGCGGCGGCAGTCACCCGGACATTCGCCTTGGTCGCGGCTTTCATGCCGACCAGCCCGGCCAGAGCCGACGTCAGCGCGCCAGTCAGGAACGCGATGCTGGTGCCGAAGCCGTGCTGGTCGGAGACTGCTAACAGCGTGGCGACGACCAGGGCGAAAATGCCGATCTTTGTATACTGGGCGCGCAGATAGGTCATGGCACCCAACTGGATTTCATTGCCAATCGCGATCATGAGGTCGTCCCCGCTGGGACGGCGCACAATCGATCTGTACAACATCGCGGCGACGACCAGTCCCAGCAGGCCCGCGACCAGCGATATAATTCCAACAATCATAGAGTTCCTCCGGAATAAACTTGCGGGTGCATTGCCCGCCATGCACGGCGGCCAAGGCTGCGCAATAATACCCGATCAAAGCCGCGCTAATCCGATATTCTTAACGCCGGCAGATTCGCCGCGATGGCCACTGTCGGCATCGCCGGTTTAAACCCAGCGGGAGAACCCCAATAATGAAGTGCAAACATTACATGCTATCTGCGCCCACCGCCGTGGTCGATACCGCGCCACTCTCGGAAGCACTGGCGATCATGATTCGCAAGCACATGCAGGACCTGATGGTGATCAACGCCCAGGGTCAATTTATTGGTACGATCAATTCGTTCATGTTTTCCAAAATGCTCCTGCCGCTGGAGCCACAGTTGCCCGATGACGCCGAGAACGAGAGCGCGGAGGATGTCGACAACCGTCTGATCCCTCATTTGCATCGCAAAGTGGGCGATTTCGCTGTCAATCATCCGGTAGTCGATCCCGAGGCGCCACTGTCTGAGGCGCTGACGCTGCTGTCGGAGGGCTATATCCGCTTGCCGGTCGTCGATGAAAATCGCCAATTGGTCGGTGCGCTGTCGTCGCTGACCATCCTGCGGCGCTTCCGGTTCTGAAACTCCTCTCGCCCGCTTGCGGGAGAGGGGTTGGGAGAGAGGGTCTATCAGCCTCGCCGACTGACCCCCTCGCCTTGATCCAGGGAATTGCTGTAAAAATGTTGAGGAGGAGCCATGCAACGCAGAACCTTTCTGAAAGCACTCGGCGCCGGTTTAGCGGGTTCAACGGGTCGGCTGTCCGCCGGGGAAGTAGCGGCTGGCGTTCCCGATCTGGTCGCGGTCAAGAATGGTGACCCGGAAGTGTTGTTCGACCGGGGCATTGAAGCCTTGGGGGGCATGGGGCGCTTTGTCAAAAAGGGCCAGACCGTGGTGGTCAAGCCCAATATTGGCTGGAATGTCGCGCCGGAGCGGGCCGCGAACACCAACCCTCGGTTGGTGCGCCGCATTATCGAGCATTGCCGACAGGCCGGGGCCAAAGAGGTCTATGTGTTCGATCACACCTGCGACGCCTGGCGGGACAGTTACCGCACCAGTGGCATTGAGCAGGCGGTGAAGGAGGCCGGCGGCAAGATCGCTCCGGGCAACAGCGAAGGCTATTTTCAGACTGTCGCGGTGGACAAGGGGCAGCGGTTGCGCGAGGCCAAGGAACATGAGTTGATCTTGCAATCTGATGTATTCATCAACGTGCCGGTGTTGAAGAGTCATGGCGGCGCCCGGTTGACCGTGGCGATGAAGAATCTGATGGGCATCGTCTGGGATCGCGGTGAATGGCACACCAATGATTTGCATCAGTGCATCGCCGATTTCGCCAGTTACCACAAGCCCGATTTAAATGTAGTGGATGCGTATAACGTCATGATGCGCCATGGACCGCGCGGTGTGTCGGCGGCGGATGTCGTCAATATGCAGTCGCAGTTGCTATCAACCGATCTGGTGACGGCAGATGCGGCGGCGGCCAAGTTGTTTGGTTTGGAACCGGACGCGGTGGATTATATTCGCCTGGCCGGCGAGATGGGCGTTGGGCGTAGGGACTTGGAGAATCTCGCGATTCGGCGGATTGTGCTTTAGGAAAAGTCGAAGAAACATCATCAACCGGGAGGAACATCAATGTCTGCTCAACTCCAGCTTCGTTGGCTTTCCGTGGAAGATTATCTCGTCTTTGAGGAACGCAGCGAGATCAAGCACGAGTATATCAATGGTGAAATTTACGCAATGGCGGGCGCCAGCACCCGGCACAACCAGATCGCCGGTAATCTGTTCGCCCGCCTGCTGAATCACCTTCGCGGTTCGCCTTGTCAAGCGTTCATTGCCGACGTTAAACTGCATCTCAAGGAACTGGGCGTTGAGATTTTTTACTACCCGGATCTCATGGTTTGCTGCGATCCTAATGATCGTGATCCCTATTACCGCACTCGTCCCTGTCTGATCGTCGAAGTGTTATCCGGTAGAACGGCCCGGACCGACCAGCAGGAAAAACTGTTTTCTTACAAACGGCTGGATAGCCTGCAAGATTATCTGCTTTTGGAGCAAGACCGGGTTGGCGCAACTCTGTATTGGCGGGAAAACAGCGAATGGCGACGGGCGGACTTCAACAATCCATCAGATGAATTAAACTTGCCTTGCGCTGGCCTGACCGTCCCACTGGCGGAACTTTATGAAGGAACAGAATTAGCGGAGACGCCGCCAGTTGCAGCATCTCCGTAACTTGCTGCGCAGTAAGCGCTATAACCCTACATCCAGGATCGCCTAATGGTGTTTGATAGAAAATGCTGGCGAGGTTCCCGCCAGCGCCAAGGCACTATCCTATAGTGATCCTCAATGAGTCATGGAATCAGCGACTCGAACCACCCCGGCGCTGCGCACCACCCCTCCTTGGACAAGGAGGGGAATTTCTATGACCTGGGTAGGATTGCTATAGCAACACATCACACTTGCCGCTCCCTGCCGATAAAAGAAACCCGGCAGAGCCGGGTTTCTTTTATCATCGGAGGAAGCCTTCGTTGCTTTAGAAGGGGGTCTGCGCTGGCTGGCGGTCGGGGATCAGTGCGCAACCGTGACCATAGTGATACTGCAAGGTCTGCCAGACTTCGAAGAAATACTGGTGGGATTCTTCATCGCTCATTTCTGGGGGAGCCGCTTCGACGCCGACCGGATCGAGTACGGCCAGAGTATTGCCAGGCGTAGGCAGGTGGCGGGCATCGAGCAGAGCAACTGCTTGGTGTGCATAGCCACCATTTTCCTGTTCGCCAACGCCGATCCGATACAGCCGAAATCCCTTCATCCGCGCCATCCGTGGGAGGTAGTGGAGCAGACGGCGAGCAGTGCCGTCGTCGGTGGTTGCGCTGTCATTAAAGCCAAAACTGGTGTAGACGTCATCAATCCGGCGCAGCTCATTGGCTTTATCGGGATCAATACTCTCAAACTGCTGGGCGATTTGCTGCAAAACACTGGGCATGATGCTGTACCTCGCTCAACCGTGGCCCGGTGGCTGCACTCATTGCGCTGGGAAAATGCACTATGAGCACAGATTCAGACCGCGAGCGCCGATATTTCTTTTCTAGAGATTATTGCCACAGTCTGAATACTATTATTGTAATCTTTACCCAATATTTTGGTAGAGATCAGCGAAAAAAATTTCGCATTGTGCAATTGCACAAAAACACGAAAAGTCCTCCCGCTTGCGAGGGAGGGTTAGAGCGAGGCTGACCGCTCAGGATGGAGCCGTATTAGCCCGGGCCACGGCCTCTTCCATGAGTTTCTGCAATTCACCACTTTGGTATAGTTCCAGGGTAATGTCGCAACCGCCGACCAGCTCGCTATCGATGTAAATCTGCGGGAAAGTCGGCCAGTCAGCGTAGCGCGGCAGGTTGTCGAAGATGTCCGGGTCTTCCAGCACGTTGAAATAGGCGAATGGCAGACCGGTGGCGGCCAGCGCTTGGGATGCGCGCAGCGAGAAACCACAGCGCGGTGCTTCCGGGGTACCCTTCATGTAGATCACGACCGGGTTGGATTCAACTTGTTGCTTGATGCGTTCCAAAGCGTCCATTGACTGACCTCGTGGTGAAAATTAAGGATGTTCAACCATTGACCCGCGTTGCCGGGTCGACGTTCAGTTGCAGCCACAGTTCCAGCAGCGCCGAATGCCACAGCTTACTGCCCATCAGCCGGGTATGATGCGCCTCGGGTTCAGCCAGCAGTCGATCCAGGTAGTTCCGCTGGAACAGGCCGCGTTCCCGGCAGGCGCGTGAATTGACCGTATCGCGCATGAACTCCAGGAAGGACCCACGCACGAATTTAAGCGCTGGCACTGGAAAATAGCCTTTAGGCCGGTCGATCACCGCATCGGGCAACAAGCCCTGGGCAATTTTTTTCAAGAGGTGCTTGCCGCCGCTGCCGATTTTCAGTTCCGGCGGCAGTTGCATGGCCAGTTCCACCAATTCGTGATCGAGGAACGGCACTCGCGCTTCCAGTCCCCAGGCCATCGTCATGTTATCCACTCGTTTAACCGGATCATCGACGATCAACGTGGTGACATCCAGCCGCAGCACTTGATCCAGGTAATCATCCGCGCCGGGTTCCGCCAGTCGTTGCGCGATCAATCCGGCGGTGTGGTCGGGACCGTGGTAAGCGGGTGCGACTGTTTCCAGAAACTCGGTATGATCGCGGTCGAAGTAATGCCGCCGGAATCGCTCCAGATCGCTCCCCGTTTCCGCCACCATGCGCGGATACCAGAAATAGCCGCCGAACACTTCATCGGCGCCCTGACCGCTCTGTACGACCTTGACAGTTTTTGACACTTGTTCGGCCAGCAGGAAAAACGCGACGGCATCTTGCCCAACCATCGGTTCGGCCATGCAGGTCACCGCTTCCGGCAGGCGTTTCAGTACCTGATCATTGGGAATCAGATACTTGTGATGACGGGTCTGGTAGCGGGCGGCGACTGGATCGGAATATTCAAACTCGCTGCCCTTCTCCTCCGGCTGGTCCTCGAAACCGACTGAGAAGGTCAGCAAATCGCGCACCCCGGATTCAGCCAGCAGCGCGACCAACAGGCTGGAATCCAGCCCCCCGGACAGCAGCACACCGACCGGCACATCGGCGATGTCCAGTCGCCGCCGTACCGCCAGGCGCAGAGCGTCATGCACCACCTGGGTCCATTCCGCCTCGGTGCGCGGTTGCGCGGGACGCTGAGCGGTCAGTCGCCAATAGGTTCGACTCCGTTCATTCCCCTGGGCGTCAATCGTCAGAGTCGTAGCCGGAGCCAGCTTGCGAACGCCTTGCAGAAGGGTGCGCGGTGCGGGGATAACCGCATGGAGGGTCAACTGGTGATGCAACGCCACCGGATCGATGGCGGTATCGACATCGGGCGCAGCCAGCAGCGCCTGACTGTTGGAAGCGAAGCGGAAGGCGCACGGTGTCCGGCTGTAGTACAGCGGTTTGATGCCCAGCCGGTCGCGGGCGAGAAACAGGGTGCGTTCGCACAGGTTCCAAAGAGCGAAGGCGAACATGCCGATGAGATGCTCAACACACTGTTCGCCCCATTCCGCGTAGGCTTTGAGGATGACCTCGGTGTCGCCTTCGGAGAAAAAGCGGTAGCCCCGGCTTTGCAATTCCCGCCGCAGTTCCCGGTAGTTGTAAATGGCGCCGTTGAATACCAACGCCAGTCCCAGCTCGGCATCGATCATCGGCTGGTTGGAACGGTCGCTGAGGTCGATCACCGACAGCCGGCGATGGCCGAACAGCAGGGGACCGTCGGACCAGGTTCCTTCGTGATCGGGACCACGCCGGGCCAGTCGCGTCAGCATCCGCCCCATCAGGGCCAAGTCAGGTTCGCCGCCGTCCAGGCGCAATTCGCCGCTAATGCCGCACATGGCTGATGATATCGTCAGGAACGGGTTAAAACTTCAAATTAGCGGCCACCGGCGGGCGACCGGTGACGCTGCGCGCCATGGAAATCGCCCGATTGTAAGCTTGGGCGCTGGGAACGTTGCCGCTGAGAGTGACGATGCCCTGGTTGGCGTTGACGTTAATGCCGGCGCTGGCGAGTTGCTCATCCTGCTTAAAGGCGTCCTTGATGGCCGAAACGATATCGGAATCACTCATTTTAGGGCCACTGCGCCCGCTGTCACTGAGGCTGGCAGTGCTGGCGACGCTGTCATCGCTGGAACTGCCGCTACCCATGCTGGCACAGCCAGCGGTGGTCAGCGCGGCTAGAAAGGCAAGCGTGAGATAGAGTTTGTGCATGGTCTCGACCCTCGGTAGTAGGCTGGGATGATGATGGAGCGCGTAAAGCGGCGTGAACCGCTCCGACACCCGATTCGGCGGCAAGAATAACATACCCCTTGGCGTTTCCAGCCCGCGTTGCATCACCAAGGGGCGGGGACTAGACTTGCCCGGCTTGGCGCGTCCAGCGCCTGCTGGCGAAACTTCATCCTGCTGGCGGGTTCCAATCGGGCGCAATATCTTTTATGACCTCCAAGGAGAATATGAATCATGGTTCACGAACTGCCTGCTTTGCCCTATGCCAAAAATGCCCTGGAGCCGTACATCTCGGCGGAAACCGTGGAGTTTCACTACGGCAAACATCATCAGACCTATGTGACCAATCTGAACAACCTGATCAAGGGTACGGAATTCGAGAATCTGCCACTGGAAGAGATCGTGTTGAAGTCTTCCGGCGGTATGTTCAACAACGCGGCCCAGGTGTGGAACCACACGTTTTACTGGAATTGCCTGAAACCGAACGGCGGCGGTGAACCCAGTGGGGCGCTGGCGGCGGCGATTAACCAGAAGTTCGGTTCGTTCGCAACATTCAAGGAGGAATTCGCCAAAGTGGCAATAGGCACCTTCGGTTCCGGCTGGGGCTGGCTGGTGAAGAATGCCGATGGTTCGGTGGAATTGATGAGTACCAGTAACGCCGGTACGCCCGCGACTTCCGGCAAAAGGGCGCTGCTGACCTGCGATGTCTGGGAACATGCCTATTACATCGACTATCGCAACCTGCGCCCGAAGTACGTTGAGGCGTTCTGGAATTTGGTCAACTGGGATTTCGTTGCGCAGCAATACGCCTAACCGGCGGGATTAACAGGTCATTCAGGGCCAGCGTTGCTTCAAGGGCGCTGGCCTTTTCTTTGGGAAGGCGGATCAAAGATGTCGATGGATAGCCCACAATTGATGACCCTGCTCGACGATCTGGGCATTGCCCACCCGACCGTCGACCATCCGCCATTACGCACGGTGGAAGACAGTCGGCGATTGCGCGGCAACCTGGCGGGAGGACACGTCAAGAACCTGTTTCTCAAAGACAAGAAGGGCGGGTACTGGTTGCTGGCGGCGCTGGAACACACCACGGTCGATTTGCGGGTCGCCGCCGCCCTGCTCGGCGCGCCGCGCTTCTCCTTCGCCAAGGCCGAGGATTTGGCGGAAATCCTGGGCATTATCCCCGGCGCAGTATCACCCCTTGCAGTTGTCAATGACCCCGAGGGCCGGGTCGCAGTCGTTCTCGATCAACGCTTGCTGGAACTTTCGCTGTTAAACTTCCATCCGCTGCGAAACGACCGCACGACCACCATCGCTTCCACCGATTTGCTGAAGTTTCTTGAAGCGGTCGATCATCCCCCGCAGATGATTCACCTGCCCGACCGAACAGATGAGTCAACGGGAACCCAGCGCAACGCCAACAGCGTGATGTCATCGCTTTGCGGATGACCGCCGACGAAGCCGCGCACCGCACTCATTACGCTGTCGGTTACTACACGGGCCGAAGATTCGGGACCCAAACCGCGCAAAACATCCAGCAGGCGTGAGGAGCCGAACATCTGGTTCTCCGCGTTCATCGCTTCGCTAACGCCGTCGGTATAAACCACCAGCCCTTCGCCCGGCGCTAACTGAATCGTCCATTCCCGATAGGGGACATCAGCGAAGAGGCCCAGCGCCATGCCGCCCTTTTTCTCGATGGTTTCCACACCGCCCTGCCGCAATGCTAAGGGCGCATCATGGCCACCGTCGCTACCGATAATCGCTCCAGTGCGCACATCCAGAATCCCAATGAAGACAGTCACGAACATGCCTTCGGGATTGTTTTGGCAAAGCGCGGTATTTACCCGCTCCATGATGCCACTCACGGATGTGGAATCCCGTTGTGCCTCGGTCGTGAACAAGGTTTTCGTCACTGCCATGAACAAGGCGGCGGGTACGCCCTTGTCGGATACGTCGCCGATCAGGAAGAACAGGCGATGGTCATCCAGCATGAAGAAATCAAACAGGTCGCCGCCAACCGCTTTGGCCGGCTCCAGCACCGCGTATAAGTCACACCCGGTGGAGGGCGTGAAATCGCGGGGCAACAGGCCCATCTGGATACTGCGCGCCGCCGCCAGTTCGCCTTCAATGCGCTCCTTGGCCGCCGTGGTTTCCTTGAGATCGGCAATATAGGTTTTCAGCGTCGCCACCATGGAACGCAGCGCCCCGCCCAGATAGGCGACTTCATCGCGGCGACCCGTGCTGATCCGGGTCAGTTCTGTCTCCATTTCCGGGTCGGCGTCAAAATTGCGCGCCGCCAGCCGGTGGGTTTGCACAGTCAAGCGGGCGAGGGGCTGGACCACCCGGTTGAGGAACGGCAGGGCCAGAGCCAGGCCCAGCGCCAGCAGCACCACGGTTAACCCGCCGCCCAGCGCCAACTGGGTCTGGAGACTGTCGCGCATATCGATGGTCAGATTGACCAGCGTCGCACCCTCCGGCAGACCATCGGCACCGAAAATCGGTCCAGCGACTTGCAATTGGGTATGGCCGAGCAGGGCGTCACCCATCTGCCGGTTTTCGAGATAGGTCGCGGGCGCACCGGTATTGAGTACCTCTTCGAGTAAACGGTGTTCGTTGATCGTCAGCGCTGTCGTCTCGTCTACACCTTTGATGGAGGTCACGGCCAATGTCTGCAGGTCGTCATCGAACACCCGAATCGTGTCGATGGATGTGCTGGACAAGGTGCCGGACATCACGGCTTCCATCATCCGTTTGAGACCAATCCGGTTAGTGGATTCGTTGGAGCGACCCGGTTGACGGGCGATCAGCACCATCCCGCTCCGATCCGGCATCGCGACGCCGACGTAATAAATCTCCCGGCCTTCCAGATCGCGGCGCACCAGGTCAGTGACTATGGTGTATCGGTGTCCTTCCAGCACCGGGCGAAACAGGGGTTGTCGGGTCAAGCCGCTCTTGATGCTGAGGGTGGCGTCGATGTCGGGAAGCGACCAGAACCGGGGAACGCCCTGACGATCCGTGACCCATATTTCGGCGATCTCCTCGCGGGCGGCGACATGGTGCAAGCTGCGATTGATCTCTCTCTGTGAAACTTTTTGCTTTTGTGCCAGTTGGATCAGGTGCGCCACCATGTTCGCCTGGGCCAGCACCGCATCGCTGACCAAATCTTCCACCACCGCCGGCATTTGCTGATTGAAGCTGATGGATTGCGCCAGCAGTCGGGTCAACAGCATCCCGTTATGCTGGGTGCGCTCCAGAATCGATTGCCAGTAGCCATAGGCGAACACCGCCGCCGTGCCAGGAATGCTGGTGATAATGAGCAGGGTGACCAACAGGAACAAGCGACCGCGCAGCGTCATGACGACGACCTAACGAAGCCAGATGACCGAGGCGGCCAGCCGCTGGGCGGTCGCATAGTCCAGAGGAAAATACACGACGCCCCGGGGACCGAACCAGCGCTCGTAGATTTCCATATAGGCACCCCGGTATTCATCGACGCCGGCCAGCAGTTCGGCCAGGGTCTGGTTGACAAAATCCCGCCAGGCGGAGTCATTCTGGGGCAGGATGCAAGCCATGGTTTCGTAGGAAAACATTCCGCTGCGGGGTAACAGAATCACCTTGCTTTTTAGCGGACTGCCCTCGACCATAGCGCGCAGCACGATGCCGATGTTCGCCAGTCCATCCAGTTTACCTTGGCTGAATTGGGCGAAGCCGGTCGCCATATCCGGCACTTCGACCGGGATCGCCTCGGGGACATGCTCAGCGAGAATAGCGGCAGTGGTGGTGCCCGCCGCGACGCCGATATGCTTGCCCTTTAAATCCTGAAGCTGGGTAGCCGTCTTTTGAAGGGTCATGATCCGGGTCCCGTTGCCGAAAAACGGGATCGAAAAATCCACTTGCGCCTCGCGTGTCCAGGTGGGCGTGGTGACGCCGCACTCGATGTCGATCGTTGCGTTGCTCACCAATTCGATGCGATTGACCGGGGTGACCTCATGCAATTGCTGTTTCAACGGACGGCCAAAGCGTTGTTCAAGCCGCCGGTGGATTTCGCCCAACAGATCGACCGAGAATCCGGCTAACTGACCCTTCTTGTTGCGGTAGCCGAAGGGTAAGGTATCCATCCGGGTTCCCGCATTGAAAACACCGGTGCGCTCAATGCGGTCGAGAACTGGCTCCGCCCGGACGGCAGGTAACCCGCCGAGAATCAGCAGAGCCATGATCACCAGACCGCACTGGAACAACACCCGCATCAATTGCCAAGCCTTCGCCATTAACTTTCTCTCTTCTTTTTGGATAACGCCGAGCTGGCCCGCGTCTGCATCCGGTTTTTCACCGCTTCCATAGCCCGGCTGAGCGGGAAACAGAACAGCACGAAATAGCTGATCGCGTACAGGTAAATCCACAGCATCAATTCATCGCGACCCACGGCGGCGATGATGACATTACAGCGCGCCACGATTTCATCGACGCCGATGACCGATGCGGTGCTGGACGCCATCACGATGATGAGTAAATACGAGGTCCAACTGGGAATGAACAGCAGCGCGGCGGCGTGATCGCCCTCCCGCCAGTGCCGCCAGGCGGCATGGAGATTATCGGAAACAAAGCCCACTACCGCGACCGACAGCGCCAGCGCCGCTTTCAGCCAGGCCGGGAAGGCGTAGACCTGACCGGAAAATTCAAACTCTACCGGGATGAGAAACGCCAGATAGAACAGAAAAACGAAGGTTGGGATATTCCGCATCAGTTCAGTCACGACCAGGCTGGCGTGAACCAGAGATTGATGTTTCGCCAAACGCATCCGCGCTAGGATGATGCCGGGCAGGGTGCCGATGAGCATGGCCGCCAGCGAAATGAGAATGTTCCAGACGAAGCCACTCGCCAGAAACGGCGTCCAGACCCACAATGTTTCGAGAATCTCAGTGGACGTCACGTTGAAGTACCCGGCGTTCAAGGGCGGCGAACAGGCGCACCACCAGCAGCACCAGCAAAAAGTAGGTGATCATCAACACATTCATCATGACCCCGGTATTGCCGTGTTCAGCCACAATGGCGGTCGAGGCGGAGATGAGTTCCGGGACGGCAATGACACTGGCCATGCCGGTCGCTTTGACCACGTTGACCAGGATGGCGACCACCGGTGTGTAAGCCAGCCGTAGAGCTTGCGGCAGGGTCTTCCAACGCAGGGCGAAATCGGGTTGTCGTCCCTTGAGTACTACGCTGGCGTCGAGCAGGGCAAAGACGGTGGAACATCCCGCGTACAGCGAGAGACAGGCAGTCGCCACTAGGAAACCATCGACGGGCCAGCCAAAGCGTGTGACGATCAGATGACCCAGGCCGAAGAACACCAAATAAATCAACAGGAGCGGGGGAGTCATGCGCCCGATGGCCGCCGTGGCCCGTACCCATCCGCCTAGCAAGGGAATACCCGATTCTGCAGTCAGTGCGCCCAGACACCCAACCAGTAAGCTGCCAAGAGTACAGGCGACCAGCAGTTGCACCGTGAGCCAGAGGCCCGTCAGGAATTGGCCGCGATCATAAGCGTCGTACACAAAGGTTAGATCGAAACCGGTGCGTTCGCGGATCAGCAGGCCGAAATGGCGCAGTCCGCTGACCTCGGTTGAAGTCAACCGCGAGGCGTCGCGGCATTCCGCCGGCCATTCGCCGCTGGCCAAGCGGGCGCACACTGGTTGGCCGTCGGTTCCAATCCGTGTCCAGCGCTGATGAGCCTCGGCCAGGAACGAACTGGGCGGGAGGTTCCAGCGTTGCTCGGCAGCGATCAGCCAACCGCTGCGATGGGCGTCGGCGACAACGTCGGCGATGGCGTGTTCCAGACGGGAACCCGATTCCGCCGCGGCAATGGCGATGGCCCAAGGCGAAACCAGCGTCGAAGGCAGCGGCGTCCGATAATTGGCCCACTCGGGATCGAGTCGGAGGCTGACCAGGGCGGTGTCATCGTAAAGCCAGGCGATGCAGCGGCCATCGCGCAGGGCCAGTCGCGCATCGCGGATGCCGTTAAAAATTTGTAAATCGAGGAGATAACGCTCAGCCATTTCCCGGTTGAAATAGGCCCCTTGAGTAGCGCACACCTTACGACCGCGCAGATCAGTCCAGCGGGACAGGCGGGTATCAGCCGGGGCCAGCACGGTCACGCCGCTGGCGTAATAATGGGGTTCGATGAGGGTGGCGATGCGACGGCGCTGCGGGGTATCACCCAGAGTGGCGATCACCATGTCAATCGCACCTTCTTCAAGTTTTTGCAGACGGTTGGCGGAGGTGACGGCGGTCAATTGCAGGCCCACGCTTAGCCGGCGAGCCAATTCGGCGGCTAAATCAGGTTCAAAACCGACTAGTTGGCCGTTGGCGTCGCGCATCCCGAGCGGTGGATAATCGGCTTTGACACCGACGATCAGAGTTCCGCGTTTGTGGATGAGGTCCAGCCGATCCGCTCGCGCCTCACCGCTTGCCAGGATGCTGGTCAACGCAAGCAGGCAGACCAGGCCCCAACCCCGCGCTTGATGCATGACCTAAGTCTCGACTACGGCGAGAAATCCGTAAGCATAGCGCAGCGGCGTCACGGGAATTAGCAGCCGGTCGAGCCAGTGCAGCGGCATGGATTTGACGACGCCGCTTTCCGGCAACACACTTTCGGCCCGCAGGCGCACGAGATGGAATCCGGTCTGTTCGAGTTCCTGCTGGAATTCTTCGAGGGTATAGAGGTGGTAGTACATATTGATGGTTCGATCATTAGCCCGGCGTCGGTAGAGGATGTCACCGGGTTCCAGACCTCGCCGCCGGGCTACGGCCTGTTCCTTGAGAAATCGTCGCCCGGCGTTGGGCACAGTGACTATCAGCCGACCGCCAGGCCGCAGCAGGTCGCGAAGGGTCGTCAGTGCTTCCTGGCGCAGCGTTTGGGGGAAAATGTGGCCGAGCACTCCGAACATCATGATCGCCAGATCAAAGCGTTTGCTGGATTCGGTAGCTTGGCGCAACGCGGTCAGATCGCCGAGCACCGGTTGCAACCGACCGGATTCGATGTGTGAAGCCTGCCGCTGTGACAGTTCACGAATCGCCTCCGGGCTGATGTCGTAGGCGACGAGGGTTGCGTCGGTGCGTTCCAGCAGGGGCGCAGTATAGCGGCCATTGCCGCAGCCAAAATCCAGGATCCGGTTTCCCTGTTGGCGCATTTCATCCATGATCAGGGCGAGACAGGACGGATTTGGGCGAGGGTAGCGTTGGTCATACAGTTGGCTGGCGAAGTATTGATCATAATTCTCTGCAATATCAAAGGGCAATGGATGTTTCCTTCTTCGTGGAACCAAAACCACGGATCAGCATTCTCTATGCTCTCCATCTCTCAACATTACAATGGGAATTTCTCATGCAGGATTCACCGATAATCGATCCCTTGGCGGGAGGTCGCTGGGGATGGGCGTCCCGCCGGATGTTTAATGGGCTGGGGGTGCTGATTTGTGCTGTGGGGTTGGGTTTCGCCTATTACGCGCAATTTTACCTGGGGTTAGCACCCTGTCCGCTGTGTATTTTCCAGCGGCTGACGCTGTTTGTTGTCGGGCTGGCGTTTTTGGCGGCGACCGTACACAACCCGCGTGACGGAGGGGCTAAGGTGTATGGGGTGCTGATCGGTTTGATAGCAGCAATGGGCGCAGGCATCGCGGCCCGACATGTCTGGTTGCAGCATCTGCCGCCGGAAGCAGCGCCGCGTTGCGGACCAGGGCTGGATTATATGCTGGAAACCCTGCCGTTAAACGAAACTCTGCGCGAGGTGCTGACCGGTTCTGGTGAATGCGCCGAGGTGGATTGGACGTTGCTGGGGTTCAGTATCCCGGAATGGACATTGTTGTTGTTTATTATCTTGGGCGTCGCTGGAGTGTGGGCGAACTGGCGATTGCGGCGCTGAAGTGGGATGTGCGGCTTACGCGGGACGATCGATGTTCCCGGCCTCCGGAAATGTGACCCGTTCATACACTTCCGCTAACTGGTAGTTCATCGATTTTTCATAAACTCTTTCGAGCGTATCCAGCCAGGATAAATTTCCTCCTGTAAATTTTCCTGTGATCCGAACGATGGGGTGAGCAGGTGAAGCAAAAATCGCTTAGCAGGATCAAGGGGTTGGATGCGGTTGACGCCCTAGCCCCGCGCTGCCAACCCTCGCCATCACAGGAAAATTTACAGTACCAATTACTTCACGCATCGATTCACGACGAGCATCATCGAAGGTATTAATAATTCCATAAAAACAGTGAAGCGTATGGGGTACGGTTTTCGCAATTTCGCTAATTTTAAGCAACGGGCGTTAATCAGTTTCGCCTAGCTCCACAAGAACAGTCGAAGAACCCAAAAATATATCCATCTGTGAATAGTGGTAGTGTCCTTCAACTGCTATGGTAAATCAGGGCGAAGTCGGGAAACACCTGTTCGAGTTTCGGCAGTTGATCGATGAATTCAGCGGGGACACGATAGGAGAACAATGCTGCGGTGGTCCAGACATGATCGGTCATGCCCGCCGCTAGACGGGCATTACGGGTGACCATCGACGCGGGGTTCCGTGTCCGCGCAGCGGTACGGGCGGTACGGGCGGTTGTCGCAAGCTGTTGTGGGGTAACATCCAATGATCATTGGCTAATGAAACCCATCATTGCTTCTCACACGCCATACAAGCTCAAAACACTATAAGCTCAAGACCCCAGAGGAAAAGAAAATGGATGATTACGTGCTCTCGGTTCGGGCAGTCCGCAACGGCGCGTTCGTCGCCGATGTCGGTCCCAGCAAATTTCTGGTGGTTCCTCCCGGCCAATCGCCTGCGCCTTCTCAAGCGATCACTCAATCCGCCTGGTATAAAGCGGTTCGCGCCGCCGCCGCCTGGCAAAACGAGCGGGGTGAGGCGCGCGGCGATCTGCTGTTCGTCGTCCACGGTTACAACATGAGCGTGGCTGACGTCATCCAACGCCATCGCCGCTTGAAGGAGGATTTGATCGCGCTGGGCTTCAAGGGCGTCATCGCTTCGTTCGACTGGCCGAGCGACGATAAAGCCCTGGCTTATCTGCCTGACCGCCACCGGGCTAAGGACGCGGCGTTCCGGCTGGTGTCCGATGGGATCGCTTATCTGTCGGCGGAACAAACGCCGTCATGCCGGATCAACATCCACGTTTTCGGGCATTCCACGGGTGCTTATGTGATTCGGGAAGCGTTCGACGACGCCGACGACAACGAACTCCCCAACATGAGCTGGACCGTGAGTCAGGTCCTTTTTGCAGCGGGCGACGTTTCCGCGCTGTCCATGGTGGCCGGCGACGGCAAATCCGAATCCCTGTACCGGCATTGTATCCGCCTCACCAACTACGCCAGCCGCTACGACCAAGCGCTGGATTTATCGAACGTCAAACGGCTGGGCGTCTCGCCGCGCGTCGGGCGCATCGGCTTGCCCGGCGACGCCCCGCAACAGGCGGTGAACGTCGATTGCACGGCGTACTACGAAAAGCTGGCTGACCCAGCTTCCGGTATCGCCGCGCAAGACTCGCCAAATGGTTTTATGGGCATCCAAAGCCATTCTTGGTACTTCGGCAACCTCACGTTTACCCGCGATCTTTTCGGGGTGGTGATTGGAGAGGAACGCACCGTCATTCCAACGCGGGCGGTCGCGCCGGATGGAAGAGTCGCTCTCAAAAAACCCTAATCGCCGGCATCGATTCTCGACTGCGGCCGGAGTGACCGCTTGACCCTCGGCACTCACGTTGCTTTTGCGTCCGTCCTGTACCAGGACCAGCCCCGCGCAGTCGGCCAGAGCGAGGCGCAGCATAACCTGCTGCCGATTGCCGCCCGGCTGATCCAGGGCGAGCCGCTGCGGGTGGTGGCGGAACGGGTGGACCTGCAGGGCCACATGCTGCGCTGGCTGTTGAACCGCATCGACCCAAGCCGCCCGTATTACCTGCTGGGCGAGGTGGAGATCGCCGATGGCCAGGAGCCAGCCCGAGCCGGGCGTCTGGACAGCGTGGAGAGCTACAACCCGGCCAGCTACCGGGGCGGAATTTTCCGCCTGCACTACGCCCGCGCCCCGGAACTGGGGCCGTGGCTCGATCTCGTGGCCGTCCGGGACGAGGTGGTGGTGCAGTTCTGGCTCCGGCCGGGTGAGGCGGCGGTGACGCTGGAGAAGGGAAAGGAGCGGGAGGTGGAGCGGATACCGGCGCAGTTGAGGAGGTTTTTGTGAGAGCGAATATACGATCACTTTGACCCTTGTTTTATTTTGGCTGGGCCAACTTGACTCAATAGCTCGCTCAAAATAACCACTCTGAAATTATATGTTAAAAAATTATCCTATAAAAAACCATCAGGACTTTCGCTCGGAAGGGTTTTAACCACCATATGTAGTAGCTAACTTGGCAACCATACCACTATGCGTAGGGTGTAAGCGAAAGTCCTGACCATATAAAAATTGGCACTACTAATACTATCTATTTCTAAAAGCCCAATCAATATTATGGTTTTAAGGAGTTAACATCATGGGTATCTTGATTCCACGTCAACAGATAGACCGCAGGAACTCGGAAAATTGGGCAATTGCTCTGTCGGCTCTGGTGGTGCGATTGTCAGCTTCGTCATCTTCGATCTGGTTAACCTAACCACGCGACGCGGCCTCCAACCGGGTCAAGATTGACCCACTCTCCGCAGTTTTCAAATTAGAAAACAAATTAAATTTAATGCGATAACCAATGCCATTTTATGGCATGAGCTTTGCCATCTATACCCTGCCGCTGCCTTTGAGGTCGTCCGATGGGCCAGCAAGACCCGTTAGACGGCTCGGGGAGCCTAGAATCGAAAAACCCAGATTGGAGAAACGATATAAGTTTTCTTGCTGTTGAATTTCCTCTCACTACAAACGACTACGCCAACAGTGATCGTCTGGCCCGCTGGATCGTTAGCGTGGTTCCCTGCTTCGACACCGGCTATGTTCCGACCAGGTACACCCAAGCCTTGCTGAAGCTCTTCCGAGACAATGGCGTACCGGCGAAAGTAGTCGCCGAAGCCTTCTCCAAGTTGTTATTTAAGGGAATGGTATTCGACTCTTACCCTTATGAGTATAATCCGACGATCCCCGAATCAATCGAGAGTCCGTGGAGCGTCCCACCAGAGAATATGCGCGCTGTCTCCGAGGTGGAAAGATGGCGGAGCGTAAAGCACACGTTCGAGGAACTCGAATCTAAATACACATTGGCTCTCCGCACGAACAATGTCGCGGGTGCTGAAGCTGTAATTGCGGCGACGCTACAACTTCTCTGGGATGTGTTCAAGGGCTACTCCAAAACAAAGGAGGCACAGCGGAACATCAAGATGGTCGAGTGGGAAGAACTGAACGCGGCGGTCGACCAAGCAATGGAGCGAGCGCGAACGCTGCAAACTCACTTGAGAACTCTGTCGCGGGAGGAGTTCAACAGAATGCGGGAAGCACCGACGCCCGATGCGTTCCGGGAGGTGACGTTCCAGATTGCTACCCGTATCATAATCAGAGTCATGCCGGCGGCGCGTGCGCGCCGCGTTCGGAAGTAGGCGGTATCCGGCTCACCCACCAGATCAGGTACACCCGGCGCCTACAACCGCGCCACCACCTGCTCCATCCGCTCCTGCCCGACGTGGGGGTCAATTTGGGTGGTGGCGATACTCTCGTGGCCGAGCAGGGCCTTGATGTCCACCAGTTCTGCCCCGGTGTTGAGCAGGTTGGTCGCGTAAGTATGGCGCAATTTGTGCGGACTGATCTTCTTCTCGATGCCGGCCTTCTGGAGCATCCCCCGCAGGTAGGCCTGCGCCGCCTGCGCCGACACTGGTTGGCCGTTCGCCTTGGCAAAAATTGCCTCCGCTCGATTTCGGTCTTTCAACCAGAACCCGAATATCTGACCGAACTTCTTGGGCAGCGGCACCAGCCGTTCCTTGTCGCCCTTGCCGATCACCCGCACCGCCAGCGCCACGCCGTCGCGCAGCCGCATGTCCCGCACCTTCAGCCCGAGGGCCTCGGAGATGCGGAGTCCCGAGTTCAGCAGCAGGCCGAATAGCAGCTCATAGCGCTGACGGATCGTCCGCAGGTGCGCCCGCCGCTGCCCAAAGATATTCTCCGGGATGTTGTCCACCCGCCGCACCACCGCTTCCAGCGCCGTAGCGTTTCGGCGGTGCAGCCGATCTGGGTGGCGATGGAGCATTTGGCTGCCCATTACGATTCATGCTCACCTTGATGCTCTCGCACCCTGCGCCCCGCTCACTCCCTGACTTTCGGTGAAAAGTTTGTCGATGTCTTCATAGTCCCTCCTCTCAGAAGTCGGAGCCTCCGGGAAAGTCGGGGCGATTCACTAACTGAGTCGCTGCCACTCAAAGCCGACCAAATTACGCTCCACAGAGCTGAATTCCATGCCCATCAGCGTCATCGGCTGGCCGGCGTACTTCTGGGCATAGTTCCGCCTGAGAATTTGCTCCAACGCCCGGCCCGGTCCGCTGAGTTCGACGACCTTGAATTCCAGCAGATACGCCCGGCCCGGCCAGAGAATCGTCAGGTCGATGCGTCCATGATTCGTGACATCCTCCGGGATCACCGTCAGCCCCAAGGCAGCGAAATAGCAATACACGACCGAAGCCCAATAGCCTTCATAGTCGGCAATGTCGTTGCGGCGATGCCAATCATGAGGGATGGAAGCGAAGAAGGCATGAAACGCCTGATGCAATCCTTCCGGGTCATCCGCTTCCAGGGCAGCGTAAATCCGACTCTCAGTGCGTAATCGCTCCTGCACACTGGGAATATAGGCGTTCAGAATCGCCGCCGGCAGGCTGGTGCGCACCTCGAAGTTGGGATAGCGCAGCCGGTAGCGAGACAGACCGCCGCGTTGGTAGCGTTCCTGGATGGTCAGATAGCCGGTCTGGAACAGCAGGGTCTCGGGTTCAATGGCGTCCACATCAAAACTGCTCAGGAGTTCCTCACCGGCTTCCAGCGTTTCAATCGCCGGAATGCTGTAGCGTCGAGCCTTCAGCAGGTTGATCAGGAAGGTGGGCGTACCAGTCTCGAACCAGTAACTGCGAAATTGACGGGAGTCGAGATACAACAGCACATCGAAGGGGTTGTAGACCGGCTCGTCGAGGAAGTTGTAACCGTTGTACCACTGGCGCAGTTCCGCCAAATTCACTCCGTCCAGCCAGTCGGTAAAAGTACTTTCCAACTCGCTTTGGGTGTAGCCGCACAGCGTACCGAATCGCTCATCCAAGGTAATGTCCTTGAGATTGTTCAACCCGGAGAACAGCGAAACCTTGGAGAATTTGCTGACTCCGGTAAGCAGCACGAAGCGCAATCGGGCGTCCTGACTCTTCAACACTGAGTAGAGATTGCGCAATCCCTCGCGTAATGCCAGCGCCCGTTCCGGTTGGTGCAGATGGTCGAGAATCGGCTTGTCGTACTCGTCGACCAAGACTACTACTCGCTCGCCCGTTGCCGCGTGCAGTTTCAAAATCAGTTCTTCCAACCGGTCGCTGGCTTCCGCCTGTTGCAGGTTGAGGCCTTGCGCCTCCGCCTGAATATCCAGCATTCGCCGAATCCGCTGATCCAGACGCTGGCGGGAATCGAGAATTCCCTCGCCAAAATCCAGGATGATCACTGGAGCGCGGCGACTCCAGTCCCAATGATTCTCCAGATGCAGTCCGGTAAACAGTTCCCGCTGACCGGCAAAGGCGGCGGCCAGGGTGCTGACCAGCAGGCTTTTGCCGAAGCGCCGGGGGCGGGACAGGAAATAGTACTTGCCTTCGTCCGCCATCCGGGCGATCAGTGGAGTTTTATCAACATAGCAATAACCTTCCTCGCGGATTTCCCGGAAGGTCTGGATACCGATGGGGAGTTTGTTCATGTTGGGCGATCCGTTTTCCCAACCTCCGGGAATGCGACCCGTTCATACACTTCCGCCAGCCGCAATACGCAGTCGATCGTCGCGATTTCGGTCTCGGCCTCCAGTCCATCAGCGACGGAATACCGCCATGACCGATCTGTTTGTCGAGCAAAGTGTTCAATACGTGGTTGATTCTGGGCGACCAGCAGATAATCGGTCAGGGATTCCAGCGCCCGGTAATGGGCAAATTTGCCGCTCCGGTCATACGCCTCGGTGCTGTCTGACAGGACTTCGATAATGACCTTGGGATTGAGGAGGGTGTCAACATCAGCGTCCTCGAATTGGGGTTCACCGCAGACGACGATGACATCGGGATAGGTGTATAGGCCGGTCGGATTGACTTTGACCCGCATATCGTTGACGAAAGGCTCGCATGGACTACCACTCAACTGATTACCCAGTCGCCGCGCCAGATTAATGGTAATTCGGTTATGGCTGCGGCTGGCGCCGCTCATCGCATAGATGCGGCCGTTCAGATACTCGCTTTTGGTTTCCGCCTGACGTTCCAGCGCCAGGTAGTCAGTGGCGGTAATGAACTGTTCAGCAGGTCGGGACATGGCGAATCCTCCATTTAGATACGGCTGAACACTCGTCGGACGGCGGTAACAGTTGCCTCGATATCGTCGTCACTGTGCGCCGCCGACATGAATCCGGCTTCGAACGCCGAGGGCGCAAAGTAGAAACCCTCGGCCAGCATGGCATGGAAAAAAGCCTTGAAGCGCGCGACATCGCAGGCCATCGCTTGGGCGTAGGTTGTCACCGGTTCCGCCGAGAAGAACAGACCGAACATGCCGCCCACTGAATTCGCGGTCAGAGCAACACCGTTATCGCGGGCGGCAGCTACTAATTCTTCACACAACCGCTGGGTCTTGGCGGTCAGCCGATCATGAAAACCTGGCGTGGAAATCAGATCCAGCGTCACCAGTCCGGCGGTCATGGCGACTGGATTGCCTGACAGCGTACCGGCTTGATAGATCGGTCCCAGCGGCGCCAGTTTTTCCATAATCGCCCGCTGGCCGCCGAACGCTCCGACCGGCATTCCGCCACCGATAACCTTGCCGAGCGTCGTCAGGTCCGGTTTGACGTTATACAATTCCTGTGCGCCGCCGCACGCCACCCGAAATCCCGTCATCACCTCATCGAAAATCAGCACACAGCCGTAGCGGTCGCACAGTTGCCGCAACCCGGTCAGGAAACCTGGCGCGGGCGGGATACAGTTCATGTTTCCGGCGACCGGTTCGACGATGACCCCGGCAATTTCTTCACCGATATCCGCAAACACCTTTCGGGCCTGCAACAGATCGTTATAGGTCAAGGTCACGGTATAGGCCGCCAGCGCCGCGGGAACGCCAAGCGAAGTCGGGATGCCCAAAGTCAGCGCCCCGGAACCGGCTTTGACGAGCAGCGAGTCGGAATGACCGTGGTAACAGCCCTCGAATTTGACGATCTTGTTGCGTCCGGTGAAGCCGCGCGCCAGCCGGATGGCGCTCATGGTGGCCTCGGTGCCGGAATTGCACATCCGCACCAGTTCCATCGAGGGCATCAGTTCGTTGATCCGGCGCGCCATGACCGTTTCCAGCTCAGTCGGCGCACCGAAGCTCAGTCCACGCCCCACGGCTTCCCGCACGGCGCGAACCACTGCCGGATGGGCATGACCGACAATCATCGGTCCCCAGGAACCCACATAGTCGAGGTAACGGTGATCGTCCTCATCATGTAAATACGCGCCTTCGCCGCGCTTGAAGAAGATCGGTGTCCCGCCCACCCCGCGAAAAGCGCGCACCGGCGAATTGACGCCGCCGGGAATGTAGTGTTGGGCTTCAGCAAACAGTTGTTCGGAACGGGTCATATGGGGTATTTCCTCGGAGCGCAATCTTGAATCGTTCGATTCCCTCACCTTGGGTGAGAAGGTCAGGGTGAGGGCGGGATAAACAGAGTGGCATAGCGGGCGGCGGCGGCCCGGATGTCCGGTTGGCCGAACACGCCGCTGACCACGGCCAGCGCATCAGCACCGACGTCCAGGAGCAGCGGTGCATTGTCCGGGGTGATGCCGCCGATAGCGACGATGGGAATCCGCAAGGCGGCGCGGGCTTCCCGCAGCAGGGCAATCGACGCACGAATTTCAGTCGGTTTAGTCGGCGACGGGAAAATCGCGCCGAAGGCGACATGATCCGCACCAGCCTGTTCCGCTGCCAGCGCCAAGTCCAGCCGGTTGTAGCAAGACACGCCGATCAGGGCGTTTTCACCCAACCGGGTGCGGGCGGTGGTGAGCGCCGGGTCGTCCTTGCCGAGATGCACGCCAGCAGCGCCAACCTCGGCAGCTAACTCAACATCATCATTGATGATGAGCGGAATTTGATAACGCTGGCACAGGGCGTTGAGCATCCGGGCCTGGGTCAGCCGCCGCGCCGCATCGCCGCTCTTGTCGCGGTACTGGATCAGGCGAGCGCCGCCCAGCAGCGCTTGTTCAACAGCATCCAGCAAACGGCCATCGGGAATCAGCAGCGCGTCAGTGATAGCGTACAGGCCCTGACAGGGCGGTTTGTTCATGGTTCACCTCATGAGCCGCTGTCCAGTACAGTCGATGGGGCAGCCACTGTCCCCCGCCTGCCCGGTAGCCAGCTTGTAAAGAGCGCCAGGCATAATCCTGGGCGCGATAGACGATGGAGAAGATGGATTCATCCAGCGGGGAGAGTTCATGGCTCTGGGCCAGCAGGCCGGCAATGGCGGCGGCCAGCGTACAGCCGGAACCGTGATAGGAATGCGGTAAACGCGGCCAGCGGTGAGTTTCCAGCAACCGGTTATTACCATACAGTCGGTTGACGACTTCGGTAAACGGTTCGGTTTCGTGGCCGCCGGTGATGAGTACATAACGGCAACCTCGCGCCAGCAACGCCATGGCGCAGGCTTCGAGGGTATCCGCTTCCGGAGCCAAGCGGCGGGCTTCCAGGCTGTTGGGGGTGAGTACGGTGGTCAGCGGTAGCAGCAGGGTTTGGATCGCGGCAATCAGCTCGGCGCTGGCTAACTCGGTTCCACCGCCAGCCGCCAGCACCGGGTCGAGGATCACCGGGATATGGGGACATGCATTGAGCAGAGTGTGCAGTGCGACGGCGTTGTCCGCGCTGCCAATGACGCCGATCTTGATGGCTGCCACCGGCATATCGGCCAGCACCGTCCGCGCCTGGGCCAGCACCAGATCCGCTTCGACCGGGAGCAGGGCACGGACATTGCGCGTGTCCTGCACGGTCAGTGCGGTGATCACTGGCGCGGGGTGGCAGCCCAGACTGATCAACGTTTCAATGTCGGCAGCGATACCAGCCCCACCCGTGGGGTCGTTGCCGGCTAGAGTCATGACCACCGGTGGGGAAACAGGATCACTCAAAGCGTTGCTCCAGATAACGAGTGTTCGGGACTGAGAGATTCTAACAAAACCTGTGGGTTTTTCAGGATGCGCTAACATGGGACAATTACAGTCATTCCGTCGCAACCCGGGGAAAGTTTACGCTGATGAAAAAATATATGTGTTTAATCTGTGGATGGATTTATGACGAGGAAAAAGGTTGGCCCGAGGACGGCATTCCACCCGGAACCCCTTGGGATGATGTGCCAGTGACTTGGGTTTGTCCGGAGTGTGGCGCGATCAAGGAAGATTTTGAGATGGTGGAAATTTAAGGCGAGGCAAACAGCGATATGAGCGCGAATTCCAGCCGGATCCAGATTGTTGCCGAAGATATTACCCAATTGCGGGTGGATGCTATTGTCAACGCCGCTAACCGTTCACTGCTGGGCGGCGGCGGGGTGGATGGAGCCATTCATCGCGCTGCCGGGCCAGAGTTGCTGGCGGAGTGCCGCACCCTCGGCGGTTGCGAGACCGGTCAGGCCAAGCTGACTCGGGGTTATCGATTGCCGGCCCGCTGGGTCATCCACACGGTCGGGCCGATTTGGCAGGGCGGCGATCGCGGCGAACCGGAGTTATTAGCCGCCTGTTATCGTAACAGTTTGCGCGTGGCGGTGGAGCAGGGTGTGCGGACTATTGCTTTTCCCGCCATCAGTTGCGGGGTGTATGGCTATCCGCTGGATCAGGCAGCGCAGATTGCCGTGCGGGAGGTGCGGAGCTTCCTGGCCGGCGATGACCGGATTCAGATCGTTGATCTGGTCTGTTTTGGCGGGGAAGTGCGCCAGGCTTACGAGCAGGCGATGGGGACATGAACGGATAGCGAGTAGGCAATCGTCCTCGCTATCGCGCTGAACGTTCAGAGTCGAATCAGGACCGGACGCCCCGACTCGCCCGTCGGTAATGGCTCGGCGTACATCAGCGTCCGCGCCTGGGTTTCCCGGGCCTCCTGACTTTGGCGCAGGGCATCGGCCAGCAGTACCAGAAACATCGCCTCGGCATGGGCCTGCCAGTAGGATTCGTCCATGATCACTATGGGCTGGGCGGGCTGGGCAACCGGCGATGGGGAGTAGAGCAGGGTGGTAAGCAGGATGCCACACAGGATCAGCAACGAGGCGGGCAGCAGGTAAAAACCGAACTTTTGGAAACTGCGAATGGCGTTGCGCATTATTGACCCTCGACCATACGGATGAAAGTATCAAATTTTTGTACAAGTTTGTTGTAATAAATTATACGAATTCTATGCAAATATCCAGTGCTATCCCCAAAATTATTGTACAACTCTTATAACCAAGCATAACACAAGGATTTTGGAACACAAGCCAGCGCTTGTCTATTCTGATCCCTCTCCCAACAGGTAACGGGAGAGGGATCACGGTTGACGCGCTCAGTTTTCCTGCTGCTTCTTATGAGCCGTGTGCAGCTTCTGCTGAATATCGGCGGGCACCGGGTCATAGTGACTCAGTTCCACACCATAGGAGCCGAGACCGCCGGTCATGGACTTGAGTTGTGACTCATAACCGTCCAGTTCGGCCATCGGCACTTGAGCTTTGATGATGCTCATACCGTGTGGCCCGGCGTCCGTCCCGGCGATGCGTCCGCGCCGGCTGGATAAATCGCCCGTGATCGCGCCGACGCAATCACCCGGCGCGCGCACTTCCAGATTGACAATCGGTTCCAGAATGATCGGCTTGGCCTTGCTGACCGCATCCAGGAACGCTTCACGCCCGGCAGTGACGAAGGCGATTTCCTTGGAATCCACCGGGTGATATTTGCCATCGTAGGCGATGGCGCGCACATCCTGCATCGGGTAACCGGCAATTGCGCCTTCCTGCAGCGCTTCGCGGACGCCCTTTTCCACTGCGGGCAGGAACGAGGTCGGAATGGTGCCGCCGACCACCGCGCTGACGAACTCAAAGCCGGCATCGCGCGGCAGCGGTTCGATGCGCATGAACACTTCGCCGAACTGACCCGCGCCGCCGGTCTGTTTCTTGTGGCGATGATGCCCTTCAGCATTCTGGCTGACCGTTTCCTTGTAAGCGATCTTGGGTGGCTGGGTCTCGACTTGCAGGTTATAGCGCTGCTGCATCTTCTCCAGGGTGATGCGCAGATGCAGGTCGCTCAGGCCGCGCAGCACAGTTTGTTTGGTGTGAGCGTTGTGTTCCAGCGATAAACAGGGGTCTTCTTCCAGCAGTTTGTGAACAGTGTCGGATAGCTTCTGCTCATCGCCCCGTGTGGAGGCGCGGATGGCTAGCCCAAACAGGGGAGTGGGAAAATGCAGGGGCCGTAAATGGAGCTGATCCTCGTCGTGGGCCTCATGCAGTACGACGTCACGGTGGATGTCGTCGATCTTGGCAACGGCGCAAATATCGCCGGGAATGCCGGTCGCTACTTCGGGGTGTTCCTTGCCGTGCATCTGGAAGAGATGACTGACCTTGAACGGCTTGCGCCCATCGCCGATCAACAGTTGACTATCCTTGGTGATGGTGCCCTGGTGGATGCGGAAGATGCCCAACTTGCCGATGAACGGGTCTATCAGCACTTTAAACACGTGGGCGATCGCATGTTTTTGGGGATCGGGAACGGCAGACAGTTCCGCACTATCGTCGCCTTCGCCCTTCAGGAACGGTTCGGGATTACCTTCCAGGGGATTGGGTAACAGCTTGACGAAGGTTTCCAGCAGTTCCTTGACTCCAGCGCCGGTGCGGGCGGAAACAAAGCAGATCGGGATCAAGTGGCCTTCCCGCAGCGCCTTTTCGAAAGGCGTGTGGAGCTGTTCAGGCTGCAAATCCTCGCCCTGTTCCAGGTACAACGCCATCAGGTCTTCGTCCATCTCGACCACCTGATCGATCAGGGCCGAGTGGGCGGCGGCAACGCTGGAAAAATCACTGTCCCCGGCAGGATTGAAGAAGCAATCCACCACGCCGGCGCCGTTGTTGGTCGGCAGGTTGATGGGCAAGCATTCCCGACCGAAGATTTCCTGAATTTGTTCCAGCAGGCCGGGTAAATCCAGATTTTCAGCATCGATTTTGTTAACGATGATCATCCGGCACTGTCGGCGTTCGGCGGCGCGTTCCATCAGTCGTTGCGTCACTGCTTCGATGCCGCTTTGGGCGTTGATGACCACCGCCACCGTTTCCACTGCCGGCATCACGGCGAGGGCTTGGCCGATGAAATCCGGGAAGCCGGGGGTGTCGATCAGATTAATGTGAGCGCCGTTGTAGTCGAGATTGACCAGCGCCGCATCCAGCGAGTGTTGATGAGCCTTTTCTTGCGGATCAAAGTCGCAAACGGTGTTGCCTTTTTCCACAGCGCCGGGCGTGGCAAGTTTCCCGGCGTGAAACAGGATGGATTCGACCAGGGTCGTTTTACCTGCTGCGCCATGCCCAACCAGGGCAATGTTACGGATGGATTCGGTCGTGTAGCTGACCATGATGGCCTCCTTACTCGATTCAATCAGTGATTTTTTTCATGTTCGCGTTTGCAATAAAGAGTCGCAAAGTCTACAGGAACAGGCTGGGTTTCTCAGCGGAGTCGGTCATTTTTTTGCAACTTGCGAGGTCTACCGCGAGGATGGATGCTACCGAAGATCGGAAAAACCGGCCTGGCTGGCATTGCGGGCCAAAACTGCTTAGCATGTTGCATCACATCATTGCAGCGGAGAGTGACTTGATGAAGCGATATGGGCGTTTTGGAGGGTGGCTCCTGGGCGTGTGCAGCATCGGCGCGTGGGCGGCAGATCCTGGTCCCAATTGGCTCAAGCTGATCAAGGACACCCCTGCGGCTCAGGTGGAGTGGGCTACGCGCTATGAGCATGGCGAGGGTATCGCTCAGAATTATGACCGGGCCATGCAATTGTATTGCGCCGCCGCCCGGCGCGGTCATATCCAGGCTCAGTATCAGTTAGGCTGGATGTACGCCAATGGTCGCGGCGTGATGCGCAATGACGCTCAGGCCGCGGCGTGGTTCCGGTTAGCGGCGGCCAAAGGCGATACACTCGCGCAACGGATGTTGGCGATGGTGGAAGATCCGGCCAAGGTCGACAAAGCCAATTGCACAGAGCCGGTCGATCCAACGCCTAAGCCGCCGGCGCCGGTGATAGTTCGCACCCGACCCCGTTCGCCGGAGCAAGCTCAGGTTGTGGCGTTGGTGAATCGTTTAGCGCCGAATTACGGTCTGCAACCGGCATTGGTGATGGCGGTGATCGACGCAGAGTCCGGCTTTAACAGTCAGGCGCGTTCCGTGAAAAACGCCCAGGGATTAATGCAACTGATTCCTGAGACCGCTGAGCGGTTCGGGGTGCGCGATCCCTTTGATCCGGTGCAGAACCTGCAGGGTGGGATGGCCTATTTGCGCTGGTTGCTGGCCTATTTTCAGGGCGATGTGCGCTTGACGCTGGCGGGTTATAACGCTGGCGAGGGTGCAGTGGTTCGCTATGGCGGGGTGCCGCCCTACGCTGAGACTAGGGCCTATGTTGATAAAATCGTTCGAGATTATGGACAGTTGGTGCATCCACTGGCAACGCTGACCCCGGTGGGCGGAATCAAATAGAGATCAAAACGGGTGTGAGGAGCGATGATTTGCGCGTCGGGCGGCGAGCCAGTGAGCGCCAGTGCGAGTCTAGGCCGTTTCACTACCACTCGTCGCCGGGCGCAAGCCAGCGCTGCTGCCAGCAGTTCCGAGGCGTCGTGGTCATCACCGACCAGTTGCCGCAACAGGCGCATTTCTTTCCCGGCCAGCGCCGTTTTCCGCCGGTGCGGGTACATGGGATCGAGATATATAACTTCGGGCCGCTGGTTTTCACTCAGCCCCCGCAGGTATTCCTGTCCATCCGCCTGGCAAAGGCTCAGTCGTTCCCTGACCCACGGGCCAATCTCTGGATCCTGCGCGGCGCGGCGCAATCCATCGCGCAGCAAAGCGCTGATGATCGGTGAACGTTCCACCAACTGCACCCGGCAACCCAGACTGGCCAGTACAAAGGCATCCTGGCCCAGTCCGGCAGTCGCGTCGATCACGGTCGGCATCGCGCTACCTTTTAACCCGACTGCCCGCGCCAGAGGCTGACGGCGTCCGCCGCCGAATTGCCGACGATGCGCGGCGGTTCCTGCAGTGAAGTTGACAGACACGGGGCCAGGCGCGTCGGCCCCGAGTTGGCGTAATTCCAGCCGTTGCTCGGTCAAAACCAGCAGATGCGTTGGCGAGATGGTGAGGTCAGCGACGAGCGGCAGCGCCAGTTCAGCAGCCAGTGCAGCCGCTTCCGCCAAGTGAGCGGACGATTCCACGGCGACAGCGATAGTCGGCGGGATGAGACAGGCGATAGTCATCGGAAACACGACCGCTCCGCGCAGGCGGGGCGGCAGGGGGCAGAGGGTTCATGCGGCTTTGGGGAGTACGTCTTTCAACGTGGCCCGGTTCAAAGTTTCCATGTCAACCTTGAAGCGGGCGTTCATATCCGACAGGACCCGCATATCGTTCAGCATTTTGTACTGCATAGTCTGGGCGATTTGCGCCTGACGTTTGCAGAAGTCCTGAAAGCTCTGGACATCGGTGATTTCCGCGGCAGCGCGCATCTGGTTCAGACCGATGTCCAGATAGGACTTAAGCGCACTCATCTGAAAAAGCAGCATCTTTTCCATATTTTCGGCGAACAGTTGATTCGCCTTGACCAAGGGATCGGGTAGGACTTGTCGGGTTTTCAGTGCCTTGCTGAACAGATCGATGACCATGGTGCGTTCCTCATGCTGGATGTTTGCCAACTTTGCTGCAATGCAATATAGCGGGATTGATGTTGCAAGGCAACATTAAAAACGGGATTTTCTGGCGCTGGAAAAATTCACCATGCGAAATCAACAAACTGAACTATGCTGGTCTATCAATTCGATAGCATTTTACAGTCAATGGTAACGGTGATAACGGAGCGGAGCAGGATCTTGATCAACACGACCATTCCTGGACGAGTTATTCGATTGCGCGATGAGGATTGGCTGCCATGCCATGATATTGGCTCGTGGGAGCGCACACCCCGGTTGGCCCTGGTGGCCAACCTGCACGGTAACGACTTGAACGGTATGTTTGTGCTGTCGCGGTTAGCGACCTTTCTGCGGAGCGTAGAGGCCGGTCGACGACGGGGTTTGCAGTTGCGGGAACGGGTGGTGATCGTTCCGACGGTCGATGGATTGCGCACCAGCAGCATGCAGCGGGCTACCCGGTGGGCGAGAGGTCGCCGTCCCGTGGCGGGCAGGGTGACCGATCGGGTGATGGAGATGACCCGCACCGCCTATTATCGGGTGGAAGTACGCACGGCGGGTTGCGAAATCGAAGAGTTGCCGCAAGTGTGGCTCTATGCACCCAGCGATGATGAGCGGGCCAGCGCCTGTTTGTTCGGATTACCGGCGGTGATCGAACAACCGGTTGACGATGAGAAGGTGGGTGAACTGCTGCACGCCTGGCGACCGGAGGGGGGTGAGAATTTCGTCATTCACGCCGGTCAATCCGGCAATTTGCAGACCCGGCATTGCGAAACCCTGTTTCGAGCGCTGGCGGCGTTTCTCGACCGTACCGGGGTAATCGGCGGGTTGCGGCTGGTCGAAGACGAGGAAGATTTGCATTATTTCGACCAGCGACAGGTGTGTGACGTGCGGGCGGAACAGTCCGGCCTGTTTTCCTCTATTCTGGATGTGGGGCGCTGGGTTCGGGCAGGTGAAGAATTGGGTCAGATTTACGACAGCTTTACTGGCGAGGTGCAGATGCGGATTACCGCGCCGGTTGCGGGTCTATTGGCGGGTTTGCGCCGACAACCGCTGTTGTGTGAAGGGGATATGGTTGCCCGGATCCTGGCCTTGTAAGTAAGCGTTGTGATTAAGAGGTGGGGTATGAGCGACCGTTGGATGAGCGATGACCAGCATCAGCAAGCGCGCCAGCGGTTGTTGGAGCGGGTTGTCACGGAAACCCGCGAGACGGGCAGATCAACCGGTCTTGATGAATTGAGCGGACGGGTGATGCAGGCGATGGCAACGGTTCCCCGGCATCGCTTTGTGCCACCCGAGCAGTGCGAGTGGGCCTATGCCGATCGGCCGTTACCCATCGGGCGCGGCCAGACCATTTCCCAGCCGTTTATCGTGGCGCTGATGACCGAGTTGCTCGCGCTGGGACCGGAGGACGTGGTATTGGAGATCGGCACGGGATCGGGCTATCAAACGGCGGTGCTGGCTAGCCTGGCGCGGCAGGTTTACTCACTGGAGCGGATTCCTGAACTGGCGGATGCGGCCACGCAGCGCTTGCAGGAACTGGGATTTGCCAATGTCGCGGTGCGCGCTGGCGATGGTTGCCTGGGCTGGGAAGAGCAAGCGCCCTTTGATGGGATTATGGTCACAGCAGCGGCGGCGACCGTACCGGAAGCGCTGGTGCGGCAGTTAAAGCCGGGGGGCCGGCTGGTCATACCGGTGGGTCCGCCGCAATGGACGCAGGATTTGCAGGTGCTGGACAAGGATGAGCAGGGCCGGGTGCACGTCCGGAGTGTGTTGCCGGTGGTGTTTGTGCCGTTGATTAGCAATTTTGGGTGAAATCTAGCCGGTCGGCAGGGAAATCCCGGTCAGTTTTTTGAACAGCGCCACCGCGTAGGAATCGGTCATGCCGGACACGAAATCGGTGATGGCCAGCACCCGGCGATAAGGATCATCGACTGGGCAGCGACCCGGTCCGGCGAATGGCTCCGGGATCAGGTGAATCAGCATCCGGCTTTTGGGCGAAGCCTGTGAACCGTGAGCGGCGAGGTCGTTGACCGTAGTTACGAACGTTTCCAGCAATCCGCCTAACACTTCAAAACCTGCCGCTTCCACTTCCACGACGGGCCGGGAGATATAGATCTGCGCTTCCCCACATTCCTTCAATGCGCGCATGGCAGCGGCGGCGGGGATGATGTCGAGCAGCTCTTCCTGAAGCGTGCCGGCCAGAATGGCGTCCTCGTGATCCATGAAACACTGATGCGCCTGATCGATGATCGCGCCAATCGCTTTAGCGCGCAGGTATTCGATCTTTTCCCTGGTCCGGGTGATGTGCGCCATTTTGCGTTCGGCGCGATGCGCTTCCCCGGTCAGCGGTAGCAGCAGATCGCGGACTTGATCAAAGGGCAGTTGCTGGAGCCGGAAGGCGTCTTCCACGTCGATGATCCGATAGCAGATGTCATCCGCTGCTTCGACCAGATAAGCGAGCGGATGACGGCTCCAGGCCCCCGGCAGCGTTGATTCCAGTCCCAGTTGTTGGGCCGTTTCGGCAAATAGAGCAGCGTCGTCCTGATAGAAGCCGAACTTTTTGAACGCAATGCCGGGCGGCGGATCAGCGGGGAGCCACGAAGCACGGGGGTATTTGGTAAATGCGCCTAGTGTCGCGCAGGTCAGTTGCATCCCGCCGGGATTGTCGGGGCTTTGCAGGCGGGTGATGATGCGGAAGCCCTGGGCGTTGCCCTCAAAATTGAGGAGGTCCTGTCGCTGGGACTCCGAAAGGGGTTCCAAAGCCTGCTGGCCGGTGGGAGAACGGGCGAACCAGAGCCGGATAGCGTCCTCGCCCGCATGGCCGAAGGGTGGATTGCCGATGTCGTGGGCCAGGCAGGCGGCGGCAACGGCGGCACCGAAATCCTGGGGATAAACGCCCTTGAGGTCATGATTTTTGATGACGCTGTCACCGACCATTGTGCCAAGAGAGCGCCCGACGCTGGACACTTCGAGGCTGTGGGTCAGGCGGGTGCGGACATAATCGCTCCGCGAGAGGGGAAAGACCTGGGTCTTGTCCTGGAGCCGGCGAAAGGCCGAGGAAAAGACGATGCGGTCGAAATCGCGCTGAAAATCAGTGCGCGCTTCGTTGTCGGGGTGGGGGTGAGGCAGTCCGGGACGAGTACGGGACAGCAGATGGTTCCAGTTCATACCGTGCGGTTAGTAGTGGGAAATCCGCCTTAAAGCATAGTCTTCTTTTCCGCGCTTTCCGTGTTTTCGGTGGACGATAAAGCTTGTGTCCCGTATCAGCTATCGCCGGTCAGCGCCTCAATTGCTTCCTGAATCTCCAGCCAGTCGGTTTCCAGCGCCGCCAAGTCCCGATCCACTTCACCCTTACGCAACAACCATTCCTTGAGCCGGTTTTTATTAGCCCCGTCGTAACTGGCTGAGTCGGCGAGGGCAACGTCCAGCGTTTTCTGTTCCTGATGCAGCGTACTCATACGCTGTTCGATCTGGCGAATTTGCTGATCCAGCGGTTTGCGCTGAATGGCGAATTGCTGGCGACGTTCCGCATCCAGGCGTTTCTGCTCGCGACGTGCGATGATGCTATTACCGTTACCATCATTGCGTGATGGGATGTCGCGGTTGATAGCGCGTTGTTGTTCATTCAGCCAGTTGCGGTAGTCGTCCAGATCGCCGTCGAAGGGTTGCGCCCGACCGTCGGCGACCAGCAGGAATTCGTCAGTGACCGTGCGCAGCAGATGCCGGTCGTGGGAGACCACGATCAACGCTCCCTGATAATCCTGCAAGGCCAAGGTCAGGGCGTGGCGCATGTCGAGATCGAGATGGTTGGTCGGCTCGTCCAGCAGCAACAGGTTAGGTCGTTGCCAAACCAGCAGCGCCAGCGCCAGCCGGGCTTTTTCGCCGCCGGAGAAGGGCGCAACCGGGTCCAGCGCCCGGTCGCCGGGGAAACCGAAGCCGCCGAGGAAATTGCGCAGTTCCTGATCGCTGGCGCGTTCCTCCGGTTTCTGCAAATGCCGCAGCGGACTCCAGTCAGGTCGCAACTGTTCCAGTTGGTGCTGGGCGAAGTAACCCAGGGTCAGCCCCAGGCCGGGTTCAATCCGTCCGGTCAACGGCGGTAAGACCCCGGCCAGCAGTTTGATCAGCGTCGATTTGCCCGCACCGTTGCGACCGAGCAGGCCCAGACGGCTGCCAGGATGGAGCGTCAGCTTGATCCGCTCCAGCACCGGCCGGTCGGCATAGCCCGCGGCGGCGTTGTCCACTGTCAGGAGCGGATTGGGCAGCCGCTCCGGTGGGGCGAACTGGAAATCAAAGGGTGAATCGACATGGGCGGCAGCAATGCGCTCCATCCGTTCCAACGCCTTGATCCGACTCTGTGCCTGCCGGGCCTTGGTCGCCTTGGCGCGGAAACGGGTAATAAAGCTTTCCAGATGGGCGATTTCCCGCTGCTGCTTGTCATACGCCGCCTGTTGCAAGGCCAGTCGGGCGGCGCGCTGGTCCTCGAAATCGGCATAGCCTCCGGAGTAAAGAGTGATGCGCTGCTGGTCAATATGGGCGATGTGGCTGACTACGCTGTCGAGTACGTCGCGGTCGTGAGAGATCAGCAGTAGGGTGCCGGGATAGGTGCGCAGCCATTGTTCCAGCCACAGCACCGCGTCGAGGTCGAGATGGTTGGTCGGTTCGTCCAGCAGCAACAGATCGGAGCGGCACATCAGCGCCTTGGCCAGATTCAGCCGCACCCGCCAGCCGCCGGAGAATTCCGCAACGGGCCGTTCCAGTTGATCAGGGGCGAAACCCAGTCCCGCCATGAGCTTGCCGGCGCGGGCGCGGGCGCTGTAACCACCGATAGCGTCAAAACGGGCGTGGAGTTCGGCCTGGCGAGTTCCATCATGCGCGGCTTCAGCAGCGTGCAAATCATGCTCGATCTGCCGCAATTCGGCGTCGCCATCCAGTACGAATTCCAGGGCCGGATGGGGTAGCGCCGGCGTTTCCTGGGCGACATGGGCGACGGTCCAGCGCGCCGGTAGATCGAGATTGCCGGTGTCTGGATGCAGTTCGTCGCGCAGCAAGGCGAACAGGCTGGATTTGCCGCAGCCGTTGGCGCCGATTAACCCGACTTTCCAGCCGGGATGGACGGTGAGCGAAACGTTGTCAAACAGCGACTTACCGCCGCGTTGCAGGGAGAGTTGGTTGAGGGAAATCAAGCGAGGGGTTCCTTGTGAGCCGATACTGAAAACCCCAGACTATGGGAGAGTGGGTATTGAAATGATACCCAAAAGTAGCGCAGGGTGCTTGACTCCGACTATCAAAAACGGCGGCGATTCAATAGTCCGGTTCGGTACTGGTACTATTCATCTACCCTCTCTCACGCGCTGAAATCCCATGACCGACGACGAGCTTTTGCGCTACAGCCGGCAAATCCTGCTGCCGGAATTCGACATTGACGGTCAGGAACGACTCGATCAATCCCATGCGCTGATCATCGGCCTGGGCGGACTGGGATCACCCGTCGCCATGTACTTGGCTGCGGCTGGCGTTGGCAGACTCACTCTGGTCGATTTCGACACCGTGGACTTGTCTAACCTGCAACGGCAGATTATCCATCGCACCGCAGATATTGGCCGGCCCAAGGTTGAATCAGCCCGCGATACTTTGCGGGCGCTGAATCCACTGGTCGAGGTTACGACTATCCCTCGGGTGCTGGACGCAGTGGAATTGCAGGAACAGGTCGGACAGGCGGATGTCGTAGTGGACGCCTGTGATAATTTAGCGACTCGACTGGCCATCAATGCCGCCTGTGTCCAGGCGGGGACGCCACTGGTGACGGGGGCGGCGATCCGTCTGGAAGGGCAAGTGCTGGTGTGGCGGCCCGGCGGGGAGGGCGCTTGTTATCGCTGCCTGTACCGGGACACGGCCATGGACCCGGAAACCTGCGCACAAACCGGGGTCCTTGCGCCAGTGGTCGGGATTATCGGCAGTGTCCAGGCGATGGAAGCGATCAAGGTATTGACGCACCTCGGCGAACCGCTCGATGGTCGCCTGCTGTTGCTGGACGCCGCACGCATGGAATGGCGGACGATGCGGGTCGGGCGTTGGCCGGGATGTCCGATATGTGGCGGTGAACGGTCATAAATAATAGGTTTTCAATGGCGGGAAGCCATTGAATTCGACTGCACTATAAGATGCGGTGTAGGCCCCAGTGGAAATCCAGTAAATTCGGTCACCGATTTCTAACGATAAGGGGAGTTCATATTTAAAATGCTCATAAATAATATCCAAGCTATCACAAGTAGGACCTGCCAGAATAACATCTCCATTTTCGCCGTCTTTCTCGGTATAAATCGGATATTTAATCGACTCATCAATAGTTTCCATCAGACCATTAAAGATACCGACATCAGTATAAACCCAGCGTTTTAAATCAGTCCGTGATTTTTTGGAAATCAGAACGACTTCACTGACCAGTATGCCGGCTTCTCCAGTGAGACCACGTCCCGGTTCAAGGTAAATTTCCGGGATGGATTCGCCGAAATGAAAGCTGAGGTAGCGATTGATTTCTTCCGCATATACCGATAGTGGATTAGATTTAATCAGATAATCTGCTGGGAAACCACCTCCCATGTTCATCGCTTTCAAGTGAATTTTTTGTTTCTCCAGTTGCTCGAACAGACTTTTCACTTGAGCAATCGCCGTATCCCAAGCCGGGATTTCACGCTGCTGCGAACCGACATGAAAAGAAATGCCATACGGTTCGAGTCCGAGATCAGCAGCTAGTGATACCAATTCCACCAACATGCGTGGCTGACAGCCGAATTTCCGCGACAAGGGCCAATCAGAATCCGAAGTCACCGCATCCATTAACAGACGAAAGAATATCCGCGAACCCGGCGCTTCCTTGGCCAAATGACGAATATCCACTTCGCTATCACTGGCGAAAAGCCGGACGCCTTTTTCATAGGCTTCCCGAACATGCTTTGCTTTCTTAATGGTGTTGCCGAAGCTAACACGATCAGGCGATACACCAAGGTCCAAAACTTGATCAAGTTCGTAAATGGAAGCGATATCGAAATAGGAACCCATATCTCGAAGCAAGGTTAGTACTTCCCTACCGGGACTCGCTTTGACGGCGTAATAAATTTTCGCTTGGGGAAAGTTCTTGCGGAATCCTTCAAATTTTTCCTGAATCCTGTCCAGCAGAACAACTAAAAAGGGCGTCTCTTTCTTTTCAGAGAATTTGATGATTTTTTCCCATTCAGCAGGCGAATAGTAGCTACGATACATGATTGGACTCTTTTGTAAATGGGATAGATGCCGATAGCTCAAGGCCGGTTAAAACCGGCCTGATTTGCTGAAGGAGTGAACCGCTATTTTTTAGGCGCCAAGGCAATCATCGGATTAGCCGCGGAAATAGTCACGGTTGCAGTGGATTTCGCCAGTTCCGTCTCTAAATCTCTGACTGCTCCATCGAAGGATTCTGCGCTGCCGGGCTGAATTTCCTTGACATCCGTCGGCAAGCCAATCTGATCAAGAAGGGCAATGAACGGTTCCGGATCCAGTTCCTCGACGTTCACCATCGTTTTTGGATCCCAAATGTCCTGGGCAACGAGCATAGCCGCCGCAACCGGAGGAACGCCAGCGGTGTAGCTGATGCCCTGCGACTCAACTTCTTCAAAGCACTTTTTGTGATCTGAAACCTGATAAATGAACACTTCCCGCGCCTTCCCATCTTTCGAACCCTTGACGAAGTTACCAATGCAGGTTTTACCAGTATAACCGGGGGCTAAAGTTTGCGGATCGGGCAACAATGCTTTAACTACCTTGAGGGGCACGACTTCTTGACCGGTTGTCAGGGTCACGGGCAGGTGCGACAGAAACCCGAGAGTGCGCAGTACGGTGAAGACATTAATGTAATGATCGCCGAAGCCCATCCAGAAACGAATGCTGTTTGCATCGATATTTTTCGACAGCGAATGCAATTCGTCATGTCCATTCAAATAGATCGGGCAAGGACCAGCCACCGGGAAATTGTAGATGCGCTTGACGGAATGCGTGGGATACTCTTTCCACTGGCGGTCGATCCAGGTCCAGACCTTGATAAATTCGCGGAAGTTAATTTCTGGATCGAAGTTGGTAGCAAAATATTTACCATGACTTCCGGCATTGACATCTAAAATATCAATGGTATCGATCTTGTCAAAATAGCGTTTGACAGCTAATGCACAGTAGGCGTTGACGACGCCGGGATCAAATCCAGCGCCAAGAATAGCGGTTAGCCCTTTCTCCGTGCAGCGGTCTTTACGTTTCCATTCATAATTGGCATACCAGGGCGGAGTTTCGCAGACCTTATCTGGTTCTTCATGAATTGCGGTGTCAATATAGACAGCTCCAGTTTCAAGACAGGCTTCCAGAACTGACATATTAATAAAAGCATTACCGAGATTGATAACAATCTGTGAATGGGTTTCGTGAATCAGCTTGACCGTGGCAGGAATATCGAGTGCGTCGATTTGCTTTGAATAAAGTTTCTTAGCCGGATCTTTGATATGCCCTTTCCGTTTAACGCTATCGATGATCTGATCACACTTCTCCAATGTCCGCGAGGCAATGCAAATATCGCCCAGCACATCGTTATTCATGGCGGCTTTGTGGGCCGCGACATGGGCAACCCCGCCTGCGCCGATGATCAATACATTGTTTTTCATCCAAGTAACTCCATGAACTTATGAAAGATTGCGTTTGAAATCTTTATAGCCGAATTTTCGGACGATTTCCACTGTTCCATCCAACCGGCGGACGACAATAGCGGGCATGGAGATGCCATTGAACCAGTTTTTCTTAACCATCGTGTATCCCGCTGCGTCGGCGATATGGACTTCACTGCCAATCTTTAATCGGGTTTTCAGGCGATACTCACCAAAGATATCCCCGGCCAGACAGGTTCGACCTGCAATCATGATGCGATGACGGCCTGACTCGGGGAAGGTAATTTTGGGCGAGGTGTGATAAATCAAATGATCCAGCATGTGGGCTTCAACGGAAGCGTCGATAATCGCAATATCGATCTCATTATGCAGGATGTCCAAAACGGTCGTGACCAGCTCGGCGCAACCGGTAATCGCCGCTTCACCCGGCTCCAGATAGACTTGAATGCCGAATTTTTCACTGAAGTTTTTTAATTTTTCGCAGAATTGATCCAGTGGATAACCGTCTTTGGTAAAGAAAAGACCCCCACCAAGACTGACCCATTCCATTTTTTCCAGTAGATTTCCATATTTTTGACTGATCAGGTCAATAGCTGCGGAAATATTTTTAAAATTGTCATTTTCGCAGTTAAAATGAAACATAACTCCACTCAGAATTGGCGAGACTTTCATGATTTCCGCGTGGTAGGAAACACCCAGTCGCGAGTATTTTCTGGCTGGATCAGCGAGGTCAAAGTGTGAATAACTGATTCCTGGATTAACTCGCAACCCTAGTTTCATGGTGTGAATATCATCATAGTGAGTCATTAATTGCGAGATCGAATTGAAAATTACCTTATCAGCAAACTTTCTGACCGATTTGATGTCTTTTTTAGAAAATCCGACGCTATAAGCATGAACTTCTTTACCAAATTTCTCATGACCCAGGCGAGCTTCAAATAAAGAACTACTGGTGGTTCCATCCAGATAGCGCTGCATCAAGCCAAAAACACCCCAAGTTGAAAAACACTTGAGTGCCAATACCGATTTTGCGCCGGAAATATCGCGCACTTTTTCAATAATCTTGAGGTTCTTTTCCAGTAAAGTTTCGTCGATCAAGTAATAGGGTGTGGTTAATTTTTTCATCAATTATAAATCTCTTGGGACATTAGAATCAGCGGATGCCAAGATTGACGAAACAGGAAATTAGCGAAGAGAAAAATTTTTGACTACTCAGATTTCGCCGTCTGAATCACGGATTAGCGGATTAACGGATTACACGAAAGGCTTCATCCGTGAAATCGGTGTCATCCGGCGAATCCGTGATTCAGACCATGAGCAATGTGCAATTCACCCAGCGCTTGGCCCGCACACCATAACTCGATTCAAACCGGTGCTGATTAGTTACAAAAATTTTATCTACCGCATCTCCCTGTTTCCCTGTCTCCTCAATCACTCTTCTTCAAGCGCATCCTGAACCAGCACATCCATTTTAACATGCCGCACATCCTTGCCCTTCACCAGATAAATGATGTATTCAGCGATGTTTTTGGAATGATCGCCAATCCGTTCCAGCGCCTTAATGATGAACAGGACGTTGATCGCGTGACCGATGGTGCGCTGGTCTTCCATCATGTAGGTCATGAGTCGCCGCAACGCCGATTGAAACTCCTGATCCAGTTCATCATCGCCCTTAGCGACTTCGACCGCTTTTTCTACATCCAACCGCGCCAAAGCATCGAGACAGCCGTGCAACATATTCGCCGCCAGCTTGGACATGGGATGCACATCGCGGAGCAGTTTGGCGCTGGGTGAGCTGCTAACGCCATCGTAGGTCTTGACGGTCATCCGGGCAATTTTCTCGGCCTCATCACCGATCCGCTCCAGATCGGTGACGATCTTGGACAGCGACATGATCAGCCGCAGGTCGCTACCGAGCGGCTGGCGCAGAGCAATCAGGCTGACGCTGTCTTCATCGACTTTGACCTGCATCCCATTGATGATCTGGTCACGGGCGATCACCTCGCGGGCGGCAGCGACATCCTCGTTATCCAGCGCCTGGATGGCGTTTTTAATCTGATCTTCCACCAGCCCGCCCATTTCCAGCACCAGATTGCGCAGGTTGGCCAGTAGTACATCGAACTGCTTGACGGTATGAGCATCGTGGCTGATGGCCATGAGTAAATACTCCAGTAGTAACGCAAGTGAGGGCGTGTCAGCCAAAGCGGCCGGTGATGTAGTCTTCGGTCAATTTGTGTTTAGGATTGGTGAAGATTTGATCGGTCTCACCAATTTCAATCAAGTCGCCTAGGTGAAAATAAGCCGTGCGTTGGGAAACGCGGGCAGCCTGTTGCATAGAGTGGGTAACGATGACGATAGTATAGTTTTCTCGCAGTTCGTCGATCAGTTCCTCGATTTTAGCGGTGGCGATGGGATCAAGCGCTGAACAGGGTTCGTCCATCAAGATCACTTCAGGATTAACCGCGATAGCGCGGGCGATGCACAGCCGCTGTTGCTGGCCGCCGGATAGACTGGTGCCCGGCTCGCTCAGTCGATTCTCGACTTCCTTGAGCAACCCTGCCCGCTCCAGACTGGCGCGCACCAGTTCGTCCATCTCCGCTTTGCCATCGACCATACCGTGAATTCGCGGCCCATAGGCGACATTTTCATAGATGGATTTGGGAAAGGGGTTGGGTTTTTGGAACACCATGCCGACCCGCGCCCGTAGTTGCACCACATCAATGCTCTTATCGTAGATATCGTCTTGATCAAGTTTGATCTCACCGATGACCTGGCAAAAAGGAATGGTATCGTTCATACGATTCAGGCAGCGCAGAAAAGTCGATTTTCCGCAACCTGATGGACCGATAAAAGCGATGACTTCATTCGCACCAATATCGATGCTGACATGTTTTAATGCCTGTTTTCCAGTGTAATAAACATTGACGTCGCGGCAAATCATTTTGGGGTTATCCACCGTGATTTTGCCGACCGTTTGCCGGTGATCGTAGTCGGTGATCTGGACACTGGACAGCGGGATTTGTCGGCCTTCAGCATTCAGTGCATTATCCAGGTTCGCTTTAGCTTCAATTATCGTTGTACTCATACCAATGAATCCTCGGGGATTTTAGGGGATCTTACCAGCGGCGCTCGAAGCGCTTGCGAAGAATAATCGCTAGGCCATTCATGACGATCATGAACGCCAGTAACACCATAATCGCCGCCGAGGTGCGCTCTACAAACGCTCGTTCCGGCAGGTCAGACCAGAGAAAAATCTGCACTGGCAGCACGGTGGCCGGGTCGGTGAAACTCTTTGGCACATCGACAATGAAGGCCACCATACCGATCATCAGTAGTGGGGCGGATTCACCCAGGGCGCGGGCCATGCCAATAATCGAGCCGGTCAACATGCCCGGCATCGCCAGTGGCAGGACGTGGTGGCCGACCATCTGCAATTTGGAGGCGCCAACCCCCAACGCGGCTTCGCGGATCGATGGCGGCACCGAGGTCAACGCGGCGCGACCGGCAATGATAATTACCGGTAGCGTCATTAAACTCAAGACCAGTCCACCCACCAGGGGCGCGGAACGCGGCAGGCCGAAGAAGTTGATGAACACCGCCAAGCCCAACAGGCCAAACACGATGGAGGGCACCGCCGCCAGGTTGTTGATATTGACTTCGATCAAATCGGTCCAGCGGTTCTTCGGCGCGAACTCCTCCAGATACACTGCCGTCGCCACGCCAATCGGGAACGACAGCAGGAAGGTGATCAGCAGGGTGTAGAACGAACCCATCAAAGCGCCGCGAATACCGGCCTGTTCCGGTTCGCGGGAATCGCCACTGCTGAAGAGAATCGTGTTGAACTGCTTCTCGATCTGCCCTGCGGCCTGCAATTGATCGACCCAGCCGATTTGATTGTCCTTGATCGGACGTTCCGTCTCGTCGAGCGACCGTTCAATGTTGCCCTTGATCAGAGTATCCACGTTGGCGCTGGCTAACAGCCAAATTTCCTGTTCGGCGCCGATCAGTTCCGGGTTCTGGAGTACCCGGTTTTGCAGTTCCAGCGCCCCATCGGAACTGACCAGACCATAGAGCGCGCGCAGTTCCAGCCGCCCCTCTACCGCAGGAAACATGCGGCGCATCCCGGCGCGCACCAGCGCCGCGTAATCGGCGCTCTGCAAGGCCTGCGGGTCCCGGTTGCCCTGGGGATCGATCACGGCGGGATCGAACTGGATAGGCACCTGGATATAAGTTTGCCAAAAAGCCGGATAGCCTTTGCTGATGATGTTGCCGAACATCAAAACGACGAAGGCCAGACCCAGGCTGACCGCAATCAGCCCGTACCAGCGGAAACGCCGTTCAGCGGCATGGCGGCGCGGGAGACTGGCGTTGACGATGGTTTTAATGTTGCGTTGCAGCGGGTCAGGGGAAGAGATCACTTTATTCATACTGCTCCCGGTATTTGCGCACCACCTGCAGGGCAATGATATTGAGAATCAGCGTGACGATAAACAGCATCAGACCGAGGGCAAAGGCGGCCAGGGTCTTGGGGCTGTCGAATTCCTGATCGCCGGTCAACAGCGTCACGATTTGCACGGTGACCGTGGTGACCGCTTCCAATGGATTGGCGGTCAGATTAGCCGACAGTCCGGCCGCCATGACCACAATCATCGTTTCACCGATGGCACGGGAGACGGCCAGCAGGATGCTGCCGACAATACCCGGCAGCGCCGCCGGCAGCAGGACGCGCTTGATCGTTTCGGATTTGGTTGCGCCCAGGGCGTAGGAACCATCGCGCATCGACTGCGGCACGGCATTGATCACGTCATCGGACAGCGAGGAAACGAAGGGGATGATCATGATGCCCATGACCAGTCCGGCCGCCAGTGCGCTTTCCGAAGCGACGTGCAAACCCATAGATGTGCCGATTTCGCGAATCAGCGGTGCGACAGTCAGTGCGGCGAAAAAGCCGTAGACCACGGTGGGAATGCCGGCCAGCACTTCCAGCGCCGGCTTGGCGACCGCACGAAACTTCGGCGTCGCGTACTCGGACAGGAATAATGCGGACATCAGGCCAATTGGCACGGCGATCACCATGGCGATGCCGGAGATCAGCAACGTTCCGGCGAACAGCGGCACTGAGCCGAAGGCTCCGGAAGAACCGGTCTGATCAGCGCGCAAGGCGGTTTGCGGACTCCATTGCAGGCCAAACAGGAATTCACTGATGGGCACTTTCTGGAAGAAGAGAATGGACTCGAACACCACCGACAGCACGATCCCGAGCGTGGTGAAAATAGCGATCGTCGAGCTGGCGATCAGAAATACGTTGACCACCCTTTCGACCCGGTTGCGGGCGCGCAGGGTCGGCGAAATCGCCCGCCATGCATGAACGACGCCCAGGATCGCCAGGCTCAGCACGGTCACCCAGAGCGCGGCGTTGCCGACCGTGCGTAGATGCCGATAGTGATCGGCGGCGGCCAGCATGGCGGGGTTCGGCGCACTGGATACGAAGTTACCGCCGACCAGATTTTTCAGGTCATTGACCACCAGATTCAACTGATCCGGCGGCAAATTGCGCAGTTCCGGCGGCATACCGGCCACAACCAGGTCAATGATGAAACCTTGTTGAAACGTTATCCAGAGGCCGAAGACGATCAGCGCCGGCAAAAAACACCACAAGGCAGTGTAGGAACCGTAGAAACTGGGCAGAGAATGCAGTTTGCGAATATGGCCGTTCGCCACGACGAAGGCGCGTTTCCGGCCCAGGTGATAGGCGCCGGCGCTCAGCAAGAGCAGGCTCAAAAAAAGGTAGATAAACATAGCGCGCAATGACCGGGGATGCGAAACGCCGCCAGCGATCGAACTCAGAGGTTCAGACGCTGGCAGCGTTGGTAAATGGCCCGATTAGGGGGTCATCGTCTTCAGGTTTTTGGCGTCCGCCGCGACCTGCTTGCGCTTGGCGTCCGGCAGCGGGATCAATCCTTTCTTGCTTAGATAGCCGTCGTCGCCCACGGCCTTTTCGCTGGTGAACTCGGCAATAAATTCCTTGATGCCAGGAATCACGCCGACATGGGCCTTCTTGACGTAAATGAACAGCGGCCGCGACACCGGATATTTGCCATCGGCGATGTTCTCGAAGTTGGGCGTGACGCCGTTGATGGTCTCACCTTGAATCTTGTCGAGGTTTTCTTCCAGGAAGCTAAAGCCGAAAATGCCCAGCGCATTCGGATTCGCCACCAGCTTCTGTACGATCAGATTATCATTTTCGCCGGCTTCGATGAACACGCCATCCTCGCGGATGGTCTGGCAGACGGCCTTCGCCTTTTTCTCATCGGTCTTTTCCAGTTCCTTGATGGTCGCGAATTCCTTACAGCCATGATCCATGACCAATTCGACGAAAGCGTCGCGGGTGCCCGACGTCGGCGGCGGTCCCAGCACCTCGATCTTTTTCGCGGGCAGTTCGGGGTTGACCTCCTGCCAGGTCTTGAACGGGTTGGCGACCAGCTTGCCTGTCCCTGGTTCCGGGACTTCCTTGGCCAGCGCCAGCCAGAGGTCCTTGATGGTCAATGGCATGGGCTTGGTTTTTTTGGAGGAGGCGACCACGATGCCGTCGAAGCCAATGTTGATTTCAACGATATCCGTGACGCCGTTCTTGGCGCAACTTTCGATCTCGGACTTTTTGATGGCGCGGGACGCATTGCTCACGTCGGGATGCTGGACGCCGACACCGCCGCAGAACAGCTTGAAACCGCCGCCGGTGCCCGTGGATTCAACCTTGGGCGTCTTGAAGCTGGCGTTGGCTTTGCCGAACTGTTCCGCTACGGTCGTGGTGAACGGGTAGACGGTGGACGAACCCACGATGCTGATATAGTCGCGGGCGGATTGGGCATGGGCCACACCTGCCAGAGTGAGCGTCGCGGCGACGGCGAGGGCCAGTTTCTGCTTGAGCATGTAAAACCTCCAGGATCGGTGTTGGCGTGAGGTGAGAAAGCGTTTCGGCAACAACTTTCAGAAGCGATGGTCGCTTCATGCGATTTCAACGTTACTACGGCAAAGCGGCATTTATAGGGCGGTAAGATGTCAGTTTTATGACACCGCCGGGCAAAAAGCCGGAAAATAGTGCAATTAATTGATTTTAAAAATTTATTTTTATTGTGCAGCGCCACAGGAAAAGATTGATGAACGATCGGGTCATCCTCATCACTGGCTGTTCTTCCGGCATCGGTCATTGCGTCGCCCATGGCCTGAAGGCGCGGGGTTGGCGGGTTTTCGCCACGGCGCGGCAACCCGCCGATGTAGAGCGGCTGCGGGCCGAAGGGTTGGAAAGTCTACCTCTGGATTTGTGTGACGCTACGTCGATCCAGGCTGCGGTCGCGGAGGTTTTAGCGCAGACCGGTGGACGACTGGATGCGTTGTTCAATAACGCGGGCTATGGTCAACCGGGCGCTATGGAAGATGTAAGCCGGGCCGCGTTGCGGGAGCAGTTGGAAACCAATGTGTTGGGTGCGCACGAATTGACTGGCCTGGTGATCCCGGTCATGCGCCGGCAAGGCCGGGGGCGGATTCTCTACAATAGTTCAGTGCTGGGGTTGGTGGCGTTTCCCTACCGGGGTGCTTATGTTGCCAGCAAATTCGCACTGGAAGGATTAGCGGATACGTTGCGTCTGGAGTTGACCGGGACGGGCATTCAAGTCAGCCTGATTGAACCGGGTCCCATTCTCAGCCGGTTCCGCGACAACGCTCATGCGGCTTACCAACGGCATATCCACGCCGAGAGCAGTCCGCATCGGGAGCAGTACGCCGTGATGGAAGCCCGCTTGCGCAAAAAAGGACCGGCAGCGCCGTTTACCTTACCGCCGGAGGCGGTGTTGAAGCGGGTGATTCATGCACTGGAAAGTCCCCGGCCCCGCGCCCGCTACCCGGTGACCGTACCGACGTACCTGTTCAGTGTACTAAGGCGGTTGTTGCCTACCCGGATGCTGGACGCGATCCTGCGACGGGCTGGCGGCGACGGACGGCGGTAGATCAGCGTTGGCCGGCCTGCCTACGGTTGCGCCAAGGCGTGCAGCACCGAGCGCAGTTCCAGCCACCACTGTTCCAGCGGCCGCCGGTTGGCGGTATCGACCATATCCGGCATCTGTTTGATTGGGAACGTGGTCAACTTGCCTTCGGCCAGGCCGGCAAAGACGCCTGCTGCCGAGCCGCGCTCCATCTCCCCCGTGAGAAAATCGATGCCATAGGCCGCCAGCCGGGTGGCCAGGATGCGGTCGAACGGCGAAGGATTACCGCCCTGCTGAATATGGCCCAACACCGCCTGACGCACATCGAACAACTGATGACCTTCCTCTTCAAACAGCCGGGCCAGGAAATCGGTGGTGTACTGCGGGTTGACGTATTCATTGCGAATGGCCAGGTAGAGCCGCCGACCGGCGCGGAAGCTCGCGACCATGTGTTCCACATCCGCCTGCAAATCCTTGAGGGTGACGCCTTCCTCCGGCAAGTAGATCCGTTCCGCGCCGCCGGCCAGACCGCTCATCAGCGCCAGATAACCGCAATGCCGGCCCATGACCTCAACCACGAAACAGCGCCGCGCCGCCATCGCCGATTGCTTGATGCGGTCCAGCGCCTCAACAATCACGTTGAGCGCGGTGTCGGCGCCGATGCTCAAATCTGATCCGGGCAGGTTGTTGTCGATGCTGGCCGGCAGGCAAATCATCGGAATCTTGAAGGCGGGATAGCGCTCCCGTTCGCTGTGAAGCCGGTAGGCTCCCTGATAGGCCTTCCAGCCGCCGATCACCAGTAGACCGTCGACGCCGTGCGTCTCCAGGGCGCGGGCGATGGGATAGAACTGTTCTGTCGTAGGGACTTGCCGGCTGGCGCCCAGTTCCGCGCCGCCCAGCGCGGTCCAGCCTTCGACATCGCCCCAACTGAGTTCCTCGATCCGGCCATCGATTAGCCCGGCAAAGCTGCCACGCACTCCCAGCATGATATGGCCGCGATCCCGACCCAGGCGCACTGCGGCCCGAGCGGCCGTATTCATCCCCGGTGCCAGTCCACCGCTATGCAGTACCGCAATCCGGCGCGGGCGGTCGGGCGGCGTAATGCTGGGCAATGCCGCGGCCATGGCTTTGAAAATCTCGAACATGGCCGTGAAGCTGCCGCCACGCAGGGCCATCGCCTGGTCGTAATCTTTTTCAGCGATCAGTTGGGCAACCGACCGGGTTTGCTCAACACACTGCATGAGCGGTGCGCGATGGATGCGGTTATAGCGCACCCCGATCAATTGCGGTTCGCTGTCCGGTGTCGCCGCCAGCAATTCTTCAACTGCAGCGTGACCGACCAGGGTGCTCATCCAGCGGTCGTAGGCGCTGGGCGTCCCGCCGCGCTGGACGTGGCCGAGGATGGTCACCCGCGTATCTTCGCCGAGCCGTTCCTCCAGGACCTGACGCACATAGTCGGCGCTGATCGGGTGGCCCGTGCGGTCCGTTGCGCCTTCAGCCACCACCACGATACTGTCGCGGCGACCTGCAGCCCGACCATTGCGCAGCATTTCGCACATGCGCGCTTCCCAGCCTTCCGCCGGCGGATGTTCGGGAATGAGCGCATAGTCTGTCCCACCGGCGATAGCGCTGGTTAACGCCAGGTAGCCGCAGTGTCGGCCCATGACCTCAATGACAAAGCTGCGCTGATGGCTGGCGGCGGTGCTGGTCAGGGCGTCAATGGCCTCGGTGATCCGGTGCAGGGCGGAGTCTGCGCCGATAGTCATGTCGGTGCCGACCATGTCGTTGTCGATGGAACCGACCAGGCCGACGATCATCAGGGCCGGGTGGGCGCGGGCGGTCGCTTCGCCGATTTCGCCGGCTTGCACCAGTTCCGCCAGCAGTTCCGGCCATTCCTGGCGGAACAGGTTGGCACCGGTCAAGCTGCCGTCGCCGCCGATGATGACCAACCGGTCGATGCCACACTGGAGCAGATTGCGAGCAGCGCGGCGGCGGCCATCCCGCTCGCGGAACGCCGGACAACGGGCCGTGCCGATGACCGTGCCGCCTCGATGCAGGACGCTGCCCACATCGTCCCAGGACAGTGAACGAACGCGGTCGCCGCCATCCACCATGCCCTGATAGCCTTCGTAAATGGCGTAAACAGCGGCGCCTTCATGCAGTGCGGTGCGGACTACGGCGCGAACGGCGGCGTTCATCCCTTGGGCGTCGCCGCCGCTGGTCAGAACACCGATGCTGACAGGAGAATGAGACATGGTTTGCAGTTTCCTTCGACAGGTGGATGGATCAGGAGCAAGTTTAACAACGCTATTTTAACCAGCGGATTGGGTAGGAGAGTCAGGCAGGGGGTGTTTCACAGGGAATTGTAGGAAGCGGATTAACCTGTTGCCTATCGAATTGCGGCTTCACCCGGATTTATACTGCTGAAATATGACACTCCTGCGCTGTGTTGCCGAGGGTATTGTCGTTTTTCCGCTGATGAGAGTAGGGAAACACAAATCATGCCGACTGACCCCATCATCCGAATATCCTGTGGATCATTGGCATCCTCGGTGTGAGCCTTGTTATAGAGGCTGTCGAAAAACCACAGATTGATTTCCTTCGGGATACGGTATGGCAGCGAAGAGTTTGTAATGGTGTTGCCGGAATCCGATACGGCGACGGCGCACGCCTCAGCAGAACGTCTGCGGGCGGCGATTGCGTGCATAGTCGTGTCCACTGCGCAGGGTCCGGTATCAGTGACCCTCAGCCTCGGCGTCGCGATGATCAGCGACGGTCATCCCATGAGTTTGGAACAACTGCTGGATAGCGCTGACCAGATGCTCTATCAGGCCAATCAGGTGGGCCGTAACTGCGTGAAGGTGCGGGATGTCACCGTGGACTCGATCAGTTGAGCGACGGTGGACTGGACTCGTTGCCATCGATTAGGGCGAGTGCTGCAGCCCAAGAAGGATAAGCGCCAGGGCGCGTTTTTACACCCTGGTCAGCTTGCGTACTTGTGAGGAGGATTTCGCCCGGCGTGGGCAGCCGTTTCTGGCCGGGCAGGGCTACAGTGACTGGATCGCGGAGGGGGGATTTTTCAGCACTCTGCGGTGCAACGACCACTTTCTATAGTGCTGCGGGTGGATTCACGGGTGAGCAGGTGGCCATCCGGCTTGCCAGGCGTTTTGGCGGTAGTGGTGCCCGGCGGGGTGGTTGTCTGGACCGAAGTTACGGGTACGCAGGAATAAGACAAGTGACCATTGGGTGACTTGGCCGTGGCCCCGGTCGATCCAGCAGTGGATGAACAACGATACTCCACTTTCGCCTGATCCTGAGGAGAATAGGTGCCGGGACCCTTCGCCAAGATCACACTGCTACCCAGGGTCAAGGTCAGGGCCAAGGCAGCGTTCCAGGAATAGCGGGATACTTTATTCATTATTCGTTCTCCAAGGGCGGATTTTAAAAGTTTCAAAAATTACAGCAAAGTCAATGCCAATTATAGATTTTTTATTTTAATTATTGATTTTGTTATAAATTATTAAAAAATAAATGATAGAAGGCACTAGATTAATGTCCCGAAGTGTCCTTTTATGTCCTGCAATCTGTCTTATTTAAGGACACTTGTGGGACATATTCATTTCTTCCAGCCAGCGATAGAGCGTAGAGCGGCTGACTCCGAGCAATTGCGCCGCACGCCGTCGGTTGCCCCGCGCTTGCTGGAGGACCGTCAGCAACTGCGTTCGTCGGTCAGGTTCGGACCGGGAAGGCGTAGCGACCGTCGAAAGGGGTGACGACGGGTGGAGTTCAATCGGCAGGTGATGCGGCTGAATCACCGGCTCATCACAGTGAATCAGCACATAGTCGATGATGTTCTTGAGTTCGCGCACGTTGCCCGGCCAGTCATAATCCATTAGGCATTGCATGACCGCCGCGCTGAACTCGGGCGCTTGATGAGGGCGGATTCGGTTGTGCTTCAGAAAGGCGTTGATCAGCGTTGGAATATCCTCAAGACGCTCTCGCAGGGACGGCACCCGCACCCACGCCACGCGCAGACGATAGAACAAATCCTGGCGGAACCGCCCCAGGGAGACTTCCGTCGCCAGGTTCTTATGCGTCGCCGCCAGTACCCGTACATTAACCGGGCGCGCCCGGGTGTCACCCATCCGGGTGATTTCCTGCGCCTCCAGAACACGCAGCAGCCCGGCCTGCACGCTGGACGGGATATCGCCGATTTCGTCGAGAAACAGGGTGCCATGATCAGCGGCTTCGAACAGGCCCTGCTGATCGGCGGTCGCGCCAGTGAACGCTCCCCGGCGATGCCCAAAGAGTTGACTACTGAGCAGGGTCTCGCTGATGCAAGCGCAATTGATGGCGACGAACGGTCCGCTGCGGCGCAGGCTCCAGGCATGAATGGCGTGCGCGGCCAGTTCCTTGCCCGCTCCGGTTTCACCTTCGATCAACACGGTGCATTCGCTCTGCGCAATTCGTTGCAACACTTCGTACAGTTCCCGCATCCGTGGACTGTCGCCGATCATCTCGCCATAACGAACCTGCTCCAGTTGATCGCGCAAACTGTGCAATTCGGTCTGGTCGTGGAGATAGAAGATGCGCCGCCGGGGATCACGGGGGTCGTCCCGCACTTCGACCGCCATCCATAAGCGCCGTCCGGCGGGATCGCGCCAGATCAGGCGAACGTGTTGTCGGGCAACAGTCGGTTGGAGCAACTGTTGGCGCAGTTGCCGCAACGCTTCCGGCTCGAAAGGCAGACTGCTATCCCAGGGTTGCCCAATCACTTGGTTTCGTTGCAATCCCAGCAACTTTTCGCAGGACTGGCTCATAAATTCGATCCGGTTCTGCGCATCGACCATCATGATACCGCCCTGGAACTGATCGAGAATGGCCAGGAGATCGTGCTGGCTTTTCGTCAGGTCCGCATGGGCTTGCTCCATGCGGGCAATGGCTTCCTTGCGGGCGGTGATGTCGCGCAGAACACCCGTGAACAGCCGGCCATGATTGACATGAATCTCGCCTACCGTCAGTTCCAGCGGCAAGACGGTTCCATCTTTGCGCAGGCCGCTGATTTCACGGCTGCAACCGATAATTCGGGAATGGCCGGTTTTCAGATAATCATGGATATAGGCGTCGTGTTGGTCACGATGGGTTTCGCCCATCAGGGTACTGATATTGAAGCCCAGCAACTCGGCGGCGGAATAGCCGAACAACCGTTCGGTGGCCGGGTTGATAGCCTCAATGACGCCCCGCTCATTAATGGTGATGATCGCCTCCAGGGCGCTGTCGAGAATGGCCCGATAGCGTGCCTGCTGCTCGCGCAAGGTGATTTCAAGTTGCTGTTGCCCGGTTTGCAGGCGCAAGGCTTGAGTCAGACTGGCGCAGGTCGTCAGAAGGGGTTCGAGCAGGGGTTGCAGCGCCGGATCGTAGCCGCCGGGTCGGTTCTCCAGACCCAGCAGGCCGGCAGGTTCCGTGCCGATACTGAAAGGCGCCAGCAGGAAGGACTGGGGCGGCGGCAGCCCGGCGGCGAGCGCCCAGTCTCGCAGATCAGTAGCATCGTTAATGATAACCGGTTGATTCTGGTTGAATAGGGCGTCCGGCGCGGGAATCGAGTCACGCAGCACCAGTGCCTCCGGTTTGGCCTTTTCGCTGGATTCAACGGCAGGTAGCCGATGGACGCTGGCGAGTATCCTGAACTGGGGAGCCTGGAGCCGATCAGCATCGGGATTAAGGATGCCGATAAAGCCATAGTCGCTGTCAGTGAGCGGTACGAGTACGGTCAGTAATTGTTGAAAGATCGTAGCGGCGGGGTGGCCCTGTAACCAACCCGACCATGCGTTGGTGATCATGTCCAGGATCATCGGCTGGGTATCGGTTAACAATGCAGTGTCTTTCATAAGGTGACGAGTTTGATGACTGCGAGCGCTCAGGTTTTGCCAAAGATGATCCGTTAATTTTAGTTGGACTTCGGTGGATTGCTCGATGCCGCACGGTGGCGGGAACGGTGTTGACAGCGCAGCAGATACGTATAATCAACCTTTTAACTACTCGGTGATGAGGGCGTAATGGCGAAGTATGATGTTTACGGGATCGGTAATGCGCTGGTGGATATGGAATATGAGGTTGAGCTGGCCGACTTGGAGGCGCTGGGCATCGACAAGGGCGTAATGACCCTGGTGGGTGAGGAGCAGCAATTGCGCATGATGGCGCACTTGGCCGCGCATCCCCATCAGCGCAGTTCGGGCGGATCAGCGGCCAATTCGATGATCGCGGTCAGCCAGTTCGGCGGGAGCAGCTTTTATTCCTGCAAGGTGGCGGGTGACGATCTCGGCCATTTTTACATGAAGGACCTGCTTGAAGGCGGAGTGGACACCAATCACCATACCGAGAAAGAAACGGGCCACACCGGCCGATGCGTTGTTCTGGTGACACCGGACAGCGACCGCACCCTGTGTACCTTTCTGGGCATCAGCGGCGGGTTGTCCAGGAAAGAACTGGTCGAGAACGCCCTGCGCGATTCGACCTATTTCTACATGGAGGGCTATCTGGTGACTTCGGACACCGCCCGCCAGGCGTGCATTGAGGCCAAGAGCATTGCCGAAGCGTCCGGGGTCAAGACCGCCCTTTCCTTGTCCGATCCCAATATGGTCCGGTTTTTCAAAACGGGTCTGCTGGAAATGATCGGCTCCGGCGTCGATCTGCTCTTCGCCAACGAAGACGAGGCCCGGGGGATGGCGGGCGCTGCGGACCTGAATGGTACGGTCGACTACCTGAAGAGTGTGAGTCGGGAGTTTGTGATGACGCGGGGTTCCCAAGGCGCGCTGGTTTGGGATGGTCAAACGCTGATCGCCATCGACCCGGTCAAAGTGCAGGCCGTGGACACGGTCGGCGCCGGGGACATGTTCGCCGGGGCTTTTCTCTATGGCCGGGGTCAAGGTTGGGAACATCGACGCGCCGGGGACTTGGCTTCATCGGCCTCCGCCAAGCTGGTGACCAGCCTGGGGCCACGGATTTCAGCGGCGGAGACCCAGACCATTCTGCGAAATTTCCTCTGACTCAGCCGGCGATCAGCAACCGTCCCGCCATCGCCACCACGACCAGCAGGAACACCGGGCGGATGAAGGGCGCACCGTAGCGGATGGCGCTGTGCGCGCCGATGAACGCTCCAATCATCAACAAGGCGCCCATGCTCAGGCCCATGGCGTAATCAAGGATGCGGCTGGCGGTTGCTGCTGGTTGCGATGCACGGTCGGTTGTCAAGGTGATCATAGCAAAGCTCTCTTTGGAGGGCTTTTTGCTGTTGAGATTGGCGCTACGTCATTTCTGCTTTGTGCTTTTGGTCTCTATTTAGTGATAACCGCCCCAGATTTGACGCAGATGACCGTGTTCCCCTGTGCAAAATGCTTGTAACCATCTTGATTGCTATGTGATTTCTTGCGGTAAACACCGTGAATGACTGAAAGGAGCACGAGCAATCGCCCGCATCGCCTCCATCATCTCCAGTCCCTTGTTCTTGTCGCCGTTGGCAGAAGCAAGTAACGCCTTCAACCACTCGGGACGCTTGCCGAAGGTGTAAACCTGATTCGAGTCGTTCGGGTTCACTATCGGTCTCGCTTGCTTCTTGGCGCCTTCTCGCAGTGAACTTGTTTGAACACTGGTCTTGCCCTTCAACGACAGCAACTTGTCTTGAATCGCCCGCATCTCGGCTTCCAAGCTTTCGACTTCATCCCGCTGCAACTCGTCTATCCGCTCTTCGCAGTAGTCGATGGCCTCTTTCAGTTCATCGACATCCAACTCACTCAGTCCATGGTAGATTACTGCTACTGCTGTGTACTGTTTGACAGGCGGGGTAGAATATTTGCCAGAGCTTCAACCGTCTCTTCAAGGGTCTTGTCTACACTCTCGTTCATTGTCTCTTCCTCGTTCATCGGGTTCGGGTCGGTCGCCAGTTCGTTCACGACATCAGTCCTCTTCTTGCTCGCCATCTTGGGTATCCTCGTGCTTAGTTATTGAGCAATGTTCATTTACAGGGCAAGCGAAAACTTGACCCAGTAGTGACTTTGCTGGTTCACGGGAGCGCCGCCTTTGAAGTCGGCGTAGTGGTTGCCGTAGTCGATGATCTTTACTTCGGGCAACTGCTGCTGGATGTTGCGGGCAAAGCTCTCGCCGCTCTCGCACCTGCCGTAGAATTAGCCGCGCCGTGCCGTGTAGATGTTGCCTTTCTTGCTGAGCATGTCTACACCGATCAGGCTATCCTTGAGTTCGTTAAGCTTCATCGTCGTCACCTCGTCTTCGTATTTCGTCATCGCATCGTTTCCCTTGCTTATAGCTCATCATTATTACATTATTATAAGGTTGCTCGACAAGAAGCTAAGGGGTTGAATAAAATATTATTCGGTATAACATACACTTGAGCATCAACAGGGCTGATGAGCAGACGAGGCAGGGTAAGGCAGGCTGGACGATGAGACCAAGCGAGACCTTGAGCGCGACGTTCGCTTGACAATACACTATAATGGTATGGGTTTGGCTTGCTGAAGGTCAGCGCCCAAGGCTGCTACGGGGGTGACTAGTGGTTATAGTCTTGCTAATAGTGATCCCCATATTTCTGGTGAACCAACTTTGAATGGAGTTGCCTAACCGGAGTAAAGAGTCTATCCAGATAAGGCCTATTTTGGAGGAGTGCTGCCATGAACGCCGAGTGGATGTTCGATGCCCGTAAAATCCCTGATTTAGTGATGAATTATCTACGGCGAATTGCGG
>JAKLIY010000021.1 GCA_022709365.1 Pseudomonadota bacterium
TGAAGACAACCCTCTACCAAGTTAAAAACAACCTCTGGAGTGAGTATTTACGTCATGAGTTACGTAATCCGCGTATTCCAGTGTATCAACCCGCTTGATCGAGAAGATTGAGCGAAAGTCCTGTTTTAGACGAAACATCAATTGGACAATACAAAAGAATATGTGATTACGTCATTGAATCAATTCATAAATCAAAATTATGGGAAAAAAACTCAAAAGTTGCACAGTCAATTTTGTTCGGATATGTAAAATTTAAACCTATTTACAAAAATATTGTTGCCGAAAAAAGAAAAGAAATTGGTTGGGGGCGAATTTCTAAAAAGTCTATTTTAGAAGAATTAGAGAAGAAAAATGCTGATTTCGCTTTTGAAAATATATTATTTGACATCAATGATATTACTTCACTTGATATTCATGACTTGGAAATAGTTCTTCGATTAATTCCTTCTGACACAAAAGATAATATTCACCTAGAAATCTATGCGAAATCGTTACCTTTATTGGCTTCACAGTTGCTAAAAGATAGAAGAAGTTACAAAGCCGATTCGGAAGATGACTCTAACATTTACTTGTTACGTCAACACATTTTTGAAAATATTGCTTATTTCCTTTTGAAAAGGGAACTAAGTGAAATTGATGAGTTTTTAAAACCATTTGTTGATTTATTTTGTGCAACAGAAGAAACAGCTTCATTTATTGAAAAATTAGTATTTGCAGAAGATTACCTAAACAGGTATGACCAATTTTGGTATATTTGGGACAACCTATATCCGAAAATAAAAGCGCTATGTGCAAATCCTCATGGCTATCATTTAAACGAAATCATAATAAATTACTTGCTAGCATGGCGGTGGTGGCGTGAAGGAATCGAAGAGTGGCGTAGCTTAAAGAAGGAAAATTTGTCTCTATATGCTACTGTGTCTAAGGAAATAGGAAATATTCCTTCTGTACTGTATTCTATAGTCAGAGTTTTGAATTCAATCGGAAGCAATTTTAAAGACGATGGGATTGAGTGGATTTATACAATTGTATCGAATAACAAGTCTTTAGATTTCGCCGATTTAGAATCAAATACCTTATACTACTTAGAGAAGTTTATGAGAAAATATATATTCATTAGCAGACAAAAAATAAAAGAAGAAATAAGATTAAAAAACAAAATTATTCCGATTCTTGATTTCATGATTGAACGCGGATCTATTCATGGTTATTTATTAAGAGAAAGTATTCTTTAATTTGACTAGCAAAATGAAAAGCGCCCAACAACTGCTTCAACCTGACAAAAACTTCGTTTTTGCAGGTTAAGCAAATGTTCGTCGGCGCAAAGCGCCGACGAACGGGGCGCGAGTTGAGTCCAACGTCGGGTTCTCGGCGCTTTGCGCCGTCGAACCCTCGTTGGAACGTCACCCCTTCGGGGCGACTTCGTCGTCCCGTACTCGCATCCCAGCCGCCCACCACGACTCGTGGAACTTGACAGTTCCTCGTCGGGCGGCAGGTCCGCTCCGTGCGGGATGACGTTCAACTCGCGCCCCGTTAGCCGTCGAAAGCATCCATGCCCGTAGTCCGCGAATACCTGCCGAATGATTCAGCACAAGTCAATGCTCTGGCGTTGCTGGCCTTTGAGGAGTTCAAAGACTTGTACCACGATTGTCCAGCGTTTAGGGCAAAGATCGGAAACATGTCTGCGCTTGCCGATGTTGGAGAAGTCATTGTTGCTGAAGTAGAAGGCCAGATCGTTGGTGCTGTCGCGTAGGTTGGCCCCGGTGTACCCAAAGCGGAATTCTTTCGGTCTGAGTGGCCGATTATGCGAATGGTAACCGTTCACTCCCCCAGGCTGGCGGGGGCCGGCAGAGGTGAGAGTGGACGGTTATGTCCGTTCTACATCGGTGCGGCGCAGTTTGCATATTGGCAACACACGCAGTTGATTATTGATGTCGTGCCGGGGCGCGGCGGAATGTTTTCCCTGGAAGGGCCAGAAGGCAAGCGCTTTCTGACCCGATCGCGGTTGTAAAGCGATGAGGAATGGGCGATTATTAGGGTTATCTAATATACTGAAACCCTAAACCCATCCGGCTCAAGGGGGACCGCCATGCCCAAACCCATCTATCCATTGTTACTGGTCTTGTATAGCCTGCTGGCCGCCGCTGAACTGCCCTTTCCAGTCGCCGCAGTCCAGCAGCAAACCCTGCCTGATGAACAGGTGCTTGACGGGGTGATCGAGGCGGTCAACAAAAGCACCGTCTCCGCGCAGACCGCCGGCCAGGTTGAAGAGATCATGGTCGATGTCAATGATGTCGTAGCGCAGGGGGCGCCCATCGTCCGTATCCGCAACATCGAACAGCGTGCGGGTCTGGAGCAGGCACAGGCCAGCTTGCGCGAAGCGCAGGCTCGCTTCATCGAAGCCGAGGCGGAATACCAGCGCATTCACAGCGTCTATGAACGACAACTGGTCGCCAAGGCGCAAATGGATTCAGCGACTGCCGCTTTCAACGCCGCCAAGGCCCGTCTGGAAGCCGCGCAAGCCGGCGTCGCTCAGGCCAGGGAGTCGCTGGGCTATACCGTGATCAATGCGCCCTACAGCGGGATTGTGCTGGAGCGCCATGTGGAACTGGGCGAGAGCGTCCAGCCCGGCAAGCCGCTGATGACCGGCTTTTCGCTCGATGCACTGCGAGTCGTCGTCAACGTGCCGCAACGGCTGATCGGACCCGTTCGCCAATACAGTCAGGCGCGGGTGCTGCCGCCGAACGGTGGACCCGGCATCGCCGCCGAAAAGCTGACCTTTTTCCCCTACGCCGATCCGCAAAGCAATGTCTTCAAGATTCGCGTTGACCTGCCGAAAAAGACCCAGGGCTTGTATCCCGGCATGTTCGTCAAAACTGCTTTCCGGGTTGGTGAGGATCAGCGGTTGACCGTCCCCCGCTCCGCCCTGGTGCAGCGCGGCGAAGTGAGCGCGGTTTATGTCGTCAAGGACCGTCAAGTCAGTCTGCGGCAGGTGCGGCCTGGTCGGGTTGAAGGCGATCCGGTGGAAATATTGGCCGGGCTAGACGCCGGTGAACAGGTCGCGCTGGACCCGATTCAGGCGGGCGTCTATCTCAAGGAACAGAGGCCATAACAATGAGCGCTGCCGCTGAACCCCGCCTTGGCCTGTCCGGGGCCATTGCCAAGAAATTCCTGCTCAACGAAATCACGCCCTTGTTGGCGCTGGTGGGATTGCTGATGGGCCTGTTTGCGGTGCTGGTGACGCCCCGTGAGGAAGAGCCGCAGATCAACGTGACTTTCGCCAATGTGTTCATCCCCTTCCCCGGCGCTACCGCTCAGGAAGTGGAAAAACTGGTCAGCAGTCCAGCGGAACAGGTTTTGGCGGAAATCGAAGGGGTGGAACATGTCTACTCGGTTTCCCGGCCCGGTCTGGCGGTTTTGACCGCACAGTTCTTCGTCGGCGAGCCGCGTACCGATGCCATCGTTCGGCTGTATAACAAGCTGTACTCTAACGCCGATTGGCTGCCGACGAACCTGGGTGTCGGTCAACCCATCGTCAAACCCAAGGGCATTGACGATGTGCCGATTGTCAGTCTGACCCTGTGGACTGAAGACCCGCAGCGCAGCGCCGATGATCTGGCGCGAGTGGCGCACACTCTGGAAAGTGAGTTGAAGCGGGTCGCCGGCACCCGCGATCTCTACACCATCGGCGCGCCGGATCGAGTAGTCAGAGTGTTGTTCGATCCGGCCAAACTGTCCGGTTACGGGCTGTCGCTGGCGGAGTTGCGCCAGTCGCTGCAAGCCGCGAATGCCTCAACGGACGCCGGCGCGCTGGTCGGCGATAACCGGGAAATTCCGGTACAGGCCGGCAGCTTCCTGGTCAATGCGGAAGACATCGGCCAACTGGTGGTCGGGCTGCATCAGGGAACGCCCGTTTATTTAGCCGATGTCGCTGAAATCCAACTGGGACCGGATACCCCGGAACGCTATGTCTGGCTGGGCACGGGACCGGCAGCGGCAGCGAAGGGCGTCACCGTCAAAGGCGAGTTTCCCGCCGTCACGCTGGCGATTGCCAAAAAGCCCGGCGAAAACGCCGTGCAAATTGCTGATCAATTATTACAGCGAGTGGAACAGCTCAAGGGCACTTTCATCCCGGAAGGCGTGAATCTGACTGTGACCCGCAACTACGGCGTCACCGCCAACGATAAGGCGATGACGCTCATCGCTAAATTGATGTTTGCTACCGGGCTGGTGATCGTGCTGGTGCTGCTCGCGCTCGGCTGGCGTGAAGCGTTCATCGTCGGCGCGGCGGTGATTTTGACCCTGACGATGACCTTGTTCGCGTCCTGGGCTTGGGGCTTCACCCTGAACCGGGTGTCGCTGTTCGCGCTGATCTTCTCCATCGGCATTCTGGTGGACGACGCTATTGTGGTGGTGGAGAACATTCACCGGCATCTGCACTTGGGCGGGCGTTCGCTGGTCGAGGCAATTCCCGTCGCGGTGGATGAAGTGGGCGGACCGACCATTCTGGCGACGTTCACGGTGATCGCCGCGCTGCTGCCGATGGCTTTCGTCTCCGGGTTGATGGGGCCGTACATGAGTCCGATTCCAATCAATTCCAGCATGGGCATGTTGATCTCACTGGCGGTGGCGTTCGTCTTCACCCCGTGGCTGACCTACAAGGTTTTGAAGGGGCGGGGAGAGAAACAAAGTACAAACCACTCCGGCGCTGACGCGCCACCCCTCCTTATCCAAGGAGGGGATCACGCATCAACTCCCTCCCCCCTCGCGGGGAAGAGTGGGGGGGAAGCCGAGGAAGATTTCTCCCACCGCCTGTTCCGCCGGGTGATTGGTCCCTTCCTGCGTGGGCGACAGGGCAGACCGCTGCGTTGGCTGTTAGGGCTATCCGTACTGGTGATGATCGGCGGCTCGGTCAGCTTGGCCTATTTCCAGCTCGTTGTGCTGAAGATGCTGCCCTTCGACAACAAGTCGGAATTTCAGGTGATCGTCGACATGCCGGAAGGCACGACGCTGGAGCAGACCACACGGGTGCTGGGGGAACTGGGCCGCTACCTATCGACCGTCCCGGAAGTGACCGACTATCAAGCCTATGCCGGAACTGCCGCGCCGATCAATTTCAACGGTCTGGTGCGGCAGTACTACCTGCGGGCCGGGGCGAATGTGGGCGATCTTCAGGTCAATCTGGTGGACAAGAAACACCGCGACCGGCAGAGCCATGCCATTGCGCTGGCCGTGCGCGGTCCCTTGCAGGAGATTGGCGCGAAGTACCAGGCCAACGTCAAAGTCGTGGAAGTGCCGCCTGGACCGCCGGTGATGTCGCCCTTGGTGGCGGAGGTGTATGGGCTGAATTATCCCGGACAGATTCAGGCCGCTCAGCAGGTGCGGGAGGTGTTCAGCGCCACCCCGGATATTATCGATGTCGATGACACCGTTGAAACCCCGTCCGAACGGTTGATTACGCATGTCGACCGGGCCAAGGCGGCGTTGCTGGGCGTGTCGCAGCAAGCGGTCGCGGCGGATATTAATACGGCGCTGCGCGGTGAGGATGTGAGCTATCTGCATTCCGCGACGGCGAAATATCCCATTCCATTGCGGTTAGAGTTACCCATAGCTGACAAGGCCCATATCGCCTCGGTGCTGGATTTGAAAACCCGCAGTCAGGCCGGTCCGCTGGTGCCGCTGTCGGAAATCGTCGAGATCGAGACGACCCAACGCGAGAACGCCATTTATCACAAGGATCTGTTGCCGGTCGTGTTCGTGTTCGGCGACATGGCCGGCCCACTGGACAGCCCGTTATATGGCCTGTTTGAAATCTTCGCCAAACTGCGGGATTTGCCGATTGGCGGCGAGCCGTTGGCGCAGTTCTTCATCCGCCAGCCGGACAATCCCTACAGCTACAGCCTGAAATGGGACGGCGAATGGCAGATTACCTACGAAACCTTCCGCGACATGGGCATTGCCTATGGAGTCGGCATGATTTTGATCTACCTGCTGGTGGTGGCCCAGTTCCGTTCCTATCTGGCCCCGCTGATCATCATGGCGCCGATTCCACTCACCATTATCGGCGTCATGCCGGGTCATGCATTGCTGCACGCCCAATTCACCGCAACGTCGATGATCGGCATGATCGCCCTGGCCGGGATCATCGTCCGCAACTCGATTCTGTTAGTGGATTTCATCAACCTGGAGGCGGAAAACGGCGTCCCATTTCAGGAGGCGGTGATCCGTTCCAGCGCGGTGCGGGCCAAGCCGATTATCTTGACCGCGCTGGCAGCGATGCTGGGAGCGTTGTTCATTCTCGATGATCCGATCTTCCGGGGCCTGGCGATCTCATTGATCTTCGGCATCATGGTGTCCACTCTGCTGACGCTGATCTTTATCCCCGTGCTGTATTACGCGGCGTTTCGGCGGCGATGGGAGAAGTAGATCGGTAGTGTCCCAGACATGGATTTTATACCCCTTCGCTCCATCCCCCTGCTGCGCCCAGGGGGATACCAACTCCGCTTAACCCGCTGCGCCAACCCACGGATGGTAGTGGAAATACGCCAGCAACAGTCCCCCGAAGACAATCCGATACCAGGCGAACGGCGCAAAGCTGTTCTGGCCGACGTAAGCTAACAGAAAGCGCACGACGACCAGTCCACCCAAGAAAGCCGCCACGAAGCCGACCGCAAACACCGGGATATCGGCGACGGTGAGCAAATGCCATTCCTTATAAAGGCTATAGAACGTGGCAGCAAACATGGTGGGAATCGCTAAAAAGAACGAAAACTCGGTGGCGGCGAACCGCGACATGCCGCTTAACATCCCGCCCATGATGGTCGCCCCGGAACGCGACACGCCGGGAAACAGCGCCACACTTTGTGCGATGCCCACCACCAGCGCATCTTTCCAGTTCATGTCGTCCACCGCCTGCACCCGTCCAGTTAGCGCATAGCGTTCAATCAGCAGAATGGCGATGCCGCCCACCACCAGCGCGCCGGCAACTGTCACCGGATTAAACAAATAATGGGTAATGTGCTTGTGCAACAATAGACCCAGAATCGCGGCGGGAATGAAAGCAATCGCCAGATTCAACACCAGGCATTGCGCCTTGCGATCCCAGTCCAGGTTCAAGGCGATGTCCAGCAACCGTTCCCGGTAGATCCAGACTACGGCTAAAATCGCGCCAAGTTGGATGAAAATTTCAAAGACCTCGGCGCGCGGCCCGGTAAAATTCAGAAAATCTCCTACAATAATCAAATGTCCCGTACTGGAAATCGGCAGGAATTCCGAGGCGGCTTCCACTAAGCCGAGAATTAATGCCTTGATAATTAAAAAGATGTCCAAGAGTATTCCTTCAGATTGTGGTCAAAAATTTGAGCAATTTTAGCATGAGCCTTAAGCAACTATTTCCCCTGCTGGCGGTATCCGTAGCGCTGTGCGGTATCGCGCAAGCCCAGCAGGTCTACAAATGGACCGACGCCAGCGGCCAGGTGCATTACAGCCAGAAAAAGCCGGAGGACACGGCGGGCGTGCAGGCGCTCGACATTGCGCCCCCCCCGCTGGCCAGCCCGTCTAACGCCGCTACCGATGCTGATGCTGAAATTGCCCGGATCAACGCCCTGTCCGAGCAAATGGCCCGCGAGCGCCAGGCGGCGGAGCAAGCTCGTCAAGAACAGGCAATTCGCGATCTGGAACAGCAGAATAAGGCATTGGAAAATACCCTGCTCAACCAGCAGGTCCAGCAGCAGCAACAACAGAACGATGACAGCGACCGCATTATCACCGGTTATCCCCCCATTTACCCGTACCCGCCGTACCCACCGTACCCGCCGTACCCACCTGGGCCACCCTGTCAGCCCTGGCCGGATTGCCGCAAACCCATGCCGCCCCCGCCCTTGCCAGCGCCACGACCGCCCGAGCCACTGGCTAAACCTAATCCACCTTTCAGACCGGCCCCGGCAGGCATTGCCCCGGAAACTCAAGGCGTGTTTCGGGGACGGTGAATTTAAGAATCGTAATGACAACGGAGTTCACTGTGGAAAAAACTTACGCTTTAGGATTCGATGTTTACGGCACACTGGTTGATCCGCTGGCGCTAGCCGAGCCGTTGCGCACGCTGGTCGGCGAGCAGGCCATTCCGTTTGCTGCGCTGTGGCGGAACAAACAACTGGAATATTCGTTTCGACGCGGCCTGATGCGGCGGTATGTCGATTTCGATATCTGCACCCGCCAAGCCTTGCTCTATACCCAGAAGGCGCTGGGTTGTGAGTTGCCGGAATCTGATCAGGACCGATTGCTGGAAACCTATCTGTACCTGCCGATGTTTGCGGAAGTTACTGCGGCGCTGGACGCGCTCAAGGCACAGGGTCATCAGCGGGTCGCTTTCTCCAATGGCGTGGAAACCAGTATTCGGGCGCTGTTGACCAATGCCGGCGCCTTGTCGTTGCTGGAGGATGTCGTCAGCGTAGATGACTTGCGCACCTTCAAGCCCAATCCAGAGGTCTATGCCTATCTGGCGCGGCGAACTAAACGCCTGCCGAGCGAAACCTGGCTGGTATCCAGCAACGCCTGGGACGTGATCGGCGCCAAGGCTGCGGGCTTGCGGGCCGCCTGGGTCAAGCGCCAACCGGATGCGGTGTTTGATCCCTGGGATGTGGAGCCGGATGTCGTGGTCAGCCGACTTGATGAATTGCCGGCCTGGTTTGCCGGGCAGACGGATTGATAACCGGCTACACGGGTCACAAAAAAGCCTCGGCGGATAACGCGCCAAGGCTTTGATATCCTGGTGGCCAGGGTCGGAATCGAACCAACGACACGCGGATTTTCAGTCCGCTGCTCTACCAACTGAGCTACCTGGCCAAATTAGGGGGTACAAAAGAGACGCGCATTTAACCAGCTTGCGCCTTCAGCGTCAAGACCCTCTCATGCCGGCGGCGGCACATAACCCTCGGGCGGCGCCGTGCCTTCGCCAAAGAAAAACTGCTCCATCTGCTGCTCCAAAAACTGACGCGCCTTCGGTTCAAATGGCGTCAACCGGTACTCATTGATCAACATGGTCTGTTGCCGCAGCCACTGCTGCCAAGCCGACTTGGACACATTCACGAAAATTCGCTGGCCCAACTCGCCTGGATAGGGCAGCCGGTCCAGACCTTCCGCCTCGACGCCCAGCTTGATGCACTTCACCATTCGAGCCATTGCCAATTCCCGTATTTTTCAAAGTTCACTCACCAACGCCGCCAACAATCTTTGCACGGGCGCCGCCATTCCCCGACTGGCGGGATCGCGGTTGTTATACCAGACAAACCGCTCACCTTCCATCACTACAACACCGCTCTGCTCAATGACTCGCACCAGCGTCGGCGTAATGTCCAGATGAAAATGGCTGAAACTGTGCCGCAACACACCCCAGGGTGGTTCGACCATCACCGTCAATCCCCACCGCTCCCGACACCAGTCGGCGACATTCACGTCCAGCGGACATTCGGGAAAACTCCACAATCCGCCCCAAATACCCACCGGCGGGCGGCGCTCCAGCAGCACCTCGCCATTCTCGGCCCGCAACAATAACATCCGAACGGCGCGCACCGGCGCCTCTCGGCGTGGCTTCGGCGCTGGAAAATCCATTTCCCGCCCCAAGGCATGGGCAGCGCAATTCCCCGCCAAGGGACACGCCTCACAGCGGGGTCGGCGCGGCGTACAGATCATCGCCCCCAGATCCATCACCGCCTGCGTATAATCAGCCACTCGTTCAACGGGCGTATACCGTTCCGCCAATTCCCACAGCGCCGCCTGCACCCGAGCTTGGCCGGGCCAGCCTTCGACTGCGCCGAATCGCGCCAGTAGCCGTTTGACATTGCCATCCAAAATCGGCTGACGCTGGCCGACCGCCAAGGCCAGAATCGCCCCCGCCGTCGACCGACCAATGCCCGGCAGTTCCTGCAGAATGGCTATATCCAGCGGCATCTTGCTACCGTGCTGGTCGCGCAAAATCTGCGCGGCCTGATGTAAATGGCGGGCGCGGGCGTAATAACCCAGCCCCGCCCAAAGCCGCAACACTTCATCCAGTTCGGCATCGGCCAGCGCCTGGATATCGGGAAATCGCGCCATGAAGCGCTCATAATAGGAAATGACGGTCGCCACCTGGGTCTGCTGGAGCATGATCTCCGAGATCCAAACCCGGTACGGTGTGGGATGGTTCTGCCAAGGCAATTGTTTACGACCGTGGGTATCGAACCAGTCCAACACTGGCCGGGCGAATTCCATGGAATCCATCATTATTCACTTTTACCCATTCGGAGAATTTCAACTATGGCGCGCATTCTGATCGCCGGTTGCGGCGATGTTGGAACCACGCTGGGACAAGCGCTCGGCGCAGCCGGGCATAAGGTCTGGGGCTTGAAACGCCATCCCGCCGATCTGCCGTCATCCATCCAGCCGCTGGCCGCCGATCTCACTGATCCGGCAACCCTGACCGTGTTGCCGCCGAAGGTGGATGCCGTGGTCTACAGCGCCGCGGCTGCCGGTTTCAGCGAGGCGCACTATCAAGCGGCCTATGTCGAGGGCGTCCACAACCTGTTAAATGCGCTGCGTCAGGCCGGACAACACCCGCAAAGGTTGCTGTTTACCTCCAGCACCTCGGTCTACGCCCAACATCAGGGAGAATGGGTTGATGAAGACTCGCCCGCCAAAGCAGACGGTTTCAGCGGCCGCTGCCTTCGCGAAGGCGAACGGCTGATGTGGAATAGCGGCTGGCCGGCCGTAGCGGTGCGCTTTGGCGGTATTTACGGTCCAGGCCGCACCCGACTAATCGATAACGTCCGCGTGGGCAGCGCGACTTGTTCCGACGGTCCACCGATTTACACCAACCGTATTCACCGCGATGATTGCGCCCGGGTCTTGGAGCATCTACTGAAACACCCCAAACCGGAACCGCTCTACATTGCCGTAGATGACGATCCAGCGTCGCTGGATGAGGTGCTCAACTGGCTGGCCGACCAACTCGGTGTTCCGCAACCACCACGAGTTCCGCAACCGCCCTTAAAACCCGGCGCGGAAACCCGCCGAGACCCTGCTACACGGATGAGAGCCAGTAAACGCTGCCGCAACGTCCGGCTCCGCGCCAGCGGCTTCCAGTTTCGCTACCCCAGCTACCGGGAGGGCTATGCGGCGCTGATCCCGAAATCCTAAAAAGCCCCGCCGGCAAAGTCGTAGCTCATTTCACGGTAGGGATGTTGCAGGAAAAAGCCCTGAATCAGATCGACGCCCAGCGACCAAAGAATCGGCATGGTCTGCACATCTTCGACCCCACCGACGATCGTGGCGGCGCCCAACGACTCCAGACTCTGCACCAACTCTTTGAGTTGGGCCTGCTTCTTGGAATCCTTGGCGAGATTGTTGACGAAGTGTATGTCCAATTTGACGTAATCTGCACCCAAGTTTTTCAACAGGTTCAGCGAATCCGCACCCCGACCAAAGCGGTCCAGGCAAAACCCGCAACCGAGCAACTTAATACCACTCAGAAAGGCAAACATGTCGCGCAGGCTGCGTTCAGCAGTCGATTCAGCCACCTCGAACACCAGGCGCTGTGCCTCAACGTGATTTTGCTCCAACTGCTCGCGCAACCAGGCGCTCAGCGTTTTATCCTGCAACGTCACCGGCAACACCTTAATAAACAGGGTCGTGGCTTGCTGCCGTTGCTGCAGCATTTCCAGCGCGTGCGCGATCACCCAGCGATCCAGCGCCAATCCCAGTTCATGATTGTAGACCACGCCAAATACGCTGCCTGGCACCAGATCCTGCCCCTGACGGTCGCGCAAGCGCAGCAACGCCTCATAGCGCTCATTGGTATCGCCACGCATGCTGGCCACCGGCTGAAACACCAGCCAAAGCCATTCATGCTCGACAATTTCGCGCACCTGATCGAGGACCCGCGCCCGCGAGGAAATTTCCTGGTCACGTTGCACCTGAGGGGCGTTTTGCTGGAGGTAAATACGTTCGCCCTTGGCTTCCCGCGCCAGCCCACAAGCGGAATCCGCTCGCTGGATCAGCATCAGGTGGTCCTGGCTGCGGTCATTGGTGAAAGCGATGCCGATGCTGGTCCGTAACAGCAACGCCTGATCACCCACCTTGTAAAACCCGGTCTCCAGGGCGTCGCGGATACGCCGAGCCAACTTGAGCGGCGCTTCGCCGAACAGATTCGGCGCCAGCACCGTGAGAATGGAATCGCTAAACCGCGCAGCAAGCTGGTCGGCGCTCAACACACTCCGTAACCGGGTCGCCGCCTGGCCGACTACTTCATCGGCGGTCGCCACTCCGGCCGAATCGCGGATGGTTCGCAGATTGTCCAACATGATGAAAATTAAGGTCAGAGTCTGCCGGCGCAGTCCCATTGCTTCCAATTCCCGCTCCAGCAACATCATGAACCGTCGACGGTTGTACAAGCCGCTGATGGCGTCGTTGTCGCTCAGTTGGCTCATCTTCACCCGCAGGGTGCGCGCCCGACGCAGTCGTTGTTTGACTTCCCAACACAAATAGCTGATAGGCGCGGGTTTAGTCAGCAAACTGGCCCCTGGCGCATCCAGATTCATCAGGTAGTGCGCCACATCCGCTGGGAAACACATCAAAATCATCGGCAGCGTATCGAAGTCACGGTGTTGAGCGATCACCCGCGCCAGTTCCGGTCCGCCAACTTCCTTCAGATCGAGATCAATCAGCAATAAATCTGGATGGAATCGGTGGATATCCTGTAGAACTTGCAACGGCTGAATCACCACTCGGGGAGTAATCCCCTGCTCCTCCAGCGCCCCGGCCATCTCCCAAGCCTCAGTCGGTCGGTCATTGACAATCAGCACCCGATAGTAGCTTTCCGAGGTTTGCGGCAATAGCAACTCGCGCAACATCCCCACGACTTCATCAGTATCGAACGGCTTACTGAAATAGGCGGCGCCACCCGCCTGCACGGCATCCACCCGCGCCGCCATATCATTGCGTTCAGCCAGAAACAGCACCGGTGCCCGTAAATTAGTCTCAGCGCGCAGGGTCGCGATCATCGACAGTGCGGCTTCCGCACCTTCGGGAAAATCTACGTCAACCACCACCGCCCCGGGCATTCGTTCCTGCAACCGCTGCTCCGCCTCGTCCAAACTAGCGAAATGTCGCACCCGGTATCCGGAATCTTCGAGTTTGGTCAACAATGGCGGTTTCTCACCGGGGACAATGACAAAGATTTCCGGCTGGGCCGCCAGCAATGGGCGGGTTCGGGGTTCATCGTTCGTGCTGCCGCCCGTCGTCAGAATGAAACGCAGCGCATCGATCAACGCAGTCAACCGCTGCCGTTCAGCTTCGGCCGGCATTTCGCCAGTGGCTGCGCTACTTTTGACATGCTGCTCCAATTGCGTGACCAGATCGAGCAAACGCTCATCACCTCGACCCTGGGCGTTTTGCACCATATCCTGCGCCAGGCGGGCCAGCATCGCGAATGATTTGGGATTCCACTTGACATAATACAGTTTCTCCCACAAATCTTCGATCAATTTCAAGTGATTAGCCAACTTGAGGCGCTGGCTGTCTTGACCTTTCGCCTGGCTCATGGCGTATCTCCGGGTAATTTTAATTAAATTTAAGGCTATATATTATAAGATTTTTTTGACCTCATCGTTCAACCTGGCGGACATCGCGCACTGCGCCACGGGCGGCGCTGGTGGTCATGGCGGCGTAGGCGCGCAGGGCCGCGGAAACGGGGCGTTGCCGGTTGGCTGGCTTCCAGGCCGCTGCTCCCTGTGCGACCCTAGCCGCCCGCCGCTGTTGCAACACATCATCGCTCACGGCCAGATGAATACGGCGTTGAGGAATGTCAATCGCGATAAGGTCCCCCTCTTCCACCAGGGCGATCATCCCGCCCTCCGCCGCTTCCGGCGAAACGTGGCCAATGGACAGGCCGGAAGTGCCGCCGGAGAAACGGCCATCGGTGATCAGGGCGCAAACTTTGCCCAAACCTTTGGATTTGAGATAGCTGGTCGGATAAAGCATTTCCTGCATTCCCGGTCCGCCGCGCGGTCCTTCATAGCGAATCAGCATCACGTCACCGGCTTGAATGCGTCCGGCGAGAATCGCACTGACGGCCTCTTCCTGACTTTCCATGATCTGTGCGGGGCCTTGAAAAGTCAGATTGTTTTCATCAACGCCCGCGGTCTTGACGATGCAGCCTTCTTCGGCCAAATTGCCGTAAAGCACTGCCAGGCCACCGTCCTGGGAATAGGCATAACTTTGGGCGCGGATGCAGCCGTTTTCCCGATCCAGGTCCAAACTCGGCCAACGGGTGTTCTGGCTGAACGCTTCCTGGGTAGGGATGCCCGCTGGACCTGCAGAATAGCGCAGTCGAGCTTCATCCCACGCAGTCGACCGGGCAATGTCCCACTGATCCAGCGCCGCACCCAGCGTTTTGCTGTGGACAGTATGTGCTTGGCGGTGCAGCAATCCGGCTCGATCCAGTTCGCCGAGAATGGCGATCACCCCGCCCGCCCGATGTACGTCTTCCATATGATATTTCTGCGTCGCCGGGGCAACCTTGCACAGATTGGGCGTCTGCCGCGACAACCGATCGATATCGTGCATGGTGAAGTTGACGCCACCTTCCTGAGCCGCCGCCAGCAGGTGCAACACCGTGTTGGTGGAGCCGCCCATGGCGATGTCGAGGCGCATGGCGTTCTCGAAAGCTTCAAACGTGGCGATGCCGCGCGGCAAGGCTGACGCATCGCCCTGTTCGTAGTAACGTCGGGTCAGCTCAACGATGCGCCGCCCCGCTTCCAAGAACAGTTCCCGGCGGTCAGCGTGAGTGGCCAGCAACGAGCCATTGCCCGGCAGACTCAGCCCCAGCGCCTCGGTCAGGCAGTTCATGGAATTGGCGGTGAACATACCTGAACAGGAACCGCAAGTCGGACAGGCCGAACGTTCGACCTGCGCCACGTCCTCATCGCTGACCTGATCATCAGCGGCGGTCACCATAGCGTCCACCAAGTCCAGCTTCATGTCCTTACCCGCCAGCCGGGTCTTGCCGGCTTCCATCGGCCCGCCCGAAACGAAGATAGCGGGGATGTTAAGGCGCATCGCAGCCATTAACATGCCGGGAGTGATCTTGTCACAATTGGAAATGCAGACCAAGGCGTCGGCGCAATGGGCGTTGACCATGTACTCCACGGCATCGGCGATCAGTTCCCGCGAGGGCAGCGAGTACAGCATCCCGCCGTGGCCCATGGCAATGCCGTCATCGACCGCAATCGTGTTGAATTCCTTGGCGATACCGCCCGACTGCTCAATCTCGCGTGCGACCAGTTGCCCCAAGTCCTTCAGATGGACATGGCCGGGGACGAACTGGGTAAAGGAGTTGGCGATAGCGATGATCGGCTTGCCAAAATCGCCATCCTTGACGCCAGTGGCCCGCCACAGAGCGCGAGCGCCGGCCATGTTGCGGCCGTGGGTGGTAGTGCGGGAACGGTAATAGGGCATGAAGGGAACTCCACGAAGGCTGGAAACGAGGCCGGCGTACTGGGGAAAAAAGTCCGGCCTTTAGGAAATTCTACGGCAATTTCCAGCACTCGTGGAGTGAATCTGTAAGAGGGGTCGGGCGTGAATTATCTCCCGGCCAAGCGTTGGGCAATGGTCGCCACATGCTTGCCCTGGAATCGGGCGATATCCAATTCATTCTCACTTGGATGGCGTGAACCGTCACCGCCGGTGATGGTGGACGCACCGTAGGGACTGCCGCCGCTGATCTCGACCAGCGTCATTTGCCGCTGTTCGGAATAAGGTACACCGACGATCACCATCCCGTGATGCAACAGCGTGGTGTGGAAACTGGTCAGGGTGGTTTCCTGCCCGCCGTGCTGGGTAGCGGTGCTGGTGAATACGCTGCCTACCTTACCGATCAATCCCCCCTTCACCCATAGCCCGCCGGTTTGATCCAGGAAGTTGCGCATTTGCGCACACATGTTACCGAAGCGGGTCGGCGTACCGAAAATGATGGCGTCGGCCTCGGCCAGTTGGTCAGGGGTTATGATCGGAACGTGGGCAAAAGTGGCGCGCGCCGCTTTGGCCCCGCTTTTCTCCAGCGCTTCTTCCGGCATCAGTTCGGGTACCTGATACAGGGTCACTTCACTGCCTTCGACCTGGCGTGCGCCTTCAGCAACCGCCTCGGCTAACTGGTAGATATGGCTATACATGCTGTAAAATACCACCTGAATTTTGGTAGCCATGCGCTCAACCTCTGGTTTTTGGAAATACCGTTGATCCAAGGAAATTTGGGTAGCGTACCATCCACATCCCGATGCAGCGACACCGAACCGTCTCGCCCGTCGCGGGAAGCGACCAGACATAACCGTCCACGCTTCTCCGCTGTGCCGAAATATTTTTGTGCATACCCAGGAGAATAATAGCCGGTTCGGTCCGACCCGGAATCAAAATGCTGCTGCTATCAATTGAACAAACCCGATGCGGTGGAGAAAAATACGGGAACTGAGCATCAATGATTGATACTCGCCGGTCAGTGGACTAGTTTTAAAGGCTCCCGGACCAAAGACTTTGCGCGAGGACCTTCATGATCCGATCCGTACCGTGGTTATCCGTGGCGTTGATGATCAGCGCTGCCCTGACCCACGCCGCCTTAGCCGCTGGCGATCCCAACGCCGGCAAGATCAAGTTCGCCACCTGCGCGGGCTGCCACGCGATTCCTGGCTATAACAACGTCTATCCCACTTACCATGTCCCCCGCTTGGGCGGTCAGCATCCCGACTATGTGGCGGCGGCGCTGAAGGACTATCAGGCGGGCGTGCGCCAGCACCCGACCATGCATGCCAACGCTTTCTCGCTCAGCGAACAGGATATACAGGACATTGCCGCCTACGTAGCCCATTTCAAACCGACCACCCAACCCCAGCCGATCCGGGGCAACGCCGCCGCCGGCCAAGCCAAGAGTGCGACCTGCGTCGCCTGTCATAGTCCGGACGGCAACAGCGTGATTACCATTTATCCGCGCCTGGCCGGTCAATACGAAGACTACTTACGTAAGGCCCTGACGGATTATCAACAGGGCACGCGCCATAACCCTATCATGCAGGGCATGGCCACCCCGCTGTCCGCCCAGGATATCGCCGACCTGTCAGCTTGGTTCGCCAGCCAGCCTGGCGGACTGATCACGGTACAGCCGGATTGAACCTAATCGATTCTCGCCCAATCCAGGCTGCTGGCTCGCAAATCAGGGTATCCATCATGCGATGGCTTCCCACCCTCATACCTCTGCTCTTGACGTTGCTGATCATCGCGGGCTGCGCCACGCCACCGCCAGCGCCATCCGCCGCCCCGGTGACCGATCCGCTGCGGCTCGGCAATCCCAAGGCCGGGTTTAACGTCACGCTCCGCTCCGAGCGCGTACCTCTGCACATCGGCGACCGGCTGCAACTCGATCTGCAAGCCGCCGCCGACAGTTACCTGAATCTGTATTTCATCAGTTCTTCCGGCAAAACCGGCCAACTGCTGACCAACTATCCGGTGCGCGCTAACGAAGCGGTGTCCTTTCCGCCGGCGGGCGGGAAAAAGCTCCAGTACGCCCCGGCTCCTCCGACAGGCATAGAAACCTTTGTCCTCGCCGCTACCCGCCAGCCATTGAACCTGCTGGGTCGTACCGACATCAAAAATGTCGAGAAACCACGCACTCCAGTCGCAGAACTCAATTTGAACGGCCCACAATTGCTCAACCGACTGCGCGGCGCACTGCAACGACGACCACCGCCCGATTGGAACGCCTACAGCGTTCAAATACCGCTAATGCCGCCAACAGTCCCTTGACCCATCATCCAAGAAGCCGATACCCAAAATCGTCAACTCTACGAGGAAATCGCCCGACTGGACCGCGAATCGCAGCGGCTGACCCAGGAATACCAGACCGGTCAAATTTCGCGCGACGCCCTGACCCAACAAAAGGCGAGCATGGAAAAACAACTAGCCCAGGCTAAGCAGGTCAACTCGTTGGTTGAGAAACAATTGGTCAGCACCACCGAGGTTCATCAGGAATCGCAGCAAAAGCGCGGGCCGGAGGATCAGTACACCCGGCAACTGGAAACCAACCTGGTCAACTCAAGGCGACTCGTGAGCAATCCGGCCAGAGTAGTCTTGCAGATTGATTGTAGTGAACCGTCACGCAGCAGCGATAGGCAGGGTTTTGTGGCTCTTTAGGTATCTTGCGGAACAATAAAATTCCTCCTGTAAATTTTCCTGTGATGGCGAGGGCTGGCAACGCGGGGCTAGGGCGTCAGCCGCATCCAACCCCTTGATCCTGCTAAGCGATTTTCGCTTCACCTGCCCACCCCATCGTTCGGATCACAGGAAAATGTACAGGAGGAAATTCTGCCAAGGACATACAATTGAGAGCGGTGAGCGATTAGCACATCTCCGGTGCAGTTCCAGTTAGGCTTTGTCAACTGTTAGCCAATAATTTGGTCATATTCCGCATGGCTTCCAATCCAAAACCATTGGACACCTTCGGGAACAGGAACACCCGGCGCTCGATAATGCAAACCTACTCGGACGCTTTTGAACCGTCCCGAACAAACAAGCTTGAATTGAAGTGATGGATGTGCAGGATTCTTCTTGAGCAAATCGTAATTGCAATGCGCAAGTTGCCTCACTTCATGTGGTAATGCCTGAAAGCATTGCCAAAATTTTCGAGAAGCAAAATGCCTCACAATTCCCGTGCCTGACCATTGTGGTATTCAGCCAGTGCTTCTGCGGCAAGCGCATCGAGTTTGCCCGCAGCGGCATCCGCTTCAATCTGCGCGTCCCAAGCATCAGCGTCGAATCGGGCATACCAGCGACGAAACTTGGCAAGCTCTGCGGGTGGTAGTTGTTCTACAGACTGTTCAACGAATTCTGCTGTAAGCATTTTATCTCCAATGTTATCAAATTTGACCTAAAAACCGCGTCTTATTGTTTTTTACATCACCCACCACAGTCAATGGCGCGGTCTCCGGTGCAGCAGCTAGTTGGGCGGGTTACGCTCCACTAACCCGCCCTACCGTGCTGTTCTTTGCATCACCAGCATCAGTTAATAGCGCGGTCTCCGGTGCAGCAGCCAGTTAGGCGGGTTACGCTGCGCTAACCCGCCCTACCGCCCTACCGTGCTGCGAAGTGACCGAGGCCGAGAAAACTGGAATGAAGCTGGAAGATCACAACGGTCCTCGCCGCCGATGTGCCTGACTCCTTCAGTTGTTCGAGCGAACTCTTGAAGACAACCAGAGGGTTCGCCAAGCACCGTTTTTATTGATGTGTCACCACCTCCTGCATTGGGAGCGTCACAGTCGGAATCGAGTCGGTATTCGTGATCACGCTGCGCTGCGGCAGGTAAGGGAGCAGCAGTTCTGTTTCCTTCTTGACCACCTCGTAGCACTCGCAACTCAGCGTTTCGAGTTTCGACCGGTCAAGCACCTTGATTAATCCGCGCGAATATGAAATCACGCCTAGCTGCTGCAATTTCAACGCCGCCTGGGTGACGCCCTCGCGGCGAACGCCAAGCATGTTGCTGATGAATTCCTGTGTCATGGTCAAGTGATTGTGCGACAGGCGATCCATGGAAAGCAGGAGCCAGCGGCAGAGCTGCTGGTCGATCGAATGATGCCGGTTGCAAACAGCGGTCTGGGCTACTTGAGTGATCAGGGCCTGCGTGTAGCGCAGCATGAGTACCAGCAACTGGCCGTGACGGTTGAACTCTTCTTTCACCCGCAGTCTGGGGAGGCGATAGGCGTAGCCGGCGCTCTGCACCAGCGACCGGCTCGGCGTACTCTCCCCGCCCATGAACAAAGTGATGCCCACTAATCCCTCGTTACCCACCACCAGGATCGCGGTCGATGCTCCGTTCTCCATCACGTATTGCAGCGAGACGATGGAGTCCGTTGGAAAGTAGACATGGCGCATCGGGCGCCTGGATTCATACATGAGCGCACGCAGCGGCAGCGGCACAAGTTCCAGATATGGGAATAAACAGCCTTGAACTTCAGGCGACAAGGCTGCCAGAAGATGATTCTGCTGGGGTTGGGGTTGGGGCTTGACAGGCATTTTGGGACTCTCGGAATTGAAGCGTTTGAGATTATCCGCTCAAAGCGGCTTGGCTGTATTTTCCGTGTCGCGCCACTTCGATGCAGTGGCCCGCAGATGGGGAGGGTTTTGAGAATACAGCATAAGCATGAGCTTAGCGCCCTAACGTCTTGCTTCACCTGCCGTGCGTAGCACGGTCAGATGCAAGCCCCAGTTAGGCTCTGAGTGCATCGATAAAATCATCGACGGAAATACCGCCCTGTTTAAGCAGACCTGCGAGAGTACCAGTCTTAATTTGATGATGATTAGGTACAACGCAACCTTGAGAGCCTTTGCGAAGAACAATATGACTGCCTCGCTGGCGTACAACAACAAAGCCTAGACGTTGCAAGGCACGAACGGTCTCAGAACCAGAGACAACGGGTAAACTAGGCATGTGCAGGAACTTGGAACGTCGTCAATAACACACGACCCGTGGTAGTCAGCGGGAATTCTTCTAAGTAGAGTTCAGTAGCCTCCTTTAGATTGGCAATCGCTTCTTCAATACTTTCACCCTGAGTAGTAGTGCCCGTTTCAGGGTTCAAAGCAACATATCCGCCTTCAATAGCGGGAGTTAATACAGCAGAAAGTTCCATAGTTTCTCCATTAAGTTTTATGCCTTACTGTTCTTTGCATCACCAGCATCAGTTAATAGCGCGGTCTCCGGTGCAGCAGCCAGTTAGGCTGATTATATAAGCAATATAAATTAAGCTTGGATCATTTGCATAATCCTTTTTGACTACTTATAGTAATTTTTTCGCAACTCCCTAAACTACAAGCTTTTTTGAAATCACTACACATACCTTCATAGTCCTTTAAAAACATGTAAGCTACTCCCCTGTTATTGTAAGCTTCGAAATAATTTGGGTCTAAACTGATTGCTTTGCTATAGTTTTGAATTGCTTTATCAAACTGATTCATGTTTCTATAAGCTATTCCTAATCCATTGTATGGCTCTTTATAATACGTGTTTATTTGAATGGCTTTAGTAAAATCCTGAATAGCTTTATCATAATTTTTCGACATTAAATAATTATTCCCACGAATATTGTATAAATCAGCATTATTTGGTTCTGATTTAATAGCTGCATCTATGTTATCAGGTCTAGGCACACCTCTCCCTATAACTATATCTGCATAAGCAATATCAAAGAATAATATTGCTATTACTATCGCTGTTACTACTTTAAAATTGATCATCGTATATTCCTCTAAGAGCTAAGGACGCGAGAACTGCGACGGAGATTAACGTAAATACGGTTTTCATTCGATGCTCCTTATCCGGTTAAAGTGAGGCGAGTTATGCGTACTGCTCGATGAATGCATCCATTCGCTTCTTTACGTCTTCCCACACTCGCCAAGTTTTCTCAAATTCCGAAAGCTCGCTATCCATGGGATTGGCGCACGATGCTCCGTAAGGGACTGCGGCAAACTTATGGTTGACCATGGTGAAAGCCTGCAAATAGGCGGCATGGACTGCCTCATGTTCGTCGCAGAGTTTTTGCCATTCGGCAGATATATCGATTTGTGTCATGGTGTTTCTTCCCTCGTGATTGGAGCCAAAATCGGCATAGCCTAACATGAAGTAGGCTTCATAAATGACGCCTTAATCTTGCGTCAAATTTGACATCTAATCCGGTGAGCTTCAATCAACCTATTGATTAAGCTAAGCTGTTGTGCGATAACAACAGCACTAACACGCCGAGCATTAGCGTCAACACCTTCATGGTCCTTCGATCCATGCTGTTTCCAGGAAGCAGCACGTTTTTGAAGAACCTATAAGCAAAGTATGATTGAGAAGAGTTATGGATGTCAAACCCAGGTTGCTTGATCAAATACGTCAAAAAATCCGCTTCAAGCATTACAGCATTCGTATCGAACAAGCCTACGTTGACTGGATAAGGCGCTACATCTTGTATCATCAGAAGCGCCACCCACAAGATATGGGAAAACCTGAAAAGGATGTGAGCACCACGATGATCTACACCCATGTCCTCAATCGAGGCGGGCGGGGCGTCGCCAGTCCGCTGGATCAATTGTAAGTTCCGCATCCAACTGCGCCAATTCCTCTGGCGTATTCACATTGCGAAACATGGCTGGCCAGTCGGCAAATTCCACCCGTGCGGGCTGATGCCGTTGCAACCAGCGACCCACGCCGCCTTGACCTTCAGCGATCCATTGACGCAGATCATCCCGCAACGCGACCGGTAATAACGCGAACACCGGTTGCCAGCAATCCTCACCAAACGCCACGCTAATCAACGCGCTTTCCCGCCCCAATGCCGCCCACATCCGCTGCGCGTAATCCGGCGATAACAACGGTGAATCACAGGGCGCAGTCAGTAAATACGGCGTCTCAACTGCCTCCATCGCCGCCAGCATTCCCGCCAGCGGTCCCCGAAATTGCGTCTCTGAATCATCTCCCACGACTCGACAGCCGAACGTCCGGTAAATATCCTGATGACGATTGGCGCTGATCAGCAGCTCTGCGACCTGTGGCCGCAAGCGGCGGACGCCATGGGCAATCAATGGTTCACCCGCCAACGGCAGCAAACCCTTATCCCTCCCGCCCATGCGTTCAGCGCGCCCGCCAGCTAAAAGAACGCCGGTGACTGGCCCAGGCTCAGGTTGTCTTGTCGCCATGTTCTGAATACCTCCGGTTTTTCGAGTTACCCCGATGGAGTCATTCCAGCCTGAATCCATCGGGACCCGTAAAACCTAAATTTCATTAAAATTTGATAATAAACAATGAGATATTGGCTCTGCGCGCAATACCTCCAAAGAGGTAGTCCAGGCCGCAAACCGGCCCGCAGACGTCAATAACCCTGATTTTTCTGCGCATGAACAGGATGTAGCATCGCACATGCAGCATAAAAACGGGGTTCGCCATGGCTAAAACACTTCAACAAAAACAAATCTCAGTATTGACCATGAGCACCATGGCCTTTGCGGTGAATTTCGCCGTGTGGACCATGTTTTCCATCCTCGGTATCCGCATCAAGGCCGAATTGAATCTCAGTGAAACCGAATTTGGCCTGCTGGTCGCGACACCGATCCTCACCGGTTCGCTGATCCGACTGCCGCTCGGCATCCTGACCGACCGTTTCGGCGGGCGCATCGTCTTCTTCATCCAGATGCTCATCGTCGCCATCCCGATCTACGGGCTGGCGTTTGCCACCGAATATTGGCAATACCTGACGCTGGGCCTGTTCGTCGGTCTGGCCGGCGGCTCGTTCGCGACCGGCATCGCCTACACCTCAGCGTGGTTCAGCAAGCAACGCCAGGGCACGGCAATGGGCATTTTCGGCGCAGGCAACGCCGGTTCCGCGATCACCAATTTAGTCGCCCCCTTGCTGGTCGTGGCCTATGGCTGGCGCATGGTGCCGCAGGTCTATTCCATCGCCATGCTGGTGATGGCCGTGCTGTTCTGGCTGTTTACCTACCCCGATCCCAAGACCGAGGAACGCAAAAAGTCCGGAACCCGGATCAGCTTGGGCCAACAGCTCGCGCCCCTGATGGACGCCCGCGTTTGGCGCTTCGGGCTGTCCTACTACTTCGTCTTCGGCGCTTTCGTGGCGCTGGCGCTGTGGCTGCCGAAATACTACGTCAACGAATACGGCCTCGATCTTAAAACGGCCTCCTTCATCACCATTCTGTTTACCCTGCCTTCCGGGACAATCCGCGCTCTGGGCGGCTGGATTTCCGACCGCTTCGGCGGCGCGCAAACCACCTGGTGGGTGTTCTGGGTGTCGCTGGTCTGCCTGTTCTTCCTCTGCTACCCGCAAACCACGATGACCGTCCATACCATCCGTGGGGATGTGGCGGTCAGTCTCGGCGTGGGCGTGGTCACCTTCACCGTGCTGATCTTTATCGTCGGCATCGCGCAGGGTATCGGCAAAGCCAGCGTTTACCGCAGTCTGGCCGACCATTTCCCTAACAACATGGGTGTGGTCGGCGGCATGGTCGGCGTCATCGGCGGGCTGGGCGGTTTCACCATGCCGATTATCTTCGGAGTTGCGGTAGACGCACTTGGGGTGCGCAGCAGCGCCTACATGGTGATTTTCCTGGTGCTGATCGCGTCGATGATCTGGACCTGGCTGGCCGAACGGGACGAGCGCGAAGACATTCTGGAACGGCACGCCGACGCCCGCGCCGAAATGGTCGATGCCGAACTGATCGAACCGACCCGTCCGCGCCGGCGGCATTTGCTGATCGACTGGCGACCGGACGATGACGCTTTCTGGGAGAACGTCGGACGGCGCATCGCCAACCGCAATCTGTGGCTGTCCATGCCGGCGCTATTACTGGCCTTCGCGGTGTGGGTGGTGTGGAGTGTGATCGTGGTCAAGCTGCCCTTGGTCGGCTTCCAGTTCACCCCGAATCAGTTGTTCTGGCTGGCAGCGTTGCCGGGCCTGTCCGGCGCGTTGTTCCGGGCGTTGTATTCCTTCGTCGTGCCGATTTTCGGCGGGCGCAACTGGACGGTGTTCAGCACCGCGCTGCTGTTGCTGCCGACGTTGTGGATCGGCGTGGCGGTGCAAGACCCCAATACCCAATACGCGGTGTTTGTCGCCATTGCACTGCTGTGCGGGCTGGGCGCAGGCAACTTCTCGTCCAGCATGGCCAACATCAGCTTTTTCTACCCGCAGCGGATGCAGGGCACCGCGCTGGGTCTGAACGCCGGGGTCGGCAATCTGGGCGTGGGCTTGGCGCAATTGATCACCCCGATTGCCGTTTATGGCGGGGCGTTGCTGATTCTCGGCGGCGAAGCGCAAACCCTCAGCGACCAGGCGGGGACGGCCACTCGTATTTGGTTGCAAAACGCAGGCTTTATCTGGGTGCCCTTCATCCTAGTTGCCGCCATCGCGGCTTACTTTGGCATGGACAACATCGCTACGGTCAAGGCGGGTTTCGCCGAGCAGGTGGCGATCTTCAAGCACAAACACCAATGGCTGATGAGCTGGCTCTACACCGGCACGTTTGGCTCCTTCATTGGCTTGGCTGCGAGTTTCCCGATGCTGGTCAACACCGAATTTCCGGCAGTGGACGCCTTCAAATTCGCCTTTATCGGCCCGTTGCTAGCGGCATTGGTGCGACCGATTGGCGGCTGGCTGGCGGATCGGCAGGGTGGGGCGATGATCACCTTCTGGAGTTTCCTGGTCATGGCGGTCGCGGCGGTCGCGGCGATCCCGTTCTTGCCAGGCGCAGACGGCGGCGGCAGCGTAGTCGGGTTTGTGCTGATGTTCCTGATCCTGTTTCTGGCCGCCGGCGTCGGCAACGGCTCAACCTTCCGCATGATCCCGACCATTTTCCGCACCTTGCGCGAGCGGCAGGCGGCAGGGCAGGGCGAGGCGGCACTCGATCAAGCACGGCGCGAAGGCGTGACGGAAGCCGCTGCGACGTTGGGTTTCAGTTCGGCGGTCGCGGCCTTCGGCGGGTTCTTTATCCCCATCGCCTACGGTGCGTCCATCGAACTGACCGGCGGTTTCCAGGGCGCGCTGATCTTCTTTGGCCTGTTCTATCTGAGCTGCCTGTGGATCACTTGGCAGTGGTACGCCCGCAAGAGTGCGACGGTGCCGTGTTGAAATCCCCCTCTCCCCAACCCCTCTCCTGCAAGGGACGAGGGGCTTTCCTTCCTCCCCTCGCCCTTTCAAGGAGAGGGGCCGGGGGTGAGGGAATGACTTGCAAAGCCTACTTAATTTCCGTGACTGGAGCATCCATTCAATGACCGAACATAATCCCCGCACTTGGTTGAGCACCTGGACCCCGGAAGACCCGGGGTTCTGGGAATCCAAGGGTAAGAGTCTGGCCTGGAAAACGCTGACTATCACCACCCTGAATTTGATGATGGCGTTTATTGTCTGGTTCATGGTCAGCGCCCTGGTCGTGCGCCTGCCCAACATCGGCTTCAAGCTGACGCCAACCCAGTTGTTCTGGTTGGCGGCTATGCCGGGGCTGGCCGCCGGTATCCTGCGCGCCATCCACACCTTCCTGATTCCGCTGTACGGCACCCGCCATGTCGTGGCTTTCTCTACCCTGTCGTTGCTGATTCCGGCGCTGGGCTGGTTCTTTGCGATTCAGGACCCGACCACGCCTTACTGGGTGTTGTTACTGCTGTCGTTCCTGGCGGGGCTGGGCGGCGGCAATTTCAGTTCCTTCATGCCCTCGACCAGTCTGTTTTTCCCGAAGCGCCTGCAAGGCACCGCGCTGGCGATTCAGGCGGGCATCGGCAATTTCGGTGTCAGCGTGGTGCAGTTCGTCACGCCGTGGATCATCGGTTTTGCGCTGTTCGGTACGCTGGCCGGCGTGTCTCAAACCTTCGTTCCTTCCGCGCCGGGCGCTGCTACCAAGCCGATGTGGTTGCAAAATGCGGCGTTAATTTATGTGCCGTTCATCGTGGTGTTCGCTATCGCCGCCTGGACGATGCTGAAGTCGGTGCCGGTGCGGGCCAACTTCCGGGAACAGCTCGACATCTTCCACTTCAGCAACCTGCACGGCTTCTGGATGACGTCGCTCTACATCATGACTTTCGGCTCGTTCTCCGGCTTCGCCGCCACTTTCCCGTTGATGATCAAGCAGATGTACACGGTACTGCCGGGGGGTCCCGATCCGCTAACCTGGGCCTTTCTTGGCCCGCTGGTCGGCGCCACCGCCCGGGTGATCGCTGGCCCGATCTCCGATAAGTTGGGCGGTGCCATTGTCACCCATTGGTCCGGCATCGGCCTGCTGGCCTGCGCCATCGGCGTGACCTTCTACACCCATCCCACTTCGATGGCTGACTTCCCACTGTTCGTCGGGCTGATGCTGGGTGTGTTTTTCTTCAGCGGCATCGGCAACGCCAGCACCTTCAAGCAGATGCCGATGATTTTCGAGCCGCGCCAAGCGGGCGGCATCATCGGCTGGACTTCGGCGATGGCCTCGTTCGGTCCGTTCATTTTCGGAATGCTGATTGGCTGGTCGTTCGCCGCGACCGGTTCGCCCAACGCCTTCTTCTACGGCGTGGCGGTTTTCTACCTGTTCAACATCGCCATCAACTGGTGGTTTTACGCCCGTAAAGGGGCGGAGAAACCTTGTTAATCAGTGATTAATGAGTAGGTTGGGTTAGCGCACCGTGCGTAACCCAACATGGGGACGCATCACGACAACCCTGTTGGGTTACGGCCTGGTGGCCTAACCCAACCTACGTTTCATCCGAGGTCTATCATCATGAGTCATTTTCTCGACCGGCTGAATTTCTTCAAGAAAGTCACCGATACCTTTTCCGGCGATCATGGCATCGTCACGAATGAGGATCGCGGCTGGGAGGACGCCTACCGCGCCCGCTGGCAGCATGACAAGATCGTGCGCTCGACCCACGGGGTGAATTGCACCGGCTCCTGTAGCTGGAAGATTTATGTCAAGAACGGGCTGGTGACTTGGGAAACCCAGCAGACCGACTATCCGCGCACCCGTGATGATTTGCCGAATCATGAGCCGCGTGGTTGTCAGCGCGGCGCGTCGTATAGCTGGTATCTGTACAGCGCCAATCGCCTGAAATATCCGATGGTGCGCGGACGGTTGTTAAAACTGTGGCGGGAGGCGCTGGCGCTTAAAAAAGACCCGGTAGACGCCTGGGCGTCCATTGTCGAAGACCCGGTGAAAGCAGCGGAATATAAAACCAAACGCGGTCTGGGCGGTTTTGTCCGCGCCACTTGGGAAGAAGTCAATCCGTTGATTGCCGCCGCCAATGTGTACACCGCCAAGAAATACGGCCCGGATCGCATTTACGGCTTCTCGCCCATTCCAGCGATGTCTATGGTGTCCTACGCTGCCGGTTCCCGTTATTTATCGCTGATTGGCGGCGCGTGCGGTTCGTTTTATGACTGGTATTGCGATTTACCGCCGGCCAGTCCGATGGTTTGGGGCGAACAAACCGACGTGCCGGAATCAGCGGACTGGTATAACTCGACGTTCCTGATGATGTGGGGTTCCAACGTCCCACAGACCCGCACCCCGGACGCGCATTTCATGACCGAGGTGCGCTACAAGGGCACTAAGACCGTCGTGGTTTGCCCGGATTATTCGGAAGCCTCCAAGTTCGCTGATCTCTGGTTGCATCCTAAACAAGGCACTGATGCCGCTGTCGCCATGGCGATGGGCCATGTGATTCTGCGTGAATTTTATGTCGATGGGAAATCTGACTATTTCACTGATTACGCCCGGACTAAAACCGACTTCCCGATGCTGGTTTTTCTGGACAAGGGTAAAGATGGCGCTTACGTCAATGGTCGTTTTCTGCGCGCTTCCGATCTGGCCGACAGCGCTGGGCAGGCGAATAACCCGGAATGGAAGACGCTGGCTTTTGACGAAAAGAGTGGGAATTTGATCGTTCCCAATGGCTCCAACGGTTTCCGCTGGGGCGAGAAAGACGGCATGATCGGCAAGTGGAATCTGGAGCCGAAAGAGTCGCTGACCGGTACTGAAACGCAGTTGCGCTTGTCGGTTGCGGAAATCAATGATGCCATCGTCCCGGTGGCGTTTCCCTATTTCGGCGCGACCGAGCATCCGCATTTCGCCTGCACCAGCCATAACCCGATCCAGGTGCGCAATGTGCCAGCCAAGAAAGTGAAATTGGCCAATGGTTCCGAAGCGCTGGTGGCTACTGTTTATGACCTGACTTTGGCCCAGTACGGTCTGGATCGCGGGATGGGCGGAGAAAATGTCGCCAAGACCTTTGACGACGACGTGCCTTACACCCCGGCCTGGCAGGAAAAAATCACTGGCGTGCCCCGCGCCCAGATCATCACCGTCGCCCGCCAATTCGCTGAGAATGCGGATAAAACGCACGGCAAGTCGATGATTATTATCGGCGCGGCGATGAACCACTGGTATCACATGGACATGAATTACCGGGGAGTCATCAACATGCTGATGATGTGCGGCTGCGTCGGCCAGAGTGGCGGCGGCTGGTCGCATTACGTCGGTCAGGAGAAGCTGCGTCCGCAGACGGGCTGGACCGCGCTGGCATTTGCGCTGGACTGGCACCGTCCGCCCCGGCACATGAATTCCACCTCGTTCTGGTACGTCCACAGCAGCCAGTGGCGGCATGAAAAGCTGGCGATGACCGAGATTCTCTCGCCGTTGGTTGATCCTCAACAATGGCAGGGCACGCAGATTGACTACAACGTGCGGGCCGCCCGGATGGGCTGGCTGCCGACCGCGCCGCATTTCGATGTCAATCCGCTGGGCGTCACCAAAGCTGCTGAAGCCGCTGGACAGACGCCCGCCGCGTATCTGGCGGATAATCTGAAAGCCGGCAAGATCGACTTCGCATTCGCCGATCCTGATAACCCGGTCAACTTCCCGCGCAACCTGTTTGTCTGGCGCTCCAACCTGCTCGGCTCCTCCGGCAAGGGCCATGAGTATTTCCTGAAATACCTGCTGGGCACGACCCACGGCGTGCAGGGCAAGGATTTGGGCGAGGAAGGTGGCGAGAAGCCGATGGAAGTCAAATGGCGCGAAGGCGCGCAAGGCAAGCTCGATCTGCTGGTGACCCTGGACTTCCGCATGTCCACCACCTGCATGTATTCCGACATCGTGCTGCCAACCGCCACCTGGTATGAGAAGAACGATCTCAACACCAGCGATATGCACCCGTTCATTCACCCGTTGTCCGCAGCAGTCGATCCGGCCTGGGAGTCGCGCACCGACTGGGACATCTTCAAGGGCCTCGCCAGGACCTTCTCAGAAGTGTGCGTCGGTCATCTCGGCGTGGAGAAAGATCTCATCGCCCTGCCGACCCAGCACGACACCCCGTCCGAACTGGCGATGCCGGACGTGAAGGACTGGAAGAAGGGCGAATGCGACTTGATTCCCGGCAAGACCGCGCCGAGCCTGATCGTCGTTGAACGCGATTATCCCAACACGTACAAGAAGTTCACCTCGGTCGGCCCTCTGCTGGACAAACTGGGCAACGGCGGCAAGGGCATCAGTTGGAATACCGAGCATGAGGTTGAGGCACTGGCGACGCTGAATTACACCGTCCTGGAGGAAGGCGTCTCCCAAGGTCGGCCCCGGATTGAAACCGATATCGACGCAGCCGAAATGGTCATGATGCTGGCCCCGGAAACCAACGGCCATGTTGCGGTGAAAGCCTGGGAGGCGTTGGGCAAGATCACCGGTCGTGACCATACCCATCTGGCCCTGCCCAAGGAACACGAAAAAATCCGTTTCCGCGACATTCAGGCCCAGCCGCGCAAGATCATCTCCTCACCCACTTGGTCCGGGCTGGAAGATGAAAAGGTCAGCTACAACGCCGGCTACACCAACGTCCATGAACTGATTCCGTGGCGCACCGTGACCGGTCGCCAGCAGTTCTATCAGGATCATGCCTGGATGCTCGGCTTTGGCGAAGCGATGTGCGCTTACCGCCCGCCGGTGGATATGAAGACCGTCGCGCCGATCATCGGCAAACGGCCGAATGGCAACAAGGAAATCGTGCTGAACTTCATCACCCCGCATCAGAAGTGGGGCATTCACAGCACCTACACCGACAACCTGCTGATGCTCACCCTGTCGCGCGGCGGCCCGATCATCTGGATTTCCGAGAAGGACGCCCGCCAGGCCGGCATCGAGGATAACGACTGGATCGAAGCCTACAACGTCAACGGGGCGATTGCGGCGCGGGCAGTGGTCAGCCAGCGCGTGCCGGAAGGCATGTCGATGATGTACCACGCCCAGGAAAAGATCACGAATACGCCCGGCTCGGAAATTACCGGCACCCGTGGCGGCATTCACAACTCGGTCACCCGCACCATCCTGAAGCCCACCCACATGATCGGCAGTTATGCTCAGCAGAGCTACGGCTTCAACTATTACGGCACGGTCGGGGCTAACCGCGACGAATTTATCATCGTCCGCAAGATGGCCAAGATCGACTGGATGGACGACGAACAGCCGGCTGAGACCGAAGCGGCGGGACATTAATTTCAGCCCCCTCACCCCTGGCCCCTCTCCCACAAGGGGAGAGGGGAGTGAAGGGTTTTGAATTGATTATGAGGATCGCTCCATGAAAGTACGCGCACAAATCGCCATGGTCCTGAACCTGGACAAGTGCATTGGCTGCCACACCTGTTCCGTGACCTGCAAGAACGTCTGGACCTCCCGTGACGGGATGGAATACGCCTGGTTCAACAACGTCGAGACCAAGCCCGGCATCGGTTATCCGAAGGAATGGGAGAATCAACAGAAATGGAACGGCGGCTGGAAGCGGCGCAAGGACGGCCAGATCGAGCCAAAACAGGGTAGTAAGTGGCGCATTCTGGCCAACATTTTCGCCAATCCCGACCTGCCGGCGATTGATGACTATTACGAGCCGTGGGATTACGACTACGCGCATTTGCAAAATGCGCCGGAGTCGAAAGCCATGCCGGTCGCCCGACCCCGTTCCGCCATTAGCGGCGAGCGGATGCAGAAAATTCACTGGGGGCCGAACTGGGAAGAAATTCTCGGCACCGAATTCGCCAAGCGCTCGAAGGACACCAACTTCGAGGGCATACAGAAGGAAATGTACGGCGAATTTGAAAATAGCTTCATGATGTATCTGCCGCGCCTGTGCGAGCACTGCCTGAATCCGGCCTGCGTCGCTTCGTGTCCATCGGGTGCAATCTACAAGCGCGAGGAAGACGGCATCGTGCTGATCGATCAGGACAAATGCCGGGGCTGGCGGATGTGCGTATCGGGTTGCCCGTACAAGAAGATTTACTACAACTGGAATACCGGCAAGTCCGAAAAGTGCATCTTCTGCTACCCGCGCATTGAATCCGGCCAGCCGACGGTGTGTTCGGAAACCTGCGTCGGGCGCATTCGCTATCTCGGTGTGTTGCTGTACGACGCTGACAAGATCGAAGCTGCCGCCAGCGTCGCCGATGAGCACAGTCTCTATCAGGCGCAACTGGATATGTTCCTCGACCCGTTCAGCCCGACCGTGCAGGCCGAGGCTCGTAAGGCCGGCATTCCCGAAGCCTGGCTGGATGCGGCGCAGAAATCGCCGATCTACAAGATGGCGATTGATTGGAAGATTGCCTTCCCGCTGCATCCTGAATACCGCACCTTACCAATGGTTTGGTATGTACCGGCGCTGTCACCGATTCAATCTCGCGCGGAAGCCGGGCAAATCGGCATGAACGGCATCATTCCTGATGTCGGCTCGCTGCGGATTCCGTTGAAATATCTGGCGAACCTGCTGACCGCTGGCGATGAAAAGCCGGTCAAGCTGGCGCTGGAGCGGATGCTGGCCATGCGCGCCTACATGCGGGCTAAAACCGTCGATGGCGAAATCCATGAAGAGGCATTGAAGGCAGTCAATTTGCGCATCGATCAGGTCGAATCCATGTATCGCTATCTGGCGATTGCGAACTATGAAGATCGCTTCGTCATTCCGACTTCGCACCGGGAATACGCCAGCGCCACTTATGACGCTTTTGGCGAACGCGGCGGCTGCGGGTTCAGCTTCGGCAATGGCTGCTCGCCGGGGACGGATAAGACCAACCTGTTCGGCGGCAAGAAGATCAACGTGCGCCGGGCAACTCCGATTCGGGTGGAGAAAGCCGAATGAAAACCCTGAAAGTCCTCTCCGCCTTGCTGTGCTATCCGCAAGCGGAGATACAGGCGGCGCTGGGTGAAATGGCTGACGTGCTAGATCGGGAGCGCCTGTTGCCGGAACGGGAACATCAGGCGTTATTGGCGCTCATGCGGCAAATGGCGCAGACCGACCTGATGGAGTTGCAGGAGCGGTATATCCGGCTGTTTGACCGGGGCCGGGCGCTGTCGCTGCATCTGTTTGAACACGTTCACGGCGAATCACGGGATCGCGGCCAGGCGATGGTCGATCTGTTGGCGGTCTATCACCAGCACGGTTTCGAACTGAACGCCCGCGAATTGCCCGACTACATCCCGCTGTTCCTGGAATATCTGGCGCAACGACCGGATGGAGAAGCCTTGGATATGTTAGCCGATGCACTGCACGTCATTGCGTTGCTGGGTGCCCGGCTGGCGGAACGCGGCAGCGATTATCACGTCGTGTTCGAGGCGCTCTCCGCGCTGGTCGGTGAGCCTGCGGACATTGCGGATATTCGCCGCCAGGTCGCCAATGAGGGACCGGATCAGACGGTGGTGAATATGGACAAGATTTGGGAAGAAGAGGCGGTGACGTTTCTGGCGAATCAGGAAGGCTGCGGGATGCATCGACCGATGACCGGTTCGACGCAGCCAGTGCAATGGGTTCCCCGATCTTCACCGTCACAACCGCCCGCTTATTCCCGGTAAAACCTCCCCTTTCCCGCCAGCGGGAGAGGGGTCGGGGGTGAGGGCCGTTTTCGATTATGCGAGGCAAACGATCATGAGTTACCTGGATACCCTGTTTTTTGGCGTCTATCCCTACTTGGCCGGCGCGGTGTTCCTGTTCGGCAGTCTGGTGCGATTTGACCGTGACCAGTTCACCTGGAAAGCCCATTCCAGCCAGATTTTGAACAAGAAGGACATGCGGCTGGCCAGCAACCTGTTCCATGTCGGCATCATCCTGCTGTTCTTCGGCCACTTCTTCGGGATGTTGACACCGCCGGAAATTTTGCACGCCATCGGCGTTTCCGCCAGCGCCAAGCAAGTGCTGGCGGTCGTCGCCGGCACGATCTTCGGCCTGATGTGCTTTGTCGGCTTAACGATGTTGGTGAAGCGGCGGCTGACCGATCCACGGGTGCGGGCGACCAGCACCAAGATGGACATCTTTATTCTGTTGTTGCTATACGTGCAGTTGATTCTCGGCCTGCTGACCGTGCCGCTGTCGCTGATGCACATGGACGGCGGCAATATGCTGCTGTTGATGCAGTGGGCGCGGAATGTTGTGACCTTCGATCCCGCAGAAGCCGTGGCGGCGATCACGCCGATTGGCTTCCTGTTCAAGCTGCACATGGTCCTCGGCATGACGGTGTTCCTGGTGTTTCCGTTCAGCCGCCTGGTGCATATCTGGAGCGCGCCGGTCACTTATCCGGTTCGGCCCTATCAGGTAGTGCGCCAGCGTTAATCCGCCGCGATGCCTTCCCTCGGTCTTCCCCTGCCAGGGAGAGGGCTTCTGGCGAAACAGTGACTTGTGGTACTCCCCCTCCCCTCGTGGAAGGGGTTGGGGGAGGGGGAACGCTTACGTCAGGCGGCCTTTTGATCCAGCACCGGAACCCGGTAATACAGTTCGTTCAGCGATGCCGAGCGTCCGGGACCAAGGACGATCCGGCAATGCTCGCGCCGCAGTTGTCGGGGATCCGCCGCCCCGCAGGAATGCGCGATGATCGCCACTTCATGCCGCACATTTTCCACGTAATGTCGCACCCGTCCGGCCTTGTCTTCGGGGTCCAGACCCCGTTGCAAGCGGGGATTGTGGGTGGTGATGCCCGCCGGACAGGTGTTTTTATCGCACTGCATGGACTGCACACAGCCGAGCGCGAACAGAAAACCCCGTGCTGAGTTGACAAAATCCGCTCCCACACACAGCGCCCAGGCCACTTCACCCGGATTAATCAGCTTGCCGGAGGCAATCACCCGAATGCGTTCGCGCAAGCCATACTCGATCAGCTTGTCCACGACCAGCGGCAAGCTTTCCTGCAACGGCAGGCCCACGTAATCCATCAGGCTCATGGGCGCAGCGCCCGTACCGCCATCGGCGCTGTCCACCGTGATGAAGTCCGGGGCACGGTCCAGCCCTTGGCGGACGATGGCCTGACAGAGATCGTCTAACCCGCGTGGATCGCCGATCACCCACTTAAAGCCGGTCGGTTTACCGGTCAGGGTTCTCACCCGGTGGATAAAATCCAGCAACGCCGTGGCATCCGCGATGTCGAGATGACGATTGGGGCTGCGGGAATCCTGACCGACGGGAATCCCGCGAATCGCGGCAATCTCCGGCGTGACCTTGGTCGCTGGCAGGATGCCCCCTTTCCCCGGCTTCGCGCCCTGACTCAGCTTGATCTCGAACAGCTTGACCTGGGGATGGGCGGCCACTTCGCGCAAGCGGGTTTCATCCAGGCCGCCTTGTCCATCACCGACGCCGTATTTCGCCGTGCCGATTTGAAATACTAAATCAGCGCCGCCGGCTAGATGATATGGCGACAAGCCGCCCTCGCCGGTGTTCAACCAGCAACCGGCTAATCGCGCCCCGTTCGACAGCGCCCGCACCGCCGACTGGGAAATTGCGCCATAACTCATCGCCGAGATATTGAAAAAACTGCCCGCCGCATAGGGTTGAGCGCAGTCCGGGCCGATGACCAATGGCGGGACGGTTTCCGCCGCAGTATCCAGGGCTGGAAAAGCGGTGTTGGCGAACAGCAAGGTGCCGGGTGGACGTAAATCGCGGGTTGAGCCGAAGGGCTGAGTGTTGTCCAGATTCTTCGCCGCCCGATAGACCCATCCGCGCTGGGCGCGGTTGAACGGCATCTCTTCCCGATCCATGGCATAAAAATATTGGCGAAAGAACACGCCCAAATGTTCCATCTGGTAGCGCAATCGCCCGATGACCGGGAAATTGCGGCGAATGGCGTGTTGGGTCTGGGTGATGTCGATGAAGTAGAGAATGGTGATCAGCAAGACGCCCACGCCGACGGCAAAAACAAATAACGCCGCCATGACCGCCAGAAAGGTTGTAACGAAGCCGGATAGATCGAGAAAATTCATGATCAGCCTCCATTTAAAAAAGAGTCGTGACTACTCAGCACCTCTTTGAATCTCGTTCCCACACCGGAGCTTGGGAATCCGACAGGAATGGTTCATGTCTGAATCACGGATTCACCGGATGGCGCGGATTTCACGGATAAAACCCTTCCGTGCAATCTGTTAATCCATTAATCCGTGATTCAGATAGTCATCCAATTTAGGATTAACTCGCTCGGCGGTGACGCCGGCTAAACCAAAAGCCGCATCAGCATATAGATCGCCACGCCGACCATGGCCGTAGCAAACAGTTTTTGTAACTGCGGCCCGGCGAGACGGCGACTTAAACGCCCGCCCAATATCATACCGCCCAGCCCACCGAGGGCGAACAGAGTGGTCACTGTCCATGCCAGAGGGCGTCCCGCCAACAGATAGGATACGCTACCTGCCGCGCTGATGATCGCGATAATTAACAGTGAAGTAGCGACCGCACGCTGCATCGGCAGAGACGCGATCAACACCAGGGCTGGAACGATGAGGAATCCGCCGCCGACGCCGAACAGGCCGGACAGGAAGCCGGTGAAAACGCCACTCAGCGCCAGTACGACAGCGCAACGGGAGGTCAGAGCCAAACCGCCAGCCGGATTGATCCGGCAGGCCGGGCCGGAAGTCGTGTCGAGAGCCTTATCGCCCGCACGCACAATGCGAGCGTCAGCGGGACGGCGGACGGCTTGAAGCCACATCCGCGCCGCCACTAGCAGCATCAACAGGGCAAAGCCGCCCAGCAGGAATTGTGCTGGCAGCTTCGCACCCAGAACTGTACCCAACGGCGCGCCGACGATGCCCGCCATCCCAAACAGAAGCGCGGCTTTGAGTTCCACTTCACGCCGCCGCAAACGAACTATCGCCCCGCCCAGGGCGGTAGCTCCTACCGCTATTAATGAGACACCAACCGCCTCATGCGCTGGCATGGCCAGACCGTAAACCAACAGCGGTACGGCGAAAATGGAACCACCGCCGCCAGTCAGTCCCAGAGAAAAGCCGATGATCAGTCCGAACAACAGGTTTAACATATCGGTGCTTTATCCCTGATTCTGCCGACACATCGGATATACGTTGACCGCATTGTTGATTGCCTTATTCATTAAAATGCATTATCGCAATCTGGTTAAAAAATAGCTCTGTCAAAGGTTATAACCCGTGACTACGCCTGCTGAAGTTGCTGAATTTATCCGGATTTGCCGCGAGAGTACGCTGACCGAGCGCAGCGGTTCCCAGAGTCATTTCATCGCCTTGTGTCGGTTGCTAGGGGTCAAGCCTCCGATGGAGGAAGACCCGCACGGTGAATGGTTCACCTTCGAGAAGGGCGCGAAGAAGACCGGCGGCGGCGATGGGTGGGCCGATGTCTGGCGACGGCATTGCTTCGCCTGGGAATACAAGGGCAAGCACAAGGATTTAGCGGCGGCGCTGCGCCAGTTGCAGCAGTACGCGCTGGCCCTGGATAACCCCCCGCTGTTGATCGTTTCCGACATGGAGACGATTGAGATTCACACGAATTTCCCGAATACGGTCAACGTTGTCCACCGGCTGACTTTGGAGGACCTGGCCAATCCCGCCAGGCTGGACTTGTTGCGCTGGGCGTTCCTGGAACCCGACCGCTTGCAGCCGAGCCGGACACGGGAGGCGGTCACGCAAGACGCGGCGATGTTGCTGGGCGGGTTGGCGCAACGGTTACGCCAGCGGGGCCACGATCCGCAACCGGTGGCGCATTTCATGACCCGGTTGCTGTTTTGTTTGTTCGCTGAGGATATTGGGCTGTTACCCGACCGGTTGTTCAGCACGCTGGTGGATGAATCGCGGCGGTCGCCGACGGATTTTCCCGGATTGGCCGGTGATCTGTTTCGGGCGATGCATCAGGGCGGGCGGTTCGGGTTTGAACGGATCGCCTGGTTTAACGGCGGGTTGTTCGATGACGACCGCTGCCTGCCGTTGGAAAAAGCCGATTTGGATACGCTGCATTCCGCGACCGTGTTGGACTGGTCAGCGATTGAACCGGCAATCTTCGGGACGCTGTTTGAACGCGGGCTGGACCCGGACAAGCGCAGTCAACTGGGCGCGCATTACACCGATGCTGAGTCCATCCGCCGGTTGATTGAACCGGTGATTCGGGAGCCGTTGCTGGCGGAATGGGCGACGGTGAAGGCGGTGATGGACGGGGACTTGCGTAAGGCCGGGGCGAAATCCCGGCAGCAGGCGACCCATCGGCTGCATGGGTTTCTGGAACGATTGCGGACCTTCCGGGTTCTCGATCCGGCCTGTGGTTCGGGCAACTTTCTCTATCTGGCGTTGCGGACGCTGAAAGATATTGAGCATCAGGTGATGCTGGAGGCCGAAACGCTGGGCCTGCAACGCGGTTTTCCCACGGTCGGCCCGGAAGCGGTGATCGGCATTGAGATCAATCCCTATGCGGCGGAACTGGCGCGGCTGACAGTATGGATTGGTGAGATTCAATGGATGCTGGGACATGGTTACAGTTTGAATGATCAGCCGATTTTGAAACCGTTGAATTCCATTGAATGCCGGGATGCGTTGCTGGATATCCCTCCTGAATTCCCCCCCTGCCAAGGGGGGGTGTCCCAAAGGGACGGGGGGGTCTTGCCGAACGTGTCGAACCACCCCGGCGCTGCGCGCCACCCCTCCTTGTCCAAGGAGGGGAATTCGGTCAGCGAAGCCGCTTGGCCGGTTGCCGAGGTGATTGTCGGCAACCCGCCGTTTTTGGGTGGCGGGAAGTTACTCCGGGAACTGGGCGATGAGTATGTCGGAACTCTGCGCCAGACCTACGCCGGTCGGGTTCCGGGCGGTGCTGATCTCGTCTGCTACTGGTTTGAAAAGGCGCGGGCGCAGATTGAAGCGGGGCAAGCGCAACGAGCGGGACTGGTGGCGACCAATTCGATCCGGGGCGGTCAGAATCGCAAGGTGCTGGAGCGAATCAGGGAGACTGGCGCGATCTTCAACGCTTGGTCTGATTTAGAATGGGTTAATGAAGGCGCGGCGGTGCGGGTTTCTCTGGTGGGGTTTGGGACAGCCACCAGCCCGATGATCTTGGATGGTCAACCGGTAATGGCTATTTATGCCGATCTAACCGGGCAATCCTTCGACGACGGGGTGGATTTGACTCAGGCACTATCTCTGACGGAAAACGCGGGTGTGTCCTGTTACGGATCACAGCAGAAAGGTCAGTTTGAAATCGAGGGAGGAGATGCGCGGCGTCTGTTGGCTTACCCAAATCCGCATGGCAAACCAAATTCAGAGGTTATTAAACGAGCGATTAACGCTAAGCAGGTCATGGATCGTCCTCATGATGATTGGGTTATCGACTTTGGCCTTTTTATGCCTGAAGACCAAGCAATGCTTTATGAAGGACCCTATGAAATTATTACTACACAAGTAAAGCCAGCCCGTCTTGCTGGACGGGATCAAAGCCAAAAACGCCGCTGGTGGCTTCATGCCCGTCCGTCACCGGTCTATCGGCGAGCGCAACAGGGACTTTCCCGCTGCATCGCTACGCCGGCTGTTGCTAAATATCGCCTTTTCATCTGGCTAGACTCCAACATACTCGCCGACCATGCGCTAATCGTCTTCGCCCGCTCCGACGACACCACTTTCGGCATCCTGCATTCCCGCTTCCACGAACTTTGGGCATTGCGAACTTGTACTTGGTTAGGTAAAGGCAACGATCCCCGCTACACGCCCACCACCTGTTTCGAGACTTTCCCTTTCCCGAAAGGCGCTTCGTTTGAAGCTCACGCCCAAGCGATTGCCGTCGCCGCCCGCAAGCTGAACGAGTTGCGCGAGAACTGGCTGAATCCCCCGCAATGGGTAGATCGGGTTCCCGAAGTCGTGCCGGGTTATCCCGACCGCTTGATTCCCAAGCCTGAACACGCCGCTGAGTTGAAAAAGCGCACACTGACGAATCTCTACAATCAGCGCCCGACTTGGTTGGATCACGCCCACCGCACGCTCGATCAAGCGGTTGCTGCGGCTTACGGCTGGCCCGCTGATTTGAGCGATGATGAAGTCTTGCGCCGGCTGCTGGCGCTGAATCGGGAGCGAACACTGACGGGAGAAATTCAATGACCTTACCGGAGATCCACCATGCGTTTTTTCACCACTGAAGGACCGGTCAAAAAGGACCTGCATTACCGCCTCCCCCCCTTGCAGCGCTGGGACCTGGAAGAAATCCTGAACCTGATTGATCAGCAGAAATACTTCCTGCTCCATGCGCCCCGGCAGACCGGCAAGACGACTTGCCTGCTGGCGCTGGCCGATGATTTGAACCGGGAAGGCCGCTACCGGGCGGTGTACGCCAATATTGAAAGCGCCCAAGCCTATCGGGAGAATGTGGACAAGGGCATGGCCGTCGTCGTGGAACAGATTTCCCGTGGCGCCCGCGACCAGATCGGAGATGCTGCGGCTACCGTGCTGGGCCGGGACGTAATCGCTACATCTACTGGCGGCACAATCGTTGAGGAATTTCTGACGCGCTGGTGTGAAGTCTCGCCGTTACCCGTAGTCTTGCTGCTCGATGAAGTCGATGCCCTGGTTGGCGACACCTTAATTTCCCTGCTCCGGCAATTACGCGCCGGCTATCCCAAACGCCCTAATCAATTCCCGCAGACGGTGATTCTCTGCGGGGTGCGGGATTTGCAGGATTACCGAATTCATGCGAGTTCGGAAAAGACTGCGATCACCGGCGGCAGCGCCTTTAACATCAAGGCCGAATCGCTGCGCTTGGGCGATTTTAACGCAGCGGAAGTCAAGGCATTACTCCAGCAACATACCGCCGAAACCGGGCAAATCTTCACGCCCGAGGCGCTGGATGCAGTATGGATGTTGACCTTGGGCCAGCCTTGGCTGATCAATGCCCTGGCCTATGAGGTGTGTTTCCGGATGCGCGACGGTCGCGACCGCAGCCAGCCGATTACCGTCGAAAGGATTCAGCAAGCCAAAGAGAATTTGATCCTGCGGCGGGTGACGCATTTGGATCAGTTGGCCGACAAGTTGCGCGAGGAGCGGGTACGGCGGGTGATTGAACCGATGCTCGCCGGCGTGGCGCTGGGGGAGGTAGCTGAAGATGACCGGCAATACCTGGTGGATTTGGGCCTGCTGCGCCGGGAAGGTAGCGGCGGTTTGGCGGTCGCTAATCCGATCTATCGGGAAGTCCTGCCGCGCGCCTTGGCGAGCGGACCGCAAGATTCCCTGCCCCAGATCACGCCAACGTGGCTCAATACCGACGGTAGCCTGAACCCGGAGCAATTGCTGGATGCCTTTCTCAAATTCTGGCGGCAGCATGGGCAACCGTTACTCGGTAGCGCCCCGTACCATGAAATCGCCCCGCATCTGGTGCTGATGGCCTTTCTGCATCGGGTGGTCAATGGCGACGGGACGTTGGAACGGGAATACGCCATTGGCCGGGGACGGATGGATTTGTGCCTGCGCTACGGCGTGGTGACGCTGGGCATTGAACTCAAGGTCTGGCGAGATCGGGAACCGGATCCACTGGCCGAAGGCTTGGAGCAACTCGATGGCTATCTGGCCGGACTGGGACTGGATAGCGGCTGGCTGGTCATTTTCGACCGGCGCAGCGGACAACCGCCGATCCGGGAACGCACCTCCAGCGAGGCGAAGCAAAGTCCCCAGGGACGGCGGATGACCGTGGTGAGGGCATGAGCCTAATTTGGAATCCGCTACGGTCGGGTTGCAGCCGCCAGAAACAGCGGGTATTCCCGCATTCAGTCACCCCAGTTCCAGGACATCGCCATTGCCCACGAATAGATTCGTCTGCGAACCATTCCGGGCATTTCCGCGCATGACCGGTATCCCGATCTCCAGCATTTTTTCAACCGCAGTGCGTCCGGTGCAGTGGTTGCAGGCGACCTTGTCAATCCCATACTGGCTTAGCGCGTTGACGATCTGATCCCGCGCTTCATCCCAGTCTTCCAGCGGCGAAATATGCAGCCCGCCGTAGATCGCATGGATGCGCTCGCCGCCGGTGAACGTCTGACGGGCATAGTTCAGCAGATTCAACACCCCGCCGTGACCGCAACCGGTGACCATCGCCATGCCCCGACCAGCGAGGTTGGCGTACAGCACATTTTCGCCATCGACTTTCAACAGGGTATGCATCGGGAAATTGACCAGCGCCAGACCGGCAAACAGCACCAGCGGCTGATCGGCGGGAACCGTCACCACCGTCCCGGTATGGCCCTGCCGCCGGATCAGGTCAAACCCGGCAGGATGGAAGCCTTCGGGAACGTAGATGGTAATGCCGGGACAATGCTTGAGGGTCGAGCCGATCCCCCAGAAGTGATCAAAATGCTCATGGCTGATGATCAGCGCTTCGATCTGGCCCTGTTGCAACAACCGGTCAATGCCTTCCTCAGCGAAACGCCGATCCATCCAGGCCGGATTCCAGCCGGTGTCGAACAGCAGACGGCACACCGCGCCATCGGTCGCCTCCGCCTCCAGCAACGCCGAAAAACCGGCGGCGTTGTCGACGTGCAGCGGCCCGAAGGGCGGCCAGGGAATGGTGTATTGATCGGTTTCCGCGCCGCCAGCCGCCTTGATGTCGTCAAAGACCGTGGCGGTGTCAACCCATCCGGTTTCAGAAATGCAGCGAATTTTCAACCGTTGCAGGACGCCAATATCGAGGGTTTGGGGAGTTGACATAGCGATAACCTCCTTCGGTTGAAAATCAATGCTGACTTGGAGACAGGGCTGGGAGATGGGCCGAATCCTCGGTCGGGGTTCAGTCCGGCGCTGACGTGCGAATCAGGTGATCAAAGGCCGATAGCGACGCCTTCGCCCCTTCGCCCATGGCGATGATGATCTGCTTGTAAGGCACTGTGGTGCAGTCGCCCGCCGCGAACACGCCCGGTGCAGAAGTGTGGCCCTTGGGATCGATGACGACTTCGCCAAACCGGGTCAGTTCAACCGTACCCTTGAGGAAATCGGTGTTCGGCAACAGGCCGATCTGCACGAAAATACCTTCAAGTTCGAGCCAGTGCGTCTCACCCGAAGCTCGATCCTTGTACATCAGACCGCTCACCTTATCATCGCCGGTCACTTCCGTAGTCTGCGCGCTTTTGATCACCGTGGCGTTGGGCAGGCTGTAGAGCTTCTTTTGCAGCACGGCGTCGGCGCGCAGCTCATCAGCGAATTCCAGCAGCGTGACGTGACTCACAATGCCCGCGAGGTCGATAGCAGCTTCCACGCCCGAGTTGCCGCCGCCGATCACCGCCACGCGCTTGCCCTTGAACAGCGGGCCGTCGCAATGCGGGCAGTAGGCCACGCCCTTGCCGTTGAACTCTTTTTCGCCGGGCACGTTCATGTTGCGCCAGCGCGCGCCGGTCGCGATGATCACCGTCTTCGCTTTCAGCGCGGCGCCGTTCTCCAACTGCACTTCGGCCAGGTCGCCCGGCACGATGTTCACGGCGCGCTGATGATTCATGACATCGACTTCATACTGCTTGACGTGTTCTTCGAGCGCCATCACCAGCTTGGGGCCTTCGGTCTCCTTGATCGAAATGAAGTTTTCAATGCCCAGCGTGTCCATGACCTGACCGCCAAACCGCTCCGCGACAATGCCGGTATGAATACCCTTGCGCGCCGCATAGATCGCCGCTGCCGCGCCCGCCGGACCACCACCGATCACCAGCACATCAAACGGTTCCTTGGCTGACAATTTCCTTGCATCGCGCGCTGCTGCTCCGGTGTCAGCTTTCGCCAGAATTTCGCCCAGTTCCATGCGGCCCTGGCCGAAGAGCTGGCCATTCAGGAACACCATCGGCACCGCCATGACCTGGCGTTCTTCGACTTCCCGCTGGAACAGCGCGCCGTCGATCATGGTGTGGCGGATATTAGGGTTGACCACCGCCATCAGGTTCAGCGCCTGCACCACTTCCGGGCAGTTGTGGCAGGACAGCGAAACGTAGGTCTCGAAGTGAAATTCGCCTTCAAGCTGGCGGATTTGCTCGATGACCTCGGGTTCGGCCTTGGGCGGATGACCGCCGACCTGCAACAGCGCGAGAATCAGCGAGGTGAATTCGTGGCCCATGGGCAGGCCGGCAAAGCGCACGCCCAGGTTGGCCCCTTTGCGATTGAGCGAGAACGACGGCTTGCGCTGGGCGTCGTCGCGGACTTCGGTCAGGGTGATTTTGTCGGTCAGACTCACGAGGTCATTGAGCAGGGCCTGTAATTCATGCGACTTGTCGCTATCGTCCAGCGAGGCGACGATCTCAATGGGCTGCGAGACTTTTTCCAGATAGGCTTTCAGTTGCGTTTTGATGTTGGCGTCGAGCATGGCGGTTCCTTCTGAGAAAGGGGCTGTGCCCGCAGCAACGCGGCGCACATAAAACACAGCCGGCATGGAGCCGGCTGTGGAATCAGCGGCCCGGGCGGATGGCGTCCGGGCGGATGGTGACGGCTTAGATCTTGCCGACCAGATCCAGCGACGGCTTCAGGGTGGCTTCGCCTTCTTTCCACTTGGCGGGGCAGACTTCGCCCGGATGAGAAGCGACGTACTGGGCGGCCTTGACCTTGCGCAGCAGTTCGGCGGCGTCACGGCCAATGCCCAGATCGTGGATTTCGGCGACCTTGATGACGCCTTCCGGGTTGACCACGAAGGTACCGCGCAGCGCCAGACCTTCTTCCTCGATCATCACGTCGAAAGCACGGGTGATCGCGCCGGTCGGGTCGCCGATCATCGGATACTTGATCTTCTTGATCGTGTCCGAAGCGTCGTGCCAGGCTTTGTGGGTGAAATGGGTGTCGGTCGAGACGGAGTAGACTTCGACGCCCAGCTTCTGGTACTCGGCGTACAGATCAGCCATGTCGCCCAGTTCGGTCGGGCAGACGAAGGTGAAGTCGGCCGGATAGAAGAAGAATACGGACCACTTGCCCTTCACACTGGCTTCGGTGACCTCGACGAACTTGCCGTTGTGGTAAGCCTGAGCTTTGAACGGTTTGATTTCGCTGTTGATGATGGACATTTCATATTCTCCGGGGGTTGGTGGAACAACTAGGTGAAGCTCGATGGGATGAAGTCTAGGCATGAGCGCCAGATTAATCTAATTGATTATACGAATACTGCCGATTGTATAACCCTATCAGACCCACATAGCGCATACCTGACTCCAGGCAAGGCATAATAAGCGTCATTGTAACGATTTACCGATGTTCATGCATGATGATGGTGGTGATCGGAGCCGTGATCGCAGGAACCTGTGCCGCTGGACAGCGTCCCTTGCAGATAAGCAGCAACCGCCTGGTCGGGGTCGGTTTCCGAAGTCATCAGGGCCGTGATGCCCTTGGCGGCGAGACGTTGATGTAATCCCGGCCCCATGCTGGCCGCAATCAGCACCTGTACGTCGTCCAGCGGATGGGGTTCATGCGGTGAACTTTCATGAAAGGACTGCTCAAGCGGCAACTCCAGCAGGGTCTTGCCAGTGACTTGGCCCTGTTCGGTATCGTAAATCCAGAATTTGCGGCACTTGCCCGCATGTTCGGTGACGGTGCGGCGATTTTGGCTGGTGACAGCGATTTTCATATTGATCATTCCCTCGCGAATACTCGCGAAACATTAGCGCCCTACGGCGCTCTCAAGTCAAATAGACTGATAGTTTCCCAAAACATGACCGTAGCGCATGACTGTGGATGATCGATGAAGCCGATTTCATTACAGGCGATTTGGTTGAGCGAAACCAAGTGCCGCTCCTGCGCGGTGCGCAATTCAGCGCTGTTCTCCGGGCTGGAAGAGGCGGACTTCCGTCATATCCACCCGCCGATCAAGGATCTGGCTCTGGTGCCTCCGGATGCGCTGTACCGCATGAGCCAACGGGGCAGCACGTTGTTCACTCTGCGGGGCGGGGTGATGAAACTGGTGCAGTACTTGCCCGATGGCAGCCAGCGTATCGTGCGCCTGCTGCGAGATGGCGATGCCCTGGGGCTGGAGGCGCTGGTCGGCCAACCTTATCAACAGGATGCCATCGCCCTCACCGACTGCGAGATCTGCGCGATCCCGGTCGAGGTCATTGAACAGTTGGGCCGCGAGCAACCGCGCCTGTACCGGGAACTGATGACGCGCTGGCAGCAGGCGTTAAGTGATGCCGATGCCTGGTTAACTGAGTTCACCACCGGCACTGCCCGCCAGCGGGTTGCCCGGTTGTTGCTGCGCCTGGCCTGTCCCGAACAGGACAGCCACCTACCGCTGTTTGGGCGCGAGGACATCGGCGCCATGGTCGGATTGACCACTGAAACCGTCAGCCGCACTATCGCTGAACTGCGGCGGCAAGGATTGCTGCGCGATCGCGGCGCTAACGTCCAGGAATGCAACCGCGAAATGCTGCGGCGCATCGCCGACGGTGAGGAATGAGGCTGACCGATCATGGCGCTGGCTCGCTGTTACCTGGGCTGTCCAGTCTGGAGCAATCGCGACTGGATCGGCGAACTTTTCACTGCCGGTTCCAAACCTGATGATTTTCTACGTCAGTATTCGGCGGCGTTCAACACGGTCGAGGGCAATAACTGTTTCTACGGCCTGCCCAAGCCGGAAACTGTCCTGCGCTGGCGGGAAGATGCCGCGCCGGGCTTCCGGTTCTGTTTCAAATTCCCACGCGCCATCAGCCATGAGCGGCGGTTGCGCCACTGTGCGGCGGAGACGACCGAGTTTTTGAACCGGCTGACGCCACTGGCCGAGGCTGACCGGATGGGTCCGAGTTTTCTGCAATTGCCGCCCAGTTTCGGCCCTAGCGATCTGCTGGCGCTGCGCGATTATCTCACGACGCTTCCGCAGGGATTTCAATACGCCGTAGAAGTGCGGCATCGCGCCTTTTTCGCCAAGGGTGAGGATGAGCGCCAGTTAAACCGACTGCTGCTGGATCTGGGCATTGACCGCGTCATGCTGGACAGTCGCGCCCTGTTCAGCGCCGACCCCGTTGATTCCGATACCCGAATCGCTCAGAGCAAAAAGCCGCGTTTACCAGTTCACGCTATCAGCCTGGGGCCGCGTCCGTTCATTCGCTACATCGGTCATCCTGACCTGGAAGCGAACCGGCCGTTTCTGGAGCCGTGGCTGGACAAACTGGCGCTGTGGCTGAGCGAGGGGCGGGAACCCCATGTTTTTATCCACACCCCTAACAATCGGCTGGCTCCGCATTTGGCCCGACGATTTCATGAGATGTTGCAGGCGCGCTGTCCCGAAGTGGGCGCGTTGCCGTCCTGATCAGGGTGTGGGGAGGCTTACGGACGACGGGTTTGATCGCCATGCCGCTCAGACCAGCGATCCCGACGCTCGACCTGGGTTCCGTTGCCCTGGGTCCAGCGAGTCACCGCCTGATCCGCATCGTTCAGACCCCGCTGAATTTCTGTGCCGACTGACGCGCCGGTTCGGCCCATCCAACTCGTGAGCGCCTCGACATCGCGGCGGATGCCCGCCGAAGCGCGAGCGGCGTCTTCCTGGAACTGGGTGACGGGATCGATGGGGCGGGGCGCAGGTGGTTTCGGCGGGGCCGCGGCGGGAGTTATGGATTTAGGTGTGTTCGTTGGTTGCGCCGGACGAACGGGGGTGGTAGTCGGCGCAGGCGCAGTGCGGCTGACCAGATTGATCGGTGGAAGGGCCGGCGGCGTTGGTTTAGGTTGCGGACGCGATTCCAGCCGGATCGGTGGGAGGGTTGGTGGCGTTGGTTCAGGTTGCGGACGCGACTCCAGCCGGATCGGCGGGAAGGTCGGCGACGTTGTTTGTAGACGCGGTTCAGCACGGGCGACTGGGCTGGCAGGCGCAACCGTAGCGGGCCGAGTCGTTGCTGGAGGCAACGAAGGCGTCGTTTTGACCGTGCGCTGGGTACGAACCGGTGCTGCGGATTTATCCCGGTGCAGCGGAGGGGTGACCTTGACGGTGCGCGGCGGTGCGCGGCGAGAGATTTCTGGTCCCGGCGCGGCGGGAATTTTCGGTTCAGGTTTGGCCACTGAAGGAGCGACAGGTGCTTTCGGTTCGGGTTTAGCTACGGGGCGAGCAACAAACGGTGGTACGACAGGTGCTTTCGGTTCGGGTTTGGCCACCGGAGGAGCAGCCGGCAGTGCGGCGGGTGATTTCGGTTCGGGTTTGGCTACTGGGGAAGCGACAGGCGGCGCGGCAGGCGGTTCCGCGATTTCGACAGCGACTGGCTTGCTGTCCAGTTGGCTTCCGGAGTCTACGACTGGCGCAATCTCTGGTTCGATAGCGGGTTTGGAGACTGCGACTGGCGCAATCTCTGATTCGATAGCGGGTTTGGAGACTGCGACTGGCGCAGTCTCTGGTTCGATAGCAGGTGCGATTTTGGAATCTGCGACGGGTTGTTCCGGAACGACGGGCGATTCAGGCGCTGGCGAGGGGGCGTCTATCGGGGCGATCGGAGCGGGTTCCACAGCGACGGGCGCGGTCGTGATCACGGCATCCGGTACGATGGGATGATTCTGCGGCAGTTCACTCATCGGTCGGATGACGATGGCCCAAGCCAGCGTACCGGCCAATCCCATCATGCCAACCAGCGCTGCAGCCCGGCGCAGCCCGGGCGAGCGGCTCGCGGTTCCGACTTGGCGGCGATGCCGGTTGGGCGGCAGGGGCGGGGGCGGCGGCAGATCCCAGTCCGCGACGATGGCTGGCGTATCCGGGGTCGGCGCGAGGGTCAGCGGTTCGGCTTGCCCTAAACGCACCGTGTTCAAAACTGTGCGGATTTCGGCGCTGTCCTGGGGGCGTTCGGCAGGATCGCGGGCCAGCAGGCGGTCGATGAATGCAGTCAGCCGCGCCGCAGCGCCGTTACCGGGCAAGGTTAATACGGGAACCGTCCAGAATTCAATGGATTGCCGCAGCAGTTCCCGCTCCTCGTCGTTTAACCCTCCGAGCTGTTCGCCATGCTGGGCGGCGCCTTCCTGGCCGTGTTGAGCCAGCAGTTGACCCAGCCGGCGCTGCGCGGCAGTGGCGGGCTGACGGGTGAACAGGCCAAACAGCAGCAGACCTAAAGCATAATAGTCGGCGCGGTAGTCCACGGCGTATTCGCCGCCTTCGGGGCCAAAACGCACGGGGAGCGCCTGCTCCGGAGCCATGGTGGCGGGGGTGCCGATGAAGGAACGGGTGCTGTCGCCATTCTCACGCTTGAGCGAGCCGAAATCAGCCAGTTTGAGCTGCTCACCCCGTTGATCAACCAGGATGTTGCTGAATTTCAGATCACGGTAAACGAAACCGGCATGATGAATCACCTCCAGACCGGCCAGGATTTGCCCGGCCCAGTCGAGAATCCGCTCCAGATCGGGGGGCGGCGCATTGTCCCGTCGTTGCTGCGCCAGCCACTGGCCGAGATTGGCCACCAGCCGTTCCAGGACCAGCACCGGTTGCCCATCCATCTGGCCGTGGTCGAGCAGGGTGACGATGTGGCGGGACTGCTCGGCGCTCAAACTCGCCAGGAAGGCGATTTCCCGCTCCAGATGCGCTCGCCAGTGACCGCGCAGACTGGGATCGGCCTGGGACATCGCTTCGGTGTTGATAAATTTGAGGGCGACCGCATGACCCGCATCATCTGTCGCCGCCCAAACCTGACCATAGCTGCCCACACCCGTGGACAGCACGGCATCCAGTTGGTATTCCCGGCTGTCAATGACAATCCATTCGCCGTTTTTCATGGGACATTCTCCGGATTCCATGACTCGGTAAGAGTCTAATATTCAGTAAACTCACCGGCTATGACTGATCAAGATACTCCACTTTTCATGATTGCGCATGGAACCCAAATCCAGACTGAATCAACCCAATGGGATATTTTCCCTCCTGTTGGCGGCTGTGAGCATCGGGCTTTTATACGGGCGGCTGGCGGTGCTTTACGCGCCAGCGCTGCCAGCCACCCAGCCAGAAACCGCTGATAAAACCAGCCCCACTGAAAAAACAGCCAGGCGGCGCGAGGACGCTGAGCTGTTTGACCAGGCGCTGAATGCAGGTCTGTTGCGGCCCGATAGCGGGGGGCGGATTGCGGTGGCGCCGGCTGATTTGCCCGTGCGTCAGCGTTGGGCCAGCGACCATCCTGATCTACTCGCGCCGCAAAGCGACGACGAGCCGGACTGGCTGGATGGTGCCTGGGATGATGAGGTCAGTCGTTTGCACCGAGCGCTGCATTTCAGCGCCTCCGGCCGCTATGTGCGTCAACAAATCGAGGACTTCAACGTCCGGCGACCGGAGTTTCCGCACATCCAGCGGCGGGATGGGCGGCTGGTCTGGCGCGACCGGCTTTAAGAAGTTGTACAAGACCGCTCCTGAAAAATGACGGGGAAGAGGGTAAGAATTGATGCCATTATTCGTGGTCAGCCATCGGAGATGGCTATTGCTGATCTGGCTGTTGCCGGTGCTGGGCGTAGGGTGGACGGTAGCGCAGGCGCCGGCCTGGCGGGAGCCGCGTAGTCTGACCGTGGCGCTGGAGCCGGGTCAGAGCGTCGTGCTAGGTCGGGAGGCGCTGGCGGCTTTGCAGGCGGACAGCGAACATCTACGGGTGAGCCGCGATCAGGATGGCAACTGGCGGTTGGCGAATCTCTCTCCCGGCAAGCAGGTGGTGTGGCAACCGGACGGAGGCTGGAATGATCGGTCGACCCGGGAATGGCCGTTGACGCCCGGCGCTGCGTTTGTCATCGGCACCCAATTGTTCGAGGTGCTGATAGTGAAGCCGGACCGGCTGGTCATGCAAAGCGCTGGCCGGCGCTGGGAATATGATGGCTTCAGCCTGCGATTGGAGGAGCGGCAACTGCCGGAGTGCTATGAAAATTGGCGAACCGTTTTCCGCGAACGCCTGGGCGGTTGGCCCGGTTTGCGCCGCTGGCTGCAGCGCCCGCTACGGTTGGGCGGCGGAGTTTATTGCGCTGACCGACTGGGCTTGGCGGGCGCGCCAGTCGATACTGCGATGCTGGCATCGGACCGAGTCGGTTTTGTATTACGTCCCGGCCTCGCCGCTGGGCGACCCGATAGCCCGCCGGTGATTATTGCAGCAGGTACGCCGGAAGCGGAAGCGCTATGGCTGCGTTCCATTCCGCTGGTCGTGGGCGATGGCTTGATCATTGGCCGTACCAGGTATCGAGTGGCGCAAACAGCGCCGACGCTGAAGTTGACCGTGCTGACTCGCGCCTGGCGCTGGCTGGACGGTGCGGAGCCACCGGCGACTTCGTCAGCGATATCTGTTCAATGGCGGACAGTGACGTGGTGGCGGCCACTGAACGTTGCGGGTTTGGCATGGCCGCTCGGGCTGGGACTGGCCGCACTGGCGCTGGGGTGGGTAGGTTTGCGTGGGGGCTGGCGGATAACGGTGGCGCTGGCGCTGGCCGGCGTGAGCCTGGGCTTGCATTTGAGCAGTCTGGTGACGCCGATGCTATGGTCATATGGGCTGGCTTGGTCAATCCTGGGTCTTTGGTTAATCACGGTGCGTTCGCGGTGGAGCGCCCGGTTGTTGGCGGCGCTCACTCTGTTGCTCGGTATCGGACTGGTCGCTGGGTTGCAATTGGCAGTCGGCGCTGGGGAATCAGGCTGGTCGCATTATGGCGGCAGCAGCGCGGCGCTGGCCGGGGCCTTCGGTTGGCTGGCCTGGGCCGGGTGGAACTATGGACAGCAACAGCGCTCAGGATGGCCAAAATTGTGTCGGGTGCGAGGGGGGTTGCGACTGCTGGGCGGTGCGGCGATGGGATTGTTGATTATGCAGGTCATGTGGGGTGACGAGGGCGGCTGGGGCGGGTTTCAACCCTTTGAGCTGATCAAACTGGCGCTGGTGACCACGGCAGCCTATGGTTTGGCGTCGCGCAGGCATCGGTGGGAATCGTCCGGAAGCTTTGGCAAACTCTTACAGGGGTGGCGTTATTTGAGGCCCGTCGTGTTACTGGCGATGGTGAGCGGTTTCGCGCTGGCATTTCTGCGCGATTTTTCACCCCTGCTGTTGCTGGCATTTTGGATCATCGCGTTGATCTGGAGTTGGGCGCGTGTTCATCCCCAACCGGCTTGGCGCGGGCTAGGCCGGTTGACCGCCTTAGCGCTGGTCTTGTCCGCGATAGCCGGACTAGCGTGGCTGCGCGAGCAGCCGGAGAATTTTCCGCTGGATTTTCAAGCTGATCGCATTCGAGTGTGGGCAGGGCCGGAGCAATATCCTCATGCGGGCTATCAATTGCGGCGGGCGCTGGAGGCGATCCGCGCCGGCGGTTGGCAGGGGACGGTCTGGAACGAGCCGATCAATGGCCGGATCATGACCCTGCCGGCAGTGGAGAATGATTTCATGCCAGCCTTCTTGCTGAACCGCTATGGTGGACTGGCGGCGCTGATTTTGGTCGGGATTCAGGCGGCGTTTATCGGCCTCCTGCTCACTATTGGGGATCGCGCGGCATACCGGGCTGGATGCAACGATGACCCCTTGACCGCGCCGGGTGGGTTCATCTATTTCACCCTTTATGGCGGCGCGGCTCTGCTGGTTGCGCATTTTATGGTTTCATGGGGCGCCAATTTGGGATTTCTGCCGGTAATGGGTCAACCGATGTCGTTGCTGTCAACCGCTGGCAGTCATCTGACGCTGTTCGTACTGCCGATCGTGGCGCTGGCCGTTGCGGTTGAGGAAAAAGAAGATGACAACCCATCCTGATGCGCTGGTCGCATCTGACTATGTAGTTTGCGCGACCTTGCGCAAAATCCCGGACGTATTCAACGTCGAGTTACTCTGGGAGCGGGTTCGGGGTGGTCAGGAAGGCGTGTTTTTGCTGGAGGCGCTCAAGCGTTATCCCCGCGCGCCCCGCGCCCGCCAGCGCCGGGAGATGTACTACAGCCAGGTCATCGTAAGGATTCCGGAGCGCGACTATATCCGCGATGATCGGTTGGAGGATAGTCTTGGGCGGCGTACCCTGATACGGGAACTGCAACGCCTGCATGAACAGGAATTGGGCCGCTTTCTGACTGAGAACGCGGTGATTCGCTATCGCGTGGAACCAGATTCGGCGCTGCGGCCCGGCGAAGCGCAATTTTTGTTTGGTCGGGCAATTTATGTGCCGGCTGAGGGCGAGACCGCCCTGTTCCGGATAGAAGCAGCCGCGGAGGGACATGGCGAGTGGCGGGATTTGGGGCCGATCTATCCCGGCCAGCGGCTGACGCTGTTGAATAGCGACCGGCGAGCCAGTAGCTTTGCCGTGATGGCCTGGCCGTTCATCGGCGGCGAGTCGGTGTTGCTAATGCTGCGCTCGGGTCCGTCAGAGATCGTGGATGTGGTGGCCGAACCGCCCGGGTGCCTGACCCTGACCGGCGATGAGGCGGGCGGGTTTCTGGCGCGTGATCGCCGGAACCGGGGATTGCGACTGCGGGTTATGGCGCCAGCCGCTGATGTGGAGTCGTTAGTGGCGCAGGAGTCGTCAGCGGATGTTGCAACGCCCGTTGCCTCACTGGTCAGAGTACCCGCTGTTGTTCCGTTGGCAGGATCGCCGGAACTGGTGCGGCAATCCGCACCGTTGCGGGAATCTGAGCCATCGTTGATGTCGCTGGATGAGGATTATCCGCAGGTCGATCCCTGGGGTCGGCGTGAACCCGTGCTGGGCATTTCCATTGATTTCGATGATCCACCGCCGCCCCTGGAGTCTGATGTCCTGGCCTCCAAGCCCACTCCCAAGCCGGTTTCCCCAAGACCCTTACCCTCAGCCCCTCTCCCGCTCAAGGAGAGTGCGAGTTTGGAGGTGGATACTCCGCTACCGGTGCCTGCTGTGCTGGGGATGGATCAGGGGACCTGGATTCCCCGACGGTCACCGGCCTGCCTGAAGGTGATGGGGGTGGCTCTGCAACGGTTATCGACCTATGCGCCTGCAGGCATTAGTGACTGGCGGCTGAGTTTCGACCGTGCCGGAGGATTGGTGCTGGATGCGAACCCCGAGGCCGCAGCCTGGTTGCGAATTGATAGCGCCGATCGGGTGTTTGGTGAAGTGGCAGGGCAGTCAGCACCATTGGAAATACCCGGAGTATGGCAACCGTTTCCGGAGCTGGAACTGAAGCTTTATGCGGTTCCCGAACCCATGGCGGGACATTATCTGGGCTGGATGCGCTTACCGACGCCGCTGGAGTTGCCCGTGCCGCGTGGACGGGTGGTGAGTTTCGGGCGCGGCGCGGAAGCGGATATTGCCCCCAAGTTGCTCGCTGATCCGCGGTCGTTGCGCTGGGAGGGCAATCCAGCCCAGGCGGTGGGTATTAGTGCGGAATATCTGGGTTTGTCGCGCCGCCATCTGTGCTTGCAGGCGCGTCGCGATGACTGGTGGGTGCAACTGGGGAGTCAGAACATGCCGGCCTATCGGCTGACGCCGTCCGGGGATCTGCTGGACGTGCTGACGCCGGGGGTCAATACCGCCACCGAGGTAAAGCCGGGAGAACTGTTGGTGGCGGGCGGTTACGTGCTGGCGCTCGGAGCGGTGGGATAGGCTGACAACACCAAAGACGTAACCCAGGAAGACGCGCTTTATTGGCCCTTGGGGGCTGGCTTTTCGGGCGGGCTGGATCGAAGAAACCGGCGGCAATCGCTCCAACGGCCGCGATAGCGAAATTGAGATTCTGACCAACCTTGGCGCCCATGGTGGCGATGCCGATGACGGTTCCATCCCCCAGGATGACTGGACCGCCGCTGTTACCCGGGCTGGTCGGCGCGGAAATCTGGATGTAACGTACCCCGTCGATTTCGCGCAATCCACTGATGATATCGTTGGAAAATGCCTCCAACAACGCCAGACCAGGCTTGTTACTCCGCTGGCGGATCCGGGCGACTGATTCCTGGTCGCCGCAGCGCACCGCCAGGTTGCCGGCTTTCTCGATAACGTGAGCGTTGGTGAGGGTAAGCGGCTACCGCCGCAGCCGCGATAATGGAAAAACCGCTGGCTCTTCGTGGCGGGAGCGGGCGGGATTCGGCAATAGCCCCCAAGCGTGGCCATAGACCACTTCACAACTGACCGGCAGCAACCCATCCGGGCGGCGATATCGCTCGTAAGCGTCCTGCATCGCTCGCCAGCGCCCCTTGCCGGTCAAACCTGCAGGCCGACCCAGCGTCACATTGCGGGCACCCAACCGACCCAAATCACGCGCCAGGCGATCCACTTCCGTGTAAGTGAGGGTCAGCCGTTCAACATCCATAACCGGCTCGGCCAGCCGCGCCCGCAACAGAGCATCTCCAATGTCGTGCATGTCCAGAAAGGCGTTGACATGGTTGCAGCCATCGCCAGCAACCGCCCAACTGCGGCGCAGTTCCAGCAAGGTGTCGGGACCCAGCGTACTGAACAACAGCGCGCCGCCCGGTTTGAGCAATCGGCGAAATTCAGCCAGCGTTTGATCCAGATCGACCGTCCAGGGCAGGGCCAGATTGGAGAAGATCAGGTCGAAGCGGGCATCGGCCAGCGGTATGGCCTCCGGTTCCGCACACAGTCCATGCAGTGTCCGCAACCACGGCGCACGTTGACGGGCTTTCGCCACCATCGCCGGCGCCCGCTCTAAACCGATCACCCGCGCTTTGCGGTATTTCTTCATCAATTGCGCGGTGATGACGCCGGTTCCACAGCCGACATCGAGGATGACCTCCGGTTGCAATTTGAGCAGATCCAGTCGTTCCAGCAATCGTCCGCCAATTTCGCGGAGCAGAAACGCTGCATCGTCGTCATGCCCCGCCGCCCGTTCGAAAGCGCGCCGCAACCGGTTCTGATCAGGGGCGAACGGTAAGCCCTCACGGTCATCATGCATCGAGAAACGCTCTAAGTTGCGCCACGAATTCTGGCAAATGAGAGAAGAACGGCGCGTGGCCTGCACGGGGAAAGATGTGCAACCGGGCATCCGGCAACCGGTGCAACATCGCTTCCCCTGCTCCCGCCGGAACCAGTTGATCGCGCTGCCCCATCAACAGCAGGGTTGGACATTGAATCCGCGACCACTCCGCACGCAGATCGGTCGTTTCCAGCATCGCCAGCCCCTCCTCCAAGGCCGCCACGTCCGGCTCGCCATGTTGGAACAGCATGGCCTTCAACTGTTTTAACTGAGCGCTGGCGTGTTCGCTGCCATGCACCTCCAGCGCAATGAAGCGTTTCAGCACGGCCCGGTAGTCCTGGTGCAACTCCTCGGCAAAACGATGCAGGACCGATAAAGCAACGCCGTGCGGCCAGTCAGGGCGCTGGACGAAACAGGGGGTACTATTGACCAATACCAGGCGACTCACCCGTTCTGGAGCCATCAACAGGGCCTGCTGCGCCACCAGCCCGCCTAATGACCAGCCGATCCAGGCCGCTGGAGCTGGAGTCGCCGCCAACACGGCCGTCGCCCAATCGTTCAACGTGCGCCCTGCTTCCGGCCCCCGGCTGTAACCATGACCGGGTAAATCCAGCACCGTGATCCGGTGATGGTCGAGCAGTCCTTCCACGACCTCCTCCCAGACGCCCGAGTGCATTCCCCAGCCATGCGCCAGCACCACGTCCGATCCTTCGCCGAGGGTGTGGGTGTACAGCGGCATTTAGCAACACCCCGTATTGGGTGCGGCACTCTGACCGGGAGCAATCGACTGGGTGACCCGATTGCGGCCCTCCTTCTTGGAGCGGTACAGCGCCTGATCAGCCCGCCGCAGCAGATCTCCGCCCTCCTCGTTACGGGACAGCATCGCCACGCCAAAGCTGGCGGTCACCCGTCCAACCTGCGGTGCCAACGGCTGCGATTCCAACCGTTGGCGGATCCGCTCAGCACAAGCTACCGCACTTTCCAAATGAGCATCGGGCAGCAACAATACGAACTCTTCACCCCCGAAGCGGGCGACCAGATCGCTCTGCCGACAATGATCACGTAGCAACGCCGCAAACCGTTTCAATACCTCATCGCCTACAGCGTGACTGTGGCGGTCGTTGACCTCCTTGAAGTGATCCAGATCGGCGATCAACAGGCAGAGCGCGTCGCCATATTGCCAGCTCCGCTCAACTGCGGACGCCAACGCTTCGTCCAGTCGCCGGCGGTTACCGACCCCGGTCAACGGATCCGTATGCATCAACTCCTGGATCGTCGCTTCATTGCGCTTCAGCTCCCGGTTGGCGCGCAATAACTGCTGCTGGGTCTCAGCCAACTCCTCGTTAAGCTGCATCACCGTCGCGCCCAGCATTTCCAGACCTTCTACATCATATTCAGCCGCTACCAGCAACCGCCCCTGCTGCCAACGGTAGATATGTCCCTGCAAGGAACGGCAGGGCTGATCGTCGTGGGCGACGTTCAAAATGCCCCGATAGAGTAGTAATGCGCCGCCATGGTAGGGTCCCAGCGACTGCACATCTTCCAGACGGGGATTGACAAACAGCGAGCGGACATCCCACGGTCCGCCAGCGGTTTCCGGCGGCTGCACCATGCGCAGAAAACCCTGGTTGGCGGCCAATACATGGCCGTTCTCATCTAATAAAGCGATCACTACGCTACTCAGTTCCTGCAGGAACGGCGGCAATCCCAAATTTTCCAGAGAACGGGTCAGATCGTTCATAGGACCTCGTGTTGGGCGATCCGCGCATCGGGACGCCAGGTATCGGCCTCGACGCGCTGCCAAAGCTCATCCACACTGTTCATCGTCAATCGCCCGACCATCAGCGGCGGACACCGTTCACTCAGTTCGAGCCGGCACATCCGGATCAATTCACGCTCATTGAGCCATGGATAATGGATGCCCCTGGTCATCGAGCGGAATATCCACCCATTCATCCCGGTAAATCCGCCGTAGATCGATAATGGACCAGGGGATCAGGATCAGCGCTGCCACAATCCAGGCCAGCAGGTGCCAGATCCAGCCGCCGCCGGGAATGAAAGTTGCCGCAACGACGAAGAATCCCGTGATTCCGTAGAAACGATAGGCGGCCTGTTGCGTATAGTGGCCCACCTTGGGATTGGGGTGATGACGATTCATGGCATATACCAGCATTGACGCGCCAAACCAGAAGATGAGCAGCGGAAACGGAATGAGAATCGCAATTAGATTGCCATAATTCATCAGGGCTGCGGCCTGTTTGGCGGACGAACCGCGCGCTACCTTGCCAATCACCGTGTCTTCGCTTTGCTCCAGCATGTGCATCTGCATGATTTCAATCCTTAATGTATAGAAATAAGCTCAGTATTCACTGTCAGCGGTCATCTTCGGAAACCGTCTTGGCCTTGTCAATCATCAGGCGCGCACCGTCGTGATCGCCGCCTGGTTGCAACGGTTTCATCACATTCTACTGCCTCCCACTTGCCTGTTGTGCGGCGCGGCAGGCACGGACGGACGGGATCTGTGCGCGGGATGCGCCGCTGATCTCCCGCGCAATCTCGCAGCCTGCCCGGTTTGCGCCCTGCCGCTGGCCGCCGGTCAAACCGGACCCTGCGACGCTTGCCGGACGCGCCCTCCTGACTATGACCGCACCTTTGCGCCTTTTCGCTATCAACATCCGATGGATTTTCTGATTCGCCGACTCAAATTCAACGGCCGGCTGAGCCACGCCCGACTGCTCGGCGAGCTGTTCGCCGACGCCCTGGCCGAACGCGGCGGACCTTGGCCCGATTGCATCCTTCCCGTGCCGCTGCATCCCCGGCGTTTGCGCGAACGCGGGTTCAATCAGGCGCTGGAACTGGCCCGTCCGGCTGCCGATCGTTTCCACATTCCACTACTGGCCGAAGGTCTGCGCCGGGTGCGCTACACCACCCCGCAAACCCGGCTGAACGCCCGTGCCCGCCAGACCAACCCGCTGGGCGCCTTCGCGCTCGGTCAACCCCTGCCGGGAAGGCGCGTCGCCCTCCTCGACGACGTGATGACCACCTCAAGCACCGTGGCCGAGTGCGCCCGGGTGCTGCGCGCTGGCGACGTAGCGGATATTGAAATCTGGATTATTGGCCGAGCCGGCGATGCCGACTCCCGCTCGCCCCAGTTCTACCCTGCAATCGGCAACCGGCGCATAATACCCTTATAAATTCCAGTAAAACCCCCAGGAGAACCCCGCACATGCCCGTTGAAACCATCGCCACCCAACCGTTCACCGATCAAAAACCCGGCACCTCGGGGCTGCGCAAGAAGGTCAAGGTTTTCGAAAAACCGCATTATCTGGAAAATTTCGTCCAGTGTATTTTCGACACCCAGCACGAGATGGAAGAGGCACCGCTGGTCGTGGGCGGCGACGGTCGCTACTACAACCGGCAGGCGATCCAGATCATCCTGCGCATCGCCGCCGCTAACGGCTGTACACGGGTGATTTTGGGCCAGGGCGGCATTCTCTCGACGCCCGCCGCTTCCCACTTGATCCGCAAGCACCAGGCCCGGGGCGGCATCATCCTGTCGGCCAGCCACAATCCCGGTGGGCCGGACGAAGATTTCGGCATCAAGTTCAACACGCCCAACGGCGGCCCGGCTCCAGAAAAAGTGACCGAGGCCCTCTACACGGCGACCCGGCACATCAACCGCTACCGGATTCTGGATACCCCGGATATCGATCTGGATAAGCTGGGCACAACGACGGTTGGCGACATGCGCGTCGATATCGTCGATTCAGTGAGTGATTACGCTGATTTAATGGAACAATTGTTCGATTTCGACAAGATCCGCGAACGGTTCCAGTCCGGGTTCCGGATGCGCTTCGACGCCATGCATGCGGTCACCGGCCCCTACGCCCGCGAGATCATCGAAAACCGGCTGGGCGCGCCCAAAGGGACCGTCGTCAATGGCGTCCCGCTGGAGGATTTCGGCCACGGCCATCCTGACCCGAATCTGGTCTATGCCAAGGAGCTGGCCGATTACCTGTTCGGGCCGGACGCGCCGGACTTTGGCGCGGCCTCGGACGGCGACGGCGACCGCAATATGGTGCTGGGCCGGCATTTCTTTGTCACCCCCAGCGACAGTCTGGCGGTGATCCTGGCCAACGCCAAGCTGGCGCCCGGCTATCGCGCCTTGTTAACCGGCATGGCCCGGTCGATGCCCACCAGTCAGGCGGCGGACCGGGTGGCGGCCAAACTGGGCCTGCCCTGCTATGAAACCCCGACTGGCTGGAAATTCTTCGGCAATCTGCTCGACGCGGGCAAAATCACCCTGTGCGGCGAAGAGAGTTTCGGCACCGGCTCCGATCATGTGCGCGAGAAAGACGGGTTATGGGCGGTGCTATTCTGGATGAACATTCTGGCCGAACGCGGGCAGTCGGTGGCGGAGATTGTCCGTGAACATTGGCGGATTTACGGGCGGAACTACTATACCCGCCATGACTACGAGGCAGTTGACAGTGCCGCCGCCAACGGTTTGGTTGATGCGCTGCGCGCCGCGACCGCGACCTTGCCTGGTCAGCAACTGGGTTCGTATGTCGTCGACTACGCCGATGACTTCCGCTATGTCGATCCCATCGACGACAGCGTCAGCGAGAAGCAGGGCATCCGCATCGGTTTCAAAGACGGGTCGCGAATCGTTTACCGGCTGTCCGGCACCGGCACAGAAGGTGCGACGCTGCGGGTTTACATCGAGGCGTATGAAGCCGATCCAGCCCAACATGATCTGGACACTCAACAAGCGCTGGGGGAACTGATCAGCATCGCCAACAACCTCGCCGGCATCCGTGAGCGCACCGGACGGAATGAGCCGACCGTTATTACCTGATCATTCTACTTTCGTAACCGTTCAGACCCCTACCCCAGCCCTCCCCACCAAGGGGGAGGGAGTTTTACGAAACAGTCGGTTATCTGGCTCCCCCTCCCCAACGTGGGAGGGGGTGAACGCATACCCGCCAGCGACAGCGAACGTAGACGATCCTTCTCAAACCAGCAGCGCCACGGCATGGACGGCGATGCCTTCGCCGCGCCCGACGTAACCGAGCCACTCGGTCGTCGTCGCTTTGACATTCACCTGATCCAGAGCGACGTTCAAATCAGCCGCCAGGCATTCGCGCATGGCGGCGATATGCGGGGCCATGCGCGGGGCTTGCGCGATGATCGTGGCGTCCACATTGCCGACCGTGAGTCGCCGTTCCTGCAACAACCAGACGACCCGCCGCAGCAGAATACGGCTGTCGATGTTTCTGAATTCCGCGCTGGAATCGGGGAAGTGCTGACCGATATCGCCCAATCCCGCCGCGCCGAGCAGCGCATCGCACAGCGCATGTAACAGCACATCGCCGTCGGAATGAGCGATCAGCCCCTGAGTATGCGGAATGCGCACGCCGCCCAGCGTAATGAATTCACCGGGGCCAAAAGCGTGAACATCGAAACCGTGACCGATGCGCATCTTTCTATCCTGTCCACGAGTCAGATAAAACTCCGCCAAGGCTAAATCTTCTGGCCGGGTGATTTTCAGATTATCTGCCCGTCCCTCGATCAGCCGGGGGGTAAAACCCGCTGCTTCCATCGCCGCCGCCTCATCAGTGACCATCAGTCTACGGGTCAGCGCCTTTCGCAAAGCATCGCGCAACAGTCCCAACCGGAACATTTGCGGGGTCAGGGCGTGCCAGAGTGACGAGCGATCCACGGTCACTGCGACTCGCCCGGCGGCATCGGCCCGCTTCAACGTGTCGCGCACTGGAACCGCCAGCAGTCCGCCGACCGGATCGTCGGCCAGTTCCGTCAATAGCCTCTCCAGGTCAGCGACGCGCAGACAGGGCCGGGCCGCGTCGTGAACCAGCACCCAGTCATCAGGATGCGCTCGTTCCGACAACGCATCCAAACCATTCAGCACAGAATGGCTACGTTCCACGCCGCCGGTCACGACCAGCAAGGGTTTATCAGTCACTCGTCCAGCAGCGATCTCCGGCCACCACTCGTCGTCAGCGCTGATGGCGACGACCACCCCGGCTAAACGGGGATGGTGCAGCAGCGTGTCGAGCGTGTGGGCGATGACTGACTGGCCCGCCAACGGAAGATACTGCTTGGGAATAGCCGAACCCATGCGTCGGCCAGCGCCAGCGGCGGGGACAATCGCCCAATAACGGATCGCGGACATGGCCGGTTTTGCCGATTAACGGGGTTGCGCTGGATTCGGTGACGGCTTGGCGATGCGCGGCGGGGACGACGCTGGAAGCGCAGACGGCCGGGTGGCAGGCGGCTTGGCAGGTGCTGCCGCTGGCTTAACCGGCAGGAGCAACGCTGGAGGTGCAGACGGCTTGGCGAGTGCTGCCGCTGGCTTAACCGGCAGGAGCAACGCTGGAGGTGCAGACGGCCTGATTGCTGGCGGTTTGACGATGGCTGCTGCTGACTTAACCGGCGGGGGCGACTTGTGGACCGGCGCAGCGGGTTTGGCAGGAATCGCCGCCGGTTTCGGCTGTGGCAAAGGCTGATCAAGAATCCGATAGAAGGTTTCATCAGGGCGAATCATGCCCATTTCGGAACGCGCCCGCTCCTCAATGGCCATCAGCCCATTTTTCAGATCGATAACATCCGCTTCCAAAGCCCGGTTACGTTCATTCAGCGCCGCATTTTCCTCAGTTTGTGCCTGATTAGCGATACGCAGCGCATAGGTTTGCCGTACCCCGTCCTCGGCGAGCCAGAGCAGGTATTGCAGCGTCACCAACACGGCAAGCAATGCCGCAACCAGCGCTTGCCATTTCACTCCCGACTTGGCGGGATCAGCAGCGGACGACAAAGATAACCTGCGCCTTTCCGCCGTTTCCTCCGCCACAGGGGCAGCAGAACGGGGAGGCGCAGGTGACAGAGATCCGGCCATTCGCCCCCGGACAAACCGGGCGCGGATGGCGGTGAAGGCAGCCTCGTTCAGTCGCGGAATACCTTAAACGCCGCCTTGCCCGGATAGATAGCGGCGGAACCTAACTCTTCTTCGATAACCAGCAGCCGGTTGTACTTGGCGATGCGGTCGGAGCGGCTGAGCGAGCCGGTCTTGATCTGGCTGGCGGCGGTGGCTACGGCCAGATCGGCAATGGTGGTGTCCTCGGTTTCGCCGGAACGATGCGAGGAGATCGAGGTGTAGCCAGCGGCGGCGGCCATATTAATGGCCGCCAGGGTCTCGGTCAGGGTGCCGATCTGGTTGACCTTGATCAGGATCGAGTTGGCGATGCCCTCGTCGATGCCGCGCTTGAGGATCGAGGTATTAGTGACGAACAGATCGTCGCCGACCAGTTGCACTTTCTTGCCCAGAATCTGTGTCAGATAAGCCCAGCCCGCCCAGTCGCTCTCGTCCAGACCGTCTTCAATGGAGACGATGGGATAACGGTTGACCCAGTCGGCCAGCTTGTCAGAGAACTCATTAGCAGTGAAGGATTTGCCTTCCGCTTCCAGGACATACTTACCGTCCTTGTAGAACTCGGATGCGGCGCAGTCCAGGGCGATGTATAAATCCTTGCCCGGGGTATAGCCTGCCTTGCCAATGGCTTCCATCACTGCTTCCAGCGCGGCTTCATTAGACGGCAGATTCGGAGCGAAGCCGCCTTCATCACCGACCGCGGTGTTCATCCCCTGCTTCTTCAATACCGCCTTCAGGGCATGGAACACTTCCGCCCCCCAACGCAGCGCTTCGCGGAAACTGGGTGCGCCGATCGGCATGATCATGAATTCCTGCATGTCGACGCTGTTGTCCGCATGAGCGCCGCCATTGAGGATGTTCATCATCGGCACCGGCAGATGATAGGGACCGACCGGATTCAGATACTTGTACAGCGGCACACCCTTCTCAACGGCGGCGGCGTGCGCGGTGGCCATTGAAACGCCCAGCAGCGCGTTGGCGCCTAAACGGCTCTTGGTGGGGGTGCCATCCAGGTCGATCATCCGCTGGTCGATGGCGGCCTGATTACCGACGGCTTCGATGCCGACCAGCGCGCTGCGCAGTTCGCTGTTGACGTTGGCGACTGCCTTCAGGACGCCCTTGCCCAAGTAACGGCTCTTGTCGCCGTCACGCAGTTCCAGTGCCTCACGGCTACCGGTGGACGCGCCGGACGGGACGCCCGCCGTGCCCTTGGCCCCGGATTCCAGAATGACATCGACGCTGACGGTCGGGTTGCCGCGCGAGTCCATGATTTCACGGCCGCGGATTTCTTTGATTTTCGACATTCTTACAACTCCTCTGGGTGTTGCGCTCTTGGGGGATAAAACAGTTATTTTAGTCCGGTTTCCAGAAAACCGTGTTGTTTCACCAACGCATCCAGCGCCTGGAGCGTCGCCAGCAGCGGCTCCATCTGTTCCAATGGCCAGGCATTGGGGCCATCGCTCAGAGCGCGATCGGGGTCGGGATGGGTTTCCATGAACAGCCCGGCGACGCCCACTGCTACCGCTGCCCGCGCCAGCACGGGGACAAACTCGCGCTGGCCGCCAGAGACATTGCCCTGACCGCCGGGCAGTTGCACGGAATGGGTCGCGTCGAACACGACTGGACAGCCGGTGGAGCGCATGACCATCAGGCTGCGCATATCGGACACCAGATTATTGTAGCCAAAGGACGCGCCACGTTCGCAGACCATGAGGTGATTGTTGCCCGCCATGCGCGCTTTGGCGATCACATTACGCATGTCCCAGGGCGACAGAAACTGGCCTTTTTTAATGTTGACCGGCTTGCCCTGACGGGCGACATTCTGGATGAAATCGGTTTGCCGGCACAAAAACGCCGGGGTTTGCAGCACGTCAGCCACCGCCGCGACTTCGGCGAGCGGGGTGTATTCATGCACGTCGGTCAACACCGGGACACCGATCTGGCGCTTAACCGTTTCCAGGATTTTCAAACCCTCTTCCAGGCCCGGGCCGCGATAGCTTTGATGCGAAGAACGGTTGGCCTTATCGAAAGAGGATTTGTAGATGAAGGGAATGCCCAGCCGCCCGGTGATCTCCTTGAGCTGGCCGGCAGTTTCCAGAGCCAGTTGCTCGGATTCGATCACACAGGGGCCGGCGATCAGGAACAGGGGCCGGTCCAGGCCGACCTCAAAACCACATAATTTCATCATGATGTCATGCCCTCCGGCCGGCGTTGCCGGCGTTGCCGAATCGCCGCCTCGACGAACCCCCGAAACAACGGGTGTCCTGCACGCGGCGTGGAGGTGAATTCGGGGTGGAACTGACAGCCGAAAAACCAAGGATGATCCGGCAATTCGATAATTTCCACCAGTCGGTCGTCCAGCGAATGTCCGGACAGCGCCAGGCCAGCAGCTTGCAGGATTTCCCGGTAACCGTTGTTGAACTCGTAGCGATGCCGATGCCGTTCGGTGATCACATCCTTGCCGTAGGCGGTGCGCGCCAGTGAATCCGCAGTCAACCGGCAGGATTGCGCGCCCAGGCGCATGGAGCCGCCCAGATCGCCACCTTCCCGCCGTTGCTGAACCGCGCCGGCCCCATCAGTCCATTCGGTGATCAGGGCAATGACCGGATGCGGCGTCTCCTTGCGAAATTCGGTGCTGTGTGCGTCCTCCAGCCTGGCGACGTGGCGAGCGAATTCGATGACCGCCACCTGCATCCCCAGACAGATGCCCAGGTAGGGAATCCGCCGTTCGCGGGCAAACTGGACGGCGGTGATTTTGCCTTCAATACCGCGCTCGCCAAAACCGCCCGGCACCAGGATAGCGTCCATCCGCTCCAGGCCGACCGTGCCTTCCCGCTCAATACGTTCCGAGTCGAGATAATGAATGTTGACCTGGGTATGGGTATGGATGCCGGCGTGTAACAACGCCTCGTTCAAGGATTTATAGGCGTCAGCGAGATCGACATACTTGCCGACCATGGCGATGTCTACCGTCCCGGTCGCAGTTTCAATCGCGTTCACTACCCGTTCCCAGTCGGTCAGCCGGGCGGGCAGCAGGTTCTCCAAGTGCAGCTTGCGAGCCACGATGTCGTCCACGCCCTGGGCGTGCAATAGCAACGGGATGCGGTAGATGGTGTCGGCATCCGGGACGTTGATGACCGCCTTGGGTTCAACATTAGTGAACAAGGCAATCTTGCGGCGTTCCTCGGGAGGGACTTCCCGATCCGAGCGGCACAGCAGGATGTCGGGCTGGATGCCGATGGAGCGCAGTTCCTTGACCGAATGCTGGGTGGGCTTGGTTTTGAGTTCACCGGACGATTTGATGAACGGCACCAAGGTCAGGTGAATGAACAGGGAGCGTTCGCGGCCCAGTTCCACGCCCAGTTGGCGAATGGCCTCCAGAAACGGCAGGGATTCGATGTCGCCGACGGTGCCGCCGACTTCCACCAGAGCGATGTCCGCCTCGCCGGCGCCGAGCCGGATGCAGCGCTTGATCTCGTCGGTGATATGCGGAATGACCTGCACGGTGCCGCCGAGATAGTCGCCGCGCCGTTCCTTGCGAATCACGTTTTCGTAGATGCGCCCGGTGGTGAAGTTATTGCGCCGGGTCGCGGTCATGCAGACAAAGCGTTCGTAATGGCCGAGATCGAGATCGGTTTCCGCGCCGTCGTGGGTGACGAACACCTCGCCGTGCTGGAACGGACTCATGGTGCCAGGATCGACGTTGATGTAGGGGTCCAGCTTGATCAGGGTGACCTTGAGGCCCCGGGCTTCCAGCACTGCCGCCAGCGATGCCGCAGCAATACCCTTGCCCAGAGAGGAAACGACGCCGCCAGTGATGAAGATAAATCGGGTCATGCGCGATAGAGGGTTGCAAAAAGACGCTACAAGATACCAGACCTGGCGACTGATAGCGACAAGCAGTCTTTTCCAAAACGGTACGAGTCTGAAGGGACCGGCACGATAGGGGTGATTTTCAAGGCCGGGCTGGACGACACGCGGCACCCCTCGCTGACGTGCTACGGCGTTTTCAGTATGCCACCTGCATCAAGCGTCCGGAGGGGCTGGAGCGGATAGTCGCACCTCGACCGCATGTTCCCGGCGGTCGTCCACCAGGGGAATTGCCGAGTCAGACTGCTCAACGCCGTCCACCGTCACCTTCGTTTCACCTTGCCCTAGCCCATTGCGTTACCGCCACCGTTCGCTGACGTTGTAGCTAATCGCCAGGAGATGGCGCTCCTCGTCAAACATTGACCATGGCGTTAACGATGCTGCGGTGACGGGTATGCTCGATCTGCTGAATGTTCTTGATCTAATGGGGAAAATCCCCCCGGCAGTGCCGGCTCAGATGGCGCAGGTAAAACGCCTTGAAGTTGCGGTACTGGGACTGATGGAAATAGATCAAAATCGTCATGATCTCGCTGAGGGTTAACCGGCTCGCCCGGTGCCGTTTCCGTTCGCCGCTGGTCAGGAGCTGGCGATGCCAGGTCGGTAGGAATAACCGACAGAAATCATCAATATCGCAAAACAGGTCTTCTAAGCTCATGGCAGTGGCTCCGGGAGCAGCAGGGGTGGCAACCGGAAACCTGAGCCGGTTTCGCTCCCGGAGCTACCCCCTCCTCCTTATCCAGAACTCCCGTTAACTGGCCTTTCTAACGGACGATAGCTAATGTGGCCCCGGCCTTCCCGTTTGACCTGATATACCAGATCGTCCACCCGTTTCAGCCACTGATCCAGGGTTTCGTCAGGGCGGTATTGGGCCACGCCAAAGCTGGCGGTAACCGGACCGATGTTGGCGGCGATGGGTAACTGACGGAATCCCGCCCGCAAAGTCTCCGCCAGCATCAGGGCTTGCGGTATCGCCGTTTCAGGGGCCAGAATCATGAATTCCTCACCGCCCCAGCGCGTGAAAATATCGCTGTGACGCAGGCGTTCGCGCCCCATCGCCGCCACTTCTTTCAGCACCGCGTCGCCCTGATCGTGGCCGAGTTGATCGTTAATGCGCTTGAAATGATCCAGATCAAACATGATCAACGACAGCGGACGCAGGTAGCGCCGGGCGCGGCTGATTTCCTTCTCCATGACCTGCAACAGATAGCGTCGGTTGAACGCTCCGGTGAGGGGGTCGGTAGTCGCCAGCCGTCGCAAGTCCTCTTCCAGGCGTTTACGGTCGGTGATGTCCTGCACATAGCCGTTCCAGACCGTACTACCGTCCGGCTCGCGGACCGGCATGGAGTGGCCTTCTACCCAGATCTCGCCCTTGATCGGGTGGCGCACCCGGAACTCGTCCCGCCAGGGCGTCATGGCCTGGGCGGAAGCGGTGATGCCCGCGTTGATAGTACCCAGGTCGTCAGGGTGAATCATCGCCCACAGCGGAGCGGCGGATTCGGCTAATACTTCAGGACGCAGGCCGTACAAGTCTTCAATGGCCGGGCTAGCGTAGGGGAAGCAGGCGCTGCCGTCCGGTCCTAAGCGGAAGGAACAGATTGCACCGGGCACCGTGGCGGCGATCTGGGTGAAATAGTCCCGTTGGCTACGCAGCTTCTCCGTCAGTTCCCGGTAAACAGTGATGTCGGTATGGGAGACGACCGCACGGCCACGCCTCCCTCGGAGAGCGGTTACGACCATGCTGAACCAGCGTTGCTTGCCGGGCGCGTGGCAAGCGTATTCCTGGGAGAAAGACTCTGCCCGGTCCTCCAGCACAGCCCGGATGCCATCATGGGCTTCCATCGCACCCTCGCTACACTCGCCACGGGCGGTACAGCAGATGTCCAGATAGTTGACGCCAACGTCCGTGTTCGGGGCCGGTTGATTCCCACCGCCGTTGTTTTCCACGGCAAACCGGCGCCACGATGTGTTAGTGGTGATGATGCAGCCCTCCCGGTCGAGTACCGCGATATGCGCGCTCATGGCGTCCAGGACAGCCTGCTTGAACTGCTCATTCTCGCGGAGGATCTCCTCGGCCCGCTTGCGCTCGGTAATGTCGCGGATCACCGAGATGACCATCGTGCGACCCTGATGGGGGTATTGGCGCGAGTTGATCTCGACCGGGATGCGTCGGCCATTCTTGGCGACCAGCGTCTTCTCATAGCGCGACAGCCCGTGGTCCAACCGCTGGATATCCGCAACAGTCTGCAGGCGATCTTCCGGAGTGATGAGGTCGAGGGGGGTCAGATCCCGCAGTTCCTGTGGTGTGTAGCCCAGCAGCGTGCAGAAGGCCGGGTTGACCTGGAGGAAATAACCGAGAGTGGTCTTGCCCATCTGTTCATGCACCACAATGCCATCGCTGGCCAGGTTGAACAGTTCCTCGAATCGCTGGCGGGCATCGCCCAGGGCGGCCTCCAGCGAGTGGCTCCAATCGCGGACCTCGCGCATCCCAACGGCCGTTGCAACCATGAGATAGACACCGCCGAGGTACTGGGCAATGCGGCTGATCCAGCCCAGGGCGCTGCCCACGGACGACTGGATCATCACTCCGAACAACCCGACCGCGATGAGCAGCAAACCCAAGGCGTACCCGTATTCAAATAGCGAAGGAGTTTCGCGACGCTCCCCTTTCAGCGCGACTGCGGCCAGCACGAGCAGGGCAATCGCCGAACCCAGCACGATCTGCCGCAGGGGCGTACCGCCTTCGCCCTGAATGAAGAAGACCGGGACAACACCCGCACGGGTCGCCAGGACGACGACTACGACCAAGGCCAAGGTGCCGACATAGGCTCCTGCCAGCCACAGTTCCGGCCAACGGTGAACCTTTCGTTGCCAGGATATGAAGAAAACGCCGGCCCCGTGGCAGATCGCCGCCAGCCAGAGCAGGAGAGTGTAGACGGTGACCGCAATATTGGTGTCCTGGGAAAGCAAGGCCCCGCCCAAGGGGCCGGCGCTGCCCCAAAACAGCATGCCGCAACCCAACCAGAGCAGTCCCCGGTTCCCGCGCAGGAGAAAACTGCGCCCGACCTGATAGGCAACCAACAAAGCGACCGGCAACATGAAGAACACGCTGAGCGCCAGCGCCAAGTGGGGCGGTTCATAAACGGCGCTTAGATCCGCAGCCCAGAAGACCACGATAGCGAACAGCAGGATGGGAATAGGCAACCATGCCAAGTGTCGGAAGCGGTTCCATACGGACAGTTCCATGGTGTTTATCCCCTAAATTGATGAGTCACAAATTAAGGACTATTGCATGAAAATAATGGGATAAAGATATATCCTAAAAGCCTAAAAATAAATATTTGAAAAATAAATTAATAAAAACAGGACTTTCGCTCAATCTTCTCGATCAAGCGGGTTGATACACTGGAATACGCGGATTACGTAACTCATGACGTAAATACTCACTCCAGAGGTTGTTTTTAACTTGGTAGAGGGTTGTCTTCA
>JAKLIY010000022.1 GCA_022709365.1 Pseudomonadota bacterium
ATGAAGACAACCCTCTACCAAGTTAAAAACAACCTCTGGAGTGAGTATTTACGTCATGAGTTACGTAATCCGCGTATTCCAGTGTATCAACCCGCTTGATCGAGAAGATTGAGCGAAAGTCCTGAATCAATTACTTAAGCCTTAGCGCAAGTTTTCGTTCCAATGATTGTCGGACCCTGTAAGCTGTTGATTCTACTTTCCCCACCTTAACAAGGCTACTCCCAGAGAACAATATGCGGGTTCTCAAGTGTCTCTGGCATAAGCTATGTGGGGATAACTATTAGGAGCAGTTCAGGGACACTACCTAAACACGAGGCAGCGTTCAGATTCCTCCCCTCGTGGGAAAGTTTGCAAAAAGAGCACCGTTACTAACCTCATATGGTCTTGGGGCGCCTTTATGCGAATTTCAGATAAACAATTTAATTAATATTCGTTCCTCTTATGAGGGTGGTGACTTAAATTAGCAGTTCATCACTTCCCTGGAGAACTGCACCATGAAAAAAAGTCGCCTGGCTCAAGCCATCCTGGGTATGGCCCTGACCGTCGGGGCGAGTTTGCCCTCATGGGCAGAAACGGCCCTGCTGAACGTCTCTTACGATCCCACCCGTGAACTCTATCAGGACTTCAACGCCGCGTTCGCCAAACATTGGAAGACGCAAACCGGCGAAACGGTGACTGTCCAGCAGTCGCATGGCGGCGCCGGCAAGCAGGCGCGGGCGGTGATCGACGGCCTGGAAGCCGATGTCGTGACCTTGGCTCTGGCCTACGACATCGACGCCATCGCCGAAAAGGCCAAGCTGATTCCCACCGACTGGCAGAAGCGGCTGCCGAATAACAGCTCGCCTTATACTTCGACCATTGTCTTCCTGGTGCGTAAGGGTAATCCCAAGGGCATCCAGGATTGGGACGATCTGGTCAAGCCGGATGTTTCGGTCATCACCCCCAATCCGAAAACCTCCGGCGGAGCGCGCTGGAACTACTTGGCCGCCTGGGGTTACGCCCTGAAGCAACCCGGTGGCGACGAGGCCAAGGCCCGCGATTTTGTGACCAAGCTGTACAAAAATGTTCCCGTACTCGATTCGGGCGCACGTGGTTCGACCACCACGTTCACCGAGCGCGGCATCGGCGATGTGTTCATTTCTTGGGAGAACGAGGCGTTTCTCGCGACTAAGGAGTTGGGGCCAGACAAATTTGAGATCGTCGTGCCCTCGCTGTCGATTCTGGCCGAGCCGCCGGTGACGGTGATCGACAAGGTGGTGGACAAGAAGGGAACGCGCAAGGTCGCCGAAGCGTATCTCAATTATCTCTACAGTCAGGAAGGGCAGAACATTGCGGGTAAGCATTACTACCGCCCGCGGGATCCCCAGGTCGCGGCGAAGTATGCCGATCAATTCTCCAAGGTGAGTCTCTTCACCATCGACGAGGTTTTTGGCGGTTGGCAGAAAGCGCAGAAAACCCATTTTAACGATGGCGGCACTTTCGACCAGATCTATCAACCTGGCCGTTGAGTCCCCGGAGAATCCGCCATGGCGCATTGGTACGAAGACAATTCCCAATCCATCGGGCGCACCCCGCTGGTGCGGCTGAACCGAATCACTGAAGGCGCGCCAGCCACCGTGCTGGCCAAGATTGAAGGGCGCAATCCGGCCTATTCGGTGAAATGCCGGATTGGCGCGGCGATGATTTGGGATGCTGAACGGCAGGGGCTATTAGGACCTGGCAAGGAGCTGGTTGAACCGACCAGCGGTAACACCGGCATTGCGCTGGCGTTTGTCGCCGCCGCCCGGGGCATTCCACTGACCCTGACCATGCCGGAAACCATGAGTCTGGAACGCCGCAAGCTACTCATAGCCTACGGCGCGAAGCTGGTGTTGACCGAAGGGGCCAAAGGCATGAGCGGCGCTATCGCCAAGGCTGAGGAGATCGCTGCTTCGGACCCGGAACGCTACGTCTTGCTTCAGCAGTTCAAGAATCCGGCCAACCCAGCGATTCACGAACAGACCACCGGGCCAGAAATCTGGAACGACACGGACGGCGCCGTGGACATTTTGGTGTCCGGGGTGGGCACCGGCGGCACCATTACCGGGGTCTCGCGCTACATCAAGCAGACCCAAGGCAAGCCGATCCTGTCGGTCGCGGTAGAACCGGTGGCCAGTCCCGTGCTGACGCAGCAGCGGGCCGGTGAATCGATCAAGCCCGCGCCCCACAAGATTCAAGGCATTGGCGCAGGTTTTGTCCCGGAGGTACTCGATCTGTCGCTGGTGGACGAGATCGAGCAGGTGAGCAACGAAGAGGCCATTCACTACGCCCATCGGCTGGCGCGGGAAGAAGGGATTCTGGCGGGCATTTCCTGCGGAGCGGCAGCCGCGGTGGCGGTCCGCATCGCTCAGCGCCCGCAGAGTGCGGGTAAAACGATTGTTGTGGTGCTACCCGATTCCGGCGAACGCTACCTGAGTTCCGTCTTGTTTGAAGGCGTGTTTGATGCCAAAGGGCTGGCGGCGTGAGCGCTCGGATTCAATCGATCGATGGGCGACCGTTCCCCGGTGTGCGCGGGGACATTGATACCCTGGTCGCCCAGTTACGCGACCAGCGGGAACGGTCGCTGGCGGAGCGGCAGCGCGTGCATCGACCGCCGCGCCTGCCCTCACACAAGGTCTTGACCGGCATTGTCGAGGGGCTGAGCGCGGCGCTGTTTCCGAATCGTCTGAGCGGGCATGACCTCAGCGAGGAAAGCATTGACTACTACGTCGGGCATACTTTGGACACAGCGCTGCGGCACTTGCAGGGGCAGGTGCAGCGGGAATTGCAGTATGCCGCTGGAGTGGAGGGCGTTCATAACGCCGATCATCAGGCTGTGGAGATCATCCGGGCGTTCGCCGCGCAACTGCCCGAAGTGCGCATCCTGCTGGACAGCGATCTTCGCGCCGCCTACGAAGGCGATCCAGCGGCCGGCAGCGTGGATGAGGTGCTGGCCTGCTATCCCGGCATGACGGCGATCATTCACCATCGGCTGGCGCATCGGCTGCACCGATTGGGCGTTCCGCTGATCGCCCGCATCATTGCTGAAATCGCGCATTCGGCGACCGGCATCGATATTCATCCCGGCGCGACGATCGGCGGCAGTTTCTTCATCGACCATGGCACCGGCGTAGTGATCGGCGCTACCGCAGTCATCGGTCAACGGGTACGGCTTTATCAGGCCGTGACCTTGGGCGCCAAGCGCTTTTCGGTCAATGAAGATGGTTCATTGTTGAAGGGGAATGCCCGGCATCCCATCGTTGAAGATGACGTAGTGATCTACGCTGGTGCCACCATTCTGGGCCGCATCACCATCGGCCGCGGGTCGATCATCGGCGGCAATGTCTGGCTAACGCGCAGCGTACCGCCCGGTAGCACCGTTTCGCAGGCGCAAGTGCATAGCGAAGTGTTCAATGGCGGTACCGGGATTTAAGGATGCTGCAGATGAATGATACATCGTCAGTGGCTCTCTTCAGACCCGCCGAACGTTCCCTGTCCTTTCCATACGCTGATAGGGTCGTGCGAGTGATGGAGCATGAGCCGAGTGAGGAGACGACCGGTCTGGCTGCCGTCATTGGCGGCAATGTCCGCCAGTTGCGCAAGCAGCAGGGGCTATCGCTGGAAACCCTGGCGCAGCGGTCGCATGTCAGTCGGGCCATGTTGAGTCAGATCGAACGGGGGCGCAGCACGCCGACCATCGCGGTGTTGTGGAAGATTGCCTACGCCCTGAAAGCGCCGATTTCGGCGTTTTTGCGCGAAGGTCGCGAGGACAGCCTCTGGTATTTGCCCGCCGCCAACGCGAAGTGGCTGTTTTCCAAGGACGGCCGCTTCTGCTCGCGAGCGTTGTTTCCCTTCGACCAGTCCCGGCGGGTGGAATTTTACGAATTGCGGCTCAAAAACCGGGGGGAGGAAGCGGCCAACCCGCATCCGCCGGGCACCCTCGAAAATTTAGTCGTCAACCGTGGCGAGGTCGAGATCCTCATCGCTGAACACCGCTACGCGCTGACCGCCGGCGATGCGATTCAGTTTGTCGCGGATGTCGCGCATACCTATCGCAATGTCGGCCCCGCCGAAGCGGTGATGTATCTGGTGATGACCTACGCGCAGACCATCGGTTGACCGTTGACCCACATGCTAACCAGGAGGATGAGAAGATGGCTAGAGGTTTCGCCGCACAAAGATCGCATTGGACTCCCGTAGAATCCCGCCCGCCCGTCAACCGGGAGACCCACACCGTACCGGGCCAGTTTCTGTGCGATCTCAGTGCGGCCCAGGTTTGGCAGAATCTGCAACACGAGGTTGATGCGGTGCTGGTCGATATCCGCACCCGCGCTGAATGGACGTTCGTCGGGGGCCCCGACCTTGCCACGTTAGGCAAGTCTGTACTACAGGTGGAGTGGCAGGTGTTCCCCAACATGGAACGCAATCCCCGGTTCGTGAGGGAGTTGCAAGCTCAAGGTATTACACTAGGGCAGCGGGTCTACCTGATTTGCCGCAGCGGCATCCGGTCGCGGGCGGCCGCCGAATTTCTCGCCGAGCGCGGCTATACCACTTACAACGTCACCGATGGTTTCGAGGGTCCGATCAATGACCAAGGCCAGCGGGGCGCGAGTGGTTGGCGTGCTGAGAAATTACCCTGGAAGCAAAGCTGAACCATCAGGAAAATTGAGCTATTGTCTGGCCGAAAACCCTGAGACTCCGTAGGTTGGGCTGAGCTTGTGAAGCCCAACATCATGATTCTTCTAGCTGATATTCTGAATATTGGGCAACGCTGCGCTTTTTCCAAACCTACAAAACTTAAGGCAATTTCCTTAAATGAATATACCAAGAACGCTGCTGGATTCCCCCCTTTAATAAAGGGGGGTCAGGGGGGATTTTGGCGGCAGCGCGGCGCTATCCCGTGGCAAAATCCCCCCCAGCCCCCCTTTTGCAAAGGGGGAGTCCCCGCTGCTCGGGTAAGTTCTTTGCTGGAAATCACCTAAAGAGATCAAAGCGCATGAGTAACGGGTCGGTCTGACTCCGGATAGCGTGCGGGAGAATTCACGCATCCTGAGTTAAAAGGGACTGAGCCAGAGATTGAGCCTGTACCCGAATTTCAGGAACCGCCATCGTCTCCCAGAGTCCGCCTTGACGCGGTGGACCCAGGGTGTACAGCAGCGATGACGCTTTGCCTTGGGCGTTCAGTAACCGCCCTTCGGCATCCGTATCCAGCCCCAGATTCAGGGGATTGAGGCGGACCCGTCCCAAAGCGAGCAGATCACGGATCAGCGGATGCTCGATCTGGCGATAGTCACCATTTGGGCCAGTGCAGTTAATAACGCGGCTGACCTTTACGCGGGCCAGACCGCTACCCCGACGCGGTTGGTAGCTCACGCAAACACGATCGGCGTGTTCCTGGTAGGCAGCAATTCTCCCGGCATGGATTTGGAGATGTTGGGATTGCCTTAATTGATCAATAACTGCGGCGACTTCAGGCGCGGCGCGATGACGATGGGTGTCCCAGTACGGTCTGAGATGACGCAGGAACCGCTGTTGTTCCTTCAAGGGTAACGCTTGCCAGAGTGCCTGGGTCTGGGGACGCAAGGCATCCATGACCGCCCACCAGTCCCGGCCCAAAAGGGTCGCCTCGACGATTTCCTGACGAACGCGGCGCAGCAGAGTCCTTAACGTGGTGGGTTTTTCGGGAACCTTCAGGAAACTTGGATAAGGCGTACTGCTCTGATGGCTTTGCGGCAGCAGTCCATGCCTGGAGATGACATGGATGACCCCCTGGTGGCCTTGGGCGTGCAGCGCCAGCACGATATCCACCATGGTCAAGCCGGAACCGATCAGCAGTACCGCGTCCGTGGACGTCAGGTGATTGAGCGTATCCGGTCCCCAGACCTGACGAATATATCGCTGACTTTGGTAGAAAGAGCCGTCGGCAACCGTCGGATCACCGGATGGGAAATGGCCTGGCGCCAGCACGATCCGATCGGCTTGCACCGTTTGACCGTTCTCTAAACGAACGACAGCCCTGCCCTCCTGTGGAAGAAGAGCGACCGCTTCGCTGGGTATCCACTCTATCCGTGCATGAGCGGGAGCCTCATCGATAGCTGTGTCCAGTACCGCTTGCACATAAACACCGTAGAGCTTGCGGGGTACGAAACAGCCGGCGTGATCATTGCCCCGCTGATTGAGCCAGTGGAGAAAATGCCCAGGATCATCGGGAAACGCGCTCATCCTCTCTGCGGGTACATTGAGCAGATGGTTTTCATGCACAGTACTGTAAGCAAGGCCCCGCCCCAACAGTAGCCGTGGTTCGATCAGGGTGATCGTCAGCGGGTTCTGCGCCCGCCGCAATAATTGGGTCGCTACCATCACGCCGCTGAAACCGCCGCCTATGATGACCACGCGCATGGGGGTTGGGAGTGATGGGCTACTGGGCTTCCCCTCCCCTTGTGGGAGAGGATTGGGGGTTGGAGTCATAACCCGCGATGGCTCCGCCCGGCCTGAATCCGCAACAGGGCAGCGACCAGCGCGTCGAGATCCTCGTAGGTGTTGTATAACGCCAGCGAGGGGCGGACGGTACTCTCCAGACCGAACCGGCGCAGGATCGGTTGCGCGCAATGGTGGCCGGCGCGAACCGCGATCCCCTCTTCGTCAAGTGCCTTACCGACATCTTCAGTGCGGAACCCGTCCAGGACGAAGGACAGCACACTGGCTTTCTCAGCCGCAGTGCCGATGAGGCGCAAGCCGGGGACGCTCAACAAACCCTGAGTTCCATAGACCAGCAGTTCGTGCTCGTAGCGGCTCACGTTCTCCATGCCGATTTGATCAAGGTAGTCGAGCGCCGCACCCAATCCTACCGCGTCGGCAATGTTGCCGGTGCCGGCCTCGAAACGCCCCGGCGCGGGCTGGTAGACGGTCTTCTCGAACGTGACATCCACAATCATGTTGCCGCCGCCTTGCCAAGGGGGGGTGGCGTTGAGCAGATCCTCCTTGCCAAAGACGACGCCAATACCGGTCGGGCCGAACACCTTGTGGCCGGAAAACACATACCAGTCGCAATCGAGCGCTTGCACATCCACCCGCAGGTGGGAAACCGCCTGGGCGCCATCGACCATCACTCGCGCCCCGTAGCGATGGGCAATTTCCACCATTTCCCGCACCGGCGTAATCGTGCCGAGTGCGTTTGAGACCTGACTGAACGCGGCCAGTTTCGTCCGGGAACTGAACAGCTTCTCGTATTCCTTCAGAATCACCTGACCCCGATCATCGACCGGCGCAACCCGTAGCCGAGCGCCTTTCTCCGCGCACAACTGTTGCCACGGTACGATGTTGGCGTGATGTTCCAGCCAGGTGATCACGATTTCGTCGTCCCGTTCGACGTTGCGGCGACCCCAACTCTGGGCGATCAGGTTGATGCCCTCCGTCGTACCCCGGACGAAGATGATTTCACGGGTGGAAGACGCATTGAGGAAGCGCCGTACTTTCTCGCGTGCAGACTCGTAGGCGTCGGTCGCCCGCGCTGCAAGGGTGTGGGCGGCCCGATGGATGTTGGAGTTCTCGTGCCGGTAGAACTCGGAGAGCCGGTCGATGACCGCATTCGGCTTCTGGGTGGTAGCGGCGTTATCGAGCCAGATCAGCGGCCGGCCATGCACCTGCTCTTGCAGGATGGGGAAATCCCGGCGCACCGCCTGGGGGTCGAAAGGACGGGCCGTGAAACCCAAATTCGGTACGGCGTCGGGACGCAGTTCGAGAGACTCCACGCGGAGCGGCGACATCGCGGTCGGGGACTGCGCCGGCTCTCGGTCGAGAAAGTAGGGCGACGCACTGGGCGATGACGGCGGGGCTGGAACACCCGGCGGCGATTGCAAGCCCGGTAAGCCGGGTATGGAGAAGTACTCGCTGGCCGGCGGGAACGGCGGGGCCGGGGGTAAGGCAGCCGCTCCGGGACCACCGGTCATCAGGGTTGTTGCTAACATTTTATTCTCCAGCACCGCATCCTGCGGTGATGCGCTTTATGAGCGGACCGGGAAGTCACGCCGCTCCACATGCGGGTCATACGGACCTGCCGTGATCCCCAAGTCGGGGAGCATTTCCGGGTGGAAATCATAGTCTCCGTGCGGCAACGCAGGCGTGACTGGCGGGAACTGCGCGGCATCGAGGAAGTAAAATGACGATCCCGGCGCTGCCGGCGGGGTCGGCGCAACGGGTGACGGTTGCGGCGGCGCGCTGGCCAGCGAGGCCGGGAGCGCACGAAGTTCAGCCTCGGTTAGCGGGGCAAAGGTTGACGCTGGAGCCACGGTTGGCACGGCGGATAACACGCCCATTTCGACCGGTGGCGTGACCGGCGGCGCTGAGGCGACCCCCGGAAGGGTCATGAACCCCTCGTTCGGGATCAGTTCCGGGCGGAAGTCGTAAGGACCGAGCAAGGCCGACGGCGTGAGGCCGGCTTGCGGTGGCCGCAGTGTCGCGCCGGACACCGTGGCCGGCAACGAGCGAAACTCAACCTCGGTCGGCGGTCCCACCGCGGATGATGGAGGAATGGCTGGAGCCACGGGCAATGCTCCTACTTCGACCGGTGGGGTCGCGGGCGGCGCTGAGGCCACGCCCAAGCCCGGCGGCGGCGCGGGACGCCCCGGCAACGCGGCGAAGAATTCGTTGGCCATTTGGGCGATCACCGCGGGATCGAACGGCGCTCCCCCGGCTTCGAGATTACTGATACTCATGATAGTGCCCGACCTCGACGCCTTCGAGGACACCCAGCGCATCCTCGGTAAGAACCGCTGCTGAGCAATAGAGTGAGATCAGATAGGAAGCAATGGCTTTGCGGTTGATGCCCATAAAGCGCACGGACAGGCTGGGCGACACCTCACCCGGCAAGCCCGGCTGGAACAGACCGACGACGCCCTGGCGCTTTTCGCCGGTGCGCATCAACAGAATATTGGTTTGATTGTTATTCACATAGAGCTTGTCGCTGGGGATCAGCGGAATACCGCGCCAGGTAATGAACGGCGAACCGAACACATTGACCGTCGCCGGTGGGACGCCCCGGTAGGTGCATTCCCGGCCAAAGGCGGCAATCGCCAGCGGGTGAGCGAGGAAAAACGCTGGTTCCTTCCAGACCCGGGCAATCAGTTCGTCCAGATCATCGGGTGTCGGCGCGCCGGCCCGCGTCTGAACGCGCATGGAATCGGCAGCCTGACTCAGCAGGCCGTACTCGGGATTGTTGATGATCTCGCCTTCCTGCTTCTCCTTGACCTTCTCGATGGTGAGGCGGAGTTGCTCCCGGATCTGGTCATAGGGGCTGCGATACAGATCGGAGACGCGGGTCTGCACGTCGAGGACCGTGGTCATCGCGTTCAGGGTGTACTCGTGCGGTTGCTCCTCGTAATCGACGAAAGCCTCGGGCAGGTCGCTCTCGTCTTGGGGGCTGCACTCGACATCGGCGGGAGCCCCGGCGCGCGTCTCGACGACCCGATTAACCCGATAGGTGCCGGCTTCGACGGGGACCCACGGCAGGCAGGCAATCAGCCAGCGCGGCGTAATCGCCTGCATCTGGGGGACAGTCTTGGTGGTGTTCGCAAGCTGGCGGGCTGCCAACTCGCCCAACGTATGGCGGATCTGGTTCGTGTCGGACATGAGATGAATCGCTTTCGATGTGGTGAAGAATTAACAAGGAAAGCTATTCTAGTAAGGTCAAAAAATAATACAACTATTTATTTTTAAATGAATATTTCTTATTTAGTGGATAAAAATCCAATAAATTGGAGCTTGGCGCTTCCCGACGGCATGGTCCACGAGCCTATTCAACGAGGCAGGGTTCCCGCACGTTCATCGGCAGCGCTTCAGAGGGTGCCTGCAACGCGCCGGTGCGTAGCTCTCTCAATAACGCCTCTCCCTCGGGCCAGGGTCTAAACCCCGATTCGACGTTGATGTGACCGGCCTGACCCAGATTGACCAAGCGGCTGCCCCAGTGCCGGGCGAAGAGTTTGGCCCGCTCCAGTTCGAGATGCGGATCATTTTCACTCGCGACCAGAATACTCGGGAACGGCAGGGGCCATAGCGGCACGGTATCGAAAAAGGGCCGGCGGTCGACATCGGCGGGCGCCACCAGCAATGCACCCCGGATATCGGTCCAGCAGCGTTGCGCCCACTCGGCGATAGTGATGCAACCCAGACTATGCCCCACCAGGATGGCCGCGCTGGGCGCGCGCCGGATCTCTCGATCCAGCGCCTCTACCCACTCATCGACTTGGGGATGATCCCAGTCCCGCTGACGAACCCGCCGATACGCCGGGTTGGCCTGGCCCCACCGGGTTTGCCAGTGATCCGGTCCGGAATTACCCAATCCCGGTACGACGATCACGGTCGTCTCTTCCGGCGGATGCTGGATGCTGTCCTGATAACCGTGTGCGCCGACCCAGCCGGCGATCTGGGCTTGATGTTCCGTGGTGATGCCATCCAGGAACGCGAGTGCCCCAAGATGCTGAATCCGCTGGATGCGTTGCGCGAGTTCACGTCCGTAGTCAGCGCGGGCTTCCGCCGCTAACAAATGTTGCCGTCCCAATTGGATGATGTCCGGTTTCAGCGTTAATAGATGTTCCAGTTCTTCGTCATGGATGCCGCGCTGGTGCAGGGCGATGCGAAAACCCCGGGCGTGAAAGCTATGGATCGCCTTAACCATGTGATCAGGGTCTTGAATAGCGGCGTCGGCAATCTCCAGAACGATTTGGCGCGGTGACCAGCCGCAGCATTGCAAAATGCTCTCGAACACTGCGCCGTGATCGCGGGGCACCCGGGCGATATGCCAGGGATGAACCTCCAGAAACAGCGGTCCGGTCAATCCCTGGCTGGTCGCGTTGAGAACGTGCAGGGTACGAATGAGCCGATCCAAATCAACAATCGAGTCCTCATCCAGGGCGACGGCGTAGGGCGCACGGGCGGAAATGTTTTTGCCGCGTGGATTGAAGGCTCTGAGCTGAGCTTGATGACCGAGCGTCTGCCCCGCCGGATCGCGCAGCACATCAAAGGCGCTCTCCAGTCGAATGCCGTGAAATTTCGCCACCACTACATTTTCTTCCAGAGTGAGTGACGCTAACCCTCGCTCCACCTGATGAAAGGGCCGGTTGAAATGGGCGACCATTTGCTCCAGCGACATGGTGAACCTCCTCGGTAAAAAAGGCCGGGACCGTAGTCCCGGCAAACAGACCCACCTGATTGACAACCGGAAATAATAATAAACCGTCTTTTTTATTATAAAAAAGAATATTTGATGATTTTTATATGAAAAAAATGGATTAACGCAGGTACACGGTCATGCGCCCACGCTCAGCATTTCCAGAACCAGGCCCATTACTGCGCACGCGACGATGGTGTGAATCACGTCGCATTTGTAGCGGAACAGCGCGATAGCCGCCGCTAGGGCGATGAATGCCGAGAATCCGTCGAAGGCCCCGGTGAAGCCAGTGGGCCAGAGGACGTGGTAGCCGAAAAACAGCGCCAGATTCAGAATCACGCCCACCACGGCGGCGGTAATCGTGGTCAGCGGCGCGGTGAACTTGAGATCATCATGCGTGGCTTCCACCAGCGGGCCACCCGCAAGGATGAACAGAAAAGACGGCAGGAAGGTAAACCACGTCACCAGCACAGCGGCAACCGCTCCAGCAAGAAACAAGGCGTCCGGGCCGAACAGCGCTTTCCCATAGCCCCCGACGAAACCGACAAAGGCCACCACCATGATGAGCGGCCCCGGCGTCGTCTCGCCCAGCGCTAACCCGTCGATCATCTGCGTCGGGGTCAGCCAGCCGTAGTGTCCCACCGCGCCTTGATAGACATAGGGCAGCACCGCATAGGCACCCCCGAAGGTCAACAGGGCCGCCTTGGTGAAAAACCAGCCCATTTGCGTCAGTGTATCACCCCAGCCGAACAGTACAGTCAGCGATGCCAGGGGCGCCGCCCACAACACCCCCCCAATGACTCCCACCCAAGCCAGGCGACCGGCATGAAAGCGGGCATGTTCGGGCGTCGGCGTATTGTCATCGATCAAAGCCGGGCCTAACGCCGGGGCCACCTGGCCATGGTGGCCACCGACCTGAAACAGGGTCGGCGCGATACGCCCGCCGAAGTAACCGATCGACGCCGCACCAATGACAATGACCGGGAACGGCGCATTGAGCGCAAAGATCGCCACGAACGAAGCCGTGGCGATTGCCCACAAGGCCGGGTTTTTCAAAGCGCGGGAGCCGATGCGATAGGTGGCCTGTAAGACAATGGCGGTCACTGCCGGTTTGATGCCGTAGAACAGGCCGGCGACCCACGGCGCGTCACCGAAGGCCATGTAAATCCAGGACAACGCGATGAGAATGAACAACGAAGGCAGCACGAATAGCACCCCAGCGACGATGCCACCCCAGGTGCGATGCAGCAGCCAACCGATGTAGGTGGCGAGTTGCTGCGCCTCCGGGCCGGGGAGCACCATGCAGTAATTGAGGGCGTGCAGAAACCGCCTCTCGCTGATCCAGCGCCGGCGCTCCACCAGTTCGCTGTGCATGATGGCGATTTGTCCAGCCGGGCCACCGAAGCTGATGAAGCCCAGCTTCAGCCAAAACCAGAAGGCTTCCCGGAAACTGGCAGTGGCCGGTCGGGAGCCGGCTTCGGGAAGGGAGTTGTTGGCGGCAGTGTCATTCATTGAGGCAGGCTCTGCGATAAACGCAACACCAAGAGCAATAATGGGTTAGCCACTATCACGCTGCTAAAATTTCTGCTATTGCAGAAAAATGCATAAGGATTTCGCAAAATCTTATTTTCCATTATTACTATTCATTCTTAAGATTTGATCTAATTATAACCTTCTCGGAGTTTCGCAATGAACCGCACATTCAACATCATACGTACTTTAACTGCGGTTAGCGGGGTCTTCGATCAGATCATCGTGAATCGTCCATGAGCAGGAGCAAGACCCATCGCGTCTTGCCAGGGTTCCCACTGACGCTGGGCTACACCCTGGTCTATCTCAGCCTCGTGGTGCTGATTCCACTGAGCGCCGTATTCCTCAAATCTATGTCCTTAAGCCTGGAAGAGTTCTGGGCGATCATCAGCGCGCCGCGTGTGGTCTCATCCTATAAAATCAGCTTCGGTATCTCCCTGCTCGCCGCCGCCATCAACGCCGTGTTCGGGCTGATCTTCGCCTGGGTGCTGGTGCGCTATCACTTTCCCGGCAAGCGGATTATTGATGCGCTGGTGGATTTGCCCTTTGCCTTGCCCACGGCGGTTGCGGGCATCGCGCTCACGGCCCTCTATGCCGGCAACGGCTGGCTGGGGCAATGGCTGGAGCCGCTCGGTCTCAAGGTCGCTTTCACGCCGCTGGGTATTCTGGTTGCGCTGACCTTCATCGGCCTGCCCTTTGTGGTGCGCACCGTGCAACCGGTGCTGGAAGATCTGGAGATGGAACTCGAAGAAGCCGCTGCCAGTCTCGGCGCGGATCGCGGGCAAACTTTCTGGCGGGTCATTTTGCCGGTACTGACGCCGGCGCTGCTCACCGGTTTTGCCCTGGCCTTTGCCCGGGCCGTTGGGGAATATGGTTCAGTGATCTTTATCGCCGGCAACGTTCCGATGGTGTCGGAAATCACGCCACTGCTCATTATCACCAAGCTGGAGCAGTACGACTATGTCGGCGCGACCGCCATTGCCGTAGTCATGCTGGTGTTTTCCTTTATCCTGTTGTTTCTGATCAACGGCCTGCAAATCTGGGCCAACCGCAGTCGCGTAAGGACCTAGACCATGGGTGCAGGAGTTGTTTCAACTTGGACTATCCACGCACGGCGCTTCGAAGCCAACGCCGCGACCCGCGAACCGACCTGGTTGAAGGGCGTGCTGATCACCATCGCCCTGCTCTTTTTCGGCCTGTTTCTATTGTTGCCGCTGGCTACGGTGTTCGCCGAGGCGTTCCGTAAGGGATGGGCCGTCTATTTCGCGGCGCTGGTGGAACCGGACGCCCGCTCGGCGATGATGCTAACCCTGCTGGTCGCCGCCATCGCCGTGCCGCTGAATCTCGTGTTTGGCGTCACCGCCGCCTGGGCCATCGCCAAATTCAATTTTCGCGGCAAGCAGTTACTCACCACCTTGATTGACTTGCCATTCTCGGTCTCACCGGTCATCGCCGGCCTGATCTATGTGCTGATCTTCGGGGCGCAGGGCTGGTTCGGGCCATGGCTCATCGAGCATGACGTACAAATCATTTTCGCCGTCCCCGGCCTGGTGCTTGCAACCATTTTCGTCACCTTTCCGTTCGTCGCGCGTGAATTAATCCCGTTGATGGAGGCCCAAGGTCGGGAGGAAGAGGAAGCCGCCATCGTGCTGGGAGCCTCGGGCTGGAAAACCTTCTGGTACGTCACTCTGCCCAACATTAAATGGGGACTGATCTATGGCGTGGTGTTATGCAATGCCCGGGCCATGGGCGAATTCGGCGCGGTCTCGGTCGTCTCCGGTCACATCCGGGGACGGACCAACACCCTGCCCCTGCATGTCGAGATTCTGTACAACGAATACCAGTTCGCCGCGGCCTTCGCCGTAGCTTCGTTACTGGCGCTGCTGGCCTTGTTGACGCTGGTCCTTAAATCGTTTGTCGAATGGCAGGGCCGACGGTCCATGCACCATTCTCAGGAAGCCTCCGAGGTCATTTCATGAGCATTCAAGTCAAAAACATTGTCAAGCGCTTTGGCGATTTCGTCGCCCTTGACGATGTCACGCTGGATTTCCCGCAGGGTCAACTGGTTGGCCTGCTCGGTCCCTCCGGCTGCGGCAAAACCACCTTGTTGCGCATCATTGCCGGCCTGGAAGCGGCGGACCACGGTCAGGTCTTTCTCGAAGGCGAAGATGCCTCGAAAGCCCATGTCCGCGAACGGCAGGTCGGTTTCGTCTTTCAGCATTACGCTTTGTTCCGGCACATGACTGTGTTCGACAACGTGGCGTTTGGCTTGCGGGTCAAACCCCGGAAACAGCGCCCGAACGCCGAGTCGATTCGGCGCCGGGTTCAGGAACTCCTTGAACTGGTGCAACTGGACTGGCTGGCGGCGCGTTATCCAACCCAGTTATCCGGCGGGCAACGGCAGCGCGTCGCTCTGGCCCGGGCGCTGGCTGTCGAACCCCGGGTGTTGTTACTCGATGAACCGTTCGGCGCGCTGGACGCCAAGGTGCGTAAGGAACTGCGGCGCTGGTTGCGGCAGTTGCACAACACCCTGCATATCACCAGCATTTTTGTCACCCATGATCAGGAAGAGGCGCTGGAAGTGTCGGATCAGGTGGTGTTAATGAATCGTGGCCGGGTCGAGCAAATCGGCGCGCCCCACGAGGTCTATGAGCAGCCCACCACACCGTTTGTGTACAGCTTTCTCGGCGCGGTCAACCTGTTCCATGGCCGGGTGCAGGATCAACAACTACAAATCGGCGCCGATCATCTGCCGGTGGGCGACAGCGGATTTCAGCCCGGTGCTGAGGCGCTGGGGTTTGTGCGTCCCCACGAACTGGACATCGACACCAACCTGGCGGATCACACCGGCATCGAGGCGCGGGTGGAGCGGGTGCTGGCGCTGGGCGCGACCGCCCGGATCGAACTGACCGGCGCCAGCGGCGGAACTCATCGTCATTATGAAGTGGAGCTACCGCGTGAGCGCGCAGCGGTCCTGGACTTGAATCCGGGGCAAATCGTGCGCCTGAAACCGGCGCGGATGCGACTGTTCGCCCCGGATTCCCCATCGGCGGAACGGATACTGCCGGAAGGGAGCATGACCGGAATTTATGGAGAAGGGATTTGAACTTCCAACAGCTTCGCATCGTGCAGGAAGCGGTTCGCTGCAACTTCAACCTGACCGAGGTGGCCAACGCCCTGTTCACTTCACAGTCCGGGGTGAGCAAGCATATCAAGGATCTGGAAGATGAACTGGGCGTGGAATTGTTTGTCCGCCGGGGCAAACGCTTCCTGGGCCTGACCGAACCGGGTAAGGAGTTGATCAAGATTGTCCAGCGGATGTTGCTGGACGCTAATAATATCCGCCATCTCGCCGCGCAGTTTTCCCATAGCGACCAAGGGCAACTTTGCGTCGCTACCACGCACACTCAGGCCCGCTACGCCCTGCCGCAAATTGTCAGCCGGTTCAAGACGACTTTCCCGAAAGTCCACCTGGTTCTGCATCAGGCCAGCCCCGCAGAAATTGTTGCGATGTTGCGGTCCGGGGAAGCCGATATGGGCATCGCCACCGAAGCGTTGGCGGACGTCCCTGAACTGGCGACCTTTCCCTTTTACGACTGGCGTCATGCGGTCATTGTACCGGAGTCGCATCCCTTGGTGGCTGTCACGCCGCTCACCCTTGAAGCGATTGCCGAACATCCCATCATCACCTATCACGAAGGTTTCACTGGACGCACCCGGATCGACGCCACTTTCGCTCAGGCCGGGCTGGCGCCCGATATCGTGATTTCAGCGCTGGATGCCGACGTGATCAAGACCTATGTGGAACTGGAACTGGGGATCGGCATCATCGCCGCGATGGCCTATAACCCTAGCAGGGATACAGGGCTGCGCCTGCTCGATAGTGCGCATCTATTCGAGAACAACACCACATGGATCGCCGTCCGCAAGGGTCACTACCTGCGCAACTTTGCTTATCAGTTCATCGCGTTGTGCAATCCAGAACTGAATGAACTGATCGTTCGCAGCGCCGGTTCCCTGTCCGCATCTATCGATCCGGATCGGTGAGAACCGATGGGCTTGAGGAGCGAGTGGTTCAGTGGACCGGCCGGCTCAAATCAGGGAACTGCTGCGCTACGGCTTTGCGCAGGGTTTGCAGCGCTTGATCATATTCGAAGCCGCCGCCCATGAGTTCCACCAGCCGACGGGTAATCGCCAGTCCAAGGCCGGTGCCGCCATACTGGCGGGTGATCGAGTTATCCGCCTGTTCGAACGCCTGGAACAGGCGCTCCCGAGCCTCCGGCACAATACTCACTCCGGTGTCGCGTACTTCGAGGAGCAGCACTACATCCTGGTCGCTTTCCTCGATGATCCGGGTTCGCAGGATGATTGAGCCACGCTTTGAAATATCCAGAATGTCGTTGATCACGGTCAGCAGGTGATGAGCCGAATCATTGATTTCCAATCGGCCCCTAATTGGGGTTCTGTCGATCCTCAACTATACTTGGCCTATCTTTGGCTGATTGCTTCCCGCAATGGCCTATTCCTTCTCTGGGAGTTTACGGTCCATGCCCTTTCAACAGTGGTGCGTAGCCAACGGTTACGTTCCGAGACAGTTGGCGGATATTCCCGTCTCTATTGCTGCCTACATTAAGGCATTACCCGGCGCCGTCGCAACTTGCCGCGGAGTACATACGCCCGCGGCGCGTGCGCAGACGATATACGCGGGGTACACTAACCTCCATCCCGCTCCTCCTGTGACCGTGCCCCCGAGTCCTGCGTTCAATGTCTGGAAGAATGGCCTGTGGCCGGTCATTGACGTGCAGGTGAACGCTCTTGAGAACCAAGGCAATCAGCAGATCGCCCAAGACGTGCAGGCGGCGCGATTGGGTAACCTCATCGCTAACGCCACGGCTGCCATTCCGTCCCCTCATCATTTCTATCGTGTGCTGCTTGGCGTCCCGGAGCCTCTCGCTAAGGCCCACATCGTGGGCTACATCGATTACCTGCTGGAGGCCATCAACGGCTATATTACTAACGCCGTGAACCACTCCAACCGCCGCAAGCGCATCCGCGATACCGTCGTCAATACACTGCAGGCTGCCAAGCAAAACGCTGCGTACCTGCCGGCCGATAAATCCATTGATAGCGGCATCTTTGACCGCAAGATTCCAGGCGCGGGGGATGGAGCAGATACGCTCGCCGCGATTGTCGAATTCTGGTCCAAGGAGCGAACCGGCACCGAGACACGCCAGCAGCAATTCGTGCAGGCCTGTCATGCCGTGGGCGGGGTGCCCGGCCAGCAGTTCAACCTGCGCCGCTATGGCAGTTCCGGGGAGGCTGCCGACATCCGGCAACAGCGGGGCTTCTACCAGAAGTTGGGCATCTCTTTTGAGCAGTACAAGTGGTTCCTCGACTTGGGCGTTCTGAATGCCACGACCAGTGTGGCCGATACCGATTGCGCCTTTTTTGTGAAGCTCAAGGGTGGGGCATTGGCGGCCATTCACGGAATCGAGCAGGAATACAACGCCGACGATCAGCCTTCGGTGATTCACAAGCCCGATATCGGTGGCGAAGTGGGTTGCTTCGGCGTGCATGAGGATTGCCTGGTCACGTTTAACACCAAGATGGTGGCCTCCATTCAGATCAAAAACCAGAAGACCGGCAAAGTGGAACCGCCAGACGTGACGCCATAGTCGTGTGCTGCGACAGGGTCCGGGGAAGCAATCACGAACCGCGGGAATTTTTTGAGGCGGCAGGCGTGCTTTGCAATGCGGGCGGCGGCGGTCTCGCTTCGCCCGGCTCTTCGAACGTCGGCTATGATGGAAAATTGTGGGCATATTTCGCCACCCACTCAGCGGCGGCTTCCGCTCCCGAGAGGGCTCGCCCTTCTTTTTCCAGCACTTCGCGCTGGTAATGGCAGATCTGGCAAATCTGTTCGATCATGCGCACCGAGAACTCGGTGTTCGTGTCCGCGAATTGAACGCCGACATGGTAATGACCGTTCGCTCGACGGCACCAGACAATAGTCCCCGTCACTTCAAAAGGTGGTTCCCGCACAGGGATTTTGATCTGGATGGCGCAACCCCGTTCAAGGGCGTCAGGGGTTTGAAAGCACAGCCCGCCGAGGCTGATGTCCTTCAGACCATGCCGTCGACAGGGTTCGCAGTGCGTGATATGGCACTCGATAGGAATGTCGGAGGGGTGGCGAATGAAATGTCGCATCGGAAAATTCTCCACTTGCGAAGAGCGCTAAGGAATTAGAGCGGTTCAGCACCGGAGTTGCGCAGGCTCATCTGATGAACAGGTCCGGAATGAAATCAAACATCGCAATTTAGAAAATGTCCGCTCCCCTCATCGAACCAGTGACAGGTAGCGGAGATTTCTCCGAAGTGCTGCTCGTAAACCTCGATCCCATCGACCAGCGTTTATGTCGGGGTCAGCACTTTCGAGCGCATTATCGCCGCGCCCCGCTTAAATCGCCGATCATATACAGCGCCGCTTCCGTCCAGTCCGCGCAACCGTCACCGAGTATCTGTTCACAGTCATCCAGCACGCGCGGCAAGGGAACGCTTTGTCCGGGACGCCCGGTGAAGTGTTCAGTCGTAAAAAACGGCTGCGTCAGGTAGCGTTCCAGTCGCCGGGCGCGGGTGACCGTGCGGCGGTCGGTCAGCGACAGCTCCTCCAGACCCAGCATGGCGATTAAATCCTTCAGTTCCTCATACTCCACCAGCGTCCGGCGCACCGCCTGGGCGATGTGATAATGCCGCTCCCCGACCAACGCCGGGGTCAATAGCTTGGAATCGGAGGCCAGCGGGTCCACCGCTGGATAGAACCCCTGGCTGGCCCGCTTGCGCGACAGCGCCAAGGTCGCGGACAGATGGGCGAAGGTGTGTGCGGCGGCGGGATCAGTGAAATCGTCAGCCGGCACATAGACCGCCTGCACCGAGGTGATCGAACCGCCCGCCGTGTTGCAAATCCGCTCCTCCAGTTCCGCCAGCTCAGTCCCCAGCGTCGGCTGATAACCGACTCGTGAGGGGATGCGCCCCATCAGCCCCGACACTTCAGAACCGGCCTGGATAAAACGGAAGATATTGTCGATCAGCAGCAGTACATCGCGGCGAGCTACATCCCGGAAATATTCGGCGAGGGTCAGCGCCGCGTGACCGACCCGAAAGCGCGCCCCCGGCGGCTCGTCCATTTGGCCGAACACTAGCACCGCGTTGGGCAATACGCCAGCATCGCGCATCTCCCGGTACAATTCCTCGGCTTCACGACAGCGCTCGCCGATGCCGCAGAACAGGCTGACGCCTTGGTAGCGGCTCATCATGTTGTGGATCAATTCAGTAATGATGACGGTCTTGCCCACTCCAGCCCCACCGAACAGGCCGGTCTTACCGCCGCGTTCCAGGGGACAGAGCAGGTCGATGACCTTAATGCCGGTTTCGAAAATTTCCAGCCCGACCCGGCGCTGCGCTAGCGGAATGGGCGGCTGGTGAATCGACCGTTGCTCCAGGCCGGTCAACGGCGATCCATCGTCAATGGTCTCGCCCTGGACGTTGATCATCCGTCCCAGCAGTTCCGGCCCAACCGGAACGGTCAACGGTCCCTCGCAGTCACGCACTGGATCGCCGCGTGCTAACCCCTGGGTTGGGGTCAAAGCGATACCGCGCACCGTGTCAGTGGCTAAATGGGCGCTGACTTCGATCGTCACCTGATCGTCACGTCCGGCGCGCAATTGCTGACGCAGGTTCGGCAATTCGTGAGGGAAACGGACATCCACCACGCTGCCGCGCACGGCGATCACGACGCCAGACGATTCCGGCGTGGCTGGGGTGGCGTTCGAGGATCGCATCAGTCGGTACTCGTTCAGTTTAATGAGACGATCTGGCCCACCAACCCACTCCGGTTTCCACCCCGGCATAGGCCAGGGTTAGCGCGGTCGCCAGCCAGAGGAGGCGACCGGTGGTTGCAGTGTGGTGGTGGTGAGCAGGTTCTTTGGAGGGCGACATGGCAGACGGCTCGGGCGGTCAGGCGCTCAACAGCGTCTTGATCTCATCCACCGACAACACCTTACCCATACTCTTGATTTCACCGTTCACCGTCAGCGCCGGGGTACTCATCACCCCCGCGTCGATGATGGCATTCATGTCGGTGACTTTCTCCATTTCATACGCCAGGCCCAACGCTTGAGCAGCGGCTTCGGTGTGTTGACCGAGCGTTTTGCATTTCGCGCAACCGCTGCCGAGAACTTGAAACTTGATCATTGCCATCACTCCTCTAGGGATAGAATATACCGAACACCACGCCGGTGAGGGTCGCCATGACCACTACCAGCGCACAATAAACCACGGTCTTTTGCGTACCGAGAATGCCGCGAATGACCAACATACTCGGCAAGGACAGTGCCGGCCCGGCCAGCAGCAGAGCGAGGGCCGGCCCCTTGCCCATGCCCGCGCCGATCAGTCCTTGCACAATCGGCACTTCGGTCAAGGTGGCGAAATACATGAACGCGCCCACCAGCGAGGCCAGGAAATTGGCCGCCAGCGAATTACCGCCCACCGCCGCGCCGACCCATTCGGACGGAATGATGCCCTCATGACCGGGCCGACCCAGCAGAAACCCCGCCAGCAGCACGCCGCCCAGCAGCAACGGCATAATCAATTTGGCAAAGCTCCAGGTTTGACTCAGCCACTCTTCACCGTCTCCGGGTTGCGTCGCCGCCGTCAGCGTTAAACCGATCAGACCGGCGCTGAACGCCAGTTCGGGATGCTGCGGAATCAGCCCGGCCAGAACGGCGACTGTAGCGGCGGTTGCAACCAGCGGTTGCCAAGCCCACCGCCAGCGCCAAACCAGCAGCCCGGCCAGCCCGACGCTGGCTAACGCCGTCAGCGGCCATTTCCAGGCAAAAATCGTGTGCCAAACCGCGCTATCCTCGGCGCTGGCCGGTGCCCAGTTGGCGAAGACCAGCACCGCGACCATCAGCGCGAAAAAGGTTGCCGTCTCGGCTAACGGTCGGCCTTGATCGGCGCCGAGCGCGAAACCCTTCTGATTCGCGGCCCGCGTCTGTTCTTCGCGGTGGTAAATCCAGTGCATGATCAAGCCGATGATCAACGCGAAGCTCACCGCGCCCACCGCCCGCGCGATTCCCAGTTCCACGCCGAGAATCTTGGCGGTCAGCACAATCGCCAGCACGTTGATCGCCGGGCCGGAATAGAGAAAGGCAATCGCGGGTCCCAGTCCCGCGCCGCGCCGGTAGATACCGCCGAACAGCGGCAGCACCGTGCAGGAACACACCGCCAGAATCGAACCGGACACCGAGGCCACTCCATACGCGGCGATTTTGTTTGCGGCGGGGCCGAGGTATTTCATCACCGCGTTCTGACTGATGAACACCGCGATGGCCCCGGCGATGAAGAAGGCCGGGACGAGGCAGAGCATCACATGCTCACGGGCGTACCCGTTCAGCAGCGCCAGCCCTTCCAAAATGGCGTTATCGAACCGCGCCGCGCCGACCGGCATGAAGAACACCAGCAGAAATACAGTGATGATCCCGGCCAGCCATTTGAATTAGGTCGGGTGGTCCTGCGCGGTCGTGCGTAACCGATGCAGTGCGTCAGCGAATGCGCCCGCTGACGCGGGAGAAGCAGAGAAAGTCGTCATCGCAGAGCGCTCCTGGGGAAAGCCCGCTATGAAAGGGTGGATTTCTAGCAGCACTGAGCAGCAATGCACGCCGCTTGCCGGATCAATGTGGCGGGGATCGCCTCGAACGTATGGCCCCCGACTGAAACAGTGCGGCAAAAACTCGGCTGGCCGCACAGGTCGCCACAGGACAGACATTCATTTTCCGATACGAAAGCGTCAGGCAACACCGACTCTAGCGGTACGCCGTTGAACAGAATGAGATTGGATTGGGACAATTGCTTGGGTGACAATTTTGTTTCGCGGTATGCGATATTGACGCCGTGCGGCGCGCATTCAGCGGCCAGTTGGGTGACGACCTGTTGCAGGGATTGCAAGGTGTCGGAGCAGCGCAGGCAGGTGCGCCCGTCCTTGTCCAGGTGACGCCATTCAATTTCGAGGGTATTCATGGAATCTTTCCGAAAAATTTAATGGGTTTCTGTAGCGGGGAGATTGACCCCTTGTTCGTACCAGCCGCGACTGCGATTGATGATGTTGGCTACCAATAGCATCACCGGCACTTCGATAAGCACTCCGACCACGGTCGCCAACGCCGCGCCGGAGTTGAAGCCGAATAATGCAATCGCTGCCGCCACCGCGAGTTCAAAGAAATTGCTCGCGCCGATCAGCGCCGACGGTCCCGCTACACAATGCGGCGATCCCACTTTCCGGTTCAACCAGTACGCCAGCCCGGCGTTGAAAAACACCTGGAACAGGATCGGGATCGCCAGCAACAGAATCACTAGCGGTTGCGCCACAATCTGCTCGCCCTGAAAGCCAAACAGCAATACCAGCGTCGTCAGCAGCGCGACCAGTGAGGTCGGGCCGAGACGCTCCAGCAGTCGCACCAATCCCGCTGAACCTTGGGATTGCAAGATCGCGGTGCGCGCCCCTTGAGCGATGATCAACGGAATGACGATGTACAACACGACGGACAGGAACAGGGTTTCCCACGGCACGACAATGGAAGTCAGGCCGAGCAGCAGGCCGACGATGGGGCCGAAAGCGAACACCATGATCAGGTCATTGAGTGCGACCTGACTCAAAGTAAAATGTGGCTCGCCTTTCGTGAGGTTACTCCACACAAACACCATCGCGGTGCAGGGCGCTGCGGCCAGCAGAATCAGCCCGGCGATGTAGGATTCAATTTGATCCGCCGGTAGCAGCGGCGCAAAGAGTCCGCCAATAAACAGCCAGCCCAGCAACGCCATTGAGAACGGTTTGACGCCCCAGTTGATGAACAGGGTGACGCCGATCCCGCGCCAGTATTGCCCGACCTCGCGCAGTGCGGCGAAGTCGATCTTGACCAGCATGGGGATGATCATTAGCCAGATCAGCACGGCTACGGGCAGGTTCACTTGGGCGATTTCCAGCCTGCCGATAGTCTGGAATAACCCCGGCAGGAAATGGCCGAGCACGATGCCGGCCACGATGCACAGCGCCACCCACAGCGTCAGATAGCGCTCGAAAAATCCCAGTCCACCGCCGTCTGCCGTCGCTCTGGCGTTGACTTCGCAGGCGGCGCTCATTCGTTATGCTCCAGGACGGTTCGCCCAATCTCGTCGAGCCGGGCCTGCAAGCGGATCTTGTCCAGCGACGGGATGGGCAGGCTGGCGAAAATCTTGATGCGGTTTTCCAGTTCGCGGAACGCCTTGCGGAACGCCAGCATTTTCTGCACGTCATTACTTTCTATCGCCGCCGGGTCTTCCACTCCCCAATGCGCCGTCATCGGCTGGCCAGGCCAGAACGGACAGACCTCGCCGGCGGCGTTGTCGCAGACGGTGAAAACGAAGTCCAGTGACGGCGCTTCCGGGGTGGCGAACTCGTCCCAACTCTTGCTGCGGAGTCCCTCAATCGAGAGGCCCTGCAATTCCAGCAACCGAACGGCGTAAGGATTAACCCGACCGGTTGGATGGCTGCCGGCGCTGAAGGCACGGAAGCGACCCTGACCGTGGTGATTCATCAGCACTTCGGCGAGGATGCTGCGGGCTGAGTTGCCGGTGCAGAGAAACAGCACGTTGTAAATCGAGTCTTGAGGCATGGCGGCGGGTTTCCGGGTGAAGTTTTCCAAAGGAGTAAGGGAGATTGTGGATTCAACCGCCGGCAGGTTGCAGCAATGCTCGGTCAGGTACGCCAGCAGTTCGACGATCACCCCGCAGCGGGCCTGATAGATCAGTTGCCGCCCTTCGCGGCGGCAATTGAGCAAGCCGGCCTGTTGCAGGGTTTTCAGATGGAACGACAGCGTCGCCAGCGGCAGGCCGAAAGGCTCGCCGATCTGGCCCGCCGGTTGCGGGCCGGTTTGCGCCAGATGGCGGAAGATTTCCAGTCGCGTGTCCTGGGCCAGAGCGCTGAGTACGTTGATAGCGGTTGACTTATCCATATTTCCAATATTATCGAAATAATTGAGTGAATGCAAGTTTGCATCGTTCTTGGCTGAGGATCGGTTGGCGCCGGTTAACACGGGGATGCCAGAGTGGCTTGCCATGCAGCGGGCAGTCGGATGAGATCACCAGGTTCGTCAATGTCGGCAATGTTTTGTCTCGGTTTTAGCCGGTCAAGTTGGCGGGCGCTACTGTCGAATCCCGGCTTTTTCTGAACAGCGCTTTTCGTTGACCAAATTTGTCCCTTGGTGGCTTTCGTCCGGAGCAAACTCAGGGGGTCGACACCCGTGCCCTTTGAGGTCCAACGATGAACAGCGTCTTATCCAGAGGCACCTAAAAGACTAATAGGAGGGTCCGTCTCGCTCTCCCCAGCGAGTCCAAAGCGGTCACAATGAGCGATATCGTCAAACATCGTCAACCGAGATCGGGGAGCAGACCGATGAAACAGCATAGCAACGAGCGTATGGTTAAAGCTGTTGGGCGGTGGCGAAATACCGCCAACCCCTGTTGTTTGACCGAGACATGGTAGTGAATGGACTCGGGTTAGGACTGGCATTGCTGCTGGTTGTGGCAGAAGTCCCGGCTTTGGCGGAAACGTGGATAGGCCGGGTGGTGAGCGTCCAGGATGGCGATACCTTGACCGTGCTGGTCGCTGGGCAGCGCGTCAAGGTGCGGCTGGCTGGGATTGATGCGCCGGAACGCGATCAGCCGTTCGGCGAGAAGTCCGGGCAAAGCCTGTCCCGGATGGCATTGAACCGGACAGCGAGCGTAGCGGTGCAGAAGATCGATGATTATGGCCGCACGATTGGCACGGTGACAGTGGCCGGGTTGAATGTCGAGGCGGAACAGGTTCGGCGCGGGTTGGCGTGGGTCTATCGTCAGTACAGCCATGATTCGCAGTTGTTGGCGCTGGAAGCGGAGGCGAAAGCTGCCCGGCGCGGGTTGTGGGCCGAGGCGAATCCGAAGCCGCCGTGGGATTGGCGGCACAGCGGCCAGTCCCAACAGGCGTCGGAGCGGTCAGCGCCAGGAGTTTTCACGGGGCGCTGTGGGGTGAAAAGCACCTGCAAGGAGATGACCTCCTGCGAAGAGGCGCAGTTTTATCTAACGGAATGCGGGTTGAACCGGCTGGATCGGGATAAAGATGGAACGCCGTGCGAGGCGTTGTGCCAGTGAGCGTTCAGGCCAGAATGACCTATAATCCGCCATTGGATTTAACGTCGTTGGTGTGGCCCTCGTTGGGGGTTTAAGTCCGTCCATTCAGGAGTTCACTATGAGTGCAAAGAAAATCTTGATGCTCGTCGGCGACTACGTGGAAGACTACGAGGTCATGGTGCCCTTCCAGGCGCTGAGGATGGTGGGGCATACCGTCCACGCGGTTTGTCCCAACAAAAAAGCCGGCGAGCAGGTGCGCACGGCGATCCACGATTTCGAGGGAGACCAGACCTACAGCGAAAAACCGGGTCACAATTTCACATTGAATGCGACTTTTGCCGAGGTCAAGGCTGAAGAATACGATGCGCTGGTCATCCCTGGCGGGCGGGCGCCGGAATACCTTCGCTTGAACGAGACTGTATTGAAAATAGTGCAGCACTTTTCGCAAGCCAACAAGCCCATCGCTTCCATCTGTCATGGCGCACAACTGCTAGCCGCTGCCGGAGTAATCGAGGGCAAAGCCTGCTCGGCTTATCCAGCCGTCGGGCCTGATGTCACGCTTGCGGGTGGCGCGTACATCGATCTGCCGGTGGACAAAGCCCATGTGGACGGCCTGTTGGTCACAGCGCCAGCTTGGCCAGCTCATCCGGAATGGCTTGCTCAATTCCTGCGAGTGCTGGGCACGAAGATTGAACTTTAAGAGAAACGCATTCTGAAGCAGCAGGACGTCGCCGCTGCTTCAGGCTGGGAACTTGAGCAGCCCTGCGCAGTTCATGCAGGCCCTGGAACCGCCTAAAAACCGATAAAGCGCGCCTTGCATGACCGCAGTGATCGTTCTCGTTTTCGGCTTCGTTTATCTCGGCATGTTGCTGGGCGGCTTGCCCTTTCTGCAACTCGACCGAACCGGAATTGCCTTGTTGGGCGCGATGGCGCTGGTGGGCATCGGCGCGGTGAGTCCAGAGGCGGCGGTGCAATCGCTGCATCTGCCGACCTTGATATTGCTGTTCGCGTTCATGGTGTTGTCGGCGCAGATGCGGCTGGGCGGTTTCTACGCTTGGGTGACCTGGAAACTGGCGGCGCTGCCATTACCGCCGCCCCAGTTGCTGGGTGTGCTGATTGTCGTCATTGCGGCGCTGTCAGCGGTGTTCAGCAATGACATCGTCTGCTTGGCCGTCGCGCCGGTGCTGATTGACGTCTGCCGGCAGCGCGATCTGGACCCCATGCCTTATCTGCTGGCGCTGGCTTGCGCGGCAAACATCGGTTCAGCGGCGACGCTGATCGGCAACCCGCAGAACATGCTGCTCGGCGAGACGCTGCGTCTGTCGTTCAGCGGCTATGCCATCGACGCCCTCGCGCCGGTGCTGCTTGGCCTGCTGGCGATTTGGGGAATCATCGTTGGGCAAACGCGCGGGCGTTGGGCGCGGCAACCAGACGCGGACGCCCCTCTACCGGCCCGCCGGGCGACGGACTGGCCTGCCTTCGACCCGTGGCAGACGACCAAGGGTTTGATCGTTGCAGCGGCGTTGCTGGCGGCATTTTTGTTCACAACCTGGCCGCGCGAGGCGGCGGCGCTGGTCGGGGCCGGGGTGTTGCTGACCAGTCGTAAACTGCATTCGCGGAAGATGCTGGGGCTGGTGGACTGGGAACTGCTGGTGTTGTTCACTGGCCTGTTCGTGGTGAATCACGCCTTGCAGGAGACTGGCTTGGTGGCCGAGGCCGTAGCGGCGCTGGCGGCAGCCGGGATACCTCTGGAACAGCCGGGATTCCTGTTTGCAGCGGCGGTGCTGTTGAGCAATCTGGTTTCCAACGTCCCGGCGGTGATGTTGCTGTTGCCGGCGGCGACCCATCCCCAGGCCGGGCTGATTTTAGCCTTGGCTAGCACCTTGGCAGGCAACCTGCTGTTGGTGGGCAGCATCGCCAACCTGATCGTCGCGGATGCAGCGATGCGGCGTGGTCTGCGCCTCGACTGGCGCGTTCACGTCCGTGTTGGGGCGCCAGTGACCTTGGCCACTTTGGCCATCAGCGCGGGATTTATCGGGTGGCGTTTGGCAGCCGGCGGTTGACTGGCGTCCCTGTGAATGAGGTATTACGCCTGGTTAGCGAGGTTAACGACGGCCCGCGAGGAAGGCGCGCACCGCCTGTTCAGCGGCAGCAGCGAGATAATCGCCGCCGGACGCCATCGCTTGCTCCAGGCTGACCGGTCCCGGGCACAGACTGAACACGGCGTTGATTCCCAATTCGTGCAGCGCGTCCAGGCCCCTGCCGACACTGCCGGCGATGGCGATGCAGGGGACGCTGTTGGCGCGGGCGCGTTCCGCCACACCCGCCGGCGCCTTGCTGAATGCCGTTTGAAAATCGATTTGCCCCTCGGCGGTGAGGACCAGATCTGCACCCCGCAACTGTTCGTTTAGCCCGACCAAGTCCAGCACCAAATCCACGCCGCGTCGCAATTCGGCCTTGAGAAAGGCTTTTAAACCTGCACCCAGCCCGCCCGCTGCGCCCGCGCCGGGCAGGTCGCGCACGTCCAGCCCAAGATCACGGTCGATGATCGTCGCCAGGTTCGCCAGACCGGCATCCAACCTCCGCACCTGTTCGGGTGTTGCGCCCTTCTGGGGGCCGTAAACGTGCGCCGCGCCGCGTTCGCCGAGCAGCGGATTATCCACATCGCAGATCACTTCGATCCGCACCGCCGCCAGCCGGGAATCGAGACCGCTCAGGTCGATACGCTGGATCATCCCCAGCGCGCCGCCGACCGGTTCGACTGGCTGGCCGTTTCCATCCAGGAATCGCGCTCCCAGCGCCGCAGCCATGCCGATGCCGCCGTCATTCGTCGCGCTGCCGCCGATGCCGACGATGAGATGGGAAATCCCCAAGTCCAAAGCAGCCTTGATCAGTTCACCCGTCCCGAACGTGGTGGTCAGCAGGGGATTGAGGCGATCTTTCCCCAGCAGGGCCAGGCCGCTGGCCGTCGCCATTTCGATGGCCGCCAGCCGGCGGGCGGGGACATGGCAAAACGTGGCAGACACCGGATCGCCGAGCGGGCCAGTGACGAGTGCTGTTCGTTCCACACCGTGCAAGGCATTAACCAGCACATCGGCCAGGCCATCGCCGCCGTCAGCGACCGGGACCTGTACGATGTCGATGCCCGGGCTGACCCGTGCGACGCCGCGCGCCAGAGCTTCCGCCGCTTCAGCAGCGGTCAGACAACCCTTGAGCGCATTGGGAGCAATCACGATTTTCATTGTCGTTCCGTCCTCATCGGTCGATGTGCTTCACGATGCATGATGCAACCTAGCATTCACTGAACCGTCATTTTTCAGCAACCCTAGTGAAGGAATATAGCTTCTTGAATAAAATTTTCTGCCATTCAGGGAGTTCTTTCCAATGAAAGTAACGTTATTGACGGTGGCGTGTTTGTCCGCGCTGGGGCTGGCCGGTTGCAATGATAGCGATAACGATCATCGATCAGCGGTGATTCAGGCAGTGGATTTTACCGAGACGCCCGCGCCGGCTGCGACTGATGAATTAGCCAAGACCTATACCCGGTCCATCGCCAAAGTGACTTATGCGGATGGGCGCGTGGAAGATAAACCGCTGACCTATAACGTGCTGTTCAGCGTCAAGGACCCGGTGGCCGAAGTCAACGGCAAGAAACATCCTGCCGGCCAGCTTTACAACTACCAGATGGAACCGCTACTCGACCCGATGGGCAACCCGGTGGTCGCCGAAACCCCGGACGCCAACAGCCTGCTTAAAGTAGACGACAAACTGTTTCTGGTCACGCATTATGAATATGACTGGATTTTAAGCGACGGCTCGGTGGCCTTTACCACGCCCGGCTGGCATACCCGGATGCCCATGTCCATGACCCTGAGTGACATCGCTCAGGCCAACGATGGTCAACTGACGGCGGCCAAGGTCAGGCCGATTGATTTCTCCAGCGTCAACGGCATCTGGATTCCCTGTTTCGGTTCGCAAACGCCCTGGAACACCCATCTGGGTTCCGAGGAAGACTACGATCTGATTTATAACCCGCTGGATTCCAAGAACTATGGAACGACGGCCGCCGGCCTCAAGGCGATGCGCGAGCTGTATTTCAAGGACGAGCGGGAGGCCAATCCCTACCATTACGGCATCATTCCCGAAATCACGGTCAAGGCCGATGGCTCCACTAGCGTCGTCAAGCATTATGCGATGGGGCGCGGCACTTGGGAGCAAGCGCTGGTCATGCCGGATAGCCGCACCACCTACCTGGGCGATGACGGCGCGTATGTGCAAATGACGATGTTTGTGGCCGATAACGCTGCTGATCTGTCCGCCGGGACGCTGTACACGGCGAAATGGAATCAAACCAGTGATCAGGGCGGCGGCAGCGCGGATTTGACCTGGATTCGGCTGGGTCATGGCACGGATGCGGGAATCAAGGCGCTGGCCGAGGTGGTGACCTTCAACGATATTTTCGACGCCGTAGCGCCCAGTGAAGGGCAATGTCCGGCCGGATATACGCGGGTGCGCGCCGGTTCTGCTTCCGACGAATGTCTGACGCTCAAGCCCGGCATGGAGCAAGCCGCCGCCTTCCTGGAAACCCGGCGCTACACGGCCTTGCTCGGCGGAACGACCGAGTGGACCAAGATGGAAGGCCTGGCGATCAACGCCGCCGACCACAAGCTGTACATGGCGATGTCGCGTATCGAAAGCAGTATGCGCTCCGACCCGACCGAACCGGCGGATCATATCCGCCTGCCGGAAAACAAGGCCGGTGCAACCTACACGCTGGAGTTGAAAGCTGGGATCAAGGATACCCAGGGCAACGCGATCAATTCCGACTGGGTGGCGACCCGCATGTCTGTAGAGCCGAAACTGCTCGGCAAGCCGATAGCCGCTGACGCCCTCGGCAACACCGCCGATGTCAACGCGATTGCCAACACTGACAACCTGTTCTTCTCGCCGAAGATGCGCACATTGTTCATCGGCGAGGATTCGGGAATGCACATCAACAACTTCGTCTGGGCGTACCACGTCGATACGCAGAAGTTGACCCGCATTCTGAGCCTGACCGCCGGTGCGGAATCCACCGGTTTACAGGTGGTGGAAAATCTGAACAGCCACGCCTACCTCATGAGCAATGCACAGCACCACGGTGATTTTCCGGGCAGCATCAACGCTGATCTGAAAACCCAACTGATGCCGATGATCGATAAGTTCAACGCGCCAGTCGGGTATATCGGCGGCATTCCGGGGCTGTAAGCGCCGTGTTGTAGCCCCCCACCCCAACCCTCCCCCACAAGGGGGGAGGGGGTGAAATGCAGACGCTGGCGGTAACAAACTGCCAGCTTTTTTGTTTTTTCAGTGAGGAAAATTCCGTATGAGTGATCGGCCAACTTTCTTGAACCCGGCGACGACCGCTTTAATCCTGAGCGCGATGCTGACCGGATGCAGCGACAGTCAGGGTCAGGCGAACGCGCAGACCGCTGGCGCGTCCGTGGCCTCAACGACAGTCAGCTATCCACAGGGCGATTTTCGCAGTCCCATCACCTTTTCCAATCCCTACGCCCAGTGCCATATTGAAACCTCGCGGGGCGCACAGAACGCCTGCCTGTTTTGCCACACCAACGGCGTTTATAAGGCCGGACTGGGCAACAACTTTCCGCAGGCCGGCGCGGAACCGCGCCTCGGCAATCTGCAACTGGAATATTCCTTTACGCCGATCAGTCCTTTCACCGCCTCGCCGAGCCGCAATCCTTGGGAGAACACCCTGACCCCGGAGAAGCTGCGCGAAGCAGTGGCGGCGCTGGGCCTCGATCCGCAGACTTGGGACATGCAAGCCTATGTCCGGGAAGAGAATTGGCGGGCGGCGTTCCAGCAGCGCCCCGGCGATCCCCGGAATTGGGACGGCGGCGGTGGCGATAGCCGGTTCCGGCTGTTTCCCGGACTGGCCCCGGCGGATTTGCCCGCCGATGCCGATGGTTTCGTTCGTTCCAGTACGTCGCGTAACGGCTTTTTCCAGGATAGCGACGGGCGCTGGATCACCGGTTGGCGGGCGGTGAATTTCATGCCCTATGGCATTTTCACCCCGATGACCGGTTCGGTATCCGGCATCTATCTTCGCCTGCCCAAATCGTTCATGCAGCGTGAAGACGGCAGTTTCGATCTGGCGGTTTACGCCCGGAATCTCGATTTGCTGGAGCGGGCGATTCAGGATCGTCTGCGCGCTGAGGATGGCGAGGTTTACCAGGGCGCGGCGCGGACGGTTGCGATTGAGCGCGGTCTGTATCCGGTCGGCGCGGAATTCGCTCATCCCCTGCATTATGTGGATGTGGCGGCGGATGGCCGCGATCTGGCGGTGAGTCCCTATCCGGGAACCCGCGCCCGTCGGGTTAAGGAAATCCGCTACATGTATAAGTGGAAGCTGTTTTATCCGACGCAATTCCGTCCCGGCGTCAAGGAGGAGGGCGCGCCGGTTTACGGCAACGATGAACAGGGCTGGGTGGATAATGGCGTCGGCTGGTATCTGGCCGGCTTTATCGAGGATAAAAGCGGCGCGTTGCGGCCACAGAATCGGGAAGAACTGGCGCAGTGCATTGGCTGCCACAGCGGCGTTTCCGCGACTGAGTTTCCGGTATTCACCTCCGGGGTCGGCAATACGGTGGATTCTACCTGGTCATTGCCGCGTAAATTCCCCGGTGAATCAGGCTGGCGAGAAATGGATTATCTGAGCTATCTGGCTAAAGCCGACGCCGGGCCGGATGAAACGCCGGGTCAGGCCCGGCTGGGCGATCCGTTGAACCGAGGTTTGAACAAGGGCGAATTCCGCCACTTCCTAGATAACGTGGTCGGTGCCAGTCTGTACGGCGACATGCCCGCCGCCATCGAGCGATTCCTGGCCGAACGGATTCAGCCTGCCCAAGGCTATTCCGCCGCTTGGCCGGCGCTGGATACCGCCAGCGTGGCAGGTTTTCAACAGAGTCAGGCGTTGCGGCAAACGCTGCTGCGGGAATTCACCGTGCGAGGCGGCTATTTGACGGCGGACGGCGCGATTCGCGGCGAATTGTTGTATCCACCCAAGGCCGACGCTTTGGCCGCCGCCCGCCGCTATCGGCAGGTCGTGGTTACGCAACGCTACGTCAAGGGTAAGAACGTGTTCCCGGAAACGCCGGTGACGTTCCGCTATTTCCGGGAGGAGGGGGAAGGGTTTGCCCATCAGGATGGCCGGCTTTATCAGGCAGGCGAGGTGATTACTGATCGACCGGTCGATCTGGAAAACCCGGCGCTGATCACCTATGGCGTGGGGATTGCGGAAACGCTGATTGATCCTGAGCGGCCGTTTGAGCAGGGCGGAACCTATTTTCCGGACTATGCGCCGTTGCTGGTTGAACCGTTGCGGTTCGAGTCGGCGCCTTAGAGGACATCTGGCACAAAAGATGCTTAGGGCTGTAAAATTTCGTAAGCTCTTGAGGGGTAGGGCGTGGCAATCACTCGGTGGAGGACGCGATGGCATACCAAGAAATTTCCGATGATTTTTGGAAAAAAGTGGAACCCTTGTTAGCGCCCTTCAAGCGGAAAAAATCGGGTGGCAGCCTGCCCCTGGACTTCCGGCTCATCTTGAACGGCATCTTCTACGTTCTGAAGACCGGCTGTCAGTGGCACTATCTGCCGCCGTGCTATGGTTCCAAAAGCACCGTCCACGAGCATTTTCAGCACTGGGCGAGCGCCGGCGTGTTTGCCGAGATTTTCCGCTTGAATGCCGAAAAATATCAAGAACTTCATGGGATTCGATGGGAATGGCAGGCCATGGACGGGGCGTTGGTGCAAGCGCCGGTGCGCGGTCAGCCGGTGTGCCTGGAGGACGAGGCGCTGGGGCGCAATCCGACCGACCGGGGACGCAGTGGCAGCAAGACCCATTGGCACGTGGATCAAAACGGGATCCCGCTGGGGGTGACCCGGGTCGGGGCCAACATCCATGACAGCCGGTTGGTGTCCTCGACGTTGGCCACCGATATCCTCCCGCGTCCCAAACCGACGCCCGAGCATCCCCAGACTATGTGCTTGGACAAGGGATACGACTATGCCCGCATCGAACAGGAACTGGCCGGTCATGCCTATATCCCGCACATTCGCCGCATCGGCGAGGAAAAAATCTCCGATGGAGAGAAAATCCATCCCGCCCGGCGCTGGGTCGTCGAGCGAACCATCGCCTGGATGAAAGGCTTTCGGGTGATTCGGACCCGCTACTTGTGTAAGGCCAAAAACTACTTGGCTATGATTCACTTCGCCTGCGCATTGATGCTATCCAGAAAACTTGAAGCCGCTTGATCAATCAAGCACATTCTGTGCCGGATGTCCTCTTAGTTTTACGAAAGTCGCCAGGAAATTCCATAAAGGCTTGGCGGACCCGATACACCGTCGACGTAACGAGGGAATAGGGCAGGGGCGCTATGGACAAAGTGCTGTTCCAGGGACTTCGGTGCTGTACATTCAATAGCAAGCGAGCAGCGGAGTATGACGGGCCAGTGCGGCGCAGGCATCGACGATTCCGATAGCCAGTGGGGTTGAGTGGCTGACAGTGGTCGCCTGCTGGGCCGTTGCGCGCAGAATTTCCCGGATCTGGTCGGGTCGGCGTTGCGGCTCCTGCTGCACGAGCAGGGCGACTACTCCGGTTACATGAGCAGCGGCCAGCGAACTGCCGGATAGCAGGTCATAGCGGTTGTGCGGAGCGGGGGCGACAATTTCAACGCCAGGGGCCGCCACTACGAAGGGCAGAGTGCGCCAGCGGGGCCAAGCGACCCGTCGGTCCGCATCACAGGCGATCACGGGAATTACTGTGTCTAGGGCGGCGGGAAAGCCGGGATCGTCTTGGTTCTCCAAGGTCGCGGCTACGACAGTGACGCCACGGTGTTCGGCGGCGGTCAACAGTCGGGCCAGCAACTCGTCGGGGCGTCCGCCGAGGCTCAGGTTGATCACGCGCGCGCCGCCGTTGATGGCGAAGTCGATGGCCTTGGCCAAAGTCCAGCTACTGCAACGGGCCTTGGCGCTGGTCGGTTCCGGATACCAACAAGCCTTGGCCACGGTGAGCGCCACATCCGGTGCAACGCCATCGATCCTGACGCCAGCGATCGGGTGAGCGCTGATCACGCCGGCAATAGCAGTCCCATGGCGGTCAGTCGCAAAGGAGGACTCGCCGCCCTCCACGAAATTGGCGGTTTTGATTCCCTGACTGCGCAGGGCGGGATGGTCGATGTCCGCGCCCGTGTCGATCACCACCACCGGTACGCCCCGTCCCGTGCTGACCCGCCAGGCCCGATCGGCACCGATCAGTTTCACGCCGTAGGCCAGCGCGACGTATCCGACAGTCGAGTCATCTGCGGCCTGCAAACCCTCAAACGCCTGGTTAGGCTGCGCTAATGCGATCCGTGGATCGGCCTGCAACTGGTCGATGGTCGCTTCCAGCGACTGACCAGAGGGAACCTGAAACACCAGACATTGCACACCGATGGAAGTCAGGGGGAATTCGCCCACCGACCGAAGCTGATAGCGGCCCTGCAATTCCTGGGTGATGGCGGGCCACTGCGGTCGCTCCTTCTCAGCCAGCGCCACAATGATCTGGCGGGATTGCAACTGCTTGGGCACCCCTGGTTCAGAGATCGTCTCCGGCGGTGTTTGCTCCAGCGGAGCTACACAGGCCCCCAGAGCCAACAACGCGGCGCAGGCGAGGCTGATCCCCCGGCGAACATTCCCCTTCCACATGACCGTCCGGCTCCCTCAGCGCGGCGGCAACGGCTCGGCCAGCCGCACCTGTTCATGGGCACGCAGCGCGGTCATCGCCCGGTCCTGCGCCTCGGCGGGCCGTTCGCCGCCGGTCACGGCGATGGTATAGATGCCTAACGCGGTGGGACCTGCGACGATCTGGCCGCTGATATCACGTAGCAGAGTGCGCAGCTCGCCAACCGTCATCGGTTCGGCGAATGCGACCCGTAACCGTGGTTCTCTCGTTGCCGGGGGCGCTTCATTGGCAGACAGCGTCTCGTAGCCCGGATCGTTCAGCCGCGTTGCCGGCAGCAGCGCCAGCAGCAACCCGGCCACGGCCAAACTTTGAAAAGCCAGGGTCCAGCGTACTGGTGCCGGAGTGGCTTGCAATCCCTCCAGAATACGTTGCCACCAGACGGAAGCGATCTTGGTTTGGGCTGGCGGTGGTGTCAGGCGGTCGATATCAGCCATCAGTCGATCGAAATGGTCGGTGGGTAGCCGCCACGTTTCTTCAGAGGGTTCGTGAAGCCGGGTCGCCAAGGCGCGGCACTGTTCCAGTTCCGTTCGGCAGGCGCGGCACTGTTCGATATGGCGCTCGACCGTCAGCCTCTCATCCGGGGTCAGCGTATCATTGGCGTGCCAGGGCAACAGTTCTTGAATTTCCCGATGCGGGTTCACTGTGGGGAAGTCGGTTATCAGTGCAGTCATGGCAGTTAATCCCGGGCCGTAGTGAAGTCAGCATGACCGCATTGGGTCAGCAGTTGAGCCAGTTTCTTGCGGGCGTGAAACACCCGGGTTTTGACGGTATTCAGCGGGCAGTCGAGAATGGCTGCGATCTCTAAATAGGAACGATCCTCGCCAAAGGCCAGTTCGATGACGACACGCTGCTCCAGCGACAGCCGGTCCAGCGCCCAGCCCAGCGCCTGGCCCAGTTCCCAGCTCATCACGGTGCGCTCGGGATCATGCGGCGCAACGGCCAGTGAGGTGTCGTCCTGCGCTTCGCTATCATCCAGGTTGGCGGGCGGTAAGGTGTCGAACGACACCTCGGCGGAGAATCGCTTCGCCCCCCGCAATCCTTTGAGACCCTTGTGGTGGGCGATGCCCAGCAGCCAGGTCAGCAGACGGCCCTGAGCAGGATCGAAGCGGCTGGCATTCTGCCAGACCGCCAACATCGTATCGTTCACGGCTTCATCCACCCGTTGAGGTTGCTTCAACAACTTCATGAGGTAGCGGCCAATCCGTGGCGCGTAGCGGTCGTATAACACTTTAAAGGCTTGGCGGTCCTGACACGCCACGGCGCGCATCAACTCCAGATCGTCAGTCGCGGTTGGGGTTTCGCTCACCAGGGTTCTCCTCCGGAGGAAGATGCGCCTTTGCACACTGTTGAAGTGTGGTTGACGAATCGGGCGCTGTCCATGACTGGAAGGGCCAGCACCATGCATCTTGCACCGTTGGAAAAACCGCGTGATTTCAGCGCAATCGTGGAGATGGGCGGGGCGTAGCCGCTACCATTTGCTGAATTCGACCGCGATGCCTTGGCCGCCAGAGGGGAATTTCACCGGCTTCACTGTTACCCGGTGGCTGATGGGAATTCCCCCTTGCTGAATGATACGGAGTAGCTGTTTGCGCACGTCGGGCGGCACGGCCTTCGGCCAGGGTATTTTGCTGGTCCAGTTGCTTGCCGGATTCTTGGACGGCGGCGGAGCAATCAACGTGAGGTTCCGTTGCCATTCCTCATAGACGGTGTTGAGCTTTCTGACGACATCGTTGATTTGCGCCTCGAGCAGTGCTGCGACTCCCCGTGCGATCACATCGGTGATGGGACGCTGGCGCGCCGCCTGATATTCCGACTCTAACTTCTGGAGCTGCTTTTGCAGCGATTCCGCTTGAGGCCACATACGCTCGTTCATGGCGACGACCGCCCGAAGGTAATTCTCTGGCGTACTCATGATGATCTCCATTTAGGGATTCAAAAGTTCTCAGTAGGGCAAGTCGTCACCGGCTGGACGAAGCCGCGTTCTGACGCCGAATGAGTTCTTTGACTTCCGCAAGCAGGATGTAGGTTGCGCGCAGGCCGGTGGCCATCTCCTCAAGACCGGCGGCCATTTTGTGTAAAACATTAGCCAGTTCTTTAGGTCCTATGCCATTTCCCATAACGCCAGGGAAGGCTGTATTGGCAGCGGCGCTGAAAAATATCTTCGCCATTTCGGTGGGTTTGCGGCGCTCAGATTCATCGCTCATCACAAAATCTCCTCGTTATCCGGTGGACCAGTCAGTGAGGGCGTTCCTATCGACCTGCCTGACCGGCCAGGTTCGTCTAGGATTCGTTCGCTTACTGGGTAATTCCCCGGTGAACACAACAAGGTTCAAAGTGGCGAATTAAAATTATCATCAAGTGGGTGGTTAGGTGCGAGCTAACAGGGTGCGCGGCAGGCAGACGTTGCGGGCGGTATCCACCACGGTAAGATTGCCGGCGGCGCGCACCGCGCTTACCGCTGCCGGTAGGATGGTTGGGAGTCTCGGGAATGGTGCGGAAGCGTCAGCATCGGGTCCTGGTGAGAGGAATAACCCTCTTTCCGGGCTTCGCGCTGTTGCCGCTCCCGCGCCTTGCGAGCGTCTCTTTGTTGCGCTTCACGGGCTTTGCGAGCATCCCTTTGCTGCGCTTCGCGGGTTTTATAGGCTTCGCGCTCGCGTTCTTCACGGGCTTTGCGAGCGTCCCTTTGCTGCGCTTCGCGGGTTTTGTTGGCTTCGCGCTCGCGTTCTTCACGGGCCTTGCGAGCGTCCCTTTGCTGCGGTTCCCAGGATTTGCGTGTTTCACGAGTATGGTCTTCGTCGGCGCGAACCAACAGGGTCGGTCCAGCCAGCATTGCCACCGTCGTGGCGATTATCAGCAGCGTCTTGATCATCGAGAAATCCTCAGTCAGGCCTATGAGGATGCACCTTATCTAGCCCTGCCTGAACCGGGCTTGAATGATGGGGACGGGTGGACCGCGCACCGCAAGGTCATGCGATTTACGCTGGAATAAAATTCGTGGTATCACGACTGATACGCTGCGGTACCTGCCAGGGATCGACTATATGCTTGGCAATCGGGGGAACGCACAGCTCCAGGCCTACAAGTTGAAGTAGGGGGCACTGCAGAAAACGGCAAAATCCACGCTGCGTTAGCTGCGCAAACAGCGGGTAGCAGCGGGATCTCTGACTACAGGTTGCCTGGTTTTAAATCCCGTTGAATCTTATGGGCTTGGCGGCTGGTAATCCGGTACTCGATTGCGAATCGGCGGTAAGGTGTGCAGATACTGAAACATCGCCCGCAAGTCGTCCTCGGTCAGATGCGACAAGGCTGGCCACGGCATGGGCGGCATGATCAGTCGGGCGACGCCCACATGTTTACCGGTTTTTATCGCTCGCACAAAGTCCTCGGTTTTCCAGCGACCTAGCCCGGTGTCCGGGTCCGGAGTTAGATTACTGGCGTAAGTGATCCCCCAGGGACCGGCAAAGGCGGTATTGGTGGCGGCGCCGAACCAAGTCCAAGACGCATCCGCCTTGGGCGGCGGCGACAACTGGACGTTTTCCGGGTGGCCGGACAAGGCCCGTGACAAGTCCGGCACTGGGCCGTGGGGTCCCGGTTTGAGCGGCGTATGGCAATCCGCACAGCCAAAGGCGGTCACCAGATAAGCTCCGCGCGCCGTTAAATCCGCATCGACAGACGCCGCCCAGACCGGGAGTCCGCTACTCCCGCCCCACAGGATTAAACTGACCGCGCCCAGCCTCCTCAACGAGGACCAGGTGATGATCACAGACGATAATGCAGGGTGTGTTTTCATGATGCATCTCCACGATAGATCGGCAGTACTCCCACTCCTGGATACGCTTTCCTTAGCGAATTCAAGTGTAGATCATCAAGGGTCGCCAAGGATCGGTCAGTAATAACAATCTTCTGCATCAGATAACGGTTCTCAACCCGCCGCCCAACCCGGTGCTGGAGCAGTCTCCGGTAAAATGTGCGGTTCACGGGCGATGATTGCCGCCTGTTGCGCGGTCCAGCACAGGATTTCCAGCGCGCCGTCGGGACGCTCCACCAAAGCGGTGCAGCTTTCCACCCAGTCGCCGTCATTGCAGTACAGCACACCATGAATATCGCGCAGGGCGGCGTGATGAATATGGCCGCAGATCACCCCGTCCAGACCCCGCCGCGCCGCTTCATGGGCCACCGCCGCTTCAAAGCGGGCAATGTAGGCGGCAGCCCGGCCAATGCGCTGTTTGAGAAAGCTGGACAGCGACCAGTAAGGATGATTCCAGCGCCGCCGCCAGCGGTTATACCAGCGGTTGGCGAATAGCAGCAGATCGTAGGCGCCATCGCCCAGCCAGTTCAGCAGCGGCCCGCCGCAGCGTACCGCCGAATCGCAGTCATCGCCGTGCGTGACCAGAAAGCGGCGACCATCCGCCGTGCAGTGAATGATTTCCGGGACGATCTCGATGCCGCCTACGGACAGGCCCAGATAGTCGCGGGCCGCTTCATCGTGATTGCCCGGCACATACCACACTCGGACGCCGGCTTGCGCCTTGGCCAGAATCGCCTTGAGTACCTCGCCGTGCGCCGCCGGCCAGCGCCCACCCTTTTGCAGGTTCCAGAAGTCGATCAGATCGCCCACCAGATAGAGCTGTTCGCATTCGCACTGGCGCAGAAAGTCGAGGAGGAATTCGGCCTTGCATTCCTTGAAACCGAGATGGACATCGGAAATCCACAGGGAACGGCAATGGAGAGGAGCCATGAGATGAACCTACTCGTCGCGTTTTTGCCCGATGAAGCGGAAATAGCGCCACAAACCGCCATAGACTGCGCTGGTGGTCTGGAGCAACGGCGCGCAGTGCGCGTTCAGATTAGGCAGCAAATGCCCGTTCATCCGCACATGGTTGACCGCCATCCAGCGCTGGAAGATCGGGAACCGCGTGTCGTGAAAATCCACCACCGCCAGCCGCCCGCCCGGACGTAAATCCCGCAGCGCGGAGTCCAGCACCTGACGCCAGCCGGGATTGATCATCGACAGGCAGTAGGAAAAGACGATCAGATCGAAGGCCGGTTCCGGGGACAGGGGCCGGTCATAGCGCTGTTGCCGCAGAGTGACCGGCATGGGGCGCTTTGCCAGCTTGCGCTGCGCCCGCGCCAGCATGTCCGCCGACAAATCCAGACCGGTCAGCTCGGCGTCGGGAAACTGGCGGGTTAACCGGAGCAGGTTGTCGCCGGTGCCGCAGCCGATTTCGAGAATATGGCGCGGCGGGTCGGGAAGTTGTGCGGCAGAGCCAATCAGCGCTGCCCGCCCGAACAAGAAACTCCAACGGGTGGCGTCATACAACCGGGCGTGCCAGCGGTAATAGCGGGTCAGGGCAGCAGCATTGTCGGCAGCCGCTTCGGTGGAGTTCACGCAAACCGTGTCGTTCGGCCCGGTCATAACACCTCCGCGAAATGCAGGCTGCCATAAGTGCCGACCCGATCCTGACGATGCAGCGGTTCGGTCACATCCGGGAAGAACCGCAGCGCCCGGCGGGTCCAGTCCGGCAGGAAGTCGAGATGGTCACTGGCGGAACGCAACAGGATGCGGCTGCCGGGCGCGCTGTTGTCCAGAATCAACCGCCATTCTTCGGCCAGCGCCTGGGGCTGATGCCAGGCCAGCCAGTCCTGATGGTCGAGCAACACAAAGTGGCTGTAGGGGCCGGGATGCTGGCGCAGGAAATCGCTGACCGTGGCGTTGTGGGTATGCACCCGGTCGCGATGGGCGCGCAGCAGGGCGAAATTTTCTTCCCGGAGATAGTTGGGGCAACATTGTCCGGTGTAGGCGCCGGTCAGATAGGCCCGCCAGAAGTAGTTGTCGTCAATCAGCACTTCGGTCAGGACATGGCGCAGCTTGTCGCTGATGTAGCCGATGATGCCGCCGGGATATTGTTGTTGAATCAGCCGGATTTGTGGACGCGGCACGCCCAGCATGGCCAAGGCGGTCGGTTGCCGCAGCAGCCAGGTGCTGAATCGGCCCCAGAGCGCCGGTTCGATCCGCTCATAGAGGAGGCGCTGTTCCGCCAAATTCCGGGCGTCCAGCAGATCGAACAGGTATTCGCGCAGCTTGCGTCCCGATTTAAGCAATTGGCGGCTGACCAGCCAGGCCACCGCGCCGCAGGTGCCGTGATAGTAGAACGAGCGCTTGCGGTTGGCGGCGTCGAAGTAGGCGATTTTCTTGTCCCAGAACGCCACCGCATACGGGGGAAGTTGGGGACGCACACTTTGATACAGCGCGTGAAATTGCGGATGCGCGCCCTGGCGGAACATCTGTTCCAGGTCGCCAAAATCACCGCGTTCGATCAGCGCCAGCTTGAGTTGCAACAGGGCGTTTTGCCGGGGATTCACATCGACGGCGTGAATCGCCGCCGGCGCGTCCAGCAGGTAGTCCAGCGCATTGCAACCGGCGCTGGTCAACACCACGACCTGACTGTGCTGATCCAGACCCAGCAATTGCCGGTCGATCCGGGGATCTTCCCAGCACATGTTGTAGATCAGATAACGCTGGTGAATCGTTTTAAACAGTAGATCGTGGGCGCGATTGCCGAGTTGGATGCCGAGTTGTTTGACCATGCCGCCTTGAGCCAAGTTGGGATAGGAACTGGTGAGAAAGCATGGAGGGAAATGGTAAAAGAATGATGACGCTGCGATGACCGTTTGGCGCATGATGCGCACCATCCGGGTTGGGGTAGGGTGAAAACGCTAACAAGTAGAGTACCGTGCTATCTTTCGGAAAATCGCCTGATCCTGCAAAAATCTCAACGTATTGAGGACGCCTTACCATGGGGTTCAAAGATCTTTACCGATGGCTTCGCTATCCATTGACCTTCGCCAGGCAAGTCTTTCAGCGCTTCCAGGCGAATCAGGGAACCTTACTGGCCGGGGCGATTGCCTATAACGCATTGCTGTCACTGATTCCCCTGGTGATCCTGTTGCTGGTGGCCCTGTCCCAAGTGGTGAGCGAAGCCCAATTATTGGAGGTGCTGCATCGTTATCTGGAGCAGTTGATGCCGAGCAAATCGGACCTTATTTTAAGGCAAGTGCAGCAGTTTCTGGAGCATCGGCGGGTTCTTGGCTGGACCATGGCGGGAACGCTGCTGGTTTTCAGCGCCGCCGCCTTTGGCGTGCTGCAAAACGCCATGAAGGTGATCTTTGCCCATCGGGACAAGGTCCATGCACGGGGCATGGTCACTGCCCTGCTGCTGCCTTATCTCTATGTGCTGCTGGTCGGTTTTGGGCTGTTGACGATCACCCTGCTCAATGGCGTGTTACAGACTTGGGCGACCAGCGATATTCGTCTGTTCAGTTGGGAATGGTCGCCTAACAAAATGATCATCAATATTTTTTACGTCATCGGTCCGCTGAGTCAAATTGGGGGACTGACACTGATTTACATGCTGATGCCGGTAGGCCGATTGCCGTGGCGACATGCCCTGATCGGCAGCATTGCCGCGTCTTTGCTGTGGGAAGGGACGCGCTACGTGCTGGCGTGGTATTTCGCCAACCTGTCCTCGGTCAACGCGATTTATGGTTCGCTGGCCGGCGTCATTATCGTCTTGATGACCTTGTACGCGATCAGTCTCATCATCCTGCTGGGTGCGCAGGTCATCGCCGAGTACGAGCGGCAGTTGCCCGAATTCAGCGGGACGGCGACTCCACAGAACGAGCGTTCTACCAGTTGAAACCTTGGATGATGGGGTGAACCGCGACCGGGATCGTATCGTGCAACGTGACCCGTTCGCTAATCTCGGCTTGGGTCAACCGGGCCAGCGCATCGCGGGAAGGATGTGGCGCGGTGTAGACCGATGCAAAATGCAGTTCGGCAACGATGTCCGATTCACCCAGCAATTGCCACAGGTGCGGTAACAGGGCGTCGTCATCGACGAAGGGAACCTTTGGATGGACGCCGGCGGGATGGGGATAGCGCAGGGCGATAGCCTGCACCGGACAGCGGGCCAGGATCGCCGCCTGAAACAGGCGGGGAAAAAACCGCCGCACAGTTTCCCCGGTCGTCGAGGTGCCTTCCGGAAACACCAGTACCCGTTCGCCTTGCCGCAAGCGCCAAACCAGTTGTTCCATCGCTTCACCGGCGCCATTTTCACCGCCGCGACGGATGAAAGCGGTTCCGGCTCGCTGGCACAGCCAGCCGAATAACGGCCAGTGGGCGACCTCCTGCTTGGCGAGAAAGTGCGTCGGGCAAACTGCCGCAATGCAGAAGATGTCCAGCCAGGAAATATGGTTAGCCACGAACAGCGCAGAGCTGGAATACAGCGTCCCCTGGGTTTGCAGGCGCACCCCCAGAATCCGGCACAGACCCCGACTCCACCAGGTCAGCGGTCGGGTAGAAACGTAGCGGCGGCGCCGACCCGGCCCCAGCGCAGCGGCGATCAACACGCCCGCCAGAATGTGCAGAGCCAGCAACGGCATTCGCACACTGCGCCGGCCCGCACGGGCCAGGCGTTGCCGGTAACCGCTGGCGAACTGCGCCCGTTGGTGGGGCCGGGAGTGAGGGGCGTGGCGGTGAGATGAACGCATTACTGGTCGCGATCCAGGAAATGCCGGGCGTAGCGTCGCTCGATGTGATGCGTGGACAACAGGATGAACACATCGGCCACCTGGAAATCCGGATCGAGGCAGGGTTCTCCGCCGATCTGCGCGCCCAGCCGCAGATATGCTTTCAACAACGGCGGCACGGCACAACGTCGTGGCGCCAGGCCATCGCGGCGCGGCACGGGCAGATGGGGCTTGACCCGCAGCGACTCTGGAACCAGGCTGCGTCGCGCCAGTTCCGCATATAACGCCTGCGCTTCCAGACCGTTCTCGCCCAAGGGAATGCTGGCGCAGCCGATCAGGTAGTCGATGCGTTGCTCGGCGATGAACGCAGCTAACCCTGACCAAAGCGCGCTGATGGTCGGGCCATTGCGGTAGTCAGCGCGGACGCAGGTGCGGCCAATTTCCATGAACCGTCCCGGCAGGGCCAGCACCGGAGCCAGATCAAACTCGGTTTGTGAGTAGAAACCGCCCACCCGCCGCGCTGCTTGGGCGGTGAGGATGCGGGTGCAACCCACCACTTGATCCAGCGCGTCGCGCACGATCAGGTGCTGGCAATACTGATCAAAGCGGTCGTGGTCGAGGTGGGGAATCCGGTTATGCAACCGTGCGCCCATTTCCCCGGCGAAAATCTCATAGCGCAAGCGCTGCGCCGCCTGGATTTCTTCGCGGGACCGGGCCAGTTCCACGCGAAGGGATCGCGCTTCGGCAGCGGGCAACAGGGCCGTTGCGGGAAAAGCGCGGGCGAAGTCGGTGATCACCAGTGATTCGTTGCTCAAGGCAGCCTCCACAGAGAACCTTTCAAGATGCGACGCAGGTTAAAAACGCCACATTGCAGCTTGTTGAACAGAAGGTTAAATCTGCATGAACGGCCATTGCATCGTCAGCAGCGCCAGACCGGCGCCGATCAGTGCGCCAGCCACGACGTCGCTCGGATAATGCAGGCCCAATGCGACCCGCGACAGGGCCACCAGCACGGTGAACGGCAACAGCAGCCAGGCCAGCCCAGGATAGTGATGCAGAGCGACCAGGGTGAACGCCACGGCGTGCAACGTGTGGCCGGAGGGAAAACTGTATTCATCCAGTGGCGCAACCCGGCGTTGAATGCGATCATGCCGGGCGCAGGGCCGGGGGCGGGTGGTACGGGCCTTCAGCCATTTGTACAGGCCGAGACACATCGCGCCGACGAGCAGCATCTTTCCGACCGCGGGTGCCGCCGCCCAGCCCTCGCTCAGCAACAATGCCGCCATCAGCGCATACCAGAAGATACCGTCGCCGAGTCGGCTGACCACGGCGAACAGCCGCACGATGCCGCGTTGATGGACGGTCTGTTGAAAGCGCAGGCACCAATCCAGTTCCTTTTCAGTCAGGCGTGACCCTGTCGGAACGGGGCGTTCAATCACGTCATTCAGCCGAGAATCGGACATGGGTCTCTCTAGTGACGGCGTTGAGAAACAGGGTTTCCAGACGGTCGTAAACATGTTCGCTATCCAGTTGCCGCATCGCCCGGCGGGCCGCCTGGCCCATGTGCCGGAGAGCAGGGAAGTCTTCCGCCAGCGCCGTAGCGGCGGTGATGAACGCTTGGGCGTCGCCAAACGGTGCGAGCAGACCGCTATATCCGGGTTCTACATGGGCGCGGGCGGCAGCGTAGTCGAACGCCGCGACCGCCAGCCCGCTGGCCAGCGCTTCCAAAGTCACATTGCCGAAGGTTTCCGTCAGGCTAGGGAACAGGAACAGATCGGCAGAGGCATAGTGGGTCGCCAGCTCTTCGCCCTGTTTCATGCCGCAGTAGATGAATTCAGGATGACGGGCGCGCCACCGGGGCATCAGCGGGCCGTCGCCGACCAGCACCAGCCGGGCGGTCGGTTGAGCGCGTTGAATCGCCTGGAATGCGGCGATCACCAGTTCCAGATTCTTCTCCGCCGCCAGTCGTCCCACATAGAGCGCAACCGGGGCATTCGGAGCCGCATCCCACTGAGCGCGCAACGCTGGATCACGGCGTTCGGGCGAAAACAGCCGGGTATCAACGCCTCGCGCCAGTACCTGGGTGCGGAGAAAGCCGCTGGCCTGAAGTTGCCGGGCGAGTTCAAGCGTAGGCACCAGGGTTTGTACGCCCTGATTATGGAAATGCCGCAGATAGGCCATGATCGGCGTCGCCAACACGCCGAGATGGTAGTGGCGGCTGTAGTTCTGAAAATGGGTGTGGAAACTGGTCGAGACCGGGATCGCCAAGCATCGGGCAGCGCGCAGAGCAGAGTAGCCCAGCGGTCCCTCAGTGACGATGTGGATGAGGTCGGGACGGTGCTGCCGCCAGAGCGTCGACAGCACCTTTGTCGCCGGCCAGCCGCCCTGCAATTGGGGATAACCGGGGATATGGAAGCCGGGCAGCGATAGGGTTTCCAGCGTATCGACCGGAAGCGGTTGATCGTTCCCGCTCTGACGCACCCGGATCAGTTGCACGGCGTGGCCGCGCTGGCGCAGACCCTCGACCCAGCGGGCGATGGTCAGAGCGACGCCATTAATTTCCGGCGGATAGGTTTCCGTGACGATGCCGATGCACAACCGGCGATGGAGAGAGTCAAAGTGCGGTTGGGTAGCCATGCCCCGGATTTTCCGGGGCGGCGGCAACAGCGCAATGACGGTTTGATGAAGGATTGGTTACATGACAGGATCTATTTAAAATCAATTGATTATTAAAGATAACCATACCTTGACACGCTACAAAAAACCCGGTTTTGCCTCGACCTGGACGGGCATTCCGCTCAATTTCCGCACAGCCGCGCTCGTTGACGAGGATGCGCAGTTCGATCTCGGCCCTATTCAGCCAACTACCCTGTTTAGGGGTGTGATGAATCTCGAGCCGTTCAATGAGGGAGCGGACTCTGGCTGGTTCGAAGGCCTCGTACAGGGCGGCCTGGTTTGGGATCATCCATCTCAAACGGGTTAAAGGCCGGGTGCACAGTCCGCTGCCACAACGCTGAACCCTTATGATTTCAGGCAATCCCTAGTTGCTTGTGGGTTTGCAGGCTGAGCCGCCATTGGGGATGGGCCAGACAATAGGCCAGGGCGGCCTGGAGATGCGACTCCCGTTCGGGACTGTCCAGCGGTTGCAGAAAGAAATGCCGGAACGCCAGATGGATAAACCGCTCCGGTTGCGCCTCCGGCTCGTGCTGTGGGTAAACCAGCTTCAACTCATCGCCCCAGGTCAGCCGCAACAGCGCAGCGGCTTTGGGGCTGACACAAATCCAGTCCAGATCAGGCGGGGGCGGCAGCGTACCGTTTGTCTCTACCGCTACCTCAAAACCCCGCTGGTGAAACTCGGCGATCAACGACCTATCCAATTGCAGCAACGGTTCGCCGCCGGTGCAGACCACATAGGGCCGGGCGCGGGTAACGTCCGTCGGCCAGCAGGCAGTCACCGCAGAAGCCAGCATCTCGGGTGTGGTGAATTTTCCCCCGCCGGGTCCATCCACGCCGACAAAATCGGTATCGCAAAACCGACAAACTGCTATCGCCCGGTCTGCCTCCCGCCCACTCCACAAATTGCAGCCGGCAAACCGGCAAAATACCGCTGGCCTCCCTGTCCATGCGCCTTCCCCCTGCAGGGTGTAAAAGATTTCCTTAACGTTGTAGCTCATTCATCGTCATCCCAACACAGGATTGCGCCACAGCCCGGCGTTTGCTCCAGATCGATCCGATTCAATCGCGGCAATACCATCGCCATTCGCGCCCGTATCCAGCTTAGCAACTCTGCCACCGTCGGTTCCGCCAAGCCCGCCAACTCATCCAGCCGGTGATGATCCAGTTGACAATAGAGCGGTTCAAACCGCGCCCTGACTTCGCCGTAATCCACCGTCCAGCCCATGATTTCATTCAGCGGCGCGGTCAGATGCAGGCGCAGCGTATAACTGTGTCCATGTAACCGGCGACGGGCATCGCCTTTTAGCGCGCTACTCAGGCGCAAGGCGCTCTCGAAACCGCGCTCCTTCCATATCCGATAACGGCTCCCGTCGTAATGACAGCCCGCCGTCGCTGTTTCATATACTGTCACCCGGGACAGTTCCGGCAGGGTCGGTTGCAACCGCACCCATAACCACGCCGCCAGTCGCTCGCTGGTCGGATTTTCCAATCCCGGCAGATCGTTCAGACAGGCCCAATGCAACTGCTCTTGCAACGGCATCCACGCTGCTTTCAACCGCGCAGAGTCTGGCCCAGCCCCCCGCAGAATGACTTCAAAGCCATGCCCGTGCATCCGCCCGCACTGATGGCCCGGCGGAACATTCGGCAATTGGTGTGCCGCTTCAAAGCGGAACCGTTGCCAACAGTGAGTCTGACCCTCCCGGTTCACCGCCACGCCCCGATCTCCTGCACTCTGAACGCTGACCTGTACGATTCCTGACATTTCCAGCCGCGCCTGAATCCAGCGGGCCAGGTTCTCATCGGTCGGCATCGGTACATGCTCATTGAGCAAGGTGTAATCCAGTGGCGCTACCGTTTTTCGCAACCGTTCAGTCAGCTCCTCGGCCTCTGCGCCAGGAAAGGGTGCAAAGCCTGTCGGAAGCTCCGCCCGAACCCGCGCCAGGAAACTATGCCCGTGCAATCGCTGTTCATCCGATAACCTTTCTAACCGGCGAGCCGCTTCAAAGGACGCCGCTGCCATGAAATAAAGTCGATCGTTCATACGACATTGAGGGCGAGCAGCGGATCGACCAAGCCGGCTTCCGCAAACCCTCGCGCCCGTAACTGGCAGGACGGACATTCGCCACAGGGGGGATAAACGCCGTTATAGCAGGTGTGGGTATCGGCCAATGCCGGCAGCGCCCCCAATTCACTGGCCAGTCGCACGGTGTCGGCCTTGGATTTGAACATCAGCGGCGCATGAATCGTGATTTCGTACTCCATCCCCAGCCGAAGCGCTTGCTCCAGCGTCTGGAGCGTCGCCTGTCGGCAATCGGGATAGCCGCTGTAGTCCGTTTGCGCCACGCCGGTGACCAAATGGCGAATACCTCGTGGATAGGCGAAAGCGGCGGCGAAAGTCAGAAAGATCAGATTGCGGCCAGGCACAAAGGTATTGGGCAACCGGGTCTGGGCATTCACTCCGTCCTGAACCGGAATGCCCGCATCGATCAGCGCATTGCCGCCGAGAGCCGCGAAGGTGTTGATTGGCAACACAGTTTGTGGCGCGCCCGCCCGGGCGGCGACCCGCGCCGCACAGTCCAGTTCGCGGCGATGCCGCTGGCCATAGTCAAACGTCACCGCCTCAATTTGGCCGACCCCGAACCGTTGCAGCGCCCAGTACAGGCAGGTGGTGGAATCCTGCCCGCCGGACAGGACAACGAGGGCCTGACTCATATTTAACTACCCCGGCTCGCCATTCAATCGCACACTGGGTTTGATGGCGATGCCGCCGCGCGGAGCGAAATCGCCGCGTACCTCCAGCCAGCGTGGTTGCAACAGCGCGAACAGATCGAGAGCAATGCAATTGATGCTGTCCTCGCTGAACGAACCCTGGTTGCGAAAGCTGAACAGGTACAGTTTCAGCGATTTTGATTCCACCAGCCAGTCGCGTGGACTGTAACGGATGGTGATTCGCGCCAGATCGGGCTGACCGGTGACCGGACACAGACAGGTAAACTCCGGGCAGTCCAGTTCCACCAGATAGTCTTGCTGGGGATAGCGATTGGCGAACCGCTCCAGAACCTGCGGCGCATATTCGCGGGGGTAGTCGGTTTGCGCCCGGCCCAACAGGGTCAGGCCGGCGGTATTGGCATCAGACATCAGCATATCCAGAGGTTGAAAAGCCGAACTATTCTTCCATTTGCCGCCGCAGATCGGCTTCTTCAGCCAGCGCGGCCAGCAATAATTCCGGCGTCAGTGGTTGATCAAACAAAGCGGCGCGGCGGCGAATGGTGGCGAAATCGCCCAGGGTCAGTGGCCCCAGCGCCCAGAACCGGGTCTGAGCCTCCTCGGATAAGCCTTCATCCGGCCAAGTCCCCGCTTCACGCAGAACGCGACGCAAACACTGTTCCGCTTGCTCGGCGGCCAGCGGCCAGAACCGCACCTTGACATCAAACCGTCGTCGCACTGCGGGGTCGAGGTCGCTGACCCGGTTGGTGGCGCACAGCAAAATGCCATCGAACTGCTCCATCCGCACCAGCAATTCGTTGACCTGAGTGACTTCCCAAGTTTGTCGGGCGTACTGCCGGGCGCGCAGGAAGGAGTCCGCCTCGTCAATCAGCAGCACCGCCCGACTCTGGCGGGCTTCCTGAAACATCCCGGCAATCCGCTCCTCGGTCACGCCGACCAGTGGATTGAGCAGGTCGGAGGCGGTCCGCAACAACAGGGGCCGATCCAGCCGGCGAGCCAGCCAGGTGGCAAAAGCGCTTTTGCCGGTCCCCGATGGACCGTACAGGCAGATTCGGCCTCGACTCTGGCGGCTCAGTCCTTGAACCAGTTTCGACAGGTCGCAATCGCAGTTGATCAGGGCCGGATCGTAGTCGTCGCTGATGCCTACCGTGGACGGCTGGAAAGGCAGTTCCCCATGCCGAACAGCGGCCAGAGCGTGATCCAGCACCCGACTCAGCAGCGCCTCGCCCTGTTCGGCGAACGCCTCCGGCAGCAGGTGCGCCAACCGCGCCGCTTTCTGCACCAGCGCCGGACTGAGATGGGGATTTTCCGCCCGCTCGGCAATCCAGCGCGCATCAACGGCTAGTTCGCCGAGATGGCGGCGGATGATTCGTTCCCGCACGGGTCGAGGCGGAATGTCCAGGGCCAGTTGCAGATCGAAGCGACGCAGAAAAGCTGGATCGACCGTATCAATGCGGTTCACTACCCAAATCGTCGGCACCCGATTCTGTTCCAGCACTCCGTTCAGCCAGCCTTTGTTGATCCCGCTGTCACGGGGCAGAAAGAAGGGTAAATCCATTTCGCCGCCTTCCGAGAGCACATCGCCGGCCTCGTCAAACAGCAGGGCGCATTCGTGGCGTCGGGTTAACAAGTGCTGGGCCAGACTGTAGCGGGACAAGCGCTGGCGGGCGTTGAGCGGATCCTCATCTTCATCGCTGGCCTGTACGGTAAACAGCGCAATGCCCGCCGCCTCCGCCAGAGTCAGCGCCAATTCGGTTTTGCCGGTGCCGGGCGGGCCGTACAACAGCAGGTTAACTCCTGCTGTTCCACTCGCGGCCGCCTTGGCCAGCAACTGACGAGCGAGAGCAAAGTCCTCGGCCCGATGGGCAAAGTCGCTGGCGGTTAGAGTGGCCGGGTGGGCTGGTGCGACGTAATGCTGGAAAAGGGTGGCGGTATCCAGCCGCTCGCTCAGGAGCAATTGCGGCAGGTGATCGAGGATATCCAGCTTGGCTTTCAGGTGATAGCGATGGCTGTCGTCGATCCGGATCAACCCGGTTCGGGCCAGCAGGCTGTTAGGCAGCAGCGCCCGATAGACCGCATCAGGACGCGCGCCCAGTATGGTTGCCATCGCGGTGCAAGCGCCCCGGCGACTGAATTCACCCAAAGGTTGACAGGCGGCGTGCAGCGTTGGATCGAGATGCAGCATGGCGGCCAGCAGCAACAATTCACGCTCCAGCGGCGCCAGTCCCAGGGCGGCGGCAATGGCGGCGACGTTGCCAAACGGGGGACGGAGATCGGCAATCTCCGAGGTCAGGTCCAGCTTGTTGAGCTGCCGTTGCAGGGCGGAGCCGATCGGACCGCGCAACTGAATGCCCAGCACGGTCAGCACCCGGCTTTGCCGGTGACGCCGCAGGTAAGCCTCCATGCGTTCCGGGCGCACCTCCAGCCAGGCCCGCAGCACCCACCGGCGCCGCATGATCGGGTAGTCTGGGCTTAGATGAGACAATTCCTCCAGCAGGGCTTCGGCATCATCATCAAACTCCAGATCGTCTTCATCGAGACCGAAAGACAGGAAATCCAGGGTGTCGTCCTCGCTGGCCTGTTCTATCGCATCGTCCAGCGCACGGCGGTGATGGCGGCGATGGGGCATGAGTCAATTCTCCACATAATGAAGCTGTCTTTAAACTTGAGAGTGCTTGGCGAACTGGCGAATAATATCAGCTTAACCTCCTCAGGATTGATTCTCATGCAACCCGTTCTTAAATCCGCCAAGCTGGCTAATGTTTGCTACGACATTCGCGGGCCGGTACTGGCGCAGGCCAAACAGATGGAAGAAGAAGGACAGCGGATCGTCAAGTTGAATATTGGCAACCCGGCGCCGTTCGGGTTCACTGCGCCGGATGAAATCGTGCAGGACGTGATTCGCAACCTGCCGGACGCTTCCGGTTACTGCGATTCCAAAGGTTTATTCGCTGCGCGCAAGGCGATCATGCACTACACCCAGCAAAAGCAGATTGTCGGGGTGCAAATCGAGGATATCTACATCGGCAACGGGGTATCCGAGCTGATCGTCATGGTCTTGCAGGCGCTGCTCAATAACGGCGACGAAGTGTTGATCCCGGCTCCGGACTATCCGCTCTGGACCGCGGCGGTTAGTCTGTCGGGTGGGCTGCCGCGCCATTACCATTGCGACGAATCGTCCGACTGGCTGCCAGATCTGGATGACATCCGGGGCAAAATCACCCCTAATACCCGCGCCATCGTCATCATTAATCCCAATAACCCGACGGGTGCCTTGTATCCCGTAGAGTTGTTGCAGGCGATTCTGGACCTGGCCCGCCGCCATCAGCTCATCGTCTATGCTGACGAGATTTATGACAAGGTGCTGTATGACGGCGTTCAGCATACTTCCATCGCCTCGCTCGCCGATGATGTGCTGTGCCTAACGTTCAATGGTCTGTCGAAAAATTACCGGGCCTGCGGCTACCGCGCCGGCTGGATGGTCGTATCGGGCGAGAAGAGCCACGCCCAGGACTATATTGAAGGGTTAACCATCCTCGCTTCGATGCGGCTATGCGCTAACGTGCCGGCGCAGCACGCGATCCAGACCGCGCTGGGCGGTTATCAAAGCATCAACGATCTGGTGTTGCCGACCGGACGGTTGGGCAAACAACGCGATCTGGCTTTCCAGTTGTTGACCGAGATTCCCGGCGTCAGTTGCGTTAAACCGCAGGCGGCGCTTTACCTCTTCCCCCGACTCGATCCCCATATGTATCCGATCGCTGACGATCAGCAATTTGTTTTGGAGTTGTTGCTGGAAGAAAAGGTGTTGCTCGTACAGGGTACGGGATTCAACTGGCCCCAACCCGATCATCTACGGGTCGTTTTTCTGCCGCACGAAGACGATTTGACCGAGGCCATCGGACGCTTTGCCCGCTTTTTGGAACGCTACCGCAAACGTCATAGTGTGTAAGGATAGCCCGGATAACTGGCCTCGATGGGATCGATATCACGAACCTCAAAATGAGGGGGGCCAAATTTCTAATGATATTGAATACTTGCCGGTCGTAGCAGGAACCGGCCTGATACCCGTTGTGTATGGCGGAGGCGGAATTGGATGGCAGGACGCGGCTAACAACGTTTTGACGACCGACGATGCCGAAACACAAAGTCGGCTCAGCGCCACGGGGTGCCCCGTGAAATTTCAATGCAGAAAGTGAGTTTTGTCAGAATGTTCGCTGCCGGGTTACTTGCGCTACAACCAGCGGTAGTCATGCACCTGCCAAGGAGCGTGACTATCCGCTGATTTTTTACTATGCGAAACTACCGGTTACCATCTCGATCGGCTACCGCCGCCGCCACCACCACTACCGCCACTGCGCCCCCCTCTTGCGGGTTTTTCAGTAGCCATATTGACTTTAAGGGGGCGCCCTCCCAAGTTTTTACCATTTTGTTCCAGCGCCTTTTCTGCGGACTGCTGAGCAGAGAATGTGATAAAGGCAAATCCCTTAGGCCGTCCCGTTGCCCTGTCCATGATCAGGGCGAGATCCTCAATTTCACCATAGGGTGAAAAGAGTTCCCGCAACTGTGATTCATCAACAGTGTATGGGAAGTTACCCACATAGATCTTGTTTTGCTGCATTATGTCTCCAAAATTCCACACAGTTGGAATGGATCGAATGGATTGATATGGGAAGGACAGAATTACGAACTATACACAATCAATTTTCCGTATAGCATCATCTTCAATCGTTTCGCTTCCACACCGGGCAAAAGCTAGTCCATGACTAGCCATCCGTCAAGTTCTTCCGCAAGAATCCTTGCAATCTGACGAGAGGATTTGGGGGGGTGAAGAGCGCTATGTTGCGTCAAGGCAGCACATCTTCGCTACGTAAATGCGACTCCGGTGGTTGCGGTCCCAATTCGCCAAGCACTTCGGGTACGGAAGCCGGGCAGGGCTGAGTGCTGGCCTGCCAGCGATCCAGAAATTCCCCCCAGTGTGGGTGTTGTATCCGGCCCGATTCAAGATAGTCCCGCAAGTTTTGCACACTGACGTTGTGGCCGTGGGCGCTGAGCCGGGTGCTGAAATGCGCCCAGCGCAAATACAGCAGGTAGGTGTTGAGTACGTCGCCTTCACAGTACTGATTGATGGCGGCGTAATCGCCGGCAGCGGCCTGCTCGGCAACGTTCTCCCCATGCCCGTTCCACTTGCCCGGCAGGCCCAGCGCCACGGCCGCTTCGTCCAGCCCCAGTCGGGGTGAAGCGCCAAAGTCGCTCAACACATCCATCAAATCACAGTGCCAGTTGGATTCGTAGCGGTAGTCATAGCCAAAACGGGGATCAGTGCGGTGCCAGTTGACAGCGGTCAATCCGTGGATCAGAGAGCGCTGCTTCAACACAGCGGCGTCAAAGCTGCGGCCGTTCCAGGTCACCACCCGAGGCTTCTGCTTGTCGATCATTTGCCAAAACCCAGCCAGGATTTCCCGCTCGCCCCGGTCAGCGATGGAGGCTGATCCCAGCTTGCGCACCAGGTAGCGTTCGCGCTCACCTTCCCGCTCGATCCGCGCCAGCAGGAAGCCCAAGGTCACGATCTCATGCTGGATCGGTTTAGGGAAGGTGTCAGGGTCACGGTCAGCGGGCAAAATTGCCAGATCAGGCCGGGTTTCCAGATCAATCACCAACAGGTGTTGGGAGGTCGCCATCAGGGAGGTTATCTTATCTCTCGTTGTTGAAATGAGTCAGACCAAAGCCTGACTCACGGTATCAGGCATTATCGCAAATAGACACCGTCCACCCCGATTTTACCGGAACCATTCAACACGTAGACGCCAGCCGAGTTGGCGCGTACCTGGAAAGAGATGTGGCCATCGCCAACGTGGATTTCGTGGCCGGTCACTGCATCGCGGTAAACACCGTTACGGATGCCGCCGACACTGACGCCCTGATCGCCGCCAATGGCCAGTCCCACCACGGCATAGCTTTCTCCGTAATGGTGATCGCGGACAAAGCTCATGCCGCTGCCCCATTCATTGATGTGGCTCATCGCGCCCTTTTGCAGGGCCGGGACGCTGCGGCGAATCTGGTTCAGGCGCTTGATGTGCTGATATAAGGGGTTGCTTTGCGTCGCGCCTATCCGCTCGTTAGTGAGGTGATCGCCGAAATAGGCGCGACCTGTTTGATCGAGGGTGTCATCATTGCCGATCACATCCTGCGGCGCGCCCTTCATGAATTCGATTTCTTCACCGTAGTACAGGCAGGGAATGCCGCGCACCGTCCACAGCAGGTTGTAGGCCGCCGCCGCCATCCACTGCTCGCCCTTGAAACGGAAGCGGAAATCATTGTCCGGCCCGACATCGTGGTTTTGCAGGAAGGTAACCAGTGTGCTGGCGTTGCCATAAATCCAGTCCATCTCCAACACTCGACCTACTCCATCGAAGCTGCCCCGGCTGAGATTGTCGCGGAAGGTGGAGAACAGGCCGAAATCGAGTTGCGGAAAGCCAGAATCACCGCCGGAGTTGGGATCACGCGGGTCGTGGCCTAACCGGGTGTACCACCAGGGCCGGATAAAGGAGGGACCATTGTCGCCACCGCCCAGATCGCCCCAGCCATAGCCTTTAACCAGATTTTCACCGAACACGAACAGGCCCGGCTTGTGTTCTTTCCAGGCGTTGACGTATTCGAGCAGGTTATCGCGGGGAACGTGCTTGACCGTGTCGATACGCAGCGCATCGACGCCCATGTCGAGGTAGCGGTTGATCGAGCCGATTAGGTAGTCCTTCACATTTTGCCGGTCGGTGGCGAGATTGATGCAATCCCCGGCGATATGCTTCAACTGCACTGCGGCACTTTCCCAGTCGCCGCCGCAGATGAAGCCGTGCTGCATGTACCACTCCGGGTCGAGAGTCTGAGCGTCGATGCCGAAGAAACGGCCGGGGTTGTAACCAGGCTTGGGTACGGTCTCGCCGGACTTGGGGTCGACCAACGGGATTTTGCCCTCCGGGTCGGAGTTGTGTCGTTCCTGGTACCAGTCTGGCGCCACCGAATTGTCAATGTCGTCCCGATTCGGCCAAGTGTAATTGCCGAGATTGCCCTGATAGGGACCGTGGTTAATGCGACCGTGTTCCGAACCTTGCGGAACATAGTATTTGATCGGCAGGTGGTCGATATGGACCTTGCCGCGAATGCCGTACTGGCAGGAGTGATTTACCACCACGTCCTGAATGATCTTGATGCCACGTTGGTGGGCTTCGTCGATCAGGTTTTGGTAAGTGGCGTCCGGCGATTCCAGTCGTGGATCAATCCGGGTCCAGTCGTAGGCGTGGTAGCCGTGATAATCAAGGCCGCTGCGGTTTTCCACCGGCGGGGTGATCCAGATCGCGGTGAACCCGAGGTCGCGGATGTAGTCGAGCCGCTGAATCAGACCCTTGAAGTCGCCGCGCCAGTGCGGGTCTTCGGGTTGGCCGGTGACCGGGTTGAATTTGATGCGGTCGCGGCAGAAGAAGCTGATGCTGGGGTCGCCTTCATAAAAGCGGGCGGTTAACAGAAAATAAATGGTTTCTTCGCGGAAATCGCCCAGTGGGCCGTTGGGGTCAATCGGCTCGCGGGCAGGCGGGATGAGGGCAGTTTGCCGAGAAGCTTCGGGATTGTCAGCCGCGCCGTCCGGTGAATCGGTTGAAGTATCGGGTTGTTGGTCATACCACTGACCGTGCATAAAAAAACCATCGCATTCCCGACGCAGGTCACTGGTTTGCCAGCCTTGGCCATCGCTGAAGATCAGGCTGGCGGCTTCGATGCCATTGAATCGATAGACAAACCAACCGTCGTCTATTGCCACCATGGAGATTCCCGGCCAGTCGGTGCCGGATCCCCCCGGCTGAGTGTCCCAGTAGTGAATGTGGATGTTGTTGGCCCAGTCGGCGGGTTTCTTGAAATAAACGGTCAGTTCAGTCATTCAGGGGGATTCCGGTACAGAGGTTACGGGGATGCCTACGCATAGACGGCAGGCTCGTTAACCGTCTGGTGTCGTTGGCGGATGAAGTCCCAGAGCTTTTCATGGAAATGATAGGCAACCGTATTGCAAACCGGCTCGATCAAAGCGACCAAGCCGCCGGCCAAGGCGTTGCCTGTCATGGCGTACACGACAGTGAATGCGACTATGACGTGAACGAGGGCGAAAGTGAGGGTCTTGATCATCGCAGCAGCCTCCTGAGTGTGGAACTGTGTTCGTTACGATGATCCAGAGAATAGTCATTTTTACCCATAGCTAAAGTTGATTTTTGTTATCAAATCTATTGAATCTGACTATTTAAGTTGCTTCTGTTCCTTAAGATCTTTCTTGCGCTGCTGCACCCGTCGCTCATAACTGGCCTGATTTTTAGTACAGATCAGACCATAGGGACGGCCTTGCCTGTGGGTGGTGCAGTCCACGTCGCAACCATTCTGCTTGATCACTTGTTCGACATGCTCGCGGTTACGCTGAATGGCGCGGAACTCCCAGCTCTGGCGTTTGGGGTCGGCCAGGAAGCGGCTGAGTTCGTTGCAATGCGGACATTTGCAGGAGACCGTACTGGCCCGAGTCCAGTTGGAGGGCGGTTCCAGTGGTTTAGCAATGCGCTTGCGCAGATGTGTCAGGCAGGCGTTACGCAGACGCTGAAAGGCCGCCAATTCACGGATCGTGGCTTTTTTGGTCAGTTCCAGCGCAGCGGGAATCAAGGTGGCGTCCAGGGGATAAGTCTTGGGCCAGGCCAGCATGTAGCTCACAGCACGGTCGGCCAACGTTGGATCGACGAGCGCTAAACCCGTCAGCAGATCGACGATAAAACCGGATTCCACCGAGGGCGGGGAACGTTGCCAGCGCAGTTCGTTCGTCTGCGGCAATCGCGCTGGATCGCCGGGTAACGCATCGACCAGAATCCTGGCTGCCGGGATCAACTCGGCGACGCGGCCCGCCTTCTGGGCGACCGTGGCGATTCGGACCAGTAGATCGCCACAGGCGTCGCGGTCCTTTACCGCATTGCCGGCGATGATGCGCTCGATCAATTCAGTGGCCCGGAACGGCGGCAACAGGTCGATGGCTTTGACCAGCGCGGGATTATCGTCTTTGCGATAAGCGCCGGCGGCAGAGATGTCCGCGAGAAAAGCCTCGATATGCGCCGTGTCTTTCAGTTGGATCAGAGCAGCCAGCATGGCGGGTGTTTCGGGTCGGGCGTAGTAGGTGCCAGGTGTCGACCAGGTATCCAGCATAAACCCCGCGAGTTCGTGGGCTTGACGCCATAGAGGCGATTCTGGACCTTGACCGCTCTTGGCCCAATGCTGCGCTATTTCGGTCAGGTGGGGCAGCGTCGTTGCCAAACCGGCTTGATTGAGTACGGCCAGCCGGCGATGACGCGGCCAGATAACCAGAGCTGCGCGCTGGTAGGTGCGGTCGAAGGACGCGCCTTCGTTGCCGGCAGCTTCCTGGAAGTGCGTCTCGTCTGGCTCCATGTTATCCAGTGCGCCGGGCGGACAGAGTTCTTCTGCCTCGAAGGGAAAATCGCCGAACGCCGCAGGCTGACCATCTGGACGTTGCCATTCGGAAAGGATAGCGCTTCGCTCGGTCACTTCACCGATTTCGAAGTCGTCGTCATCGTCGTCATCGTCGTCATCGTCGTCATCCGACCATTTACGGCGGCGCGAACCGTAATAGTCGCCGGTGTATTCGGCGTAGCCGCTCTCTTCGATAGAAACCAGCGCCAGGTGCAGGTCGCACTCAGCTTGTTCGGTGGCGGCGATGAGGACCTCGGCGCGGGCGATGTCAGCGCCCTTGAGCATGTCGAAGGAAACTTCTGCCTCGGTGTAGGCGTGTTCCAGAGGGTAAACCAGTTTTTCCGGTGATTCGTCGTCGGGCGATTGCTTGGCGGCAGACCACTGGCGCAACAGTTCTGCAAGACGGGCCTGTTCAACGCTATAGTTAGGGGAATTGGGCAGCCAGCTCCCGCTCTGACGCAACAGGTTATAGACGAACGTCAGCCGACAGCCGGAAGTCACGGGCAAGATTTCATGGACACAGTCCGCATAAAAGGCGGCAAAAGTCGCTACGGACGGCTCTGACGAATACAGGTCAAGTCGCGCCTCCCGGTCTTCATGGCGCACGATGAGTTGACCGCCAGTGTAGATCGAAGGCAGGACGATGACCAACGTGGCGAACATGCCCGGGGCTTTTTCCGTGTCGCGATGACTCACGAAGAAGCTGCCCTCGTCGTACACCAGAACCTTGTAAAATTCGGCGACCACGATGCCAGTGACGCCGAGACCGGTTTTGACCCGTGTTACGATATCTTTGAGGGTACGTTCCCAACGCTGGCTGATTCGCACCTGATCAGGGCTGATTTGCCAGGTGCGCCTAACCTCGGTGTCGATCAGGGTTTCCGGACCCCGCCCGTAGGGGGCGCGTTCGGCGACGGCGATGAGTTGCTTAGCCTGGGCGGGCAGAAGCGGCAGGGCGATGGGGCCGACTCCGTCGATTTCTATGCGAGGCACGAAGATTTCAAGAGCGCCAGCGGTGTAGTAATTACCGTAGCGTTGAACTTTGCGTAGCGTTTCGGCCAGTTCAGTATTGATGAGCATCCGCTTTTAGCCTCTCTCGATCATGCAAAGAGCATAGAACTCTGGAGAACTGATCGCCAGATCACCGGGGACTGTCGGTCTGGCGGATCACGGCAGGGGATTTGCGAGCAGCGCTGAGCTAAATGGAGTAGTTCGGGGCGACGCCGGGTATTTCGATACTGGTGATCATGACGCCATTGCATTGAACCGCCGCCGACTTGCCAATGCAGTCATCGCCGAACAGCGTTGTCAGGGCTTCGGTCAGCAGTTGCGCGTCAGCTTGCAGATGATGCTTGCGACCTCCGGCGTCCAGAATCAGCGTCGCTATCGGGCCATCATTCACCACGTCGGCGATGGTTCCAGTGACGTACATCATGGCTTACGCTCCATCGTCCGGGGAAAAAATCTTTTCTTCATGAAAGTGTTCGATACAGGCATAGGGTTCAGGCTCCTCAATGGCAATAGTCTGCTGCGCAACAATCCTGAGAAATGGTATTACGATCTCATCCTTCTTGCACGCGACAGGCTTTAGCCAAGATGAGAACGCGCTGTCCCGAGCGAGTTCATCGCCCTGATGAGGGCGAGCAGATGGTTTGGTGGCGAGCATGTGTGCGATCCAGGTAGCGCGGATCTACAGAGAGCGTCGGCGCAACTTTACCGGGCAACACTTGTGGGCGCGGGACTACTTCGTCTCGACTGTGAGTCGAGACGAAGTGATGGTTCGTGACTACATCCGTCGTCAGGAAGAGGAAGATCGCTATTTAGATTAGCTCAACTTCGGCTCTTTGGTATCTTGCGGAGCACTGAACGACCGGGAGGAACGGGCGCGCGAATGGGACGAATATAAGGACGAGCAGAACCGGCGGTGGGAAGCGAACCAGGTGGAATTGTGGGGGCTGCACGAAGAGATCATGGCCCAGGCCCAAGAAACACGAGCGAGGTATCGGGGCCTTGGGGTCGCGCTGGGGCCTGCAATCCGAGAAGGCGTTCCGCGACGCGCTGGCGGGGATTCTGGAACAGAACTTTGGTGTGCAGGTGATCAACGTCAACGAGTACGATGATCAGGGCGAGGTGTTCGGGCGACCCGATCAGGTGAAACTGGACGTGATCGTCAAGAATGGCTTACTGTTGATTTACGAACTTAAATCGTCCATCGACAAGGCCGGGATGTACAGCTTCGAGCGCAAGGCGCGGTTTTACGAACAACGGCACCAGCGGACCGCGAACCGGCTGATCGTGATTTCGCCGATGATTGAGGCCCGGGCGCGGAAGGTGGCCGAGCGGCTGGGGATCGAGACTTACGGCGATTCGACCGAGGTGGAGACGTTGTGAGACTTTTTTCGCCTTTGGCCTTTCCGGAGGAGGCAGTGCGCTGGGTTGGGGGTTTTGAGGATCAAGAAACGCGGATGACTGTGATGATTCACCCGATGTCGGACGTGCAAAGCCCAAACCTTGGTGAGGGTACCCGGATTTGGCAATTCGTGGTTATTTTGCCCAAGGCCAGGATCGGTCGTGATTGCAATATTTGCGCGCATTGCCTGATTGAGAATGAGGTGATCATCGGTGATCGCGTGACCGTGAAATCCGGCATGACCAAGTTAATAACTCCTAACGCGTAGAGAAAATAGTAATGACTTTAAAAATCCATGAGACTTCAATTGTTCATCCTGATGCAGTAATTGGTGAAAATGTGATCATTAGTCCTTATGCAGTAATTGGAAAATCTTCTATTGGAAATGAATGTATTATTCATCCTCATGTAGTGATTGCTGATGGTGTAGATTTAGGGGCGCGTACTGAAGTTTTTCCTGGGGCTTTTATTGGAAAAGAACCTAAAGGGGCTGGAGCTTTGGCCAGAAAGCCTGAATTCGACTTACACGTTAAAATTGGCGAAGAGTGTTCAATTAGCCCTCACGCTGTTATATATTATGATGTGGAGATTGGTTCTAATACACTTATTGGTGATGGCGCATCAATCAGGGAGAAATGCCAAGTTGGTTCGAAGTGTATTTTGAGTCGCTATGTCACTATAGCATTCCTATACAGGTTGTGGAATATTCAAGTACCAATGGGGTTTTTTAAAATTAAAAACTCTTTTATTGAGGAAATTGAAAAAACTGCATTTAACCTGCATAAATGTTTTATTTTCAAAAA
>JAKLIY010000023.1 GCA_022709365.1 Pseudomonadota bacterium
CGCAAGATTCGTGCACGTATAATTGACTGGCGTGCTAATCAAATATTGAACGTATTGCTGTTTGGTTATCATGTCGAGATTATACCAAAACAATCAACAACCTGGAACTCCAAGCGAAAGTCCTGATGGTTATGGACATCGGGCCACTGCTGCTGGCCTTTGGCCTGTGCGTGGGGTTGATCGCTCTGCTGATCCGGCCAGCGCGGGCCTGGGGTTGGGTGGATCGGCCCACCACCCGCAAACACCACCTGACCCCGGTGCCCCTGGTGGGCGGACTCGCCATGTGCGTCGCCTACGGCCTGAGCCTGCTGGTGCTGCCGGCACCGCCTCACGCTTATGAGGCGTTGCTGATCGCCATGGCGCTGATGACGCTGGTCGGCTTGTACGACGATCTCCGCGCGACTCGCCCGGCGATCCGCTTCGTACTCCAGGGGGGGGTGGTCCTGATTATGGTGTTCGGCGGGGGGATCCTCCTGGGTAACCTCGGCGACCTGCTCGGCTTGGGCGACGTCACGGCGCCGGGAGGCATCGCTCTGCTGTTGACCCTGTTCTGCGTTGTCGGCGTGATCAACGCCTTTAACATGAGCGACGGTCTCGATGGTCTGGCTGGCGGTCTGGCGCTGATCGCCGCGGGTTGGCTGATTGTCCTGTTGGAGATCGCGCCGATCGCCGACTCCGGGGACGGTGATGCGCTGTGGACGCTGGTCATGGTCGTCGCCGGGTTTCTCTGCTTCAATTTGCGCCATCCCTGGCGGGCTCGCGCCAGCGTGTTCATGGGCGATGCCGGCAGCACGATGCTCGGTTTTGTCCTGGCCTGGTTCCTGGTTCATCTGTCCCAGAACCGGGAGGCGGTGATGACGCCGATGACCGCGGTCTGGATCCTGGCGCTGCCGCTCATGGACACGGTTGCGGTGATGATCCGCCGCATCCGCCTCGGCCACAACCCGTTCGCCGCCGACCGCCGGCATCTGCATCATTTGTTGCTGAGTTGCGGTCTGTCGGATGGCCGGGCCACGGCGCTCCTGCTGGCCATGGCGCTGATGAACGGCGCGGCCGGCGTCGCCGCCCACTGGCTGGAGGCGCCCGAATGCGTGCAATTTTACGCTTTCCTGGTCCTGTTCGGGGGGTACTACCTGATGACGGCCCGTCTCTGGGAACGCCAGCGGAGCACCGCACCGCCGGGAGCGGTGGAGCGACGGGGAGCGCCCCCTCCCGGAATCGTAGACGTGGCCGCTGGGATAGGGATAATGACCAGCCACCGGGACGAGGTGGCCGTGGTCGACCCTGCCGGGCAGGATGGACCCGGGTGCAATCCAGCAGACCCTTGATGGTGGTTATGATGAAAATGGAGGGTGGGATAAATAATTCGGGTTCGTTTTTCTTGAGGGTGAGGAGTGATGGGTGGTGGCGACTGCGGCGGCAGGGATTGATCTTCTGGCGGCTGTCGTGGGCCGAGCGCGGGTGGCTGATGCAGGCGTGGCTGATGTTGCCGGGCGTGGCGCTGGCGTTACGCTGGGTAAGTTTTCAGCGGGTGTATGGTTTTCTGAGACGCTGGCCGTCGGGCAGGACGCTGGATGATGAGGGGCAGGTTTTGGCGCGGACTCGTGCTATCGTTCGCCTGGTGCAGGGCGCGGCGGCGTGGAGCGTGCACCACCCGACTTGCCTGCATCGCTCGCTGACCCTGTGGTGGCTGTTGCGGCGGCAGGGCGTCGCCAGTGAGTTACGGATCGGGGTGCGCAAGGAACAGGGACGATTTGAAGCTCATGCCTGGGTGGAGCGCGACGGCGTGGCGTTGAATGATGGATTGGACGTAAACTTGCGCTTTGCGGCTTTTCAGGATCTTTGACTTTTTGCACAAATATTTTTGCGAGACAACCGGATTGGCTGGTTCTTGAGGTGAATTGAAGTGAGCGCTGCGATGACAACCGCCGTCCACCACGACCAGGATTTCTACTCCTGGGCCATGCAGACCGCGCAACTGGTGCGGGAGGGCCGGCTGGCGGAAATCGATTGCGAGTCCGTCGCCGAGGAACTGGAAGACATGGGCGCGGCCAAAGAGCGGGAGTTGGAAAGCCGACTGGGTGTGTTGATGGCGCATTTGCTGAAGTGGATTTTCCAGCCGGAACGGCGCGGCAATAGCTGGATCGCCACCATCAAGGAACAGCGGCTGCGGATCGCGCGCTTGCTGCGGAAAAATCCGGGGCTGAAATCCTGCCTGGATGAGGCGTTTGTGGAAGCTTACGCAGACGCGCGCCTGATCGCCGTCCGCGAGACGAATTTGCCGGAGCCGACTTTTCCAGAAACCGCGCCGTTCTCACTGGAACAGGTTTTGCGCGATGAGTATTGGCCGGGGTAGGAAGGGACGCGCCTACGCTTCGATGGCCGTTCCCGCCGCGCGGTTGATCACGCTACATTTTTCCCTGGCGCGAGCGGCTTGAGAGGATGTTTTTGAGGTGAGCCGATACGAAAAACTGCTGGAGCAATTGCGCCGTTCGTTGAGCGGGGTACGCTTTGAGGAGGCGTGCCGGATTGCGGAACGGGTCGGATTCAGCCCGAGAGGTGGGCGAGGTTCGCACCGTACTTATGGCCGGGAAGGCGAACCGCTGTTGCTGAATTTCCAAAATCGCGGCGGGTTCATCAAGCCTTATCAGGCGAGGCAGTTATTGGAGATGGTAGAGAAATATGGACGCGACCAAGACGTATCTGATTGAAGTGTTCTGGAGTGAGGAAGACGGTGGCTTTATTGCCGTCGCGCCCGATTTGCCGGGGTGCAGCGCCTACGGCGACACGGCCGCTGAATCGATTCGGGAAATGGAAGATGCCATGCAGTCCTGGTTACAGGCGTGTCAGACCATGGGGCGGCCTGCCCCGAAACCTGAGGCCCAGGTACGGCGTGCTGCTTAAGGCTTACAACCACTTCCTTTTGGACCAACCATTCGCTGATGAGCGGCATCGCAGGCATCATCCATTTTGACGGGAAACCGGTCGAGCCGGGGCTGATCGAGAAGATGACCAGCGCCATGGCCCATCGTGGGCCGGATGGCATCAACCACTGGGTCAAGGGTTCGGTGGCGCTCGGGCAGTGCATGTTGCGTACCACGCCCGAATCGCTGGAAGAACATCAGCCGCTGACCAACGAGGATGAGAGTCTGGTGCTCGTGATGGACGGGCGGGTGGATAACCGAGACGAACTCAATCGAGAGTTACGGGCGCATGGAATAACGCAGAAAACTAATACCGATGCCGAGCTAGTGCTCGGAGCTTACCGGCTTTGGGGCGAAGACAGCCCGAAGTACCTGCTTGGCGACTTTACCTTTGCGGTCTGGGATGTCCGATGTCAGAAGTTGTTCTGCACCGTCGACCACATGAGTGCTCGGCCATTCTATTACGCTCTCAATACTCGCATTTTTGCCTTTGCCTCCGAAGAAGAGGCACTCATTGGGTTACCGGGCGTATCCAGCCAGCCCAACGAGGTGATGATCGCGCATCTTTTGATGCCTGCCTTCCAGAGTGTGGACAATCAGCGTTTTTGGCTGCGGGATGTCGGCGGATTAAGGGCCGGGCAGTCTATAACCGTGTTCCCCCACGGGAAAACCCAAACCGAAACCTACTGGCGGCTGGAACCCGGCGAGGAGAGCCTGTTCGCCTCGGACCGAGAGTGCGAGGAGGCTTTTCTTGCCGTATTCGGTGAAGCCGTGCGCTGTCGGATGCGGACCACAGGCCATATCGCCGCAATGATGAGCGGGGGCTTGGATTCCGCCAGCATCGCTGCCATGGTCCGCAGGCTCTTGCCCGAAATGCCCAGCAAGCGCTTTCACACTTATTCAGCGATTGCCGACAATCCCACAGACTGCGTGGAAAGCCGCTGCATTCAAAGTCTGACTGGGGGGGCCGAAACGGTCGCGCATTTTGTTTCCGTGCCCTCCTTCCGGGGAATGGCCAGCGTGGATGATCTAATCGATGTGGCTTGGTCGAAGGCACACCCGTGTGACAACTCGATTTTGCTGCCGGCCATAATGTGCCAGGCGGCTGGCCGCCAAGGCGACCGCGTGCTGCTCCATGGGGTAAGCGGTGACCTTACCCTGCATGTCCCTTACCACTATGCAGCGTATCTTTTGCAGGCTGGGCAGTGGCGGGAAGCGTGGTTGGAGTGCCAAGCCGCCAGCCGCAACAACACGTTCTTGCGCGGATCTTTTCCGATATCGCTGTTTTTGCGCAGCGCTTGGACCGCTTATGCGCCGGACTGCGTCAGGGCATTGGTTTGGCGGTTTCGCAGGCGGCAACCCTTGCCGCAGACCGTGATGAATCCCGAGTTTGCGACCAGGATTCGATTGACGGAGCGCTTGCGTGGACAGTACGAAGAAGCCGGGCACTGGTTGGGCGATAATATCCGGCAAGCGCACGCGCGGGTGTTGAGTATGGCGGCCGGCCTAGAATTGGGCTTGACCGGTTACGAGCGCGTTGCGGGGCGCTTTGGTGTGGAGTTGCGCGATCCTTGGGCCGACAAGCGCGTCGTGGAGTTTTTCCTGCGCCTGCCGCTTGGCCAGAAGGTGCGCAACGGTTGGACCAAGCATCTGGTACGCGCTGCGTTCGCGCCGGATCTAGAGGAGGGCGTACGGCGGCGGCTAGGCAAGGAGCATCTGGGCTGGCAGTTTATCAGCCGTCTGATGGACGAAACCGGCGAGTCTGTGTCGAGCGCGTTGGCGCAAGGCTTGGATCAACTGGAACTCTATGTAAATGTCAATGCTGTACGCGCGCGCCAAATGAAATACCATGCGTCCAGAAATGATGCCGGGCGGGAGTTTATTTACGAGATGGCGACGCTTTTCCTCTGGACGCATCGTCTGTCCAATTTCGCGTAGCCCTTGCGTGGGCGTTGGAATACCTGTTTTTTTATCCTTAACGATGAACTTTTTAGCAGGAGGAGTTGCCATGTCTCAGCAATATGCAGTTAACGAACAAAACGAGAGCGTCGCAAAAAAATGGGAATATCAGCGGCCAAAACTTGTGCACTACGGAAAAGTGCGGGATTTAACCAGAAATGGAACTACCAGTGGTAATGAAGGTTCCAACTATGGCCAGTGCAAGATGAGTAACAATAGGAGTTGTACTTCCGAGCGACGCGTCAAAGAAAACGTCGTCCGCATCGGTACTCATCCCCTCGGAATCGGTCTTTATGTGTTCGACTACAAGCCTGAATACCGCAAACAATGGGGTCATGGTCGGCAGTTCGGGGTTATGGTTGACGAGGTTGAACCTGTGATGCCGGAAGCCGTATCCGTGCATCCGGACGGCTACAAGATGGTCGATTACGCCATGCTGGGGATCAGCCGTAACCTTCATTAATGGACTGAACAAAAAAAACCCTTCTCCTACAAGCAGGAGAAGGGTGTAGGAGGAGTAGTGGCGTTAAAGTTCGAATAGGATGTTCACAAAGCCACCTCCAATGAAAGGAAGCATAGAGTAACGTTCGAGGAGGCCAGTACGGTACTGTCGGATTACTTGTCGATCACCATCCCCGACCCATTACATCCAGGAGACGAGGAGCGGTTGGTCACGATAGGCCAGTCTGATCAGCGAAAAACGCTTGTTGTGGTTCATACTGAAAGTGACTTTCATCAGGTTGATCTCAGCTCGCCCGGCGAATGCCCACGAACGAAAGAAGTACGAATAGAATTATGGCTAGCCAAAATGATCCCGACATGCTGGATGAATATGATTTCTCTGGTGGAGTCAGAGGGAAATACGCAAAACGATATCGGGAAATCGCGCCGGCCAGCGTGATAGAGGTTGCTGGATACGATCACCGCCGGCCGCTTCTTCACCCCCGACTGGTCGGTGAAGGGAAACGGCACCAGGACGACCGCGCCGAAATTGGGAGGCATCCTCACATCCGGTCGTAAGCAGCGTCTTCGTCGTTGTCCCACACCGTCGCGAAGCGAGCCTCGGCTGCCTTGGCGGCCGCTTGGACGAGTTGGCGATCCTCTTCGCGCGCCTGTAGGAAGTCCACGAAATCCTCCACCTCCGCCAACCGTTGGGTTGGCAACCGCTGGAGCTTTTGAATCGAGATCGATTCGAGAGCGGTCATGTTCTTTCTCCTCAACAACCCCATTTTCCTGTTACGCGGTTTACAATGTTTCAAGTATATACCGATGCCCTGTTGATGATGAGGGGTACAAACCGCCCTTTGTTCGTACCAGACGCCAAGTCTGTAGGGTGGATAAACCAAGCCTGTAGAGTGGTTTTGGTGGATGCGCTACGCTTATCCACCCTACCATAAACCTTCCCGGCAACGATGATTGAGTGGATATCCCATGCTGGAAGAACACCTGGGCTACGTCGCCGACCGCATCCGACTCGAACGGTTCCGGGCCGCCATCGCCCAGACCATCAACGCGGGGGATCGCATTGCCGACCTGGGCTGCGGCTCCGGCATCCTGGGCCTGTTGTGCCTGCGGACGGGCGCGGGCCGGGTTTATGGCATCGACTCCACGACCATGATCGAAGTAATGTAGGGTGGATAAGCGCAGCGCATCCACCATCTTCCGATGAGCAGCAATTACCGAACGATGAGCAACTACCGAAGAGCCTTTCTTCCCGGTGGGATCTTTTTCTTCACTGTGGTGACCCATGACCGCAACCCATTATTTTATTGTGGGGAGCGGATTGAGGTATTGCGCACGGCCTTTCGGAAAGTGAAAGCCGTGCGACCGTTTCACATTGATGCAATCGTAGTTTTGCCCGATCATCTCCACTGTATCTGGCATCTACCGGAAGGCGATAGCGATTTCTCCAGCCGCTGGCGGGAGATTAAGAAAGCGGCTTCACGGGAGATTGATGCTCGTACCGGTGGACGTCGCGAGCGGGCGGTGTGGCAGCGCCGATTTTGGGAGCATGCTATCCATGATGAGGTGGATTGGCGTAAGCATGTAGATTACATCCATTACAATCCAGTCAAGCACGGGTTGGCGGCGCGGCCGAGCGAATGGCCGTGGAGTTCGTTCGGGCGGGCGGTGTCCAGCGGATGGTACGAGCCATCCTGGGGCGCCAGCGAGCCAGCGGCGATAGCCGGGATGGAGTTGGAATGAGGTTGGCGGTCATGTGTGGTGGATGCGCTGCGCTTATCCACCCTACCATAAACCTTCCCGGCAACGATGATTAAGTGGATATCCCATGCTGAAAGAACACCTGGGCTACGTCGCCGATCACATCCGACTCGACCGGTTCCGGGCCGCCATCGCCCAGACCATCAACGCGGGGGACCGCATTGCCGACCTGGGCTGCGGCTCCGGCATCCTGGGCCTGTTGTGCCTGCGGGCCGGCGCGGGCCGGGTGTATGGCATCGACTCCACGGCCATGATCGAGATGGCCCGCGAGACCTTCTCGCGCGCCGGCTGGGCCGAGCGAGTGACCTGCATCCGTGGTCATTCCCATCGCGTCGTATTGCCGGAGCCGGTCGATGTGGTGATCTGCGACCACGTCGGCTACTTCGGCTTCGATTACGGCATCGTGCATACGCTCCAGGATGCGCGGCGGCGGTTCCTCAAGCCCGGCGGCACCCTGATTCCCGCCCGGATTCGGCTTCGGCTTGGCGCGGTTGAATCAGAGAAATGCCGCGACAAGGCCGAGGGCTGGCGGGCGGAGAGCGTGCCAGACGAATTTCATTGGCTGCGCCAGCATACCGTCAACGCTAAACACGCGGTCGAACTGCCGCCCAAGGCCCTATTGGGCGCGCCCGCCGTGTTGGGCGACATCGACTTGTATACCGACAACCCGGACTTTTTCTCGTGGACCGCAGAGCTGCGCATCCAGCGTGACGGCATAATGCACGGCCTGGCCGGCTGGTTCGAGTGCGAGCTGGCCGAGGACGTGTGGATGACCAACTCGCCGCTGGCGGAGCGCCCCATCCAGCGCTCGCAGGCCTTTTTACCCATCGACGAGGCGGTTCCGGTGAAAACGGGGGATTCGGTCAAAGCCAGGGTCATGGCCCGGCCCGCCGATCACCTGATCGCCTGGGTCGTGGACTTTCCCGCCACCGGCCGGCGTTTCAGCCATTCGACCTGGCAGGGGTTGCTGCTGGCGCCCGAGGACCTGATGCGCTCCCGACCGGATCGAGTCCCGCGTTTGAGCCGGGAGGGACAGGCGCGCATCACCGTACTCGGCTACTGCGACGGGAAACGCACGGCTCGGGAAATCGAACAGGCCGTGTTGCGGGACCATCCGAATCTGTTCCCGTCCCCGGAGGAAATCTCCCGTTTCGTGGCGCGGGCGCTGGGCCAAGATACCGAATAATGGTCGAACTCCACTTGCAATCCGCCCGGCTTCAGCCGCCGGTCAATCATCCGCCATTTCACACCTGGACGTTCCGGGACGGGACGCTGTGGACCGAGTTCCATCGCACGAACGGCGGATATCTGCTGCGCTTTCCAAACCTGGCGGACTTTCAGGTTTCAGCGGACGGCCTCCACGTCACCGGCTTCCCCGCGCCCGAGGTGTCCAAGGCCACCTCCCAGCACCTCTATCTCAACCAGGTGCTGCCGCTGGTGCTGAGCAAGCTCGGCAAGCTGGTGTTTCACGCCAGCGCGGTTGAGATCGGTGGGGGCGCGGTTGCCTTTGTCGCCGAGTCGGGGCGGGGCAAATCCACGCTGGCGGCCAGTTTCGCGGTCAATGGGTTTCGCTTCCTGACCGACGACGGCCTGGTGGTCGAACCGGGAGTTGACGGTTTTGCGGCCCTGCCCAGCCATCCGTCCATCCGCTTGTGGGAAGACAGCGAGGACGCGCTGGTCCCGCCGACGGCCCGGCGTGCGCCCCCGGTGCACTACACCGCCAAGGCGCGCTTTCTGGCCGACGAGGACCTGGCGTTCTGCGACCAGCCCCGGCCGTTGCAGCGAGTCTATTTCCTGGGCGATGGCCGCACCGCGACGCTGGAATTGCATCGCCTGACCCCGGCCGAGGCCGTGATCGAGTGGGTGAAACACTCCTTCCTGCTGGATATCGAAGAAAAGCCCCGGCTGGCTTCCCATTTCGATCAGGTGGCGAAACTGGCGAACCAGCCGATCCATTACCGCCTCGATTACCCGCGACGGTTCGAGGACCTGGCGCACGTCCGGGAGGCCATTGTGGAGCACGCGCGCCATGAGTACGTCTGGAAATTTGCCGGGATGGGTGTACTCACTGACTCATCCCATATCTGAAAATCCAGAAAAATCGCTCGACAATCAATCAGGACAAGGCTATGGTGTTATTATCCTTGTAATAACACGGCGCCTCATCAATGATCACTCTCAAGCTCACGGCCATCGGCAATTCGGTCGGCGTCATTTTACCGAGGGAGGCGCTGGCCGCCCTCAAACTGGAAAAAGGCGATATCGTCTATCTGACGGAATCGCCCGAGGGCTACCGACTGACGCCCTACGATTCACAGTTCGCCCAGCAAATGACCCTCGCCCGGCGGATCATGAAGAAACGGCGTAATGTGTTGCGCGAGTTGGCGAAGTGACGATGATCCACTGGGTGGATGAGGCTGTCGTACTGGCGCTGCATGAAGAACACCTGGCCGAACACGGCGGCGCGCTGGGCCTTCGCGAGCGGGGCCTTTTGCAATCAGCCCTGACTCGTCCTCTGCATCTGGCGACTTACGAAAGCCCCGACTTTGCCGCCTTGGCGGCGGCTTACGCCTACGGCATCACCCGCAACCATCCCTTCCTTGATGGCAACAAGCGCACCGCTTTCACCGTCATGGAACTTTTTCTGAATCTGAATGGACTCGACCTGACTGCCGATGATTCATCCTGTGTGGCGATCATGCTGGAACTGGCCCAGGGAACGTTACCTGAAAATCGCTTGATCAACTGGCTGAGGGAATGGACGCAGGCGTTAGCGGGCGACGAGGTCGGCGGACTGGATCGAGCAACTTGACCCCCAGCCGATCCATTTCCGCCTCGATGACCCGAGACGATTCGAGGATTTGGCGCGTGTCCGGGAGGCCATTGTGGAACATGCGCGATCCGGAGGTAAGGTTATGAAGAGCCATACTGAATTATTAGGAGATTGCTATGCAGAATCTGGCTGTCCAAACCGTTTTCGATGCTGAAGCCTATCTCGCCTGGGAAGAGCGACAAGTGGAAAAGCACGAATTCATCGCCGGCGAGGTGTTCGCCATGGCAGGGGCGCGGCGCGAACATGTGGTGGTGTCTTTAAATCTGGCCGCGGCTTTCAAGCAACGGCTGCGTGGCGGGCCGTGTCAGGCGTATGTCGCGGATTTGAAAGTGCGAGTGGAGGCGGCGGATGCCTTTTTCTACCCGGATGTCGTGGTCTCCTGCGATCCGCGCGATCACGTAGCAGACCAGTTCATCGCCCATCCGACCTTGATCGTGGAAGTATTGTCGGAGTCCACCGCCGCCTTTGACCGCGGCCACAAGTTCGCGGCTTACCGCACGCTGCCCTCGTTACGGGAATATGTGCTGGTGGACATCGAAGCGCGTCGCCTGGAAACGTTCCGGCGTACTCCGGAAAACGACTGGTTACTTCACGAATTTCTTCCCGGTTGCGGAGAGTGCGGTTTCCCGGCGTTGAACGTCTCGATTCCGTTCGACGAAATCTTTGAAAATGTCGCCCCTCAGGCAGGATCAGAGGATTTTCCGCGCCCCAACGATGGAGGGAAGATAACATGTTAACTTGCGACGCTCGTTTGAAAATTCCCGATCAGGTGGTCACGCGCCAGGTCGGTGACGAAACCGTCCTCCTCAACCTGGAATCCGGAACCTACTTCGGCCTCGATCCGGTGGGCAGCCGCTTCCTCGAACTGCTCCATACCGAAGGTGCGCTCGCGGTGGTCATCGCCCGGATGCTGGAAGAGTTCGACGTAACTGAAATGCAACTGGAGGCCGATCTCCTGCGGCTCGCGGATGAGATGCTCGTCAGCGGTCTGCTCGAAGCGGCGTAGCGATTCAGGAATCGGTCAGTGGGTCGCCCGCATGGCCGATCAGGGAGATCAGGTTGGAAAAAGCGAATCGCACCACTTACTTAGTCGAGCGATTCCGCAAGGCGCGGGTGCAGTTGCCCTATCTGCCCTGGGCGCTGGGGCTGATCTGGCGCGCGACCCGTGGCTGGACGCTGGCCTGGGCGGCGCTGGTGATCGTCCAGGGCCTGCTGCCCGTCGCGGTGGTGCTGTTGACCCGCACTCTGGTGGACAGCCTGGTCCTCACGCTGCAAGCGCCGGACGACGGGCCGGCGCTGCAGCAAACCCTGCTCTGGGTAGCGCTGATGGCCGGGTTACTGCTGCTCGGCGAAGGTCTGCGCGGCGTCGCCGCCTGGGTGCGCGCCGCGCAGGCGGAATGGCTGCGGGATCACCTCGACGATTTGCTGCACGCCCAGGCGATCCGCCTGGATCTGAGCTATTACGAAACCGCTGAATACTACGATCAGTTGCACCGGGCGCGGGTGGATGCCCTCAGTCGTCCGCAGGCGCTGCTGGAGAACCTCGGCCATCTGGCGCAGAACGGCCTGACTCTGCTGGCCATGGCCGGCGTCCTGTGGGGCTACGCGCCCTGGTTGCCGCTGGTGCTGATTGGCGGCGCGCTGCCGGCGCTGGCGGTGGCGGCGCGGTTCATCGTGCGCTTCCATCGGTGGCGCATCCGCAATACCGGCAACGAACGCCGGGCGAACTACTACGACTGGCTGCTGACCTGGGACCGGGCAGCGGCGGAACTGCGCCTGTTCGATCTCGGCGACTCGTTTCGGACCGCCTATCGCGCCGTGCGCGGCCAACTGCGCGGCGAGCGCCTGCAACTCGCCCGCCAGCAGATGCTGGCCGAACTGGGGGCGGACGCCATCGCGCTGCTGACCATGGGGTTGACGATCGCCTGGATGGTCGGACGGCTGGCGCAGGGTTCGGCCAGTCTGGGCGATCTGGCGCTGTTCTATCAGGTGTTCACCCAGGGGCAGCGGCTGATGCGCACCGCGCTGGGCAGCGTCGGCGAGATGTACAGTAATCTACTGTTCCTGGAAAACCTGCACGAATTTCTGGCCCTGCGTCCCAAGGTTACGGACCCGTCCCGGCCCGCGCCCCTCCCACCGGGTGCGCTGGGGACCCTCCGGCTGGAAAAGGTGAGCTTCCGCTATCCCGGCAGCCAGCGGCTGGCGCTGGAGGGGTTCGATCTGACGATCCCTGCTGGCCAGATTGCGGCCATCGTCGGCGAGAACGGCGCCGGCAAGAGTACGCTGATCAAGCTGTTGTGCCGGTTCTACGATCCCGAGGCGGGCCGGGTCAGCCTGGATGGCGTGGACCTGCGCGAACTGGCGCTGGCCGACTGGCGCCGGCGGATCACCGTGCTGTTTCAGGAGCCGGTGCACTATCACGACACCGTCGCCTACAACCTGAGCTGTGGCGACCTGGCCGCTGCGCCGGACGCCAGGGCGCTGGCCGCCGCCGCCCGCGCCGCCGGGGCCGAAGGACCGATCCAGCGCCTGCCGCAAGGCTATGCGTCGGTGCTGGGCAAATGGTTTGGCGGCGCGGAACTCAGCGTGGGCGAATGGCAGCGGCTGGCGTTGGCCCGCGCCTTTCTGCGGCGTTCCACCCTGCTGATTCTGGACGAACCGACCAGCGCCATGGATTCCTGGGCGGAAGCCGACTGGCTGGCGCGGTTTCGTGCGCTGGCCGCCGGCCGCACCGCCATCGTGATCACCCACCGCTTTACCACCGCCCTGCACGCCGATGTGATTCACGTCATGGGGCAGGGCTGCGTCCTCGAATCGGGCAGCCACGCGGAGTTGCTGGCGCGCGGGGGGCGATATGCCCAGTCATGGGCGCAACAATGGCGGGAAGTCGAGGGATCGTCCACTCGCTCCACTCCCAGCCACAGGATCGATTTCAGCTAGATGAAGTCCGGGGTACGACAACGATTCCTTCATTTTTGGGCCATAAGGATGTGATTCGATGGCCGGATTGCCCGACATGCCCAACCACCGGTGTCACCAACTCCTTTCCGGGTCGTCCAGCGAACTCATGTCCGCTTCGATAAAGCAGTGCCAAAAGTCCGTGCAACGCTACGCCTCGGCGTAATGGTACTTATTTTGCTGGAAAACTTTTTGAACGCCGACAAACTCGATCGTTGGTTTAATACCGTTCGCCAATCTCAATATACCAGCCCTTTTAAGGTGGCAACGTAGAATCAATGGGTTACAGCGGAATTTCGTCAAGAATCGTGCCAAGTAGAAAATTTAAGTTAACAAATATCAATTGGTTATGTGAACACTTTAAAAGGGCTGGTCGGCCTGACCAATCCAGCTCACCAGTATGGATTTCACGGGTGCGATTTTAGGATTCATCCCGATAACGCGCCTGACCGCTACTGCGGGTGCTGGATGGCGAAGAACGCAGACGCGGTGGAGAACACGCCGGTGGATGTGCTCGTTTGCATCCTGGTGGCGCGCTCAGCCGCTCTTATCGCACAGAGGGTGTGAAGGGGGTAGAAGGTCGTCGAACTGGCGCAGCCGCGCCATGTCCAGCACGGTGATATGCCGGCCTTTCACGGCAATCAACTCGGATTCGCTCAGATCGTGCAGGATCCGCGACAGGGTTTCCGGAGTCAGATTCAGCCGCGAGGCGATGACGTGTTTGCTGGTCGGCAGTTCCAATGTGGCGGAGCCGCTGTCCGGCGTGCCCGCCAGGTGCAGCAGGAACCCGATCACCCGCTGGGTAGAGGAGTGCAGGGAGTAGTCTTCCACATCGTGAATCAGGCTGCGCAGGCGGATGCTCAGCCCCGCTAACATGCGACGGGCGAAGGCGCTGTCGTGATCAATGGCGGCGAAAATGCCCCGTTTGGCGATGTAGAGCAGGTGGGTATCCGCCAGCGCCTGAGCGAACACCGGACAAGGCTTCTCCAAGAACATCATCGCTTCGCCGAAGCTTTGCCCCGGTTCGATGATGGCTACCACCTTTTCGTGGCCCTGCGGCGAGGAAAACGCCAGCTTGACCTGGCCTTGCACGACCACGTAGAAACCGTCCAGCAAGGTGCCTCGCTGAAACAGAATTTGCCCCTTGCTCAGGCCGATTTCGCGCGCCGCCGCCGCCAGATTGACAATTTCGCTCTCGCGCAACTGCTGAAACAGCGGCAGGTTGGCGAGCAACCCACCGATATTGATGGGGCTGCCCGTGCGTTTTCCTGCTCCTCCCTTTAGTGGGCAGCCCAGATTAGCCACGCTCTTTGCTCCAGGTATCGGAAGTTTGATGTAAGTCAAGGCGCGCAAGCCTCAGTTGCCGTAATTAAATAGCAGTGCTAACGACAACCGAGGTCACGGCGCAGCCCGGTGCCTCATAGGGAGCGAACCATGCCACAAATCCGCTTAAAATTAAAACAAGTTACCGTCGCCCTGGCTGCGCTGCCATTCGCTGTGGGCATCGCTCTGGCCGCGGACCAACCGGAAGCCAAAAAAGGTGTTACCGAAGCTGAGGTCAAATACCAGGCCGCCGGTTCGCCCATGGCCAACGAGGAGATGCACCAGAACATCAACCCCAAGGCTCCGCCGATGACCGAGGCGGAGTTTACCAAGGGCAGACAAATCTACTTTCAGCGCTGCGCCGGTTGCCACGGTGTGCTGCGCAAGGGAGCGACCGGTAAACCGTTGACCACGGACAAGACCCTGGTCAATGGCACCGAGTATCTCAAAACCTTCATTAAGTACGGCTCGCCCGCCGGGATGCCGAACTGGGGTACTTCCGGGGAACTCACCGACCAGGAAGTCGATCTGATGGCGCGCTATGTCCAACAGGAACCACCCACGCCGCCGGAATATGGCATCAAGGACATGGAAGCGACCTGGAAGGTGGTAGTGCCGCCGGATAAGCGCCCCACCAAGAAGATGAACAGCTATAACATTGACAACATCATGTCGGTGACGTTGCGTGATGCTGGCCAAGTCGCGCTGATTGACGGCGATAGCAAGAAAATTATCAGTATTCTCCCGACCGGCTACGCAGTTCACATCTCCCGCATGTCCGCCTCGGGCCGTTACCTGTACGTCATTGGCCGCGACGCCCGGATTAATCTGATCGATCTGTGGATGGAAAAACCCGACACTGTGGCGGAAATCAAGGTTGGCCTGGAAGCCCGCTCGGTGGAAACCTCCAAGTACAAGGGTTATGAGGACAAGTACGCGATTGCCGGCACCTACTGGCCGCCGCAATACGTCATCATGGAAGGCGATACCCTCAAGCCTCTCAATATTGTTTCGACTCGCGGCATGACGGTGGACAACGAATACCACCCCGAGCCGCGCGTGGCGTCCATCGTCGCCTCCCATTTCCACCCCGAATTCGTGGTCAACGCCAAGGAAACCGGCAAGATCATGATCGTGAATTACGAAGACCTCAAGAATCTGAAGACCACCACCATCGATGGCGCCCGTTTCTTGCACGATGGCGGTTTTGACACCACCGGGCGCTATTTCCTGGTTGCCGCGAATGCGTCCAACAAGATCGCGGTGGTGGACACCAAGGAAGATAAACTGGCGGGGCTGGTGGATGTCGGCAAGACCCCGCATCCGGGTCGTGGCGCTAACTTCGTGGATCCCAAGTTCGGCCCGGTATGGGCGACCGGTCACCTGGGCGATGAGTCCATCTCGCTGATCGGTACCGACCCGGAGAAGCATAAGGATCAGGCCTGGAAGGTGGTGCGCACCCTCAAGGGGCAAGGCGGCGGCTCGCTGTTCATCAAGACCCATCCCAAGTCCAGCAACCTGTGGGTGGACACTCCGCTGAATCCCGACGCGAAGCTCAGCCAATCGGTCGCGGTGTGGGATATCAACAATCTGGACAAACCTTTCGAGGTGATCCCTATCGCGGAATGGTCCGGTTTAGGCGAAGGCGCGAAGCGCGTGGTGCAACCAGAGTACAATGAAGATGGCGATGAGGTCTGGTTCTCGGTGTGGAGCGCGAAGAATCAGGAATCCGCCATCGTGGTGGTGGACGACAAGACGCGCAAGCTCAAGACGGTGATCAAGGATCCGAAGCTGATCACCCCGACCGGCAAGTTCAACGTCCATAACACCCAGCATGACATTTACTAATCAGAAAGGGGAATTGTAATGCGCATCAAGTATTTAGGTCTGGTAGTGCTGGCTCTGGCAATCGTGCCGACGGCGCAGGCGAGCGAGGAACTGGCCAAGAAGTACAACTGCCTGGCGTGCCATCAGGTGGACAAGAAGCTGGTCGGTCCGTCTTATCAGGACGTAGCCGCCAAGTACAAGGGCCAGGCCGACGCGCCAGACAAGCTGGCCGCCAAGGTAAAGGCTGGTGGCGTGGGTGTCTGGGGTCAGGTGCCGATGCCGCCCAATCCAACCGTACCCGATGCCGATCTCAAGGCCCTGATCGCGTGGATTCTGGCGCTGCCGCCTGCCGCTAAGTAGGGCGTCTTCCCCCGGCCCCCGCCGATTGCGGCGGGTGGCTGAAGGATCATTGATCGCAAATTCCCGTCTGCTGCGGCGGGCTGACACTAAAGACAACAATTATGCAGCACTCAGTTGCTATACACTCTCGCTGGCGCTTGTTCCCGCTTTCGCCCCTAAATACGAAGCCGAGCCGCGAGGGTGTTTTCTTTTTGACGCGCGCCAGAGTTGGACTGGTGACTCTGATCTTGGGCGGTCTTGGCTCTGGCCCGCTAGCGCTGGCGCAGGAGCCTCCCGTGCTATCCCCGGAACGGACCCGGGAACTCATCCGCATGGTGCGACAGGATTGTGGTTCCTGCCATGGCCTGACCCTGCGCGGCGGCTTGGGTCCGGCGCTATTGCCCGAGACTCTGCGCGACAAGCCGCCTGCCGGTTTGAAACACACTATTCTGCTGGGCCGGCCCGGCACCGCCATGCCGCCCTGGCAACCTTTTTTGAGCGAAGCTGAGGCTGACTGGATCGTGGCGCAACTGCTGCGTGGCTTCCCGGAAGAAAGCAAATAAAACCTGAACCTCCTATGAGGGGAGAGCGACAATGCGGAAGGCATTACGGGCCTGGTGCTGGGCGATAGTGGCTTTATTGCCAGTGCTGGCATGGAGTACCGAACCGGTGTTGCGCGGCACCGGCGATTTGGGTGTCATCATCGAACGCAGCGCCGGGCGCGTCCTCATCGTCAATACCAGCAGCAACAGCATCATCAGTCGGGTGGACGGTCTGGGCGACCTGTCCCACGCCTCGGTGGTGTTCTCGCGCGATCAGCGTTACGCCTACGTGTTCGGGCGCGACGGCGGGCTGAGCAAGGTGGACATCCTGCGCGGGACGCTGGAGAAGCGCATCGTTCAGGGCGGCAACAGCATCGGCGGGGCGATTTCCCAAGACGGACGGCTGGTCGCGGTCGCCAACTACGAGCCGGGTGGCCTCAAGGTGTTCGCCGCCGACACGCTGGAGCCAGTGGCCGATATTCCCGCCGCGTATGGCGACGGCAAGCTGTCGAAGGTGGTCGGTATCGCTGATCTGCCAGGCGACCGCTTTATCTATTCCCTGTTCGATGCCGATCAAATCTGGATCGCCGACCTGCACGATCCCAAGTCGCCCAAGGTGGAGAAATTCAGCAACATCGGCAAAGCGCCCTACGACGGGCTGGTGACGCCGGACAGCCGTTATTACCTGGCGGGATTGTTTGGCGAGGACGGCATCGCGCTGCTTGATACCTGGCAACCGCAACAGGGCGTACAGCGGATTCTCGCCAGTTACGGCCAGGGCGAGGAGAAGCTGCCCGTCTACAAGATGCCCCATCTGCGCGGCTGGGCCGTCGCGGGCCATCAGGTTTATCTACCCGCCATCGGGCACCATGAGGTGTTGGTGGCGGATACGGTGACCTGGAAGGAAGCGGCCCGCATCGCGGTGCGCGGCCAGCCGGTATTCGTGGTCGCCCGGCCCGACGGTAGGCAAGTCTGGGTTAATTTCGCTTTCCCGGACAATGGTTTCGTGCAGGTGATCGACACGCTGACCGGGCAGATTGTCCAAACGTTGGAGCCGGGCAAGGCGGTGCTGCACCTGGAATTCACCCCGCGCGGCGAGAACGTGTGGGTTTCGGCGCGCGACGACCACAAGGTCTTGATCTACGACACCGCCAGTTTCGCCAAGCTGGCCGAACTGCCGGCGGAAAGTCCCAGCGGCATTTTCTTCACCTCTCGCGCCCACCGCATCGGCTTCTGAAATGGGCGACGCCGACCTCGAACTGCTTAACCGCTTTCAGCGTGATTTTCCGCTGACGGCCTATCCCTTTCGGGTGATTGCCGAACGCTTGGGATGGAGCGAGGCCGAGGTGCTGGCGGCGCTGCGTCGGCTAAAGAAAGAGGGCAAGGTCAGCCGGGTCGGCGCGGTGTTTGCCACCCGGCGGCTGGGCGTCAGCACGTTGGCGGCGCTAGCCGTTCCGCCAGAGCGGTTGGAAGCGGTGGCGGGACTGGTCAACGACTATCCCGAGGTCAATCACAACTACCAGCGCGAACATGACTTCAATCTCTGGTTCGTGCTAACTGCCGCTTCGATGGCGCGCCTGCAAGCGGTGCTGGCGGAAATCAGGGATGAAACCGGTTTGCCGTTGCTGGATTTGCCGCTGCTGGAAGAATTTCATATTGATCTTGGGTTCGATTTGCGCGATGGCAGACGAGCTACTCCCCTCACCCCCAGCCCCTCTCCCCCAAGGGGCGAGGGGGTTGCAGAAATCCATCTCGATGAGGTGGATCAACGCTTGTTGGCTGCCCTGCAACCGGGCTTGCCGCTAGCCAGCCGACCTTACCACGCTCTGGCGCAGTCGCTGGGCCTGTCCGAGCAGACCGTTTTGGAACGGCTGCAATACGGGTTGCGGCAAGGGGTTGTTAAACGACTAGGCATCATCGTCCGACATCGCGAACTCGGCTATCGCTCCAACGCAATGGTGGTGTGGGATATTCCCGATGCCGAAGTCAGCGCGGTCGGGCGGATGCTGACGGCAGAATCGGGCGTCAATCTCTGTTACCGCCGGCCCCGGCGCTTGCCGGACTGGCCTTACAACCTATTTTGCATGATGCACGGCCGCCAACGCGACCAGGTATTGGAGCGGATCGAGCGATTGCGCATCGAGCGGAACTTGACAGCCTATCCCTGCAACGTCCTGTTCAGCACCCGCTGTTTCCGGCAGCGGGGCGCGTATTACCTGCCGCTGGCGGCATCGACACCGCCAACCCATCTTAGAAGCGCCGCATGAACGAGTTAAGCCGTCGCCTGATCGACGAATGGCAGGGCGGATTTCCGTTGTGCGAACGGCCGTTCGCGGTGGTGGCCGAGCGGCTGAGCGCCAGCGAGGACGCTGTGCTGGAAATCCTGCGCGAGTTGCTGGCGGACGGCACGCTGACCCGGTTTGGGCCTCTGTACCAGATCGAACGGCTGGGCGGCGCGTTCTCACTGGCGGCGTTGCAAGCGCCGGAAGCCGATTTTGAGCGTATCACCGCTATCGTCAACGGGTTCCCGGAAGTCGCGCACAATTACCGGCGCAACCATGCTTTCAATATGTGGTTCGTGCTGGCGACCGAAACACCGGCTGGCATGAACGATACTGTCGAGCGCATCGCGGCGGCGACCGGTTTACCGGTGCTCAACTTTCCCAAGGAACACGAGTATTTCATCGAGGCGCGGTTTACGGTGGGCGCGGGCCGGGTTGAAGGTTCAGCGCCGCCCGCCGAACACCCCTCACCCCCAGCCCCTCTCCCACCAGGAGAGAGGGGAGTTTCCGTGCAGGCATTGAGACCAGTAATTCTGGCTACTCAGGCGGGTTTGCCGCTGACGCCGCAGCCGTATCACGCTATCGCCGCGCAACTGGACAGCAACGTGGAAACGGTCATCGCTGGGTTGCAAGCCTTGCTGGACGCTGGCGCGATTCGCCGCATCGGGGTAGTGCCGAATCACTACCGCATCGGTTACGCCGCCAATGGCATGACGGTGTGGGATGTGGCTGACGCGAAGGTGGATGAATTGGGCGAACGGGTCGGGGCACTGGAGTTCGTGACGCATTGCTATCGCCGGCCCCGGCATTTACCGGACTGGCCGTACAACCTGTTCGCCATGGCCCATGGCGCAAGCCGTGATGAGGTGGCCGCCAAGGCTGACCGCATCGCCGAGATTCTGGGCGATGCCTGTCGCGCCCGCGACATTCTGTACAGCACCCGGATTCTCAAAAAGACCGGATTGCGCCTGAATGGTTGAAGGAGACCGCTCGTGTTCCGCATCACCCAGTTCATGCAGGAAATCGCCCAACCCACGCCGCTGACGCCCAAGCGTCATCCACCTGGCCCGGTGGTGATCTGGAATCTGGTGCGGCGTTGCAATCTGGCCTGCAAGCATTGCTACTCGATTTCCGCCGATACCGACTTCCCTGGCGAGTTGACGACCGAGGAAGTGTTCGCGGTCATGGACGATTTGCGGCGCTTCCGCGTGCCGGTGTTGATTCTATCCGGCGGCGAGCCACTGTTGCGCCCGGATATCTATGCCATCGCGCATCGCGCCAGAGAGATGGGGTTCTACGTCGCCCTGTCCAGCAATGGCACGCTGATCGACAAAACCAACATCGCTCGCATTGCCGAAGTAGGTTTCGATTACGTCGGCGTCAGTCTGGACGGCATCGCCGAAACTCACGACCGGTTCCGCCGCCAGTCGGGCGCGTTCGCCGCATCGCTGAACGGTATCCGGCTCTGTCGGGAACGCGGCATCAAGGTCGGGATTCGCTACACCATGACCCAGGATAACGCCCACGACCTGTTGCCGTTGCTGGGCTTGCTGGAACGGGAACAGATCGACAAGTTCTATTTTTCTCACCTCAATTATGCCGGGCGCGGCAACCGCAACCGCAAGGATGATGCCCACCATCGGACCACCCGCCGGGCGATGGACCTGTTGTTCGAGACCTGCTGGCAACTGGTGCAGGAAGGCCGGCCCAAGGAATTCGTGACCGGCAACAACGATGCCGACGGGGTGTATCTGCTGTTCTGGGTGCGCCAGCGGTTCCCGGAATTGGAAGACCACATCCGCGCCAAGCTGGCGCAATGGGGCGGCAACGCTTCCGGCGTGAACGTCGCCAACATTGATAACCTCGGCAGCGTCCATCCCGACACCATGTGGTGGCATTACACCCTGGGCAATGTCCGCGAGCGGCCGTTTTCGGCAATCTGGCCGGATACCTCGGATCCGCTGATGGCCGGTTTGAAAGCCAAACCGCGTTCGGTCAAGGGTCGCTGCGGCCAATGCCAATACTTCGATATTTGCGGCGGCAACACCCGGGTGCGCGCCCAGCAACTCACCGGCGATCCCTGGGCCGAAGACCCCGCCTGCTATCTGGATGATGAGGAAATCGGCGTCGCGGCGGGCGGCGAGCGCCTGACCGTGACCCCGTATCGAACCGCCCGCCGGAGCGTCGCGTGATGAGAAAGAGTCTGCTGTTTGCCTGTCTGATGTCACTGGGAGTTTCGGTCAGCGCCGCGCCCGACCCCGCGCCGTTGTACCAGCAGCATTGCGTCTCCTGTCATGGCGCTGACCGGCTGGGCGGGATGGGGCCGGCCTTGTTGCCGCAGAATCTGGAGCGGTTGAAGAAGCCCGAAGCCTTAAGCGTCATTACGGCTGGGCGGCCGGCGACCCAGATGCTGGGCTTCAAGGACCAGCTCAAGCCCGAGGAAATCCAGGCGCTGGCGGACTTCATCTACATTCCACCGGCGGTCATGCCGCAATGGGGCAAAGCGGAAATCCGCGCCTCGCGGGTCGAGTCAGTCAAACCGGGCAGCTTGCCGGACAAGCCCATCTTCAGCGCCGACCCGCTTAATCTGTTCGTGGTGGTAGAGGCGGGCGATCACCACGTCACGATTCTCGACGGCGACAAGTTCGAGCCGATTCACCGCTTTCCGAGCCGGTTCGCGCTGCACGGCGGGCCGAAATTCACGCCCGATGGACGCTACGTGTTTTTTGCGTCCCGCGACGGCTGGATCAGCAAATTCGATATTTACAATCTGAAGACGGTGGCGGAAATCCGCGCCGGCATCAACACTCGCAATCTCGCGGTGTCGGGCGACGGGCAATGGGTGATGGTGGCGAATTACCTGCCGCAAACCTTGGTGCTGTTGAATGCGGCGGATTTGAGTCTCGACCGGATCATTCCGGTGGTGAACGAGGCCGGCAAGAGTTCGCGGGTATCGGCGGTGTACGACGCCGCGCCGCGCAAGAGTTTCGTGGCCGCGCTCAAGGATATTCCCGAAGTGTGGGAACTGAGCTACGACCCCAAGGCCGCGCCGGTATTCAAGGGTTACGTCCACGACTACAAGATGGGTGAAGCGATAGCGTTACCGGGAATGTGGACGCCGCGAGTGACCCAGCTCGACGCTATTCTCGACGATTTCTTTTTCAGCCAGGACTATGCCTACGTGCTGGGCGCGGCGCGGCCCACCGATGGTAGCGACAAACCCATGCCCGGCGGCCAGGTGGTGAATCTGGACGTGCGGCGCAAGGTTGCCGAGTTGCCGCTATCCGGTCTGCCACATCTCGGTTCCGGGATTTCCTGGGAATATCAAGGCCATCCGGTCATGGCCACGCCCAATCTCAAGGAAGGCGTGGTCAGTGTGATCGACATGAAGGACTGGAAGGTGATCAAGGAGGTTAAAACCGCCGGCCCGGCGTTCTTCATGCGCAGCCACGAGAACACGCCCTACGCCTGGGTGGACGCGATGATGAGTCCGGCCAAGGACACCATGCAATTACTCGACAAGCGCACCCTGGAAATCGCTAAAACTCTGCGCCCGGAACCGGGCAAGATCGCCGCCCATACCGAATTCACCCGCGATGGTAAATACGCGCTGGTTTCCATTTGGGAAAACGACGGGGCGCTGGTGATTTATGACACGGAAACCTTGAAAGAAGTCAAGCGGCTACCGATGCGCAAGCCGGTGGGCAAGTACAACGTCTACAACAAAATCACCCGTTCCGAAGGCACCAGTCATTAAGATCATAAAATCCCCCATCTATATGGATGGGAAGGAAATTTTTTTGGACGGCCAATCGCTTACGAAAAAACACCTCTACGCAACCTCAAGCTGTGGAGTAGCTAGTTTTAACCGGTTGCGGGCTACACCAACCTTGAGTCGATCCTTGTATCGACTGAGCAATTTTAACGTACTCTCAACATACTCCTGTGAAGAGATATCATCAGCGATATAATGTTGCAAAAGGCTTAGCCAGAATGTATGAATCTCGCAATGCAGCGACGAGTGCGCTCCGGTCAGTGGGCAATCCAGACAACGCACCTTGACCAGAGTCTGAGCGATGGTTTTCTTTTGCCACTGGCGCCGATATTCCCGAGCATGTGCAGCAATCCATTCAATGGCGCGTTTATCCCGTTCGCTGTCAGGAAATTGCCCGACATAATCTTCAATAGCGTTGATTTGTCGAATCATAAATTCTGTATCAGATACTGCAACATTCTGGCTGTCTCCCATGAAGCGGGTGATCAGCGCCAACAGGGGGTCGTCAACGATGTACATGATTTTTATCGTAGCTAACAGGATCACTGATAAAAATCATAGCAAAAAATTGTGCAATGCACAAAATATTTTCCGGGTTATCCGACCATTCTTATAGGGTTATATGATCATGAATTCTCTAATGTTTGAAAAACAGCAAACACCACAACCGAAAATAGCATTATTTAACCTGGGATTTCGGCCGTTTTTCCTCGGTGCGGGGATTTTTGCAATTATCTCAATGAGTTTATGGATGGGCGTCTATGTCTTTCAACTACCGTTGCCAATCACCGGGATTTCTTCTTTCCAGTGGCACGCCCATGAAATGATTTATGGATTCGCGATGGCGGTCATCGCTGGATTTCTGTTGACTGCCGTCAAGAACTGGACGGGCGTACAAACGCTTTATGGATTTGGTTTGTTCGGGCTGGTTGCTTTATGGATGTTACCAAGAATCCTGTTTTTATTCGGGACGCCATGGATTTTTATTGCCGGATTTTTTGACCTGTTGTTCGCTCTGTGCCTGATCGGTTCGATTCTTTATCCGATTATAAAGGTCAAGCAATGGAAGCAACTGGGCATTATCGCTGTTCTGGCGCTCTTAACGTCCGCTAATGGCTGTTTCTATCTGGGAGCGGCAGGGCTGATAAATCAGGGGGTATTTTTTGGCATCTACGGCGGATTATTTTTGATCGTTGGACTGATCCTCATCATCGGCAGGAGAGTTATTCCATTTTTCATCGAGGTCGGTGTTGGCTATCCGGTCAAACTGTTTAATTCCAAGCAGTTAGATCTGGCGATTATCGTATTGTATATCGCTTTTTTGATTGCGGAAGTTTTGATTCGTAATCCATGGATAGTCGCGTTGACTTCGATGGGCCTTTTCGTTGCTAACTCGGTGCGGATGGTGGGTTGGCATACTATTGGGATTTGGAAAAAACCGCTCTTATGGAGCTTGTTCATCGCCTTTCTATGGATCAATCTTGGCTTCTTGCTGTTGGCGGTCAACGTTTTCCTGAATCTGCCCAATATCGTCGTACTCCATGCCTTCAGCATTGGCGGCATTGGTGTTGTCATTTTGAGCATGATGGCTCGCGTCACGCTGGGCCACACGGGAAGAAACGTGCAAAATCCCCCCCCAACAGTTGTCATTTCTCTGATTGTTCTCATTACCGGGGCTATCTTTAGAGTGATAGCGCCGTTGATTGCCGAAAACCACTATGTCATCTGGGTAGCGACCTCTCAGATTTTATGGATTGCGGCGTTTTTGATATTCATCATCACTTATTTCCCCATGCTCGTTAAACCAAGAATTGACGGTCAGTTTGGTTAATTAACTCTTCGGGTAGGGTAGTTGGCGGTTGAAACAGTGGCAAACATTAATCGTGGAGGCAAAATCATGAGCGATACCGAACATCAATCACAGAATCCGGAAAACCCGGAAAACACCAGCCGGCGCAAATTCCTGGGCGCAGCGGCGCTAACCGGCCTGGCTGGCGCTGGGCTGGCGACCGGCCTGGCTGCCCTCGATCCGGTTGAGGCCAAGGAAGAGGAGGCCGAGGAAGGTGGGGAATCCTGCAAATTTGAAGTGCCGCCGGGCCAACTGGACGATTACTACATTTTCTCCAGCGGCGGCCATTCCGGCGAAGCGCGCATCTACGGCTCGCCCTCCGGGCGCACCCTCAAGCGCATCCCGGTGTTCAACATCGACCCGATGGTCGGCTGGGGCATCACCAACGAATCCAAGAAAGTGATCGGCACCAAGCCGGACGGTTCGCTCAAATACCACACGGGCGACACTCACCACATCCACGGCTCTTACACCGACGGCACCTACGACGGCAAGTATCTGTGGATCAACGACAAGATTCATGGCCGGCTGGCGCGCATCCGCATGGACTATATGGAATGCGACAAGATCACCGAACTGCCGAACATCCAGGGTTTTCACGGCCTGTTCCCGGACAAGCAGGACCCGGTCGACCCCAAGATCAACCACACCACCCGGGTATTCTGCGGCGGGGAGTTCCATATCCCGCTGCCCAATGACGGGCGGGACTTGGACGACCCCAAGAAATGGGCTTGTCTGTTCACCTGCGTGGACGCCGAAACGATGGAGCCGCGCTGGCAGTGCAAGCTTAGCGGCAACATGGATCTGGTCGCTACGTCCTATGACGGCAAGCTGGCGGCGGCCAACCAGTACAACACCGAAGGCGGCGCGATTTATACCGACATGATGTCAGCGGAGCGCGACGCCGTGGCGTTCTTCCACATCGAGCGGATCGAAAACGCCATCAAGGCCGGCAAGTTTGTCACTATCGGCGATTCCAAGGTGCCCGTGGTGGACGGGACCAAGGACGCCAATCAGGACCCCAAGACCGCGCTGGTTTGCTATGTGCCGGTGCCCAAGAACCCGCACGGCGTCAACATCACCCCGGATGGCAAATACTTCGTTTCCTCGGGCAAATTGTCGCCGACCGCCACCGTGACCGCGACCGAGCTGGTGCATAAGTGGTTCGCCGGCGAACTGAAAGACCCACGTGATACCGTGGTGGCGGAACCGGAAATCGGCCTCGGCCCGCTGCATACCGGGTTCGACGACAAGGGTAACGCCTACACCACCCTGTTCCTCGACAGCCAGATCGTCAAATGGAACATCGACAAGGCCATCGCCCAGTTCAAGGGCGACAAGAAGATACAGCCCGTTTTGGATCGCATTGACGTGCATTACCAGCCCGGCCATGGCTACACCTCGATGGGTGAAACCAAGGAAGCCGACGGCAAGTTCTTCAATTCCGGCAACAAGTTTTCCAAGGATCGCTTCCTGCCGGTGGGGCCGCTGCATGTGGAAACCGAGCAGTTGATCGACATCAGCGGCGACAAGATGAAGCTGATTCACGATCACACGGCGTATCCCGAACCACACGACGCCATCATCGTCCGCCGCGATCTGGTCAAGACCCGGCAGATTTACAACATGGACGACTTCCCGAACGCGGTGAAGAACTTCGCCGACAGTCGGGTGGAGCGTAACGGCAACAAGGTCACGATTTATCTGGCCTCGATCGCGCCGATGTACAGCATGACTGATTTCAAGGTCAAGAAGGGCGACGAAGTCACCATTATTCTGACCAATCATGACAAGGTCGAAGACCTCACCCACGGCTTTGCCATTCCCAAGTACGACATTTGCTTTATCGTCAATCCGCAGCAGACCGCCTCGGTGACCTTCATTGCCGACAAGCCGGGGCTGTACTGGTGCTACTGTACGCATTTCTGTCATGCGCTGCATTTGGAAATGCGCAGCAGAATGCTGGTTGAACCAGCCTGATCACTTCAACCGGGCGCGGGATGGGGGAAACCCCGTCCTGTCGCTGTTGCATGGCCCTTATCATGAACGCTCAAATGTCTGTCCCCCGGCATCCTGTGGCGCTGGGTATTTTGCTCTCCCTGTTGGCCGCCTTGCTGTTCCCGCTGATTGCGGCTGCTTCTTCCTATGAAACCCCGCTACCGGCGCAACTATCCACCGACCCCGATCTATGCGCCTACGCGCCCTGTAAGGACGTGATGCCGGATGCCGACAGTTTTTCAACCCGCAAGGGCAAACCGGCTTATGTCGAGGCGTACCATAACCGGAAGTTGATCGGCTATGTATTCCTGTCCACCGACATCGTGGATATTCCCGCCTATTCCGGGAAGCCGGTGGTCACGCTGCTGGGCATGGACGCTGAGGGCAAAATCGTCGGGGTGAAGATTCTCAAGCACAGCGAACCGATTCTGCTGGTCGGCATCCCCGAAGGGGAACTGACCAAATTTATCAAGCAGTTCATCGGGCATTTTGCCTGGGACAAGGTGGAAATCGGCAGGGCGCGCAGTGGCGATGGTTACATTGGTATCGACGCGATCACTGGGGCGACCGTGACCGTGATTGCCCAAAACCAGGTCGTCATGCGCAGCGCCTACGAAATCGCCAAGCAGACCGGCATCGTCAAACCCATTCCCAAACCGCAGGCGAAATTCACCGATGTTCAGGAAAAGCTGGGTTGGGAGGATTTAATCAAGGAAGGCAGCGTTCAGCACTTGCGGGTCATGCCCAAGGATTTGGATATGGGCGACAGCAAGGAACCCTATATGGACTTGTACTTTGGCTATCTGAATGTGCCCAACGTGGGACGCAATGTTCTGGGCGAGCGCAACTATCAACGATTGATGGCCGATTTGAAACCCAACGAACACGCCATTTTTATCATCGCCAATGGCAGCAGTTCCTTCAAAGGCTCCGGTTTCGTGCGCGGTGGCATTTATGACCGCATTCAGGTCTCGCAGGAGATCGACAGCTTCACCTTCCGCGATACTGATTATCTGAATCTTTATAGCATTGCCGCTGCTGGCGCGCCGCGTTTCCGCGAATCCGGCATTTTCATTATTCGCAGCCCCAGTTTCAGCGCCGCTTATCCCTGGAGCCTGGTGTTCCTGGGCAACAAGCAGGACAAGGAAACTGGAGCCAAGACCTTCATCAATTTCGACCGGGAATACTGGCTGGCGCCGCGTTATCTGGAAGGTGGCCACCCGGAAGTCATTAAGCCGGACCCGACGTGGTTGCGGGTGTGGAAGAGTAAATGGCTGGAAATCACTCTGTTTATCCTGTTGCTGGCCAGCGCGACCGTGACCCATGTAATGCGCGATAAACTGGTGCGGCGAGCGAATCGGAAGGATAAGCGTTGGGTCACATATCCCAAATATTTTTTCTGGATCGCCAGCATCACCTTTGTCGGTTATTACGCAATGGCGCAGCCAAGTATTACTCAGATTCTGACCTGGTTCCACTCGCTGATTTATCAGTGGAAATGGGAGCTGTTTTTGTCCGACCCGCTCATTTTTATTTTCTGGTGGTTCATCATCATCACGGTGTTTATCTGGGGGCGGGGACTGTTCTGCGGCTGGCTGTGTCCTTATGGCGCGTTGACCGAGCTGGCTTACAAAGTCTCTCGCGCCCTGGGACTCAAACGTTATCAGTTCTTCCTGCCCAAGCCTTTGCATGACAAGCTGAAATGGATCAAGTACGGCATGTTTGTCGTGTTGCTGGTCGTGTCGTTCTTCTCGATTGGTTTGGCGGAAAAGATGGCTGAGGTCGAACCGTTCAAGACCACGTTCTTGGTCGGCGTCTTGAATCGCGCCTGGCCGTTCATCCTGTTCTGGCTGGTGCTGTTCGGTGCTTCGATGGTCATGGAGCGGCCGTTCTGCAAATATCTCTGCCCGCTGGGCGCGGGGCTGGCGATTCCCTCGCATCTGCGCCTGATTGCGTTGAAACGCAAAACCGAATGTCAGACCTGCAAAGCCTGCGCGGTCGGTTGCGGCTCGCTGGCGATAGACCCGCAGGGCCGGATTGATCAGCGCGAATGTATGTTGTGCATGGACTGCATGATCCTGTATTACGACACCCACGCCTGTCCGCCGTTGTCCAAGGAACGGAAGCGGCGCGAAAAGGCAGGTTTGCCGCTGACGCCGATTACTTCAAAAGGCTACTTCATTCCGGTTGACCAGATTGGGGGAAGAGCGATGGCGGGTGGACGCTGAGTGGCGGACTGAATGAAAAAGGTTGTGAGAACGCTGGGTTGGCTGATCGCACTGACCGCACTATGGCTCGATGTCGCCATAGCGGCGGAATGGATCGTCCAGCCCGGCGCATCCATCAGTGCAGCGGTGCAAGCGGCGGCGGCAGGCGATACCGTCAAGGTGGAGCGCGGCTATTACGTGGATCATGTGGTGATTGATAAGCCGCTGCGGCTGCAAGGCGTCAACCGTCCCACCATCAGCGGCGAAAATCAGGGCGACGTGATCCGCGTCAAGTCACCGGATGTGGTGATCGAGGGCTTCATCATCCGCGACAGCGGGGACGATCTCACCGCTCAGAACGCCGGCGTCTACGTCGAACCGGGGGCGCATCGCGCCATCATTCGCAATAATGATTTCGCCTACACCCTGTTCGGGCTGTGGCTGGAAAAGGCCAATGGTCTTGAAGTCACCAACAATCTGATTACCGGCAAGCGTGATTTCGCCTCCGCGCAACGCGGCAACGGCATTCAGCTCTACAACTGCTATGACGCCAAGATCATTGGCAACAACATCAGTTTTGTCCGCGATGGCATTTATGTGGATGTGTCATTCCGGGTGCTGTTTCGCGGCAATAAGATGCACCACGCGCGCTATGGCACTCACTACATGAATTCCCACGATAATATCTGGGAGGACAACGAATCCTATAAAAATCGCGGCGGTCTGGCGCTGATGGAAGTGCGCCGACAAATCGTCCGCAACAACCGCACCTGGGACAATTCTGATCACGGCATCATGCTGCGCACCATTCAGGATTCGGTGGTCGAGAACAATATCATCGTCGGCAACAGCAAGGGCTTTTTTATCTACGACGCCGAATACAATGTCCTGAAAGGCAATCTGGTCATGGGTAACCGGGTCGGCGTACATCTGTGGGCGGGTTCTATTAACAACGACGTCGATCATAATGACTTTATCCAGAACCGTGACCAGATTCGCTATGTCGCCACCCGCAATGAGGAATGGGGCAAGAAAGAGGGCAATTATTGGAGCAATTACGTGGGCTGGGACGCCAATGGTGATGGCATCGGCGATACGCCTTATGAAGCCAACGATGTGGTGGATCGGCTGAATTGGAAATATCCGCTGGTCAAATTGCTATTAAACAGCCCGGCGGTGCAAAGCTTGCGTCTGATCGCCCGGCAGTTTCCGTTATTGCGTGGTCCCAGCGTTGTTGACAACCACCCCCGACTGCTTCCTTACCGTTCCAACTGGAGTGATTGGCTTGGCATCCAACGTGATTGAAGTGCGCGGCGCGGTCAAGCACTTCGGCGAAACCCATGCGGTGGACGGCGTGAATTTGACCGTGCAGACCGGCGAATTGTTCGGATTGATCGGTCACAACGGCGCCGGCAAGACGACCCTGTTCAAAATGATGCTGGGCCTGCTACCGGCAACGCGGGGCGAGATTCGGATTGACGGTCAGCCGGTGCGCGGCGAAGCCTTTCGGCAGGTGCGGCGCGGCATCGGTTATTTGCCGGAAAGTCTGGCCCTGTACGACAATCTTTCCGGCCTGGAGATCATGCTGTTCTTCGCTAGGCTGAAGGCTGCCGACCCCCGTTCCTGTTTGCCGTTACTGGAAAAAGTCGGCTTGGCCGATGCCGCGCGGCGGCGGGTGCGCGGCTATTCCAAGGGGATGCGCCAGCGCCTCGGGTTCGCCCAAGCCCTGCTCGGTACGCCGCGCCTGTTGTTTCTGGACGAACCCACTAACGGCCTCGACCCGCAGGGAATTCGGGAGTTTTATCAAATCCTGCGGGAACTGCGGGAACAGGGCGTGACCGCCATTCTCACTTCGCACATTCTCGCCGAAATTCAACTGCGGGTAGACCGGCTGGCGCTGATGCGCACCGGCAAGATTCAGGCGCTGGGCACAGTCCATTCACTGCGCGAGGAATTGAATCTGCCGCTGGATTTTCAACTCACTCTGCGGCCCGGCGCGGAAGAGGCGCTGCGGCAAGCTTTGGCGAATCAGCCGGCCGCCAGCGTGCAGTTTAACGGGGAGACCGTACACGTTCGCTGTCCCCGCGAACAGAAAATGACGATGCTCAATGCATTGGCGGCATTGGACAGCATACTGTTGGACTTGCAGATCAGGGAACCCTCGCTGGAAGATGTTTTTCTGGGTTATAGCGACGCGACCGCATGAAAACACACATTGAATTCAAACAGATCGGCGTGATCGCCAGCAAGGAATTTTGGGATCGCATTCGCAATCGCTGGGTATTGGCGGTAGCGGTGATTTTTACCGTTTTCGCCCTAGTCATCGCCTATTTCGGCGCGGCGCAACAGGGTGCGGTCGGCTTTCGCGGCATGGATGTCACCATCGCCAGTCTGGTCAGCTTGGTGATTTATCTGGTGCCGCTGATCGCCCTGATTCTGGGTTACGACGCCATCGTCGGCGAACGCGAGCGCGGTTCACTGGAATTGCTCCTGTCCATGCCGATCACCCATTTTGAGTTGCTGATGGGGAAATTCGTCGGACTGGCGGGGGCGCTGGCCTTTTCCACGCTGGCGGGATTTGGCCTGGCCGGCGTTCTGCTGTCGTATCAACTGGGACCGGCGGCGCTTTATCATTACGTAGGGTTCATGCTGAGCGCCATTTTACTGGGGATGGCGTTCCTGAGCATTGCCGTGATGGTATCGGTCATGGCCAGCGACCGAATGCGCGCCAGCGGAATGGCGATTGGCCTGTGGTTTTTCTATGTGTTGGTGTACGACCTGCTGTTGCTGGGAATTCTGGTGCTGAGCCAGAAGCGGTTCAACCTTAGTTTCTTTCCCGTGCTGCTGTATCTGAATCCGGCGGATATTTTCCGCATTCTCAACGTATTCGGCTTCGAGGAAGTGCGCAAGCTGTACGGACTGGCGACCGTGCTGCCGGCGACGCTGGCGAGTCCCTGGCTGTTGGGCAGCGCGATGGTGATGTGGATTGTTGCCCCGCTGGGCATAGCGGTGTGGAGGTTCAAATGAAGCGCGGCGATGGTCTGGCAACCGTATTGATCTTCGGCGTTTTGCTGCTGACGGGCTGCGGCGAAGAGGTCAAGCCGAATGCCCAGGAAATCACCGGAAATACGTTTTGTGCCCTGGATGGAATGCTGCTGCTTGACTATCCGGGACCGAAGGCGCAGATTCATTATGATCAGGGGTCGCCGGAGTTCTTCTGCGATACCGTGGAGATGTTCGCCATTTACACCCGTCCGGAACAGCAGAAACGCATCCTCGCGGTGTATGTCCAGGACATGGGCAAGGCGGACTGGACCAAACCACTGGGCCACTGGATCGACGCCAAAACTGCGTTTTACGTGGCCTTCAGTCGCCGCAATGGTTCGATGGGACCGACCCTGGTCTCCTTCGCCCGCGAGGAGGATGCGCGGGCGTTCGTCAAGCAATACGGTGGCGAAGTATTTCGCTTCGATCAGGTCACGCCGGAAATGGCTACTCTCGATGGCGGCGTGCTGCATGACGAGGGGATGTAGAGAGACGGATGAATGAGTAGTTTTTTCAGTGGCGTTCGTTACCAGGTCATCCATTCAAATTTCTTCGCAGCGCAGTAGGAGGTTATCATGAAGCAACTTCATCGCTCTATTGGAATGGCCAGTCTTATCGCCATGCTCGTCAGTTTGCCAACAGCTTTTGTAGTAGCCGCCGAGACAACGCATCAGCACGAACAGGGCGCCGCCACCGCCAAGCTGCACTTAAAAGATGGTAAAAAATGGCAAACCGACGATGTACTGCGACAGAGCATGACCAGTGTGAAAGATGCTTTTACGCCGCGTCTGCCGACAATCCATCAAAACAAGCTGGATGCTAAGAGCTACGACGAACTCGCCGCCAAGGTCAATTCAGAAGTAGCGAATATCGTGAAAAATTGTCATCTGGAAAAGGACGCCGATGCAATGTTGCATCTCGTCATAGCGGATATGCTGGCTGGCGCGGATGCCATGTCGGGTAAGGATCAAAAGACCTCCCGGCAGGCCGGCGCGGTGCAAGTGGTGCAGTCGTTGGATAATTACGGCAACTACTTCGATCACCCTGGTTGGCGAAACCTGGAAAAGTAGCACCGCCCGGCGAGGAAAGAATCAGGACGGCCCGCGCCGTTGACCCTCGGTACAAATCGCGATCAGAGCATCCACATCCAGTTTCTGCATCGCCGAAATGGCGTATTCCCAGCGGCCCTCGGCGCACAGGCCAAGCACGCCACCTTCCTCGTAAGCGTCCAGCGCCGCTTGGATGCAGGCGGCGCGCACTGCTTCGGCCAGTTGTTGCGGATCGGTCACAGAAGAGCCCTCGGGTTCAGTGGGTCAAACGGGTATACAGCAATAATAACTGACGTGGCAAATCCTCGGGACGGCGGATGAGGACGAAGCTATACTTGCCGAACAAATACGGCAGATAGTCATCCGCTTCCTGATCAATCGTCACGCAGAATGGGCGCAAGCCCTCCCGGCGGGCTTCCAGCAGCGCCATCCGGGTATCCTCGATCCCGTACCGTCCCTCGTATTGGTCGAGATCGTTCGGCTTGCCATCGGTCAGCAACAGCAGAAGCCGGCGGGCGGTGGTCTGCCGGCTCAATAAACTCGTGGCATGGCGCACGGCGGTCCCCATCCGGGTGTAGTAGCCGGGCTTGATGGCGTTGATCCGACCGCGCACCGCCGCCGTGTATCGCTCGTCGAAGGTCTTCACCCGATGCACCCGCACGTGCTGGCGCTTGCGCGAGGAAAAGCCGTACAGCGCGAAACGGTCGCCGGTCATCGCCAGCGCCTCGGCGAACAGAAACAGACTGTCGCGGATGACTTCGATCACCCGGCCCTTGTTGTTAACCCAGGCGTCGGTGGACAGCGACAGATCGGCCAGCAGCAGACAGGCCAGATCGCGTTCCTGTCGCGCCAGTTGCCGATACAGGCCGCGTTCGTGACCTTGCCCCCCACTGGCGCAATCGGCGGCGTGACGGACGCAGGCGTCCAGATCCAATTCCTCGCCGTCGGGCTGAGCGCGCCGCCAGCCTCGACCGGGACGCAGAATTTCAAACTGCCGGCGCAGGCGCTGGGCGTCGCGGCGCAACGGTGGCGGCAGTTCGCAGGGCTGGGCGCGGCGGGCCAGCATTTCCTGTACGCAGCAGTAATCCGGTACGAGCAACCGTTTGCGGTAGTCCCATTCCGGTAATTTAATCCCTGGCCCCAGCGGCAGGTCGTCCTCGCTGGCGGACGGCAGATCAAGATCGAAGCGCACTCTGGACGCGGTGCTGGAACCGTCGCGGGTGACGCTCAACACGTCCATGTCATCCGCTGCCCGGCCCGTGTTGGGTTCCGGCTCATCATCGGTGGCCCGGTTGACCCGCACGAATTCGGCCCAGGACAGCAGGCTTTCGGCGCGGAACGGTGCCAGGAAAGGACTCTTGCGTTCCGGCAAGTCCACCCGCTCGGCGCGGCGGCGCTGGCGGTCGCGTTCGGCCGGCTTGCCGCCGCCGCCGGATTGGCTATCGCCATCCCGGCGCTGGGACTGACCGGCGGTGGGGGGCGGGGGCGGGTAGAGCCAGAGCGGCACCGGTTGCGGCGGGCGGCGGGCGGCGGGTAAATCCAGGACGCTGCCCGGTTCGCGCAAGGCTTGCCGCACCTGGTTTTCCTGCGCCGCCTCATCCGGGGGCAGCCGTTCCGGCGGGATTCGCAACTCCAACACGGCAACGGCCAGCCGCCGATAGCGGGATTGCAGGCCGGGAAAGCGGTCGAGCGCGATCAGCGTGCCCTGCTGATTTTGTCGCCACCAGGGCGCATCGGGATCCACTTCGTCGTGCGCGGCGGCCAGGGCAACGAGCCAGAGATAGAGATCGCGGTTTAGCTCCCGTTGTGGAAACAGGGCCAGTTCCGCTGGCAGTTGCAGGGTTTCCAAGTCCCGACAGGCGGGCGTGATCTTTTCCCCGACCCCAGCGACGCGCGCCAGCCAATGCCGCCGCGCCCCATGCCGGATCGCCGCCGCTGGTGCGACGCGCAGGCCCGGATCGCCGCCGAAAGCGCGAAACAACAGGCCGACGGTTTTCTCGACTTCGGCCAGAGTGACTGCTGCGTCCGGGTAGTGGCGTTGCGCCGCGCGGGTGATGAAGCGGTGCCAGAGCGCGCCAACGTGTTCTTCCATATCAGTGCAAATCCAGCAAAGCGGGTAAGGATGGATTCACGTTATCCCTCGTGGGGGCCGGGGGAGAACCCCCCCCGGCGACCTGGTTGGGCGGTAATCATTTGCCCAATCTTAAAAACCCAAGGGCAGGCTTTTATTTGCAAATTCCCGCATCTTTACCGGCGGGAATATCGCATTTCTTGGAGGCGCATACTACATCGCGCTTGCAAGGCGCACCCGTAGCCTGTGGTGCCTTGCATACAGGTGGTGTCAAAGCCAATATGCAAACTTCACCATTTTTACAATCCTTATCTTCCTTGCATTGATCTGCCGCAAAAGAGACTTGCGATAGAGACAGCGACGCAATCACTGCCATTGGGAATAAAAATTTCTTAAGCATTTTTGGCCCCTTTTTGATGGTCAGGGATAGAAATGACCTCATTTGATTTAAGAAAACCAACTGAGGCGTGAGTCCAAAGCAATCTCTTTCATGGCGTGATTACTCTGGATTTCTGGGCAGCGGATTCGCTCGCCAGCAAACCCTGCGAGCCATCCGCTTCCAATGCTTTCTGTCCGTCAATCCAACTCAACAGACTTCCATTCGGATTATCCCGCTGCACGATTTCGCAGGCGTCGATGCACTGCCCACACTGGGTGCAGGCGAACATCAGCCGTTTGATGTTGCGCGGCTTGAGCCGCATCGGACAGACGTGATCGCAGAACGACTGGCAACTGGCGCAGTCGCGGGCGCGGTCGCGCTGATAGCCGACCACCATCGCCTGGCGGTTGGCCATCCAGACCAGGCTTTGAAACAGGCCCGCCGCGCAGGCGTAGCGGCAGAACAGGTGCCGGGCCAGGGTGAATTCGATGAACAGCAATCCCGTACCCACGCCGATGAACAGCGCTTGATTGCGGGTCAGGGTCAGATTGAACAGGTTCCCGTAAACCTCCGCCGGCGGCAGCAGGTAGGTCAGCAGCACCACCGCCCACAGGAAGGCGAAGGCCAGCGCGAAGGGAATCGCCAGCAGCCAATAGCGTGTGTCGGTGGGCGCTGGCGTACCGTCGGGATGCCACGGCGGCCCCGGCTTCTTGTCCCAGATGCTCTGCTTGCCGCTGGCCTTGCGCACCAGTTGATTGATGGTTTCCACCACCGAGAAGTGCGGGCACATCCAGCCGCAATACAGCCGGCCCCAGCGCCAGGCGATGCCTAAAAAAGTAATGGCCAGCAACAGGATCGGCACGATCACCCGCAGCAGAATATTGAGCGCCATGTGCGTGTTGCTGATCCGGCCCGCCAGATAGTCGTCCAGCCCCAGCGTCCACGGCTGGCCGAACACGATTAGATGGCCCTGAGTCAGATCGAAGCGCAGCAGGTCGAAGACCGGGGCGAACATGAACAGGATGAAGAACCCGCCTTGATACAGGACGCGCTTGCGTTCGAAGGGCGTCAAGGGTGTCATGGCGATAGCGCTTCAGGCGTTTCAATCCGCGCCCACCCATTACGGCGGGCGAATGGTTCAGGCAAAACTGGCATTCACCACCTCCAGCAGCGCGGCGGCGGTCGGTTCGTCGTCGGTCAGCGCCTCCACCAGCGCGACCCGGTAGGCGGTGATGCGATCCATGCCGCTACGAATCAATTGCGCGGCGTAGACCAGCAAGCGGGTGCTGGGGACCTCGTCCAGATCGTGTTCCTTCAGGGTGCGGAAAGCGCCGGCGAGTTTGACCAGTTGCGCAGCAGTAGCGGCGTCACAGCCGGTTTCACCGATGACGATGGCCCGTTCCTGCTCCGGGTTGGGAAAGTCGAAGCGCAAAGCCAGAAATCGTTGGCGAGTGGACGGTTTCAGGCTCTTGAGCAGGTTCTGATAACCAGGATTGTAGGATACCACCAGCATAAAACTTGGCGGTGCCGGCAACACCTCGCCGGTGCGTTCAATGGGCAGCACCCGCCGGTCGTCGGCCAGCGGGTGCAGCACCACCGTGGTGTCCTTGCGTGCTTCCACCACCTCGTCGAGATAGCAAATCCCACCCTCGCGCACTGCCCGGGTCAGCGGTCCGTCACACCAGACCGTTGCGCCGCCGTGCAGCAGATGCCGCCCCACCAGATCGGCGGCGGACAAATCGTCATGGCAGGCGACGGTGTGCAGCGGCAGGCCCAGCCGGGCCGCCATGTGAGCGACGAAGCGGGTTTTGCCACAGCCAGTCGGTCCCTTGATCAGCAGCGGTAGCCGGTTGCGCCACGCCGCATCGAAGACCGCGCACTCATCACCGAACGGTTCGTAGTAGGGGATCGCCAAGGATTGCGGGTTGAGGTGCGATGGCATGACGACGCCCTCCCCCTGAGACGGAGGAGGGTGAGGGTGGGAGGAGTGAACGCTCAAGTCGCGGCCGGCTGAACCCCGCCGACCTCGACGGTTTCCGGCTTGTCCTTGGCGAAGAAGCTGTAGAGATACACCATCAGTCCGATGAAGAACACCACGCCCGCCATCCAGCGCAGCCAGTAGAAGATATGTAACTGCTCCTGCACCGTCATGAATTCCTGCGGATCGGGAATCACCCGTTGCAACCACACTTGCAAGATGCCAGCGCCGGTCAGGAACAGGGTGATGAACACCATGGAGACCGTCATCAGCCAGAACGACCACATTTCCAGCACCTGAGCGCGTTCGGGGTTGGCCTCGCGTCCCCGCAGCATCGGCATGGCGTAGGAAATGATGGTCAGCACCACCATCACATAGGCGCCGAAGAACGCCAGGTGTCCATGCGCGGCGGTGATCTGGGTGCCGTGGGTGTAATAGTTGACGGGCGCCAAGGTGTGCAGGAACCCCCATAAGCCGGCACCGAGGAAGGCCATGACGCCAGTGCCCAGCGCCCACAGGGTGGCAGCCTTGTTGGGATGCTGGCGGCGGCGGCGGTTGACCATATTGAAGCAGAACACCGTCATGGCGAAGAACGGCAGCGGTTCCAGCGCCGAGAAGATCCCACCCCACCACTGCCAATAACCGGGGGCGCCGATCCAGTAGTAGTGATGGCCGGTGCCGATGAGGCCGCTCACCAGGGCCATGGCGATAATCACATACAGCCATTTCTCGATCACTTCACGATCCACGCCGGTGATCTTGAGCAGCACGAAGCCGAGGATGGCGGCCATGATCAGCTCCCAGACGCCCTCGACCCACAGATGCACCACCCACCACCAGAAGTATTTATCCTTGACCAGATTGGACGGGTTGTAGAAAGCGAACAGGAACAACACCGCCAGCCCGATCAGGCCGATCAGCAAGATCATGCTGAGCGCGGTCTTGCGGCCCTTGAGGATAGTCATGCCGATGTTGTACAGGAACGCCAGCGCCACCACCACGATACCGAGCTTGGTAGGCAGGGGTTGTTCCAGGAACTCGCGGCCCATGGTGGCCAGAATGTTGTTGCCGGTCATGTCGGCCAGGGTGGCGTAGGGCACCATCAGGTAGCCGACGATGGTGAGCGCCCCGGCGACCAGGAAAATCCAGAACATCAGGTGCGCCAGCCAAGGGCTGTGCAACTCGGTTTCGGTTTCCTCCGGCACCAGGTAATAGGATGCGCCCATGAAGCCGAACAGCAGCCAGACGATCAGCAGATTGGTATGTACCATGCGGGCGATATTGAAGGGAATCGCCGGAAACAGGAAATCGCCGACCACGTATTGCAGACCGAGAATCAGACCAAACAGAATTTGCCCCACGAACAGACCGATGGCGGCGATAAAGTAGGGTTTGGCCACCGCCTGGGATTTGTATTGCAATTGCATGATTGCCTTGTCCTCTGTGGTGAATGCCGGAGTTCAGCCTTTGATGTTCGGCGGCCATTTTTCGGTATTGACTTCCGAAGTCCATTTCAGGAAGGCCACGATGTCATCCAGTTGCGGGTCGGTAAAATCGAACTGCGGCATCGACCGCCGGCCCGGCACGCCTTCCCGGGGACGGTATTTAATCCAGATTTTGATGAATTCCGCACCGCGCCGGGGGTAGACGTTGCCCAGTTCCGGGGCGAAGTAGGCACCTTCGCCCAGGATCGTGTGGCAGCCGACACAATTACGGGTTTCCCACAGATGCTTGCCGCGCACGACCTCCGGGGTCAGATTCTCGCGGTGGTCGCGTTGCGGTAGCGTCCAAGTGGTGTGAAAGGTGAGGGCGAGAAACAGCAGCACCGAGAACAACGTGCCGCCATAGAAGATATTTCGCGCCATGGATTTGGTGAAGAACGCGCTCATGAACACCTCATTACTCGGCGATGATGCGAGCCGCCCGGCCTAAGTCCGATTGGGCGGGGAACAGCGATCATGTTCCGAAAATCACGGCGATTATTCCTTGATGAGGGTCAAGGAATGCCGGTTGGGTGCCCGGCACAATCACCGTCAATTGATTGAGCCAGGGATACCAACCATGTCTGCTATCGCCGACTATTTCGCCACCGAACATCGCTGCTGCGATGAGGTTTTTGCTGCTGCCGAAGAGGCGGCCCAATCGGGCGATCTGGCCCGTTGCCGCGTGGATTTCCAACAGTTCCAGACCGCGATGGAGCGCCATTTCCAAAAAGAAGAGGAGGGACTATTTCCCGCCTTCGAGGAGGCCAGCGGTATGTTCATGGGTCCGACGCGGGTAATGCGGCTGGAGCATCAACAAATGCGGGAAACCTTCGGCGAGATGAACAACGCACTCGCCAGCGGCGACCTGGAGGAGTTCCTGGGACAGGCGGAAACGCTGTTGATCCTGATGCAGCAGCACAACATTAAGGAAGAGCAGATGCTGTATCCAATGTGCGATCGGGCGCTGGGCAGCACCGCCGGATCGGTGCTCGATGCCGTGCGAAACCTGCCAGCGGGTTAATCGGCGTGAACGCGCCCGATATCGTAGTGGATGGGCGGGGTCTGGAGCCGCCGGAACCGCTGGAGCGGGTTCTGGCGGCGCTGGATGATTTGCAGCCGGGCCAACGGTTGCGTTTTCTGATTCATCGCCAGCCCTATCCGCTGTACGACATTCTGTGTCGTTATCACTACCGCTATGAAACCACGACGGGTGCGGACGGCGATTTTGAAATTCTGATTTGGCTGCCATGAATTCGCCCGGACTCTCTTTCGAACAGGCGCCCCCCTTCGACGTGCCGCTGCGGTTTTTCCTGACTGCGCCTTGGTTTTTGCTGTTGGCGGCGGTGCTGCTGCTGTGGCAAGGGCCGGAGACTTTTACCAGTCGCTGGCAGCCGGCCACGTTGGCGCTGACACATCTGCTGACCCTGGGTTTCATGGCGCAGATCATGCTGGGCGCATTGCTGCAAATTCTGCCGGTAGTGGTGGGCGTGGTCGTGCCCCGGCCCCGGCTGACGGCGACGCTGATGCACGTTCCCCTGACGCTGGGCGCGCTGGCCCTGCCGATTGCGTTTCTCAGCGGTCGTCCCCTCTGGTTTCATCCGGCGCTGGGATTGTTCGGCCTGAGCTTTGCCGTGGCCCTGACCGCCATCCATCTCGCCCTGTGGCGTGCGCCGGTGGTCAGCGGTACGGTGATCGCCCTGCGCTGCGCGCTGGGAGCATTGCTGGTCACGGTCGGGCTGGGTCTGTCGCTCGGCAGCTACTTTGGGTGGGGCTTAAATCTGCGGGCCATCACACTGACCCATTTGCACACCGCTTGGGGACTGGTGGGTTGGACCGTGCTGCTGGTGGCTGGCGTGGCGTATCAGGTGGTGCCGATGTTCCAGATCACACCGCCCTACCCGGCATGGTTCGTTCGTGGCTTCGCGCCGCTAATGGCGGCGTTGCTGGGTGCCTGGTCGGCCTTCGTCCTTGGCGGGTGGACGATGGCGGCGACGGTAACGAGCGCGGCGCTGGCATTCGGACTCGCCGTCCTTGCCGGGACGACGCTGTACCTGCTGAACCGGCGGCGACGCAAGATCGGCGATGCAACCCTGGGTTACTGGCGTATCAGCATGACCAGCCTGCTGGCGGGCGCACTGTTGTGGCTGACAACGCTGGTGATCCCAGCGCTGGCGTCAGCACCGCAAGTTGAGCTGCTGTTAGGAATCCTACTGATCTTCGGTTTCGCGGTCGCCGTGATCAACGGCATGGCGTACAAGATCGTGCCGTTTCTGGCCTGGTTCCACTTGCAGGCGCAACTGTTCCGGCGGGTGAAAGTGCCCAACATGAAGCAATTGTTGCCGGAAGTGCGCATCCGGTGGCAGTGGTGGGCTTATCTGACCGCATTGTTATTATTGCTGGCCACCGCCGTTAATCCCGCCGTCTTTACCTATCCCGCTGCGCTGGCTCTAGGCATTACCGCCGGCTGGCTGGGCGTTAATCTGTGGAGCATCTGGCGAATTTACCGTCACACGCTGCGCGTGGGACTGACCGGCAGCGCCGCTGAAGGTTAAGAGGACATCCGGCACAAAGGATGATGTTGCTATTCCCATTTTTGTTCCAGTTCCGGGGTCTGGAGTCGTTCCGGTTTCTGAGGTTGTTCCCGTTGCCGTATCTTTCCCAAGGCAGGAGGTGACTACCGTATAGAATGCCGCTATTTCCTGTACTCGTTCCCGGAGCGGGACCGGTTCGCGGTGACCGTCCGCACCCAGGGGGGGATCGAAAACCACCAGCACGGGGTCTTGGACGTGCAATTCAGCGAGGATGCCTGCCGGACCCGCCGCGACCACGCGGCGGAAAACCGGGCCGTGATTCGTCGCATAGCCCTCAACGTGCTGCGCCACGATGGCCCTGCCTGGGACAGCCTCCGCCGCCGGAAACTCTGCGCTGCCTTCAACGATGATTTACCGATGGTGTCTACTCTTCTCTTCGGGCAGTCCAGTCTGGCGACCACATAGCGCGATTACCCTGGGTCAGATGAAGCTAACCTTGCTGTCAAACGACCAGCCACACGGCCCAGGTTAGCAAGAAGCCCGCAACCCCGCAGATAGTGGTCAAGGTCGTCCATGTCTTCAGGCCGTCGGCCACGGACAGACCCAGGTACTTCGTCACGATCCAGAAGCCGGAATCATTGATGTGGGATAGCCCGAGTCCGCCAAAGCCGATGGCCAAAGTCACCAGAGCCACCTGGAGCGGACTGTACCCACCGGCAGCCACCGCTTGAGACAACAGGCCGGCGGTGGTCAAGATCGCCACGGTCGCCGATCCCTGGGCCGCGCGGAGCGCCAGGGAGATGACAAACGCGGCGACGATGAGCGGCATGCCCATCGCCGTCAACGACTGCGACAGCGCGACCCCAATTTTGGACTCGACCAACACGTTGCCGAAGACGCCGCCCGCGCCGGTCACAAAAATGATGATGGCGACAATCGGTAATGCCGAGTCGGCAATCGAGCTGCGCTCGCTCTTATTCCATCGCGCCTTGTTGCCAATCAGCACATACGCAACGAGAAGACCGATCAACAGGGCGGTGGCGGGAGCGCCGAGGAAAGTGGCGAACGGCAGCAGAGCATGGTCCTTAGGCAAGACCGTCGCCGCCACCGATCCCACCATGATGAGCAGGATGGGCAGCACAACGAGCATGACCACGGTCGCCGCGCTCGGTACGGTGTCTTTCGTCTCGACCGAAGCCTTGGCTGGCGGGGCCTCATCCGCGGTGGCTTCGGTTGCCGGCGAGGGTCCGAGGATCAGCTTGTCCACGTTGAACAGCTTCGCCGCAAAGAACCCCGCCACGCCGACGGCGGCACAGATAATCAAACCGATCAGAGTCAACAGCCCCACGTCCGTATTCAGCAGCGCGGCTGCCGCGACCGGACCGGGGTGCGGGGGCAGCGCCACATGGACGGTGAGCAGGACTGCCCCAACGGGCAGCGCGATCTTCATCGGATGGATCTTGGCGACCTTGGCGAAGCCGAAGACGATCGGCGCCAGGATGATGAAGCCGACATCGAAGAACACCGGAATACCCAGAATGAAGGACGCGGCCGTCAGCGCGGCGACGACATGCTTCGCTCCCAGCACCTCCGTGAACCGGCGGGCCAGATTGTCCGCCCCGCCGGATACCTCAATCAGCCGTCCCAGCATCGACCCGAGGCCCACGACGATGGCCACCGAACCCAGTACCTTGCCCATGCCCGCGACCATCACCGGCACAACATTGGCCAGCGGAATGCCGGTCACCAGCGCCGTCCCCATGCTGACCAGCAGCAAGGCGACGAAGGCCGGCACTTCAACCTTGATCACCAGGACCAATAAGACGGCGACCGCCACGACGGCGATCATCAACAATGCCGCAGTTCCCATGACTCAGGTCTCCTGGTGGCTCACGCTTTCTGGCGACGGCACGGAGCCACCACGCGGATGACTGAGGAGTCATCGGCCGCAGCCTGCCCGTTGGCCTGCCCGATGAGGTAGAGTCCCTCGGCGGCGGCGGCGATCGGGGTAGCCAGACCGACGGCCCGCGCCGCGCTGTTCACGATGCCCATATCCTTGACGAAGATGTCGAGGCGGCTCTTCACCTCGGCTCCGCCGTCGTCGTAGGCTTGCAACATGCGCGGTCCCCGGTCACCGAGCATGAAGGATGCGGCTGCACCCGCGCCCAGGGTTTTCAGCGCCACCGCAGGATCCAGGCCCAGCGCCTCGGCGAGAGCCAAGGCTTCGGCCCCGGCGGCGATGTGGACGCCGCACAACAACTGGTTGACGGTCTTCATGGCCTGACCGTCCCCGGCCTTTGGGCCGATCCGCACCAGCGTGGAAGCCAACTGCTCTAACACCGGGAGGGCGGCGGCATAGGCCGCATCGTCAGCGCCGACCGTCACCAGCAGATCACCCTTCCCTGCCCGGACCGGACCGCCGGAGATCGGGGCGTCGACCAGATGCAGCTTCGCTTCGGTCAGTTGAGCGGCTACCTCGCGGACGGCGTCGATGCCGACGGTGGAGGTGAGGACGATGACCGCTCCCGGCTTCAGCACCTCGACCACGCCGTCGTCACCGTAGAGGGCCTCGTCGAGCTGGACGCGGTTGCGCACCGCGAGCAAAACAACATTCGCCCCGCTGGCGGCTTCCCGGGCGCTTCCGGTGGCGGCGATACCGGCCTTCTCGGCCAGCGCGAGCCGCTCGGCGCTGATGTCGTAACCGCGGACACTGAACTTCTCGGCCAGGCGCGTCGCCATGGGTAGGCCCATCGCTCCAAGCCCCAGGACTGCAATGATCGGAGTGTTCATGATTTTTTCCTTTTACGGGAACCGAATGCGGGTGGAGTCAGTTGGACAGTTTGTCGGCGACGTCAGCGAGGGATTCCTCGGTACCGACGTTCCCGGCGAAGACGATGTAGGGAATGCCGCGCGCGGGGCCGTCAATGGGTTCCCACAGCGACACGATGCCGGGCAGCATCGGGCCGCGCACCAAGGCGCGACCAATTTCCAGGCCACGGCTGGCCACATCGGAAGAGGTGATACCGCCCTTGGCGATCACGAAGCGGGGCGGGGCGAGATCCAGAACCTGACGCACGACCTGCACCACGGCGTCCGAGACGGCGCGGGCGATGCGCAGCGAATCGGCTCCATCCGTGCCGCGAACCAAGGTGCGTGAGGTGCCGACCACTACGTTGCCCTTGGCCAGGGCTTCGGCGACCGCAGCGACGAGGCCGGCCAAGTGCGCCTCCCGGTCATCGCCCAGCACCTTGGCGACGTCGATCTCGAACTCGACCGGTCTCCGGCGTTCCCGCAGGGCGTCGAGCTGTCGAGTGGTCAGATCGACATGCGAGCCGACCACGATCAGTCCACCGAAGGCCGATTCAGCGCTGCGAATGGTGGCTACCTCTTTGGCAGTCAGCGGCGGGTGGACCTCCTGTCCGATCATACCGCGGACGAAGGGCGGCCCGACCCGAAACACGTAGCGCTTTCCAGCATCCTGGGCCTTCAACAGACCCAGCGCGAGGGAGCGCAGGTCGGATTCCTCAATGATGTCGACGACCACGCAGCACCCCCCGGTGAGCGGCAGCAGCTTGGCGGCCACCGCATCCGCGCCGGCGCGGATCTCGTCCAGGGTGATGGCTACCACATCGCTGGCGTGGATGCGGCCGCCCGACTTCTCCTCGACCCATTCGCGCAAATCGGAACTGCGGTACCCGAAGGTAGCGTCGCGGGCAAACTCGGTTTCCCCCACCGGAACGTAACCGGTGGCGGCGCTACCGGCGTAGTGGATGGAGTTGAGAGTAATACGTCCAGCATCCCCAAAGGCAGGAACGACGACAGTCGCGTCGATCGGACGCCCCGCCGTCGCCAATTCTGCGATGATGACGTCCGGCTCCAAGGGAAAGTGGCCGCGCAGCGTGGAATCGGACCGCGACACAAAATCGACCTCAACGCCGAGGGTCTCCGCCGCCGCCAGGGCGGCCCGGACGACTTCCCGGTTGCGCTCGGCGGCCGCCCTGGGGTCGAGGGAACGGGAGTTGGTCATGACATAGACAGCGGCGGCGCCCGTGGCCAGCGCCCACTCCAGATCGGTGGCGGCCCACGAATTGAGGACCGGGAGTTCGGCCACCGACTGGGTGCCGGTCGGATCGTCGTCCAAGACGACCAGTTGGCGTGCTTGGCTACCCCGGGCTTCGCGCACATTGGCAGGCGTAAGGGTAACAGGAGGAGGAGTGCCTCTGAGCAGGTCTTCTCGGGTGATCATCTGGGCTCCTTTGCGTCTGTGATCGTCCAAGGCTATGCCTCGGACTTCAAGTTTTTGAGTAACCATCCCCCGGCAGAGCCGGGGGCTTTCGTTCATGAGCCGCTCAAAGCGGCTCGTCGGGGTCGCTAATGCGGCCCCTTCATGGGGACCACCTAAAGGTGGTGTACCAGTGACAGAAACTGATCGAGCGGTTGTGAATGTCATCTCTGGTCACTGCTGAACTCAACCTATATTTCGTTAATATTCTCTATTACGAGTGATTCTTGAGCTATCTCATCAGCAGATGACTTCGCCTACCTAACTTACTGATAGCATACTTCTACGAGACCCTCTGTTGCTCAGAGGCTCTTCCTTATCACGGCCATTGGCAATACCCCAAGCAGTGGCCCTGTGGGAACACTCCTGGAACTGTCAAACTTCTACTGTCACCCCGGCAGAGCCGGGGGTTTACCCAATGTAATTAAGGATATGAAAGACCATAAGTCAAGTGATTTACTCAGGAATAACCGATAGCCAGCCTGTATGAATCCAGCAATTTCCGCTCTCGTAAATGCTCAATAGCTGCGAGCAGGCAGGGCTGATCCATGCCGCCGCCGCTCGACGAATCAAGTCGGGGAGGGGGGATAAGATTTCGGCCTGAGACCCGATCATAGAGGTACTCCCAGAACGAGAGACTATGTTTCAAAAACGAGAAGAAGTCGGTCAACGAGCTGGCCACGCAACTCCAGATGGGGCGGACGACTGTGGAGCGCTATCTGGACCTGCTCGAACGGACCTTCGTCATTTTCCGGCTGCCGGCCTTCAGCACTCATCCGCGCAAGGAAATCTCGAAGAGCCAGAAGGTGTTCTTCTGGGACACCGGTATCCGCAACGCCCTGCTCAACGCCTTCGCGGCGGACGAGTAAGGGCCAAATCCGCTTGCCAAACTCACCCGCATCGTGCGCATTCGTACTGGTGGCCCTTTTGCTGTTGGATTTTCTGGTTAACCCCGATAACGCAACACATCGACCAGCAGGGCAAATGCCGGTGAGGACTGACGGCGGCTTGGATAATAGAGATGGTAGCCGGGAAACGGCGGACACCAATCTTCCAGCACCCGCATGAGACGTCCTTCGACGAGCGGCTCCTGCACCATATCTTCGGGTACATAGGCCAAGCCCAATCCAGCCAGAGCCGCCCTGAGTATCGAGGTGCTACTGTTGAACACCCATTGGCCTTCAACGCGCGTTTTGACTTCGTGGCCCGCCTTCTCGAAATCCCAGGGCAGCAGACCGCCATAGGTCGGCAGTCGCAGTGTGATGCAGTTGTGTTCAGTCAGGTCTTGGGGCGTCTGCGGCGGCGGTCTCGCCGAGAAGTAACGGGGAGTCCCCACGACGGCCATGCGCAGGTCTGGCCCAATGCGCACGGCGATCATGTCTTTGGCCACTTCACCGCCGAGGCGCACGCCGGCGTCATAGCGCTGCGCGACGATGTCGGCCAAGCCATAGTCGACGGTGATCTCCATGTGGATGTCCGGGTAGTTCGGCAGGAGTTTGACCAGCTTGGGCCAGAGTACGGTGTTGGCGGCGTGTTCGGCGGTCGTGATGCGCAGGGTGCCGGCGGGCTTGTCCCGCAGTTCGGTGATGGCGGCCAGTTCGGCGTCGATCTCCTCGAATCGTGGCCCCACGGTCAGGAAGAGACGTTCGCCCGCCTCAGTCGGGGACACGCTCCGGGTGGTGCGAGTCAGCAGCCGCAGGCCCAGCCTCGCCTCCAGCGCCCGGATGGTGTGGCTTAACGCCGATTGGGACACCCCGAGCTGCGCAGCGGCTTTGGTAAAGCTCCCTTCACGCGCCACTGCGACGAAGGCCAGAAGATCGTTGAGGTTTTTGTGCGGCATTGATGAATGGATCTCATAAGTCTATGCGGATTCTACTCTCTAATCGGATGGTGCTGCATCTGATAAATTATCGACAGTCAGTCACCCCCGACGACCTCCGGGAGATCCATGCCGCCGCCGCGAAGATTGCGCTGCAAGGGGCGCGTTTGCCGCAAGCCTCGCTGGAATTGACCCGGCGCAAAGCGCCTCTGCCGAAAGAACCGCGTTAACTAAATTAGGAAAGCGAGGACAACATGACGATCAATGTTCTGGGTTACGCAACCCACTCTCCCATCGACGATCTGGCCCCCTACCGTTTCGAGCGCCGCGAACCGCGTGCTGATGATGTGGTTGTCGAGATTTTGTACTGCGGGGTTTGCCACACCGACCTGCATATGACCCGCAATGATTGGGGTTGGAGCTTTTATCCATTGGTTCCCGGTCATGAAATAATCGGGCGTGTGATCAGCGTAGGTCCTAATGTCACCCGCTTCAAGGCCGGCGACCCTGTCGGTATTGGCTGTATGGTCGATTCCTGCCAGCATTGCAAAGCGTGCGAACAAGGTCTGGAGCAGTATTGCGAAGAGGGTCACACATTAACTTACAACGCTTATGACCGTCATGATCACCGGCCGACCTTCGGCGGGTACTCCGAGAAGATCGTCGTGTCGGACAAGTTCGTGCTGAAGGTTCCCGATGGCTTGGACCTGGCAGGGGCCGCGCCGCTGCTGTGCGCCGGCATCACCACCTGGTCGCCGCTACGCCACTGGAAGATCGGCAAGGGCAGCCAGGTGGCGGTCATCGGCCTGGGCGGGCTTGGCCACATGGCGCTGAAACTGGCGAGCGCTTTGGACGCCGACGTCACGCTGTTCACCCGTTCACCGGGCAAGGAGCAGGATGCACGACGGTTGGGCGCAGACAGCATCGTGCTTTCCACCGACGAGGGGCAAATGACCGCTGTAAAGGGCCAATTCGACCTGATCATCGACACCGTGCCTTACGTCCACAATCTCAATCCGTATCTGCCCACGCTGTCGCTGAACGGAACGCTGGTGCTGGTCGGATATCTGGGCAATCTGGATCCCCTGCTGAGTACCATCCCCTTGCTCTTGGGTCGTAAATCGGTGGCGGGTTCCGCCATCGGCGGCATCGCCGAAACCCAGGAAATGCTGGATTTCTGCGGCAAGCATGACATCACGTCCGATATCGAGGTCATCCAGATCCAGGACATCAATAGAGCTTACGAGCGAATGATCAAGAGCGATGTGAAGTACCGCTTCGTCATCGATCTGGCTTCGCTCAAGACCTGAAATCGACAGCCATCAATGCGTCGAGTCCCAACTTTTAACTGGAATACAGGAGTTCAGAAAATGCAAACGCGCAAACTGGGAAACAGCCCTCTGGAAATCTCGGCCATTGGGCTGGGCTGCATGGGCATGAGCTTTTCTTACGGTCCGCCCAAAGACAGGCAGGAGATGACCGCTCTTCTTCGGGCAGCCGTGGAACGTGGGATCACCTTCTTCGACACTGCCGAGGTTTACGGCCCGTTCACGAACGAAGAGCTGGTGGGCGAGGCCCTCGCTCCTTTCCGTAAGCAAGTGGTGATCGCCACCAAGTTCGGGTTCGACCTCAATCCGAATTTTGATCCTCGTGGGATGAAGGGTGCGCCGGGCCTGAACAGTCGGCCAGAGCATATCAAGCAGGCCGTCGAGGGTTCGCTCAAGCGGCTCAAGGTCGAGACCATCGACCTGCTCTACCAGCATCGTGTTGACCCGAACGTACCGATCGAAGACGTAGCGGGGGCCGTGAAGGAGCTAATTCAGCAAGGCAAAATCAAGTACTTCGGTCTGTCCGAAGCCGGTGTGCAAACGATCCGTCGTGCGCACGCCGTACAGCCGCTCACCGCGCTTCAGAGCGAATACTCTCTGTGGACGAGAACCCCTGAGAAGGAAGTGATACCGACCCTCGAAGAGCTTGGGATCGGGTTTGTTCCCTATAGCCCTTTGGGGAAGGGCTTTCTCACGGGGAAGATGGACGAGAAAACGACCTTCGACAGCTCCGACTTTCGCAGCACCCTCCCGCGCTTCACGCCGGAGGCGCTCAAGGCGAATCAGGCCCTGATTGATCTGCTCGGCACGATTGGAAAACGGAAGCAGGCGACACCCGCGCAGATTGCCCTAGCGTGGCTGCTGGCCCAGAAACCGTGGATCGTTCCCATCCCAGGCACCACCAAGCTGCATCGCCTGGAAGAGAACATCGGAGCCGTTGCCGTCGAACTCACACCCGACGATCTCCGGGAGATCGACAGCGCAGCTTCAAAGATCACGGTGCAGGGTACTCGGTATCCCGAAAAGCTGGAGCAAATGACCGGTCTCTGAGCGAAAGTGCGAAGCACGCTGGAAGGAAGCGCCTGTTCCAACTATCGGCCCTTATGATGCGCGGGTTCGGCCCACGGCCGTAGCCACTTGCACCCCTGATGTCCACCTGAGCGAACCCGTCGCTCTGCTGGCAGCGGTTTCACCACCAAAGCCATCAGAGGAAGCGATGACGGAGTAAATTAGGCTCAGCAACTCCACCAGCGTGAGGGCTGCAGATGAAATCTACCCGCCTGAAGGCGGGGGTTTTAACCTAATAAATAACGTGAAGTCCGAGTAACGTCCTTTAAGACCTAAGTATCGCTTCAAATCAGCCAAAGTGATCCGTAACAATCCATCATCACGGGACACATGATCGGCCATCAACTCATAGAGTGGAAAGGCTTACTCTGACCGGGTTAATAGTGCCGGAGCTTCAAACAAAATCTGTCCAAACACTTTCGGCGAAAGAATCACCGGTTCTAGCAGCGGATATAGCGCAAACCCTATAAACCGACCGGTCTCTGAAAACCCCTTAAGTTAATGGCAGTGAGGCCAGGACTCACCCCGAAACGGGCGCCAGCGTCCAGCGCTTCGGCGAACTCCTTGGGATGGGTGAGCGTACCCACCCCGATAATAGCCTCCGGTACGTCGCGCACCATGGCCCGAATCGCTGCCAGCGCCACTGGTGTGCGCAACCAGTCACTTCCAGCACTCGCACGCCACCAGCGCTTTGTCCAAGGGAACCGCCGGCGCCAACTCCTCAATGACAATGACTGGGATCACCGGACCGATGCGCATGACGTTCCAGTACGTTCATGGCGCCTCTCCCGCAGTGAAGACAAAGTGATTATGGACAGGCGCGATGTGGGATGAAGAAGCCCGACGGGCCACTTCCGAGGGCGCGAAAGTGATCGCGCCCTGTTCGGCTCCCGCCGCATTGGCGCGGAACACAGCGAACAGTTCGCGTCCCAAGCCGTGCTGGCAATCACTCAAATCCACCGGTTCCGGCTGGCGCCCGGCCCATTCCAATTCGGGCACTTGCGCTCGGAGAATGCCACGCTCGCCATCGAGCAGAATCACGTCGCCATCATGCACCCTGGTCAGCGGCCCGCCAGCCAGGCATTCCGGCGTGACGTGAATCGCCGCCGGGACCTTGCCGGACGCGCCCGACATGCGCCCATCCGTGACCAGCGCCACCTTGAAGCCCTCGTCCTGCAACACCCCCAGCAGCGGCGTCAACTTGTGCAATTCCGGCATCCCATTGGCCCGTGGCCCCTGATAGCGCACTACGGCGACGAAATCATGCCGGAGTTCGCCCCGGTCGAACGCGGCCATCAGCGCTTCCTGGCTGTCGAACACGAGGGCGGGCGCTTCCACCACGCGATGTTCCGGGTTGACCGCCGAGGTCTTGATCACCGCCCGACCCAGATTGCCGCTCAACAGCTTGAGTCCGCCGTCGGGACTGAACGGCTTTGCGGCGGGACGCAAGACGCTGTCATCGCCGCTTTGCGCGGGTGCCGGACGCCAAGCCAGCACGCCATTGTCCAGAACCGGCTCCTCGCGGTAGCGCGCCAGACCTTCGCCAGCGACGGTGAGTACGTCACCGTGCAGCAACCCGGCGTCGAGCAGTTCGCCGATCAGGAACCCCATGCCGCCAGCGGCGTGGAAGTGGTTCACGTCAGCCTTGCCGTTGGGATAGACCTTGGCGAGTAGTGGCACGACCGCCGACAGCTCGCTGAAATCGTCCCAGTTGATGACAATGCCGGCGGCATGGGCGATGGCGACCAAGTGCAGGGTGTGATTGGTCGAGCCGCCGGTCGCCAGCAAGCCGATGATGCCGTTGACAATGGCCCGCTCGTCGATCACTCGCCCGACCGGGATGTACTCCTCGCCGAGCGCGGTGATGCGCGCCGCCCGCTGCGCCGCCGCCTGGGTCAGTGCATCGCGCAGGGGTGTATTGGGATTGACGAAGGCCGCGCCGGGCAGGTGCAGGCCCATCACCTCCATCAGCATTTGGTTCGAATTGGCGGTGCCGTAGAACGTGCAGGTCCCCGGCCCGTGATACGCCTTCGACTCCGCTTCCAGCAGCGCATCGCGCCCGACCTTGCCCTGAGCGTAAAGCTGGCGGATTTTCGCTTTCTCGTCGTTGGACAGCCCCGAAGTCATCGGCCCGCCGGGGACGAAAATCGCCGGCAGGTGGCCGAAGTGCAACGCGCCGATCAGCAGTCCCGGCACGATCTTGTCGCACACGCCCAAGCACAGCACGGCGTCGAACGTGTTGTGCGACAACGAAACCGCCGTCGCCATGGCGATGACATCGCGCGAGAACAGCGACAGTTCCATGCCCGGCTGACCTTGCGTCACCCCGTCGCACATAGCCGGTACGCCGCCGGCGAACTGCGCCACCGCCCCCGCCTCGCGCGCTGCCTGCTTGATCAGGGCCGGAAACCGCTCCAGCGGCTGATGCGCGGACAGCATATCGTTGTACGAGGAGACGATGGCGATATTGGGCCAGCGCGCCTCGCGCAGAACGGCTTTGTCATTCGGCGCGGAAGCGGCGAACGTGTGCGCCAGGTTGGTGCAGGACAGGCCCTGGCGGACCGGGCCGGTCCGACGCGCCTGTTCGAGTCGCGCCAAATAGACGGAACGGGTCGGTGCGCTGCGCTGGCGGATGCGGTCGGTGACCGTCGCCACGGTGGGATGCAGGATCATGGTCATACCTCCTCAGTCATGGGGGGCGACGCCGCGCCCCCGGTCGGTTCAGTCACGGACATTTCCCGCTGGAAGGCGGCGATGGCGCGATACTCCTGCTCCAGTTTGGCCGGGATGCTGAGATAAATCGGCAGCAACCGCTGGTAAATCGCCACGTTGCCAGCTATCGGCGCGTGACGGTGAGTCGCGCCCACCATCCCGGCGATCACGTTCAGAGAATCGACGCGGCCCAGCGCGTAGAGACCGAGCACCGCCGCGCCCAGGCAGGAACTCTCGAAGCTCTCCGGCACCACCACCTCGCGATTGAAGATGTCGGCCATCATCTGCCGCCACAGACCGGAGCGGGCGAAGCCGCCGGTGGCCTTCATCGTTTGGGTGGGGCCGATCAGCGCCTCCACAGCGGGCAGGATGCTGTAGAGGTTGAAAATCACCCCTTCCAGCACGGCGCGAATCAGATGCTCCTTGTGATGGTGCATCGCCAGCCCGAAGAAGGAGCCGCGCAGGTTGGCGTTCCACAGCGGCGCGCGCTCGCCGGCCAGATAGGGATGGAACAGCAACCCCTCCGCGCCCGGTTTGACTCGCTCGGCGATGCGGGTCAGCACTTCATAGGGATCGATGCCCAGCCGCCGGGCCGTCTCTACCGCCGATGCCGTCAGTTCGTCGCGCACCCAGCGGAACACGATGCCGCCGTTGTTGACCGGCCCGCCGATCACCCAGTGCCGGTCGGTGAGGGCGTAACAGAAGGTGCGCCCGGACGGGTCGGTCAAGGGCCGATCCACCACCGCGCGCATCGCGCCGCTGGTGCCGATGGTGACCGCGACCTCGCCCGGCCCGATGGCGTTGACCCCCAGATTGGAGAGCACGCCGTCGTTGGCCCCGACCACGAACGGGGTGGTCGGCAGCAGGCCGAGTTCCCGCGCCAGCTCCGGTTCCAGCCCGGCCAGATGGAAAGTGGTCGGCACGGGCTCGGCCAGCCGTTCCGGCGTGACGCCGGCCACTTCCAGCGCCCCGGCGTCCCAGTCCAGTTGGGACAGGTTGAACAGACCGGTGGCGGAGGCGATGGAATAATCCACCACGTAGCGTTTGAAAAGCCGGAAGAACACGTATTCCTTGATGCCGATGAAGCGCGCCGCGCGGGCGAACACGTCCGGTTGTTCGCGCCGCAGCCAGACCAGCTTGGCGAGCGGCGACATGGGATGGATCGGCGTGCCGGTGCGCTGGTAAATCGCCAGCCCGTCCCAATCGTTTTTGATGCGCTCGGCCCACTCCGTCGCCCGACTGTCGGCCCAGGTGATGCTGCGGGTGAGCGGCCTACCAGCTCCGTCCACCGCGATCACGCTGTGCATGGCGGCGCTGAAGGCTACGCAGACCACGTCGCCTGGCGCGGCGCGGGACTTGCGCACCGCTTCCCGGATAGCGGTCAGCACCGCCTGGCAGATTTGCTCCGGGTCCTGCTCCGCCGCCGCCGGGGTAGGCGTCAGCAGCGGGTACTCGACCGCGTGGTGGGCGACAACCCGTCCGTCGGTGTCGAACACGACGGCCTTGGTGCTGGTGGTGCCGATATCGACACCGACGACCTGGTTGGACATGACTCGATCTCCTGCTTGGACCTTAGACGAATGCCGCCAGGATCATGATGAAGATGATCCCGACCACCGAGATGAGGGTCTCCATCACCGTCCAGGTCTTGAAGGTCTCCACGACCGTCATGTTGAAGTACTGCTTCACCAGCCAGAATCCGGCGTCGTTGACGTGAGACAGGATCAGCGAACCGGCGCCGGTGGCCAGCACCAGCAATTCCTTGTTGACGCCGGGAACTAGGTTGACCATCGGCGCCACGATGCCCGCGCCGGTGATGGTGGCGACGGTGGCGGAGCCGGTGGCGATGCGGATCAGACCCGCCACTACCCAAGCGAGCAGGATGGGGGAAAATTGCGCCTGTACCGCCATATGGCCGATGGCGTCGCCCACGCCACTGGCGACCAACATCTGCTTGAAACCGCCGCCCGCGCCGATGATCAGGATGATCGCCGCCGTGGGAGCCAGACTCGCGTCGAGGAATTTGAGCACCTGCTTGCTGTTGAAACCCCGGGCGTAGCCGAAGGTGTAGGTCGCCAGCAACAACGCGGCCAACAGGGCGGTGATCGGGTGGCCGATGAAGTCCATCCACAACCGGAACAGGTGTTTGTCGTCGAACGCGACATCGGCGAAGGTCTTGAGCAGCATCAAAAACACCGGCAGCAGCACGGTCACCAGGGTGATGCCGAAACCGGGTAGATCCTTCCCTTCCGATTCATGGGCCAACTGATCCATCAGTTCCTGCGAGGGTGTGCCGGGAACGTACTTGGAAATCAGGCTACCGAAAATCGGGCCGGCGATCATGGCGGTCGGCAGACCGACCAGCAGGCCGTAGAAAATGGTCTTGCCGATGTCGGCGCCGAAGATGCCGATGGCCAGCAGTGGGCCGGGATGCGGTGGAACCAGTCCATGCACCACCGACAAACCGGCGAGCAGCGGAATACCAATCTTGACGATGGAGATGCCGGTCCGTTTGGCGACGATGAACACCAGCGGGATCAGCAGCACGAAACCGATCTCGAAGAACAGCGGGATACCGACCAGAAAGGCGGCGAACATCATCGCCCAGTGCACGCGCTTCTCGCCCAGAGCGCCGATCAGGGTGCGCGCGATTTGGTCCGCGCCGCCGGACTCCGCCATCAGCTTGCCGAGCATGGTGCCCAGCCCGAGCACGATGCCGACAAAGCCCAGCACGCCGCCGAAACCGTCTTGAAAGGATTTCATCACCTTGTCCACCGGCATCCCGGAGGTCAGGCCGAGAAAGCCGGCAGCCAGGGTGAGGGCGATGAAGGGATGAACCCGGAATTTGGTGATCAACAGGATCAGCCCAATGATGGCGATCAGGGCATCCCATAGTAAAAATATTTCATGGCTGAGACCGAACATGAACGGTTCCTCCGTTATCTGCGGGTTGAATAGGTGATCGGATAACCAAACCGTGACCATGAGATGAAGGTGATCGGGCCATGGCCACGGAATTAATGTAGTAAAATTACTAACAAATGACAAGTAGTATTTTTTCAATCAAAAACAAATAAACAAAGTTATTTTTCACGACAATGGCACGACTTTTGGTAGTATTGCTACTAACAAAGCTTCGCTATTTATGGTAAAAAAACTACATCAACATCAAGCAGCAATCCGAACCTGCTCATCGAGGGATTTCATGGCTGATTTCAATGACGTTCAGGGTACATTCTCCAACGACCCCGCCAACTCGCCGGTGTCGGCTCCCACCGAACCGGGAACCGCGTCGTTGCTGGCTCAGATCGAAGCCGCACGGGAACGACTGAGCAAGGCCGAACAGCGCGTCGCCGACTACGTACTAAGCCATGCGGACGACATCATGAATCTGTCCATCGCGGCGTTGGCGGGAGCCGTGGGCGTGAGCCAGCCGACTGTGGCGCGCTTTTGTCTGGCGCTGGGTTTCACGGGCTTCAAGGAGTTCAAGCTGCGCCTGGTGCAAAGTCTGGCCGGGGGCGTGCCGTTCGTGCATCGCGACGTCGGCGCGGGCGATCCGGCATCCGCGCTGGTCGCCAAGGTGCTGGATCGAACTATCGCCGCGTTAATGCGGGTGCGTAACGAACTGGATGCGGTGGCGCTGGACCAGGCCATTCACCTGTTGGCGAACGCGCGGAGCATCGAATTTTATGGCGCGGGTAATTCCGGGATTATCGCTGCCGATGCTCAGCATAAGTTCTTCCGTCTGGGCGTACCGACCGTGGCCTACGCGGACCCGCATATTCACGGCATGGCCGCGACCTTCCTCCAGCCCGGCGACGTGGTGGTGGCGATTTCCAACACCGGCCGCACCCGCGACCTGCTACGCAGCGTCGAATCCGCCCTGCAGGCAGGTGCGAGCGTGGTCGCCATCACTGCCAGCGGTTCGCCGCTCGCCAAGCTCAGCACGGTGGCGTTGTGCGCTGATGTCGAGGAGGACCCGGACGTCTATTCGCCGATGACTTCCCGCATCGCTCACCTGGCCATCATCGACGTGCTGGCGGTGGGGGTGGCGCTCAGCCGGGGACCGGGACTACTGGCCCGGCTGGAAAAAGCCAAGCAGAGTCTGCGGGAGCGGCGCGTGCCCCGGCACAAGGCAAAGGTTACTGGAACGGGTGTCACCCGACGCGACGGGCATTGAGGCCAGGTCGAGTCGGAACGAGCCGGTCACCCACATGGATTACGCTAACCCGGCCGCCACGAAATCCGGTCGCACGGCGTAGCTGGCCAGCAGCGTTTCGAGACGCTCGGGCGGTGCGGGCCGGTTGAATTCGACGCCGAGTGCCTGGCGGTGGATGCCGGTGGATGAAATGAGGAGCGTATCGAGGCCGGCGCGGCGGGCACCGGGCACATCCGTCACCAGTGAGTCACCGATGAACAGTACGCTTTGTGCTCCCAAGTCTTGAAGCTGCGTCCGACCATGTATGAATACTGCCGGATCAGGCTTGCCGAACCAATGTACCGTTCCGCCGGCTTCCGCGAAACGCTGTGCCAACAGGCCCGCCCCTACCAACGGTTGTCCGCCAAAGACCAAATCCCGGTCAGGATTAGCACAAAGCATCGGTTTGTTCAGAGCATTCAGCAGCGGCGCCCATCGGTCGGCGAGTTCGGCGGAGGGAAAACTACCGGCTGCAAGCAACCAGTCGGCTTGTTCAAGGCGGTCGGTAAAACGTGCCATGACCGCGTCGGGCCAACCGTTCAGATCGGGTATCTCACCGACAACTTGGATAGCGCCCGTGGCGAACGGACCGTCCGGATCGGTGAGTGCATTCATCGCCAATTGACCCGAGGTGGTTGCTCCCGCGTACAGTTTGGGGGAAATGCCGAGATTCGCGAGCAAGGTCGCCGTGGCTTCGATGGTGCGTGAGGCGTTGCTGAGGAACCACACCGGTTTCCGTTCCGTGCGCCGCCGGGCCAGCCAGGCCAATCCGCCGGGAAAGGCATGGACGCCATCCATCACGACTCCCCACAGGTCGAGCAGAAAACCGTCGTACTGACGGCATAGCGCTTCCAAGTCGTTGTGGATCATCATCAGATCGGTTTTCGCTGCCACGGTGGTCCTACCCCTTCTCGATGAATAGACTGAATCGCTGCTCGGAGCATGGCACCAGCGAAATTTCTTCCGATTGGTCAGAAGAAATTCGCCGTAGGCTTTATTGAGCAGGGTCATTTTACAGGTCGCTCAACAGTTGTCGGCCGCGCTGGGAGGCGTTCTCCGCCAATTGGGCCAGATCGAATCCAGAACAACGCAGGGCAAAATCAACCGGGACCTACGGGAATGAGCACCATCCAGGCGCTGTTTGGTATGCTGAGCCGGATGCACTGCCCAAGCAGGATGAGTTGCTACTGAAGCCGCGATAAGATGAATCTCTCGTTCGGTGCGGTCATGAATCGTCTCCATACCTCAATTTATCAGTACGGCGCGGTCGAAATCGCTCACTTGAAAGCGCGCGACCCCGCACTGGGCGTTGCCATCGACCGGATCGGCTGGATTGAGCGCGAGGTGAGGTCGGTGGTGTTCCCGGCACTGATCCACAGCTTGGTTTCCCAGCAAATTTCCAATACCGCCGCGGCGACCGTCTGGCAGCGGCTCGGTGAGCGATTAGGGGAAATCACGCCGCCCCGCCTCAAGCAAACCATGCTGGCAGATCTCCAAGCCTGCGGAATACCCCGGCGCAAGGCGGAATGGCTTCACCACTTGAGCCATCAGGTGGTCAGCGGTGACCTGGATTTGTCCGCCCTCCCCGCCCTGCCCGACGCCGCGGTCATTGCTACGCTATCGGCCTTGCCCGGTATCGGCGTGTGGACGGCGGAAATGGTACTGATCTTCTCCCTGGGTCGGCCGGATGTCGTCAGTTGGGGCGATCAGGCGATTCGGCGCGGCATGATGCGCCTCTATGGTCTGGAGACGCTCAACAAGGCGCAATTTACCGATTATCGGGAACGCTACCGGCCCTATGGCACAGTGGCGTCGTTCTATTTGTGGGCGCTGGCGAGCGCGCCGGCAGAGATCGCAACCCCCACCCACCCCGCGCCAGAGTCGGTCCCAGCGACACGCAGGTCGAGGCGAACATGAAAAACCCCGCGCCCATCATCCAGCGGCTGCGTCTGCGAGAGCTTCAAACCGACCGGCCCACCAATCTCACATTAGGATAAACTCCGGCCCCCTTAAGCTGGATAAAAACCTCCCTTGAACGCCACCACCTCCCCCTTCGCCATTCCCAACATCCGCCGTTTTCTGGCGTTCCGATTGCTATTCGGGGTGCGCTTCTACTACCCGGTATTCGCCATCCTGTTTCTCGACTTCGGACTGACCGTTGGGCAGTTTGCCGTGCTGAATGCGGTCTGGGCAGCGACGATCGTCGGTTGCGAAGTGCCGTCCGGGGCACTGGCGGATGTCGTGGGACGTCGTACCTTGGTGGTCACCGCCGGGGCGCTGATGGTCGTGGAAATCGCCTTGCTGTGTTTTGTCCCGCGGGGTCATCCTGAATGGGTCTTTACCGCCTTTCTGCTCAACCGGATTCTCAGTGGCCTGGCCGAGGCGTTGGCCAGCGGCGCGGATGAAGCGCTGGCCTATGACAGTTTAAAAGCCCAAGGCCGGGCGATGGATTGGCCTCAAGTCCTGGCGACGCTGATGCGCTGGAACGCGCTGGCGTTCATGGCGGCGCTGACGCTGGGGGCGTTCGTTTATGACGCCGAAGCCTTGCAGCGGTTGCTAGGCGTACTCGGCTGGGAGGTAGCGCTCGATCCGCAGACCACCCTGCGTTTTCCACTCTACCTGACGCTGGCGACCGCAATCGGTGCCTGGTGGGCGGCGCTGGGGATGACCGAACCGGGTGAGCGTCCCGTTCATTCCCAAGGGCTGTGGGTCACCCTCCATCACGCCGGGCGGGCGACACTGGACGCGGGCCGCTGGATTCTGGCGACGCCCTTTGCAGGGGTGGTGATCGCCAGCGGCATGTTGTTCGATCATCTGGCCCGGCTCTTCGTCACTCTGAACAGTCCCTATTTTCGGTTGATTGGCCTGCCGGAGGCCAGTTTCGGCCTGATCGGCGCGGGGATCGCCCTGCTGGGGGTCAGTATAGCCCGACTCGCACCGGCGTTGACCCGGCTTTCACCCTGTTGGAACTTTGCCCTGTTGGTGACGCTGTGCCTGGTCGGCTTGGCCGGCGCGGCGTTCGTGTTGCCGTTTGGGCTGGGACTGGTTCCGGTGGCGTTGATCCATGTCGTGCTGTTGCTCACCGGTTATTTGGTCAGCCATTATCTCAACGCCATCACCGATTCCGCCCAACGCGCCACCGTGCTGAGCTTCAAGGGATTAGTGTTCAATCTGGGCTATGGCGCACTCGGTTTACTGTACGCGGCTTTGTTGATCATGCTGCGTGACGGTTCGCCCAGGGGTGAAGAAGGGATTTTCCAGGCCTCCCTGCCGTGGCTGTTGGGTTATGGGATCATCATCTTTCTGCTGTTTGCCGGATTCGTCGCGCTGTATCGGCCTACCGGCATCCTCCAGCCGCCGGATCCGGACTAACAGGACTTTCATGATGGACATCCTTCTTCCAGCAGGCCGGGCGGCCATCGACCTGGCGCTCTTCGTGTTACTACCGGTCATGGTAGTCATGCTGTCCCTGATGCGCTTACTGGAAGCCCAAGGACTGTTGGACTGGGTAGTCGCCCGGCTGACTCCCGTCGTGCATCCGTTCGGACTGACCGGATTAAGTCTCTTCGCCGCGTTGCAAATCAACTTCGTGAGCTTCGCCGCGCCGATCGCTACGTTAGCGATGATGGAGCAACGTGGGGCATCCGATCGGCATCTGGCCACCACACTGGCCATGGTCTTCGCGATGGCTCAGGCCAACGCCAGCCTGCCGCTGGCCACACTGGGCCTGCACTTATTACCGACGCTCGGATTCTCGGTCGTGGGCGGGCTGATCGCCGCCGCGACGACTTATCATGGTTTCGGGCGGAAGCTATCCCGTGAGGAACACTTCACCGACGACACGCTCCATCATCCGACCGCCGAGGGCACGAAGGGTGTGCTGGACGTCATCAACCGGGCCGGAGCCGAGGCGTTCAAGATCGCCATCGGCGCTATTCCACTCTTGGTATTAGCGCTGGTCCTTGTGACCGCTCTGCGCCACGCCGGGGCGGTAGAAGGACTCACCGACCTGTTGACCCCGCTCTTGGGTCGGTTGGGTATCGATCCGGCGTTGGTTCTGCCCACCTTCATCAAGTATCTGGCGGGCGGCACGGCGATGCTGGGCGCCATGGATGAATTGCTGCGACAAGGACTCTTCACGCCTACCTTGTTAAACCAGAGCGCCGGATTCCTCATTCACCCGCTGGATCTGCCCGGCGCCGCTATCCTGGTCTCGGCGGGTCGGCGCGTCGCTAGCGTCTGGAAGATCGCCGCACTCGGCGCGGGCGTAGGGATCGCCGTCCGTACACTCAGCCATCTGCTCTTTATATAAACGAAGGCTCGATGATGTCCAGCGGCTACACCGACCGCCACTCGCGAAAGGTCGCCGCTTGTCCGCCATATCGCCCCGCGTCATCCGTCAGGTTCCAGACCGTCACCCGCTCGATCAGGAATCGCTGCCCGGTGCGGGCGATCCGCACACCCGAATAATCATCGATGAATCCTCGGGCCGTGACTTCCGCCAGCAATCGCGCTCGCTCGGCGCGGTTTGGCGCTTCTGCGGTCCAGCGCGAGGGTATCCGGGTCAATTCCTCCCACGACAGCGCAAAGAGGTTCAACGCGGTTTGGTTGCCGTAAGTTAGGAGCGGATCTGGGGTGGTATCGTGTGAGAGGATCGCGAAGGGGGCATGAAAGAGCGCTTCAGCGGCGACTTCCGGTGACAGCGCCGGGTCAATCAAATGGCGTCCAGTCAAGGCGTGAAAGGTGCGGCGTAACCGTTCCGCGTGTTCTACCTGATAGCGATTCGCTGGGCATGGAATGAGCATCAGCGGCTCCTGCGTGATTTCCATAAAGCAATGGCAAAGGAGTGTACTTCATTAACGCCGGAGAGGGTGGCGTTCCGCAGGATCGTATCGCAGCCGGCCTCTGGATTCTTATCGACGGCTCAACCGGGCGAAGCCGATGCGGTCGAGTTCGCCGCTAACCTGGGCGCAGCGATGGACGACGACGATGAACGGGCGTTCGCTCAAACTGATTAGCGTTGCATCCATCCTGATGGGCGTTCAGCCGGTGGCGGTTCGCCGCCGTTTTGTTGCAATGGTTCGGACAGTTTTGATTTCAGGACTTTCGCTCAATCTTCTCGATCAAGCGGGTTGATACACTGGAATACGCGGATTACGTAACTCATGACGTAAATACTCACTCCAGAGGTTGTTTTTAACTTGGTAGAGGGTTGTCTTCAT
>JAKLIY010000024.1 GCA_022709365.1 Pseudomonadota bacterium
TTCCCCTGAAATCAGCCGCTTGAAACATCCTCAAGTCGGGAGGCATGAAAACACCCAAAAACCACTCACATCAGCTCAATGTGAGAATCGCTGTGGTGGGTTATGTACCTTTGTTGGGATGAACCCAGCAGTCGGTCGCCGATGGCGTGAATGTGGGCTATGACGTTTATCTGATTGAAACCGAGATCATCCGGAAGGGCGCTGCGGTCGAGGCCAAGGCGTGGGTGGATCGTCGCGACCGATTGACTCGTCAGCGGCGCTGGAGCCAGCTTGATGAGGATGCCGCCTATACCGGCAGGGAGCTGGATCGCTCGGTGGTCAATCCCAGCCAGATTCGCAAGGTGATTCAGGAAATGAAACGGGCGGTGGAGCAGGAGATTTTCCCTAACCGCCAGGAAGTGCCCAAAACCCTGATTTTCGCCAAAACCGACAGCCACGCCGACGACATCCTGCAAATCGTGCGGGAGGTGTATGGGCAGGGCAACGCCTTTTGCCGGAAAGTGACCTACACCGCCCAAGACCCGGACAGTATCCTGTCCAGCTTCCGCAACGACTATCACCCCCGTATCGCGGTGACGGTGGACATGATCGCCACCGGCACCGATGTCAAGCCGTTGGAAGTGCTGCTGTTCATGCGCGATGTGCGCAGCCGGAATTACTACGAGCAGATGAAAGGACGCGGGACGCGCAGCCTGTCGTTTGACGACTTGCGGCGCGTCTCCAACAGCGCCGACAGCGCCAAAACCCGTTTCGTACTGATCGATGCGGTAGGCGTGGAACGGTCGTTGAAGACCGATAGTCGGCCATTGGAGCGGCAACCGCAAATGGCGTTGCAGGATTTGTTGCGGAATATCGCCGTAGGCCATCGGGATGACGATACGGTGTTGAGTCTGGCGAATCGGCTGGTGCGGCTGGCCAGGCAACTGGATGACAAGGCGTTGACCCGCATTGAGAAGGCGGCGGATGGCATCCCGCTCAAGGAACTGGGCAAGGGATTGATCGCGGCACTGGACCCGAACCGAATCGTTGAGACAGCGCGGGTCATGGCCCAGGAGCAGGGTATCACCCGGACTGAGGAAACGCTGACGGTTCAGGAACTGGCCGCCGCCAAAGCCCGGCGCGTCTTCGCCGCCTGCGTCCCTTTCGACCGTCCTGAATTACGCGACGCTATCGAATCGGCCCGCCGCGAGCGGGAACAAATCATCGATCATCTCAATCTCGATCAGGTCACGTTTGCCGGCTACTCCGCGCAAGCCGAAGCGCAGGCGCAACAGGTCATTCAGTCGTTCACGGCGTTTATCGCCGCCCATCGGGATGAAATCGCGGCGCTGAGCTTCTTCTATCAGCAACCCTACCAACGCCGACCGCTCACGTTTGAAATGATTGAGGAATTGCATGACGCGCTCTCGCGCCCGCCGCTGATGCTAACCACTGAGCGTTTATGGTCGGCTTACGCCCGAGTGCAGCAGAATCAGGTGAAGGGGGTGGCCACCAAGCGCCAGTTGGCCGATTTGATTGCGCTGGTGCGCTTCGCTATTGAGTTGGACGGTGAACTCAAACCGTTCGCGGATCAGGTCAATTTGAAATTCCAGGAGTGGATTTTCCGCCACAACGCTCGCCGCACGACGGCTTTTACCCCGGAGCAGACGGAGTGGCTGTGGATGATCAAGGATCACATCGCCGCCAGTTGCGCCATGAGTCGGAATGATTTCGACTATGCGCCGTTTGCGGATCAGGGCGGGTTGCAGAAGGCGTGGGGCCTGTTTGGCGGGGAACTCGATCCTCTGATGGAGGAGATGAATCGGGAGTTGGCGGCGTGATGGAGAAGACGGCTCAGGAACCCGTGTTATTATCAGGGGCCTCGGATAATAAATATGAAAAAATCCCAGGGCGTTGCCCTGGGCTAAAATTGGAACGCCCCTTTGGGACTTTATAGATCATTGCCTCAGTCCTCCAAGCCCCAAAGGGGCGACTTTAATGTTAGCCCAGGGCAACGCCCTGGGTGATTTGATAGATGAATCAGGAATTAGTCGTGTGATCGACAAACAGCTTAGTCTTCATCATCCTTTGAATTTAGACGCTCCTCCGACATCGTGGACCGTAGTTTTTCTAAATCAAATTGCTTTTGCAGTTCAGCCTGGGTTTGCCAGTGGAAAACATAACTTAGAGGGAACTGGCATTCCACATCTTCGGCCAATGAATATTGATCGTGAAGGAAAAATTGACTTGGCTGTAGTGAAGTCGGTAGTAGTAAAAAACGATATTCAACTTGAGAACGGCGATATCCTTTTCAATAACACAAATGGCGCTGAATTAATTGGAAAAACTGCTTTAATTAGCTCAAGAGAGCATGGCTTTGCTTTCTCTAACCACATGACAAAGATTTGTCTTGAAGATCATCTATCAAAATCATTTCTGGCAAAACAAATTCATTTTTTGTGGATGTCAGGCTACTTCAAGTACCGCTGTACCCATCATGTAAATCAAGCAAGCATCTCATCAAAAATTCTCGCTGATACAGTACCTTTATTGCTTCCACCCATTCGTGAACAAACCAGAGTAGTCGAAAAACTCGAAGAACTTTTCTCCGATCTCGACGCTGGCGTAGCTGAACTTAAAGCCGCACAGAAAAAGCTGGCCCAGTACCGCCAATCTCTGCTGAAGGCGGCGGTGGAAGGCGCGCTCACCACCAAGTGGCGAGCCAAGCACCCCCTCTCCCCTGGTGGAAGAGGGGTTAGGGGAGAGGGGAATAAAGTCAGAGAAGAAACCGGCGCGCAATTGCTGGAACGCATCCTCATTGAACGTCGCCGCCGCTGGGAAGAAAAGCAACTCGCCAAATTCAAGGAACAAGGCAAAACCCCGCCCAAAGACTGGCGAGATAAATACCCTGAACCGGTTAAACCCAAGACTGCTGATTTACCGGAATTGCCGGAGGGATGGGTATGGGCAAGTGTGGATCAATGTGCTATTGATGAATACGCTATTACTGATGGGCCTTTCGGTTCAAACCTCAAGTCCTCACATTACACTGAGAGTGGTCCCCGTGTAATTCGGCTTCAGAATATTGGAGATGGGGTGTTTGTTGACGCCCGCGCTCACATTTCTGATGAACACTACCATCTGCTAAAAAAGCACGCGATAGTAGAAAATGATGTCGTTGTATCCATGCTCGGTGAAATACTTCCACGAGCTTGCATCGTACCGTCGAATATTGCTCCAGCAATTGTCAAGGCAGACTGTGCAAGAGTCCGGCTTAACCACGGTTTGCTCCTCCCTGAACTTCTGAACGCCTGCCTAAATTCCCAACCAACAAGAGAGCGTGTAGGTGGTCTGATCAAAGGTATCGGTAGGCCACGTATCAACCTCAGTCACCTGAGAGCGATTTGCGTACCTATTCCATCTTTAGAAGAGCAACACGAGATTGTCCAAATTATCTCGGTGGGCTTGGAGGCTATCACGCAACAAATTGATACTATCGGTTTAGGGTTGCGTCAATCCTCCGCCCAGCGCCAAAACATCCTCAAAGCTGCCTTCTCCGGCCAACTGGTTCCACAAGACCCCAACGATGAACCCGCCAGCATATTGCTGGAACGCATCCGTGCTGAACGGGCGGCGCGGGCGAATGAAAGTAAGCAGCGCAGCGGACGCAGAAAGGCGAAGGGAGCATGAGTTAAATGAACGACGATTTGGCCGTCCTGGCCGAGTCCGCCGACCTGGAATGCAAGGCGGCTCAAGGGGCCGATGGCCAAGGCGAATTGCCCACTGATTTCTGGAAAAGCTATAGCGCCATGGCCAACACGCAGGGCGGGATCATCCTGCTCGGTGTGCAGGAAAAACCTCGCGGCGCCTTTCGTGTGGCTGGATTGAAAAACATCGAACGAGTCCGCAAAGCACTGTGGGACAACCTGCACAATCCTAAGCAAATCAGCATCAACCTGTTGGCCGAGCCACACATCCAGCCCGTAGAGATCGAAGGCAAAACCGTGCTAAGGGTGGAGATTCCTCGGGCCAGTCGCCAGCAACGACCAGTTCATTTAGGCAGTAACCCGTTCGGCGGCACGTTCCTGCGCCGGTATGAGGGCGACTATCAGGCTGATGACGAAACGGTCCGTCGGATGCTGGCCGAACGGGTGGAAGATTCCCGCGATGAACGGATTCTGAAAGGCTTCGATTTCGCTGATTTGGACATGGATTCAGTGATGGCTTACCGCAATCGCTTTTCCGCCGTAAAACCGGGGCATGTATGGCTGGATTTGGCGTTGCCGGAATTCCTGGAACGCATTGGAGCCTTCGGTCGCAATCGCGAGGAAGGATACAGCGGACTACGCATAGCTGGCCTGCTCATGTTTGGCCGGGCGGAAGTGATTCGCGACGCTTTGCTCAATTACATGGTCGACTATCAGGAGCGGCCGGAACCTAAAACAGAAAAACGCTGGATAGACCGTCTGATTCCAGATGGCGCCTGGTCCGGCAACATCTATGACTTTTTCCGCCGCGTTTACCAGAAGCTGATTGCCGATCTGAAGGTACCGTTTCAATTACAGCAAGGACAGCGGATCGAGGATACCCCGGTGCATGAAGCACTGCGCGAAGCACTCGTCAACACCCTTATTCATGCTGATTTTTCCGGGCGCGTCTCCATCCTGGTCGTCAAGCGGCCGGATATGTTTGGATTCCGCAATCCCGGATTGATGCGGGTCCCACTGGCCTTGGCGGTGCAAGGCGGCAGCAGCGACTGTCGCAACCGGCGTTTACAGACCCTTTTTCAGTTGGTCGGATACGGCGACCATGCGGGTTCGGGAATCCCGAAAATTTACCGCAACTGGACTGGCCAGCATTGGCGGCGTCCACTGCTCTACGAATTGCCTGAGCCGGAACAGACGCTGATGGAACTGCGCATGACCAGCTTGGTTCCAGCACAAACCCTGGCGGAATTGGAAGAACATCTGGGAGCGCGATTTACGGCCTTGCCGGAACTGGAACGGATGGCGCTGGTGACTGCGATTGCCGAAGGAATGGTTAGTCATGCCCGTCTCCGGGAAATATCGGCTGATCACCCAGCCGATATCACGAAGATGCTGGCTCGCCTGGTGAAAGATGGATTGCTGGAATCAGACGGCATAGGCCGAGGTATGGTGTATTTCGTACCTTGGATGACGCGACCCAGTCCTACCGGCTTCGCTGGCGATCAACCAGAAGCCTCTACCCAGGACAATTTAAGCTCTAAGCCAGGGAGCTTAACACCGGAGCTAAGCGCCTTAACACCGGAGCTAAGCGCCTTAACACCGGAGCTAAGTACCTTAACACCGGAGCTTGATCTTCCGCTCGTTGCCGAATCGACCCAATTCACCGAGTCACAACTGAACATCCTACGGGAGTTGGCGCACTCCGTCCGGGAGCGGAAACGGGTGAGTCCAGAGATGATGCGGTCTGTCGTACTGTCCTTGTGTAGCGGCTGTTATATCGGCCTGCGGTTGCTTTCAGAACTGCTCAATCGGGATTCGGATGACTTACGCAAACGCATCCTGAATCCCCTGGTCAAGGAAGGTTTGCTACGCCGCGCCTTCCGACGCCCCAATGACCCGCGCCAAGCCTATACCAGCAGCCTGATCCAGGCCGCCACTCATGCAGAATCAAAAAAATGAACCACAGCGCCCTCATCCAGAAAATCTGGAACTTCTGCCACACTCTGCGCGATGACGGCGTTGGCTATGGCGATTATTTGGAACAGCTCACCTACCTGCTCTTCCTCAAGCTCGCCCACGAATACGCCCAGGAACCCTATCGCCGCAACACCCACATTCCCCAAGGCCACGACTGGTCCAGCCTCACCAGCAAAACCGGCCAGCCGCTCGAAGCGCACTATCTGGCGATCCTGAATCGGCTGGGACAGGAACCTGGCATGTTGGGCGCCATCTTCTTCAAGGCGCAAAACAAGATTCAGGACCCGGCCAAGCTCTCCCGCCTGGTGCAGATGATCGACGCCGAAAACTGGATCAGCCTGGACGCCGACACCAAAGGCGATCTCTACGAAGGTTTGCTGCAAAAAAACGCCGAGGACACCAAAAGCGGCGCCGGCCAATACTTCACGCCCCGCCCGCTGATCCAGGCGATCATCGAATGTGTCCGCCCGGAACCGTTGAAAACCATCGCTGATCCCGCTTGCGGCACCGGCGGCTTTTTCCTCGGCGCGTACCACTGGCTGACCCGTTCCGATCACTCGCTGGACAAGCGGCAAAAAGAGTTCCTCCGCCACAAGACCTTCTACGGCAACGAAATCGTGCTGGGCGCGCGCCGCCTGTGTCTGATGAATCTCTTTCTGCACAACATCGGCGATCTGGACGGCGAGCCGACCGTCGAACGCACCGATGCGTTGATTGCCGACCCCGGACGGCGCTTCGACTACGTGCTAGCTAATCCGCCGTTTGGCAAGAAAAGCAGCATGACCATCACTAATGAGGAAGGCGAGGAAGACCGCGATGCGCTGACCTACGAGCGCCAGGACTTCTGGGAAACCACCTCCAACAAGCAACTCAATTTTCTCCAGCACATCGTCACTATCCTGAAAGACACCGGGCGGGCCGCGGTGGTGCTGCCGGACAACGTGCTGTTCGAAGGTGGGGCGGGCGAGAAGATTCGCCGCAAACTGCTGGAAACCTGCGAGGTGCATACCCTGTTGCGCTTGCCGACCGGGATTTTCTACGCCCAGGGCGTGAAAGCCAACGTGTTGTTTTTTGACGCCCGGCCCAAGGATGGTCGGGTGCAGACGCAAGGCGTGTGGATTTACGACCTGCGCACCAACCAGCGCTTCACCCTCAAGACCCGACCGCTCAAGGTCGAAGATTTGCGCGACTTCATCGCTTGCTACCACCCGGAGAATCGGCATGAACGCCAGGCAACTGAGTGCTTCAAATACTTCGGCTATGATGAATTGATCGCCCGCGACAAGGCCAGCCTGGACCTCTTCTGGCTTAAGGACGACAGCCTCGATTCACTGGACGATTTGCCGCCGCCCGAGGTGCTGGCGCAGGAGATCATCGAACACCTGGAAGCATCACTGGCTTCCTTCCGGGATGTGGCCGCCGGGCTGGTCAGACCCTGAGAAAATTTTATTGGGCGTCCGGGCACTGGAGAGGATAAAATACGGAGCTAAGGTCTTGAATTACAATGATGATCTTCCACCGTCACCCGGAATTGAGCTTAAACCCATCAGGCCCTTGACATGACCGCACTGAACTCGCTCAAGACGTTCGACCCGGCGCATTTCGTGCGCGTTCGCTGGTCGATTTACGCCATCCTCGCCGCCGCCTACATCCTGGTCTTTTTCCAGCGAATCGCCCCGGCGGTGGTCTCCGCCGACCTGATGCGCGCCTTCGGCGCCACCGGCGCTGCGCTGGGGTCGCTGGCGGCCATGTATTACTACATCTATACCGCGATGCAGATTCCCGCCGGAGTGCTGGCGGATACCCTGGGCGCACGCATCTCGGTGACGCTGGGCAATGCGGTATCCGGCATCGGCTCTATCGTGTTTGGCATGGCAGACACCTTCCTGGAAGCATCAGTAGGACGCACCCTGGTGGGATTGGGGGTTTCCGTCGTGTTCGTCGGGCTGATGAAAAGCAACACGCTCTGGTTCCGCGACCGCGATTACGGGTTCATCAGCGGCTTGACCCTGTTGCTGGGCAATGTTGGCGCTATCTCGGCGGCGGGTCCCCTGGCCGGGATGCTGACGATCTGGTCGTGGCGCACCGTGTTTGTCGCCTTGGGCGTCATCGCCCTGGCGCTGGCGGCGCTGTCGTGGATCAAAGTACGCAACACGCCCGAGGAGGCGGGTTTTCCTTCCATCCGGGAAATGGAGGGCAAGGCCCGGCATGAAGGACGACAACAACACTGGTGGCATGATCTGCTGGGCGTGCTGGGCACTCGCCGGGTCTGGCCGGGGTTCTGGTTCAATATGGGCATGACCGGCAGTCTGCTGGCGTTTCTCGGCCTGTGGGCAATCCCCTTTTTGCGCGATCTGCACGGTCTGGAGCGCTCGGCGGCTTCCGTGTACACCAGCATCGGCCTGGCCGGTTTTGCCGGCGGCGCGTTAGGTTGTGGCTGGCTCTCTGACCGGATGGGATACCGCAAGCCGTTGCTGGTTGCCGGCGCGCTACTGTACGGGCTGGCCTGGCTGGGTACGATCTATCTATGGATGCCCGGCGTGGCCGGGATGGCCTGGTTTGCGCTGATGGGGTTCAGTTGCGGGTCGTTTATCCTGACGTATGCCGGAGCCAAGGAAATCGTAGTCCCCGCCCTGTCCGGCATGGCTATCGCCCTGGTGAATACCGGACTCTTCCTGGGAGCGGCTATTCTCCAGCCGTTATTTGGCTGGATGATGGACTTAAGCTGGGGTGGCGCGATGGTGAATGGCGTGCGGGTGTACAACGTCGCCGACTACCACACCGGATTTTTTCTGATGCTGGGTTGCGTGGTTTTAGCCGTGGTGGCTTCGACCTTTTTTCACGAAACCCGTTGCCGCAATATCGCTCTCGGGGATTGATTCCGCGTCTGAATCACGGATTAACGGATTAACGGATTGCACGGAAGGGTTTCATCGGTGAAATCGGTGTCATCCGATGAATCCGTGATTCAGAAGGGATATTGAGTCGTTCCGGGTTTTTGGATCAAGGCCAGTACCGTGCCTTTTCGGGAAAAATCCACCGCACCCCGCCCCGTGGGTCCGGCTGGTCGCCACGGTAGCGGGGAATCAGATGCACATGCAGATGCGATAAGGTCTGTCCGGCAGCCGGACCGTCATTGATCCCGATATTGAACCCATCCGGATGAAACTCGTCCAGCAACGCCGTCCGGGCGCGCACCAGCATCTGCCCCAGTTCCACCCATTCCACCATGGTCAGCCCAAACAGCGAAGCGACATGCCGACGCGGGATCAACAAGGTATGCCCCAGCGACACCGGTAAAGCGTCGCGCACCACGCGAATGCGCTCGGTGGTCTGCACAATCCGCTCTGGCGGCAGGCTGCAAAACGGACATCTTCCGCTGCCGCCTACCGTACCGCCGGATGGCGCCGCACCCGCCTCCACTGATCCACCGGCTTGATCCAATGCGATGAAGACCACCGCCACGCGGCGCTGGCGTAACGACTCTGGAATCGCGATGCTCTCCGGAGCCTCTTCAAGCATCAGGCGAAAGGCGTCCATCATTTGCTCCTGGCCCATGTCGAAACCTCCCAGGTGGCCGGTTTCAGAAATCTTCGATGACTTTGATAGTATAGTTGCGATTGCTCAATCAGGAGGGTTGCCAAGCCATGCGGAATTATCTGATCGCCCCGTCCATTTTATCCGCCGACTTCGCCCGGCTCGGCGAGGAAGTGGACGCCGTGCTGGCGGCGGGTGCGGACTGGGTTCATTTCGATGTCATGGATAACCATTACGTCCCCAATCTGACCGTCGGCCCCATTGTCTGCGAAGCGCTGCGCAAGCATGGCGTCACGGCCCCCATTGATGCGCATCTGATGATCAAACCGGTGGACCGCATCATCCCCGACTTCGCCGCCGCTGGCGCGACCTACATCACTTTCCATCCCGAAGCCAGCGACCACATCGACCGCAGTCTCCAACATATCCGCGATTGCGGTTGTAAATCCGGGCTGGTGTTCAATCCGGCCACCCCGCTGGACTGCCTCAAATACGTCATGGACAAGGTGGACTTGGTGTTGCTGATGGCGGTCAATCCCGGCTTCGGCGGTCAGAGCTTCATCAACGGCACGCTGAACAAGTTGCGCGAGGTCCGCTGCCTGATCGATAACAGTGGTTATGCCGTGCGCCTGGAAGTGGACGGCGGTGTCAAAATCGACAATATCCGCGCCATCGCCAAGGCTGGAGCCGATACTTTCGTCGCCGGTTCGGCGATCTTCAACAGCCCCGACTACCGAGCCACCCTCGCCGCTCTGCGCACGGAACTGGCTCAAGCAGATTGCTAACCATGTTTGAAAACATCACTGCGGTTTTTTTCGATCTCGACGGCACCCTGGTCGATAGCGTTCCCGACCTGACCGCCGCTATTAACATCATGCTCCAGCAACTCGGCTTACCGAAGCGTGAGGAAGCGCAGGTGCGTACCTGGGTCGGCAATGGCATGGACAACCTGATCCGTCGCGCCCTGGTCGGCGATATGGACGGCAGCCGGGCTAGTTCCGAACTGTTCGCCTGCGCCAAGCCGCTCTATAAAGCGGCTTACGCTGACCACATCAGCGTCTACAGCGCCCTTTATCCCGGCACCCGCGATGGACTCACCGCATTGTGCGCGGCCCGCATCCCCATGGCTTGTGTGACGAACAAACCTGCCGAATTCGCCCGGCCCCTGCTGGATCGGCTGGGCATTGGCGAATTCTTTACCACCGTAGTCGGCGGCGAATGTACGCCGAATCCCAAGCCCGCTCCCGACGCCCTGCTGCTGTGTGCCGAACGGTTGAGCGTTTCGATCACCCAAGGACTCATGGTCGGCGATTCCCTGAACGACGTGGGCGCCGCCCGCAACGCCGGTTGTCCGGTGGTGTGCGTTCCCTACGGTTACAATCATGGCTATGACATCCGCGACGCCCAACCCGACGCCGTGATCGACTCCATCGCCGATCTGCCCGCCTTGCTGGTGAACATCGCCTGAGCGCCCCCTCATGACCCCGAACGACTTCAAACGCCTGGTCGACGAAGGTTTCAACCGTATTCCCGTCGCTCGTGAAGTGCTGGCCGATCTCGACACGCCACTCAGCACCTATCTGAAGCTGGCTGACGCGCCCTACAGCTATCTGCTCGAATCGGTGCAGGGCGGCGAGAAATGGGGGCGTTATTCGATCATCGGCCTGCCCTGCCGCAAGATCATCCGGGTGCGTGGTCAACGGATTACCGTGGAACATGCCGGGGAAATCGTCGAAGCGCTGACTGTCCCGGACCCGCTGGCCTGGATTCAGGATTTCCAAAATCGCTACCGGGTGCCCGCTACGGGCGAAGGCTTGCCGCGCTTCATCGGCGGACTGGTCGGCTACTTCGGCTATGACACCATCCGTTATATCGAACCGAAACTGGCGCAGAATCCCAATCCCGATCCGCTGGATAACCCGGACATCCTGCTGCTGGTCTCCGAAGATTTGGTGGTGTTCGACAATCTGGCCGGGCGGCTGTACCTGATCACCCTGGTCGATCCGGCAGTGGAGCGCGCCTACGCTCGCGCCCAGTTGCGACTGGATCAATGGGTGGCGCGGTTGCGCGAAGGACGCTCACTGTACACACCCGCGAATCCTCGCCCGGACGCCGGGCCGGTCGAGTTCGTCTCCGGCTTCACCCAGGACGGTTTCGAGAACGCGGTGCGGCGAATCAAGGACTATATCCTGGCCGGCGACTGTATGCAGGTGGTGCTGTCGCAGCGACTCAGCGCGCCGTTCCGCGCCGCGCCGCTGGATTTGTACCGGGCGCTGCGCGGGCTGAATCCCTCGCCGTACATGTACTTTCTGAATCTGGGCGATTTCCACATCATCGGCTCCTCGCCAGAGATTCTGGCGCGGTTGGAGGACGGTTTGCTGACCGTTCGGCCCATCGCCGGCACCCGGCAGCGCGGTGCAACCGAGGAACAGGATCGAGCGCTGGAGGCGGAGTTGCTGGCTGATCCCAAGGAATTGGCGGAACATCTGATGTTGATCGATCTGGGACGCAATGACGTGGGCCGGGTCAGTGAAATTGGCAGCGTTACGTTGACCGAAAAAATGGCGGTTGAACGCTATTCCCATGTCATGCATATCGTCTCCAACGTCAACGGTCGGCTGCGCCCTGAACTGAGCGTTCTGGATGCGCTGCGGGCGACCTTCCCGGCGGGTACGGTCAGCGGCGCGCCCAAGATTCGCGCCATGCAGATTATTGATGAACTGGAGCCGGTCAAACGCGGGGTCTACGCCGGGGCGGTCGGATACCTGTCCTGGTCAGGCAATATGGACACCGCCATCGCCATCCGCACTGCCGTCCTCAAGGATGGCGTGCTACATGTCCAGGCGGGAGCCGGCATCGTTGCTGATTCCGTGCCGGAAAATGAATGGGAAGAAACCATGAACAAGGGCCGCGCCTTGTTCCGGGCGGCGACGCTGGCGGAACAGGGACTGGATGAACCGAGAGCGGTTGACAAAACGCTGTAGAAACACTGAGAGGTGGATCATGGAAACATCGCTGTTATGGATCGGTCGTCTGGCGGGAGCGCTGGGTGTCTTGCTGAGTCTGATCGCGGTTGGCGCACGGCTGGCCGGCGCGTTCTGGATTGCCGGGTTTCAGGCTGGGACGTTGTTGCAGGCGGGTATAGCATCGATGGTTCTCGGCTGTCTGGCGCATTTGGTCGTATTGACTGCCCGGTTCGGCGGCGAAAAACAGCCGCCAAGATCATAGCGTTCAGTCCTTCCCATAACTGTTCTTCTCCCACCCTGGCCCTCCCTCACACGGGGGAGGGCGTCTTGTAATGCTTGACTGGGCAGTGAGTGGGTAGTTGCAGGCGAGTGATTGGCGAGGAAGCGATGGTCGGAGGTCTGATCGCCGGATAAGTCGTTCTTGATCATTTTTATGAAGCGCGAAGCGCGAGGAATTGGTGCGCCAGCTTTGGTTGCAACGTCTATGATCATCGTCACGCCCGCTATCCAGATTGACGAAAACGAACTGCAATTCCAGTTCAAACTGGCGTCCGGCCCCGGCGGCCAGAACGTCAACAAGGTCGCCACCGCAGCGGAACTGCGTTTCAATGCTGCGCATTCCTCAGCGCTGCCGGATGAAGTGCGGGCGCGGTTGTTCACATTGGCCGGGAGCCGCATGAACAAGGACGGGGAACTGCTCATTACCGCCCGGCGCTTTCGCAGCCAGGAACGCAACCGCCAGGATGCCATTGATCGCCTGGTTGCCCTGATTCAGAAAGCAGCGGAAATTCCCAAGCCCAGGTTGAAACTGAAGCCCTCTCGCGCCGCCAAACAGCGCCGGGTGGCCGAGAAGCGGCGTGTTGGGGAAAAGAAGCAGACCCGCCGACCTGCCGGATCATCCGGGGATGACGAATGATGATCCTGACCACGATAGCCGAGGATTTGCGCTGGCTCTACTACATCCTGGCGCTGATGCTAGCGCTGGCGGCGCTGGGCGGGCTGATCCTGCTGAATATCTATCGTCTGAACCGCCGCTTGCGCCGCGAAGTGCAGGAGCGCCGGAGCGCCGAAGCCAAGTTCCGGGGATTGGTCGAGCAGTCCTTGGCGGGAATCTACATCATCCAGAATGAGCAATTCGTCTATGTCAATCCCAAGTTTGCCGAGATTTTTGGCTATGCACCGAAGGACATGATCGACCGGATGGGACCGTGCAACCTGACCACAGAGGCGGACCGGGAGCAGCTTCGGGAAATCCTGCGGCGCTGTCCCGGCGAGCGCGACACGATCCACTACACTTTCGGCGCGATCCGCCAGGAGGGTTCGCTGATCGATATCGAGGTCAATGGTAAATCGGTGGAATACGAAGGACGCCCGGCGATCACTGGTGTAGCGCTGGATATCACCGAGCAGAACCGCGTCCGGCAGCAACTCAATTACCTGGCGTTCTATGATCCGCTCACGGATTTACCCAACCGGGCGCTGTTTTTCGACCGTTTGGGTCAGGCGCTGGCGCACAGCCGACGTGTTGAGGAACCGTTTGCCCTGCTCATGCTGGATTTAGACGGTTTCAAAGCGGTCAATGACGCTTACGGCCACGAAACCGGCGACGCCTTGCTAGTAGCAGTAGGACAACGGCTGCGCGCCTGTGTCCGTGAATCCGACACCGTGGCGCGGATGGGCGGCGATGAATTCACTTTGCTCTTGCGCAACCTCCAGGAAGTCGCAAATGCCCCGCTGGTGGCCGAGAAGATCCTCGCCGCGCTGGCCGAACCGTTGGTGCTGCGCGGTCATGAATGTCAGGTGAGTGCCAGCATCGGCATCTGCATCGCGCTGCAGGACGGGAACGATATGGAGACCTTGCTGGGCCGCACCGACGCGGCGATGTACCAGAGCAAGGCGCGAGGCAAGAATACCTACACCTGCTATCAGTCCACACTCAAAACCATCCGACCGGCGAAGACCACTTTTCTGGAATGGAGCGAGGAACTCTGCGTTGGGGTGCCGGTGATTGACGAACAACACGCCCGATTGGCGACGCTACTGAATCGGATTAACGACGCGCTGAAGACGGGGCAGGGCCAGGAGAGCGTCATGCTGCGGTTTGAGGAGCTGATCGCCTTCACCCGTTATCACTTTGAGACCGAGGAACGGTTCATGGACGAGTACGGCTATGCAGACGCCGTCCTGCATAAGCAGACGCATCGCAAACTGCTCGATGATCTGCTCAGTATCCAGCGCCAATCCGACAGCACCAGCCTGATGCTGACCTTGCGGACGCTCAAGGACTGGCTGAGCCGGCATATCACCGATAGCGACCGCCGCCTCGGGGAGGCGCTCATCGCTAGTGGGGCGATGAATCCTTTTGATCAGCGCGGAATGTCCAGCACCGCCTCCAGTCCGCCCCCCGGATGATTGCGCAAAATCAACTCACCGCCATGGGCGCGAGCGATGTTGCGGGCAATGCTCAACCCCAGCCCGGTACCGCCGGTATCACGGCTGCGCGAACTTTCCAGCCGGTAGAACGGTTCAAACACCCGCTCCAATTCAGTCGTGGGAATGCCGGGGCCATGATCGCGAATCGTCAGAACCAGTCGATCGGGTCGATCCATCACCTTGATTTCCGCACGCTGTCCATACTTCAGCGCATTATCCACCAAATTAGTTAAGCAGCGCTTCAACGCCAGCAACCGGCAGCGCAGCGGCTGGCGAGCTAAACCATGGATTTGCACCTCATGGCTGGCATCCTCGGCGTCTTCCCGCAGGGCATCCAGCAGAGCGTTGATATCCACTGACGCGACCGGTTCGGCATCCTCGCCGCTGCGCAGGAAATCCAGCGACGCCTGCGCCATACGCTGCATATCATCAAGATCAGCCTGAAATTTTTCCCGCAACGGTGACTCTTCCAGCAACTCGGCGCGCAACCGTAGCCGGGTGATCGGTGTTTTCAGATCGTGGGACACGGCAGCGAGAATGCGGTTACGGTCTTCGAGATAGCCGATCAGCCGCTCCTGCATGGTGTTGAACGCATGAGCGGCGCGCTGGACTTCCAGTGGCCCGATTTCCGGCAGTGGCGGATGACGGATGTCGCGACCCAGTTCCGCAGCGGCATGAGCCAGCACGGTCAGCGGACGGGTCAGGGCGCGCACCGCCCAAGCAGCCAGCAGCGCTACCGACGCCAGCAACACGACCAAGATCAACAGCAACCGGGCCGGCCAGGCGATAATATCTTCGGGGAGCGTCTGCTGGAACGTCACCGTCGCCCCATCCCGCAAACGCACCTGCACCACAAAATTCCGCAAGCCCATCATCATGGCGTGCATCCGCCAGCGCGGTGGCCGTTCAGCCCGGTCGGACGGCGGGGGACGATCCGGATCAAACCAGGGCGGGCGATCCGGTCGCGGCGGGGGTGGCGGTAGATCGTCGTTGATTTCCAATTGAAACGGGCGATCCGGTCCCAGTTGACGCTTCAACAGGGCGCGGAACAGCGTGGTGTGATAACGCTCATCCGGGACCGTTTCCGTTTGCCAAGGCAAATCGAGACTCAACCGGGTCGGCGGCAAATCCAGCGCCGTAACCAGTCGCCGACGCTCATGTTCATCGTCCAGCGTATCCAGCAAATTCACAATGGCGGCGATCCGTTGAGCGACATGCCCCCCAATGGCTTGGTAAAGCGCCTGGTCGCGGTCCTGCAACAGAATAGCGGCGCTGAGCAGTTGGGCGATGATCAGTCCGCCGGTCAGGAACAGGGTCAGCCGGCCAAACAGGGATTGCGGCAACAGGCGACGCATCAATATTCCGGGCTGACCTGCACGGTCAGCAAGTAACCCTCGTTGCGGACGGTCTTGATCATGGCGGCTTCACGGGGATCATCGCGTAAGCGACGGCGCAGGCGGCTGACCTGCACATCAATACTGCGGTCAAACGGCGCAGCTTCGCGACCTTGGGTGAAATCCAGCAGTTGATCGCGGTTTAACACCCGCTGCGGATGTTCCAAAAACACCCGCAATAGCCGATATTCGCTGGCCCCCAGCGGGATCAACACCCCATCCGGGGCGATTAATTGACGAGCGGCCACGTCTAATGACCAGCCGGCGAAATGGAAGCGTTTGACCTCGCCTGGTTCGCCTACCGGATTGCGACTGCGCCGCAGTACCCCTTTGATGCGCGCCAGTAATTCACGGGGATTAAATGGCTTGGGCAGATAATCATCTGCGCCCATTTCCAGGCCGACAATGCGGTCGGTGTCGTCGCCCCGAGCGGTCAGCATGATGATCGGCATCCGGGAACGGGCGCGCAGATTGCGGCACAGCGCCAGCCCGTCGTCACCGGGCAGCATCAAATCGAGGATGACCAGATCGACCGGCTCACGCTCCAGCGCCGCCCACAGGCCGCGCCCGTCCGCTACCGCGCTGACCCGGAACTCGTTGCGGCCCAGATAATCCGTCAGCAGCTCACGCAAACCGGGGTCGTCATCGACAATGAGAAGATGGTCGCTCATGGGATCGGGGGATTGGGCCATTTGGCAAGGAAAGTGGCGGAATTGTAGACTGTTTATTGACCGGAAAGACGGACGATCGTTGACACGGCGGGGAAAGGGTCTAACGTTTGCGCGAATTCAAGATGGGGAACGGACATGCTGCGAACTGCCCTTGCGGAAAAATTGACTTCGGGTGATTCACTGTATGAGCAACTACTGGCCCTGCCGGAGTCGGTGGTCGGCGAGATCATTGCCGGCCAGCTCTACACCCAGGCTCGGCCCGCCGGACGGCACACGCTAGCGCATTCCGGGTTGCATGGCGAAATCGATGGCCCCTTTCAAAAAGGCCGGGGCGGTCCAGGCAACTGGTGGATTCTTATCGAGCCGGAAATCCACTTTGTACGCGATCAGGAAGTGGTGGTTCCCGATTTGGCCGGCTGGCGTCGGGAACGGATGCCGACGTTGCCCGAGGATCATCGCTTTGAAATCACCCCTGATTGGGTCTGCGAAGTCCTCTCCCCCAGCACTGCCCGCAAGGATCGGGCGTTGAAAATGCCTCTCTACGCCCGCTTTGGCGTCCCTGATCTTTGGCTGTTGGATCCGATGGCGCGCACTCTGGAAGCGTTTGAGCTGCGCGACGGCCACTGGGTTTTGGAAGTCGTCTTCCAAAACGAAGAGATGGTCGCCGCCGCGCCCTTCGCCGCCGCGCCCTTTTCCTTGGCGGTTCTGTGGGGTTGATACAATTTGTTACAAAACTACCGGCGCAAAATGCGCTTTTCTCCTTGTGTAATCAGTCGATTGCAGCGCCGCGTTTTTTGATCATTTGAACGGGTCGCTGTTGGGTCGCTACCGGGCGGGTGATGGAACAGAAAAAAAGTTATCCGGGCCTTGCCTGTTCCATCAGTTCCAAACACTGGTGTTTAGCCAGTTGCTCTTCGTCGTTTCGGGCCGGGGTCGCGGCAATGCGCCGATACGTTTCCCGCCAGCGCTCTAAATCCGCACGTCGCCGGGCGGCGTTCACCTGTTGCCGCGCTCGTTCAAGGTGAAGGGCGGTCATCGTGAGCGAGTTCCTTCAGCGCTTTCGCCAGTTGCCGATCAATATGCCGTTTGCGGAATTCATCGGCGGCCTGGGCGCGGGCTGATTGACTGTTCAGGATGCGTGCGGCATTGGCGCGCTTATCGTGGTGTGAGGGTTTCAAGGTTAAGTTTTAACCAGCCTCAGCGGCTGGTGGGTAATTGCGAGTGAGGCTTTCCTGTAGCGCTAGCGGATTACATTCGTTTCGGTTTCCAGTAGCGCGCCGGACAGGCGCGCCCAGGTCATGGCGCAATCGCTCAGCTAAATTCGCTGGACGCGACGCCAACAACGAATGCCAGCGCTTGTTGAGAGCGCCGACTTCCGGGTAATTGAATGAGCCATCCGCCGATACGGGAATACCCAGGCGGTTGCAGGCATAACGCACCGCTTCATGTGTTACGCCAAGCTCTTTAGCCACAAGGTCAATGGATATTCGCGCCATGTCAGCGGGTCATGTACCGCCCACTATTCCGGGCGTTGTCGATGCTTTTCTGAATCAGTGAAGCTCTTAAACTCCTTGCCGCCTCAATCGGATTTGCGCCCAGGGCGATGCCATCCGATAGCATCCATTGACCTGCCGCTGCGTCCCGACGAGCGCCGTGTTGGCGCAGGTATTTCACGGCGCAATCCAGTTCACTCAGATTTTGATTCATGTTCCCGCTCCTGTTTTAACCGGGTTGCTTCAATTGCGGCCTGCTTTTCGGCGTCGCTTGCGGTTGCCCAGAAGTGCAGGTAACGCTGCACTTGCGGATCAGGGTCAATCAGCGGCAACGGTTTCAGTTGGAATTGCTCGAGTGCCATGACATCACCCCGCAACGCACTTGATCAGGCCAGTAGGATTCGTTGCGCTCAGTGCAAAATTCACGTCATGGCTGACCGCGAATCGCATCACTTCATATTCATCCGAATTCGAGTAAACGCTAGGTCGGCCAGCGCCGCGCAAGCGAAGCCGTAGAATCGCTGGAGCAATGGCGGGATTGGCGACTGCATACCAGGTCGTGTCAGAGGTCAGGAATGCGTTGATGCAGATCACTAAATCTGACCAGCCGAGCGCGACCTTGTACGCTTTGAAAGCCATCTCCAGGGCAGGCGGAATAATGACGCCATAGATCGGGTGATTCGCTTTCGCGCCAGCGGGATTGAGTTGATCGCGCATGGTCTTGGCCGCTTCCGGCAAACCGCCATAGATGGATCCGTTCGTGGATTGGGTGATCGTACCGGCCTCCAGCAATTCGGCTAACAGGCGGGCTTCGATACTGCTGAAAACCGCAGCGGCATAGACGGGAATTTGGATTGCTAAGGCTTCGCCCAGTGAACTCCAAATCGCACGGGAAAAGCGTACCGCGCCGCCGAACGTCCGCAACCGGCCAGCTTTTGGCGCTTCGCTAATCGTGAATTTCAGGGTTTCATAGGCTATGCCTTCAAAGCTTTCGCTGACCTCCGGCATGGATAAACTCGACAGCGCATTGGCGCGGAAGTCGCTTAAATCAACCGGCGCGGTCACTTTTTCGATATCGGTATTTTGCGAAGCGAATTTGGAAACAACGAGTTCGCTTAATCCTGCCGCGAGTGAGTTGCCAAAATCAGAAATCGTCATACCCGCACGGGTACGCAGTCCGTCCAGGCTCAAATTTTCACGAAGAACGGAAACCACGGCGGGATGTTCAGCCCTCAGTGCGCGTCGTTGTCCCGTGAGGGCTTTCAATAAATCGGGAAGCAGATCGTCAATATCGGCGGGGCTTAAATCATCCAGCGGATCGGCAATCGCTGCTTTCGGCTTTTGCTGATAGCCAAATCGGCGGGAAGCTTCTGCTAAAAATTCGTCTTGAGTCATAACAATAGTCCAGTGGGTTAATGCCCACTAGACTACCGCGATAAATTTACCGCTGTTCCGGTAAATTCATATCGCGCAACTTCTCCCAGATTTTGCCCGCGCTACAGCATCCATCGCACAGATCGACCAGCGCCCGTTCAACGTCATCATGCGTTACCCGGTCGCCCGCTTTAATTCTACGCAGCGCGGCTGATTTGAATTTTTTGAGTCGGTACGCAATCGCTTCTGCGGTTGCCCAGCGGGATAACCTCCCAGCCGGGTCAACGTCCAGAATCACCGTCAAAAACGCCTGTTTTCGGCGCGCAATCGACTCGGCCTTGTCCAGGGCCTCCCAAAGCTCTAAACCCGCCAAACGCGGAATTTCGCCGCCGATCAGGCGCGGTATCAAGGCGGTTAATCGGCTCGCCAAGGCTGGGCCGGTGATGGATTCCGCGTTGTCTTTGGATAGCATCGAACGCCGATCCGCGTTTGATGCTCTATCTGATCCACCTGGACTCTGCCTCGGCGTCACCGTCTCCCGCCACCATCGGACGAATTCGGTTTCGGCTTGGCTTTGAGCGTCGCCAGTTCGTCCACGATGATGCTGAGTCCGGCAGCCGGTTCACCGGACTTGGCGGTATAGGCCGATACCTCCAACTTGCCCGATACCGCCACGGCGTTGTTCGCCTTCATTCCCGCCAGCCGTTCAGCGAGTTCGTTGAACGCCACCAGCGACACCCAGACCGCGTTGCCGTCTTTGCCGTCAGCGCGAACTTTCGCCGTGGTGAACGGCTTACCCGCCTGTGAAGTCCGCGCTTGCGGGTCGCCAAAGAGATTGCCGGTGATGAGACAGCGGATCATGAGCGCACCTCCTGAACGATCAATCGCCCGTTGATTTTACCCATCGCGCCGGACAGCAACAGCCGGTCAATCGTGTCCTTGATGAGCGCCGGGCCGGCCTTGCCATGCGCCAAGCCGACGGCGCGTTCGAGGTCTTCCCGCAGCATCGGCGTTCCGTTCAGCGTGGCGAGGATGGTTTGCGCGAGGGGTAATGCGTTTTTTTCTTCGCTGAAATTTACCCTGTATGCAAAATCCAATGGTTCCACTGGTTCCACTGGTTCCATGCCCTGTTTGCCTAGCGATTCCCCGTAACCATCGGGTAACAAACCAGTGGTTACAACGGTTACACGCTCGCCAGAATCGGGGCTAGGCGTAACCATTGGATTGATTTCACTGGTTCCCCACTGGTTACAGGTTTTAGCTCCTGTTTGCCTAGATGTAACCGTTGTAACCACTGTAACCATTGGATCAGGCGCATTAGGTAGTTTTCTCCAAAATCTCAAATAGCGGTTCGCTTTTCGATCCAACCACTTCCGCGCCTCCTCATAACCATTCACCTTGAGAATTCCTGCAACCCGCTGTTTCGCATACGGAGATTGTTGCATTCGGGGGATGTTCAAGGCGTCCAGAATGGCGGGAATCGTCACGGGTTCGCCGTTCGATTCCAGGCTATCGACAATCGCCAGGGCCGCGTCCGTCCAGACATCCTCTTCAAAGTGCGCTTCACGAACCCGCTCGGCTTGTTCCAGGGCTTTTTCCGCCGTGACGTGCCAGGCGTGGCCTTGAATCACACCCTGGGCCGCTTCTCCAATCAACTGCGGCAAGATGGCCTCCAAGCGGGGAATATCGATGGGAGCCTCTAACGTGACTGGCCACCAGCGCCGGTTGCCCGTCGGGTCTTTGAGAAACGTCTGATCGTTCGTGGAGCCGATGAAGCTCACCGTCCGGGGAAAATCCTGGGCATACCGGCCAAACTTTTCCCGGAAGTGATCGGAACGAGCGCTGACAAACGCCTTGATACTTTCGACTTCCGCCTTGGCCATGCCCGCCAACTCGCCCAGTTCCGCAATCACGATGCCGCGTATCTGAATCTTGGCCTCGGCCAGGTTGCCTAAATCCACGGAGTCGGTGAAAGCGTCGGGATGAATGGCGTCGGCGATGCACTGGGCCGCTGTCGATTTACGCCAGCCTTGCGGGCTGCGCAGCACCAGCACGTCATCCCGCTTGCAGCCCGGAATCAGGACGCGGGCCGCGACGCCTTTCAACCACTTTTCGCCGATTTCCGCCAAGTAGTCGCCGTTGCCGTCGCTGGCCTTGGCGTTCAGATAATCCACCAGCCAAGACCGTAACCGGGGTTGACGATCCCAGCGTTCCGCCAAGGCCAGCAGTTGCTCCTTGGCGGGGTTGAAGCTGTTGCGGTGCGCAATCGCCAACGTCGCCAAGTCCACCATATCCCGGCCAAAAGCGACGCCCGTCGCGCGTTCCAAGGCCAGCATGGTTTCAGCGGTATCCGAGTCAATCCAGGGGCCGGGCGGGGCCTTGTAGGGGGTTGTCAGGCGCTTCTCGATCCGCTGGCGGAACTCATTGAAGCCCATGACGCCCGTCCAGGGCGGCGCGGATAGCAAATCAACCAAAGTCGCCAGTGTTTTCCGGGGTTTCTTGGATACGGCGGCAGTCGGCGGGTCTTCCGGCAGGGCGCTTTCCTTTAGCGGCGCGCCCGCCTGTTCCACCAGGGCGCGTAATTCGTCTACGGTATGCCCGGCGTTCAGCCAGTCAGACACGTCGCCCTTGTCCGGCAAGCCGGGCAATTCCAGCCAGCGTAGATCAGCGACTTTGCCGTGGAGCTGCTGCGCAACGTGCCGCATGTGCGCCTTGCCCGGTGCGTCGTTGTCGGGTAGCAGAATGACGCGGGCCGCGCCTGATAACTGCTCGGTGTACTCCGGTCGCCACTTTTGCCGCTGGTCGCCTTTCGCCGCGCCCTCAAAGTTGCAGGTCGCCACGAACCCCAGTACGGCTAGCCGGTCGGCGTCCTTTTCACCCTCAACGATCCAGACGGTTTCACCCGCCTCAATCGCCGTTCGCAACTCAGGCAGGCGGTAGAGTGGATAGGCGTCCCGTTGCGGCTTTTTCCAAACCCAGTCCGCGCCGGGTTCGGGCCGGTGTCGAATTCGAAAATCTTTGGGTTCGTAGCGGACTTTCTCAAAGACGGTTGCGCCGGATGTATCCCGGTAGGCATACGTCGCCAAGATACGCGGCTTGTCTAGGCGCGGTGTTCCGTTCACGCCCAGCGCCTTGAGAATCGCCGGACGGTCACAACCCGCATGGCAGCACACCACCACATCAGCGGTATCACCGGCCTTAAGGGTCAAGCTAGGTTTGTGGCCTTGTCCGTCCGCTTCATGGATCGGGCAGTAAGCGAGCCATTGATCGCCGGTTTGCACGGGCCGCAAGCCCATGGATTGCAGGCGGTGAATTGCGTCTTGAAGGGTAGTCATGATGATCTCCAAAAAAAGTTGTTTTGGAGACTGACGCGCCGGACGGCATTTGCTAGAATCACGCTTGCGACGGCGTGATTTCTAGCAGTGCAGATGTGGCGGGCCAGTCTCCGGGGTAACTCGGAACTGGCCTTAGTCGTTTATGGCGGTTGAGTATTTTGCGGTAAGCCGGGAAATACTTGCTTTCCATTCAGCGAACTGCTGACAGACCCATTCGTAACTCCATTCCTTGGCGGCTGCGTCCAGGCAGTCAAGAAAGTTCTGCCGTTCTGATTCGAGTCGCTGGGCCTTCGCCTCCTCGGCCTTCCGGGCCTTCTCTTCAAGTTCTTGCCGCTGACGTTCTTCGAGCCATTGGCCGAACTGCACCCGTTGTTCTTCGGTCGCTTTACGCGGCGCAAGCTCTAGTCCTACAGATTGCGTGAACGATGCCCACCAGTTGGCAATGGTTCGCCGGTCAACGCCGATTTTTTCGGAAAGCGCGTCCATCCAATTTTTTTGGAAATTTTCCGAATTTCCAAAATCAGCCGAATTTCCAAGAGCCAGAATCTTGCTGGCGAATTCCCTTCGTTGAGCGCCAGTGAGTTCCTGACGGGCGTAGTTCTCTTGGAGTTCGTACAGCAGCGCCTCTTGGTCACTGGTGTTTTCCGGGAACACCTTGGCGGGGATTTTCTCGAAAGCCAGCTCCTTGAACGCCGCCAAGCGGTGCGCGCCCCAGATTAACTTGTACTTGGTGCCGCGCACCTTAACGCCGATAGGCTGCAACAGGCCTTGTGCCTTGATGCTTGCGGTCAGGCGCTTGACCGTTTCTTTATGGACGCCGCGCAACCGCTGACCTTGAATGATGTCAGCAACCGGGATGTCGAAATGGCCGCTGTCGTTCATTCCGCACCCTCCCCTTCCGCCGTCGGATGAATCAAGTCATTGGCATGGCGAACGGCATTGCGGACGATTTCCAGAAGCAGATATTCACCTTGATAACCATCGTCGGGTTCCATCCAGGTCATCAACTGCAACAGCACGGCGCTAGCGTTGTTCAGGGAATCAGTCGCCGCGAGGATGCGGTTTTTGGCGCAAGCGGGGTCATTGGGGTCAAGACAAAGGGGATTCAGGTTCATGTCGGTTTCCTCATGTTCAAGATGAACAGCCTATCGAAGGGATAGGTGCCGGAATGGAGGCTGAGAAACCGCAAGTAGACGGCTCGGAATATTGGGTATTTTTCCGAACTCCATCCCGGCAGAAAACCGGGAGCGCAGGCGCAAAAACGCCATGCACAAAAAAACCGCTGCTATCGGGGCGGGGTTCCGCTACTTGGGAGTTTCTCAGGCTCCTGTCATCAGTATAGCCCAGCCGGGCCGGGGTGCAAGGGGCGGCGTTCATGCGGCTTTCCGGGTCGGTTCGTTGCGGCGCGGCAGGGTCGGCAGGGCCGCGTAGAACTTGGGTACGTCGATCAGTGTGCGGGTGCCGGCCTTGACGATGCAGCCGCTCAGAATGCGCGAGTGCTTACAGAGCAAATTGCGGATAGCGGCTTCACTGAAAACGCCGTTTGATTCGCGGGCGAGGTTCTTGACCGTGGTAAGTTCAGGCATTGCATAATCCCCCGTATTGTTGGATGAACGCGGGGGAGCATGGCGGTAGTAAAGGAGGTTGTCAGGTCAAACAAATCCTATTTTTTTAACCTGACTGTCATGTAGGTGAGATAATCCTGTTTGGCGGTTGCGGGGGATACGTGTTCTTGCGGACCTATCTTCTCAATGGCGTCTTCAAGGGATAAATTTTCTGTGTTCATGCAATGAGCAACTTTCCAACCAATAAGGCAATGCCGCTCCTTTTCCATAAAAGACAGTTCAGGGCGTCCTTTCTTGCCTGTGGTCAGGTGCAATGCCACGCTGGGGGGAGTGCCGGCCTGGATAGCATTGAAGCATTCAGCCAAATAATCGAGTAACTCTTTTTGCTGAATCCGTTGACGCCCCAGATCATCGGGGTTCAATTGGCGATAACTTAACAGCTTTAAAAGATTGTTCGCCGCGCCAGCATCTCCACTTTTCGCCAGTTCAATCTCCCCAGCCAGTGTTGTCATCTGACGCCCTTTTTCCCAAATCTCCCGAATAGGATGATCGTCGGGGATGTCCGGCTCATTCATAGCGCACCTTCGCACCTTGGAGAAGGGGCCGCGCCAGGGCCGGGCAAGGTGCGACCCCGGCCTTTTCACGGGCCAGGCTAGGCGCGGCAGTAACGGGTTATGACTTATCCACTGGCTGTGGATAACTTTCGGCGAATGGGAATCACCTCGGCGGCGGTCGGTTGGCACAGGCTCATCAAGCGCGTGGCGACGGTTTCAGCCGCAGCGCGCAACTGGTCACGGTTCGGCTGGGCATAGTGCATCAGGGTCACGTCGCCGCCGGGGGAATGGTTAAGCAACGCTTTGACTTGCGGGTAGGGAATCCAGTCTTGCGCCAGGCTTGCCCAGGTGCGCCGCAGATCGTGCGAACTGAATTTGATGCCGGTCGCCTCGGTCACTTGATCGATAGCGCTTTGGACGCTGGTGAATTCGCGCTGATCGCCGGGAAACACGAAGTCGTTACCGGCGATGCGCAACGCCAGCCGCTCCTGAAGCAGGGCGTTGACCGGCGCGGTGATCGGCAAGACCAGCGGGCGGCTGTTCTTCGTGTCGGTAATGGTCAGCGTTCCATCAGCCAACTGGACGGTAGGCCAGCGCAGGCGGGCGGCTTCATTGCGCCGGAGTCCCGTGAGTAGCAGGAACCGCAGGTAATCGCGGGCGACGGGGTTGCTAACCTGCCCGGTAGCGTTCCACCAGGGGGCTAAGTCGCTGGGCGATAAACAGCGCGTTCGTGGCGGCAGGCGATGCCAGACTTTGGCGCGGGAGAGAACTTTGACCGGGGAATCGCCGCTCATGCCCTGAGTCGCCAGGGTGAAATGAATGACGGCGTTCAGTAGTTTGAAAGTCTGATTGGCGCAACCGGGGCCGGCGCTTTCCGAAAGGGCTTGGAAGCGCCGCAAGATATCGCGCTCGGTCAGCTCCAGAAGCGGGCGCTCCAGCCAGGGTTTCAGGTGTCCGCCGATAAAGCGCTGATAATTGGCGCGGGTGCCGGGCTTGAGGGGGCGCAATTTCAGATAATCCGCCAGGGCGTCCTTGAGGCTGATCGACTGGGCGCGGGCTTTCCGACGCGCGGTGATCGGGTCAATGCCGTTGGCGAGGTCGCCCAGCAGGGTTTTGGCGCGTTTGCGCGCCTCGTCCAGGGTGATCGCCGAGAAGTCGGCAATCTTGATGCGCCGTCCGTGACGCCCGACGCCTTTTCCAACACTGTAGGATTTATGGCCGGTCGGAGAGATGCGCAGCACCAGGCCGGGTTGCCCGGTGTCGCGCACTTCGTAGCGTTCAGCGGCAGGCTCCAGGGCTTCAAGGCGCTTCATCGTGAAGCGTAGCGTTTTGTCGCTCATCAAACGGGTCGCTCCTGGGTCGCTACCGGGCGGCAATTTGTAGCCAGGCCGGGAAACGGGTAGCAACAGCAGTCCGTTGATTTTGCGTCAAAAGCCGGTAGCTGGCAATATCTGGATATACGGCTCGGTGATACAATTTGTTACAAAATTCCCCTCCTGGCAAAACTCCGGTTACAAAGCGGGCGTCTAATAGGCCCATGTTCAACAAGCAACCGAGGAGTTCAAGCATGAAAGCATTGCGTAAGAATCTGTTAGCCATCGCGGTCGTTGCGGGTCTGGGTCTGTCTGCGGTCGCCATCGCCAGTCCCTGGGGCGGCCACGGGCCGATGGGGGGCGGTTGCCCGATGATGAGCGGCGGCGGTGACGGCCCGATGATGGGCGGCCAGCGCGGCGGCGGTCCAGGAACACGCCATGCGATGATGCAGCAATACCATGCCGAGCGGATGGAGCTATTGGCGGCGCGGCTGAAGCTGCAGCCGGCGCAGGAAGCTGCTTGGAAAGGGTTCCTCGCCGCCCAGGATGCGCATCATGAGGCCAAGTTTAAAGCCATGCGCGAAATGCGGCGTGATAGAGATGAGACTGCGCTGGAGCATTTCCAGGAGCGGACGCAGTTCATGGAGCAGAGCCTGGCTGATATGAAGGCGCTGACCCAGGCGGCCAGCGATTTGTACGCTGCGCTCGACCCGACCCAGAAGCAGGTCATGGACAAGTTCTTCACGGAACGCCCGGCATGGCAGGGGCGTGGGCCGGGACGTGGGCAAGGGCGCGGACCGGCGGCTAATCCAGTGAATCCAGCTCAGCCAGCGGATGCCGCTGACGCGCCAGCCCCGGCGGATGATAGCGACGAATAGTCCTTCCTCATTGATTCGTCATCAGGGGCGGTGCTGACTAGCGCCGCCCCGCTCTTTTTTGTTGATCACCCCTGTTTCTTCAGCATTCTATCCCGGCTTCCGCCATTCGGCTGTCTACATAAACTCGCAAATTTGTTATGTTAATGGCTAATGGCGCGCGCAGCGCAACACAAAAAGGGCAGGGCGATGCTGGAAGAAAACATACTTAAAATCATCGAATTGCGTCATGACGCACCTTATACGGTTTTGGGGCCGCACTATGACAGCCGGGAACGGGCGCTGCTGATTCGCGCCTTCCTGCCGGGAGCCGAACACGCTTATGTGTTGTCGGCGGATGGAACCGGCAAACGCGAAATGTCGCGATTGCACCCGGATGGATTGTTCACACTCCGATTACCCGGAGTTATGGATCTGGATTATCAGTTGATGACGGTCGATGCCGACGGTGAAACGGCGACTTTCCACGACCCTTACGCCATTCACGACCCCTCGTTCAGTCGTGCTGACGGTCAGGCGCTGCGTCAAGGCGCATTGGAATCCCTGTTCGCCAAACTGGGCGCGCACCCCCGGCTGAAAGAAAATATCATGGGGGTCAATTTCACCCTGTGGGCGCCGCACGCCAGCCGGGTCAGCGTGGTAGGCGCTTTCAACGGTTGGGATGGCCGTCGGCATTTTATGGAGCGGCATGAATCCGGAGTCTGGGAACTGTTCATCCCCGGTATTGGCTCCGGCGAGCTGTATAAATATGAAATCCGCAACGGCGATGGCGCAGTCTTCCTCAAGACCGATCCGTTGGCGCTGCAAACCGAGGCGTATCCCAGCACCGCCGCCCTGGTATGCGATCTCCAGCATCGTTATACCTGGGCTGATGGCCCGTGGATGGCGCGGATGCTGGAAACGCCCGGTTGGGAACTCCCGGTTACCCTGCATCGCGTCACCTTCGGCGTCAGCGCGGGTCCGGATCAGGTCGCCAGCTATGCGCAGTTGCCGGAAATCGTCCTGCCGTATCTGCTGGAACAGAAGTTCACTCATGTGGAGCTGAGCTTCTGGACGCCCGGTGAGACGGTCGCCGGCTACTTCACGCCAAATCCGCGTTATGGCCGGCCCGAAGCACTGATGATGTTCATCGATGCCTGTCATCGACAGGACATCGGGGTGATCCTCGACTGGATTCCCGCGCTGATCCCGCGTGAGGGCCAGGAATTAACCTGGTTCGATGGAATGCGCATTTACGACATCGACGTTCCCGGTCAGCCGGGAATGCTGGCGTTTAATCTGGAACAGCCGGAAGTCCGTAATATTCTCACGGCCAACGCCCGGTTCTGGCGGCAGGTCTACCATGTTGACGCCCTCCGTACCGAGGTTCGCACCCTGGTCGCCCGGTTGGGTAAGCCGGATCGCGTGGACGGTTTACGCTTCCTGTTGCGCGACGACGCGCCGCAACTCACGCTGGAAGCCGCCGAGCGCGACTTACTCGTGCAAGGGCGGCATACCCACCCCCATACGGTGTTGGGTCCCCATCCGCTGGGCGAGACCGGGCTGACCGTGGTGCGCGCTTTTCTGCCCGATGCGGAATCGCCTTGGTTGTTGCTGGAGAATCAACCGCAAACGCTGTATCCGCTGCAACCGATCTATGTCGGCGGCTTGTTTGAGACCGTGGTCGCCGCCGAGCCGGAAAACCTGCGTTACCGGCTCAACGCCATTGAACACGGTCAAGCGCACACCTTCGCTGATCCCTACGCCACGACCTTCTCGATGCTCAGTGATCAGGACTGCCACCTGTTCGCCGAAGGTAATCATTACCAGATTTACGAGAATCTCGGCGCGCATCCCTGCCAGGTGGCCGGACAGCATGGCGTGAATTTTGCGGTCTGGGCGCCGAATGCCCAGCGAGTCAGCGTGGTCGGTGAGTTCAACTATTGGGACGGCCGCCGTCATCCCATGCGTTTGCGGCCCGGTTCCGGGATTTGGGAACTGTTCGTTCCTGGTTTGGTGGAAGGCGAGTTGTACAAGTTTGAAATCCTGGCGCGCAACGGCAACGTGTTCCTGAAAACCGATCCGGTCGCGTTCCATACCGAAGTTCCGCCCGGCACCGCCAGCGTGGTCTATGAACGGGCCGGCAAGCATGTCTGGCGCGACGCGACGTGGATGCAGGAACGGAGCCGTAAACCCGCTTGGCGTGAGCCAGTGGCAATTTACGAGGTACACGCCGCATCATGGCGACACAAGCCGGATGGCGAATTCCTGTCCTACCGGGAACTGGCCGATCAACTCATTCCCTATGTGCTGGAAATGGGTTTCACTCACATCGAATTTCTGCCGCTGGCCGAACATCCCTACGGTCCGTCCTGGGGCTATCAGATTTCCAACTTCTATGCGCCGACCGCCCGCTTTGGCCGCCCGGATGATCTGATGGAGCTGATCGACCGCTGCCACCAGAGCGGCATTGGCGTGATTCTCGACTGGGTGCCGGCGCATTTCCCGAAAGACGCCCACGCCATGGCCTGGTTCGATGGCACCTGCGTCTATGAACATGCCGATCCGCGCCAGGGCGAGCATCCCGATTGGGGGACGCTGATTTTCAATTATGGCCGGCACGAAGTGGAAAACTTCCTGATCGCCAACGCCCTGTACTGGCTGGACACGTTCCACTTCGACGGGCTACGGGTCGATGCCGTGGCCTCGATGCTGTATCTGGACTACTCGAAAAAGGACTGGATTCCCAACAAGTACGGCGGCAACGAGAATCTGGAAGCCATTGAGTTCATCAAGCACACCAACGCGGTCGTCCATGCCCACTTTCCCGGCGTAATGATGATTGCCGAGGAATCGACCGCCTGGCCGAATGTGTCCCGACCGACTGACATGGGCGGGCTGGGCTTTGGCTTCAAGTGGAACATGGGCTGGATGCACGATGTGCTGTTCTACATGCAGAAGACACCGGTGCATCGCCGCCACCATCACGACAAACTGACTTTCGGCATTGTTTACGCCTTCAATGAGAACTTCATCTTGTCGCTGTCGCATGACGAAGTGGTGCATTTGAAGAAATCACTCTTGGGCAAGATGCCCGGCAATGAGCGTGAGCAGTTCGCCAATTTACGGCTGCTGTACGCTTTCATGTACGGCCATCCGGGAAAGAAATTGCTATTCATGGGTGGGGAATTCGGTCAGCCCGGCGAATGGAACCATGACGCCGAACTGGACTGGGTGCGGTCGCGCCTGCCGCCGCATCAAGGATTGAAACGCTTTGTCGCCGCATTGAACAGGCTGTACGCACACGAACCAGCGCTTCATCAGGTGGATTTCCACGGGGCCGGTTTTGATTGGCTGGACCCCAATGGCGCGGAGACCAACGTACTGGTTTTCCAGCGCAAAGCCCGCGATCCACGCGAGGCGCTGGTTTTTGTGCTGAATTTCTCTGACATGCCGCGCCCGAATTACCGGATTGGCGTTCCCTATCCGGTGGTCTATCGCGAGCTATTGAACAGCGACGCCCGCGAGTATGGCGGTTCCGGCCTGACCCTGCCGGGCGGAAAGGTCAGCGCCGAGGAATTTTCCAGCCATGGTTTTCCGTTCTCACTGGTTCTCGATCTGCCGCCGCTCAATGCCATCGTGTTAAAACCGGGGCCGCTGGCGTTAAGCTGACGGTCAAAACGCCCTCCCCCGCTCGCTCCGGGGGAGGGCGCCGAACAGTTATGAGAAACCGTATTACATCAACACCACATCGTACTGCTCGCGGGTATACAACGTTTCCGCCTGAAACTTGATGGGAATGCCGATAAACGCTTCCAACTGCGCAACGCTGTTGGATTCCTGATCGAGCATCACATCCACGACCTCCGGCGCCGCCAGCACCACGAACTGACGCGGTGAGTATTGGCGGGCCTCGCGCAACAGTTCACGGAAGATTTCGTAGCAGATCGTCTCGGCGGTCTTGATCGAGCCGCGCCCATCGCAGAGCGGACAGGGTTCGCACAGAATCTGCTCCAGGCTTTCGCGAGTGCGCTTGCGCGTCATCTCTACTAGGCCCAGCGGTGAGACCTGCGAAATATGGCTCTTGGCCCGATCCTTTTCCAGATGCTTCTCCAGCGCCCGTAACACCGCTTGGCGATGCTCCTCGCTCACCATGTCGATAAAGTCGAGGATAATGATCCCGCCCAGATTACGCAGCCGCAATTGCCGGGCGATAGCGGCGGCGGCTTCCAGGTTGGTCTTGAAAATCGTCTCTTCCAGATTGCGATGCCCGACATAGGCACCGGTATTGACATCAATGGTCGCCATCGCCTCGGTTTGATCCACGATCAGATAACCGCCGGACTTGAGCGGCACCTTCTTACCCAGGGCTTTATGGATTTCATCCTCGATGCTGTACAGTTCAAAAATCGGGCGTTCGCCGGGATAGTGTTCGAGGCGGGTTACCATCTCCGGTATGAACTTGTCGGCGAACTGCAACATGCGCTGGCAGGTCTCGCGCGAGTCGATGCGCACCTTTTCCACGTTGGCGCCGACGAAATCGCGCAACACCCGCAGCACCAGGGGTAAATCCTCGTACAGGGCAATCATACCGCTGGTTTCGCGGATACGATCCTGGATGGAACTCCACAAGCGTTGCAGAAACTGCATATCTGCCCGTAACGCCCAGGCTTCTGCTCCTTCTGCTGCCGTGCGGACGATGTAGCCGCCGCCGAACTCGGTGCGGAAGGCGTTGACCATCTCTTTCAGTCGCTGTCGCTCGCGCTCACCGTCGATTTTGACCGAAACCCCAGCGACGTCAGAATCGGCCAGAAACACCAGGAACCGTGAGGGCAGGGTAATATGAGTGGTCAACCGTGCGCCCTTGGTGCCGATCGGATCCTTGATGACCTGCACGACCAAATTCTGGCCTTCGCGCACCAGATCCGTGATCGCCAGCGTCCGGTCGCCGCCCGTAGCAGTGACGGTGATGTCGGGTGGGCCTTTGTCAAGGACATATTCAGAGCGGATGTCGGAGACATGCAGGAACGCCGCCCGCTCCAGACCAATGTCCACAAACGCGGCTTCCATGCCGGGTAGCACCCGGCAGACCTGGCCCTTGTAAATGTTACCGACCAGACCGCGTTTGCCTGCCCGTTCAATGAGGATTTCCTGCAGGACGCCGTTTTCCACCACCGCGACCCGGGTTTCACGCGGGGTTACGTTAATGAGGATTTCGTCGCCCGTGCCGCCTTCGGCGCGTGTGGACATACGATGCTGTTCCGTTTAGTAACGAGTTAAATGAAGTTAGAAGGATCCGCCGAATTCCTTCAGCAGTTCAGCCGTTTCAAACAGCGGCAAACCCATCACCCCGGAGTAACTGCCGTGCAACTCGGCGATGAACGCGGCAGCCCGGCCCTGAATGCCGTAGCCGCCCGCCTTGTCGCCAGGTTCGCCGCTGTCCCAGTAAGCCCTGCATTCCGCCAAAGTGAGTGGGCGAAACCGAACCCGGCTCTCCTGAACTTTGACCGCCTGTCGTGTTGGGGTGGCCAGCGCCACCGCGCTCAGAACCTGATGTTCGCGGCCTGAGAGTTGCGCCAACATCGCCAGCCCCTCCTCCCGGTCGCGGGGTTTGCCAAGAATGGAGCCTGCCACAACCACTGCGGTATCAGCGCCCAGCACTGGGGCCGGTTGACGGCGACCCAACGCGGCACAACCGGCCTGCGCCTTGTCCAGCGCCAGCCGGGCAACGTATTCATGGGGACGTTCTTCAACCAGTAACGTTTCATCCACAGCCACCGGCAGCAGGCGATAAGCAACACTAATCTGGCGTAATAGTTCACGGCGGCGGGGCGAGGTAGAAGCCAGGTAAATGAAAGCAGACATGTCAGCCGCGATGATAGGGATGGTGATGTAACAGGCTCCAGGCCCGATAAAGTTGCTCGGCGACCACGATGCGCACCAGGGGATGTGGCAACGTCAGACGCGACAGCGACCAGCATTGTTCTGCACGATCCCGACACGGCGCATCGAGTCCATCCGGGCCGCCGACCAGCAGGCTGAGATCGCGCCCTTCCTGCAACCAGCCGGTGAGTTGATCGGCCAATTCTACCGTATTCCATTCCCGTCCCCGCTCGTCCAGAGCGATGAGGCGGGAACCGGATGGAACCGCCGTCAGCAACCGCTCGCTCTCAGCGCGAACGATACGGGTCAAATCCGCATGAGCGCTGCGTTTCCCGGCAGGAATTTCGATCAGATTCAGGGCGCATTCGCGGGGCAACCGGGTGGCGTATTCCCGGTAGCCGGCTTGCACCCAATCCGGCATACGCCCACCGACGGCGAGCAGGTGGATTTTCAAGGGAGGGCGCGATCAGTACCTGAGTGCCTTGACCACATCGACCGACCACAGTTTTTCCAGATTATAGAAATCGCGGGTCTGCGGCAGCATGACATGCACCACGATGTCATTCATATCGACCAGTACCCATTCGGCCTCCCGCTGTCCTTCAACGCCGAGCGGACGAATGCCGACCGCCGCGCATTTCTCGATGACTTTATCAGCGATAGATTTGACATGGCGAGTCGACGTGCCGCTGGCGACGATCATCAGATCCGTGAAACTGGCGATGCTGCGCACATCCAGAACGCGGATGTCCTGCGCTTTCAATTCTTCCAGGGCGTCCACAACGATTTTTTGTAAAACTTCAAGTTGCATGAATCCGGTTCATCCTCATCAAGTCACAGGGTGGGAGTAGGCAGCGACCGGTATAACGCCCGGTCGTGGATATAGGCCAGCGCCGTTTCCGGCAGCAGGTAGCGGGGCGACTGACCATGCGCCAACAGGGCGCGAATCTGAGTGGCGGAAATATTCAATTGCGTCACCGGCTGAAACAGGATGCCGCCCGCCGGTTTCCGACGCAGCGCCAGCGCGTCGTAAATCACCCGTGGCGTCATGAATGTTTCCAGCACCGGCGGCAAGGGTTGCAGGATACCGGGCCGTTGCATCACCACAATATGCGCCCAATCCGTCAATTCCCGCCAGCGATGCCAGGTGTGCAATTCCCGGAAGGCGTCGGTGCCGACGATCAGGCACAGCGGCGTCTCCGGGCCAAAGTCTTCACGCAAGGACGCCAGGGTATCCGCCATGTAGGAGGTTCCTTCACGGCGCAGTTCCCGGTTATCAGCGACGAAACCAGGCTGACTGTCCGTCGCCAGCCGCACCAGGGTCATCCGCTGTTCCGCCGTCACCTGTGGCAGACCGCGATGTGCGGGAATCCGACAGGGAATGAACCGCACTTCGGCCAGTTCCAGCGTCTCCAGCAATTCCAGCGCCGTGCGCAAATGGCCGTAATGGATCGGGTCGAACGTGCCGCCGAGAATGCCGATGGGATGCGCAAGCATGAGCGGAGTCTTTGCGACCAGGTTGGGAGTGAGGGGGATTTACTGGCGGATATGACCATCACCCAACACCACGAACTTCAGCGTGGTCAACCCTTCCACGCCGACCGGACCACGGGCGTGCAGTTTGTCAGTGCTGATGCCGATTTCCGCGCCCAATCCATATTCACCGCCGTCGGCGAACCGGGTCGAGGCGTTGACCATGACTGAACTGGAATCGACTTCACGCAGGAAGCGCCGCGCCCGGCGATAATCCTCGGTCACAATGGTGTCAGTATGAGCGGAGCCATAGGTGGCGATATGCACCATCGCCTCGTCGAGGTCCTTGACCACACGAATGGCGAGAATCGGCGCCAGATATTCCGTGTACCAGTCTTCTTCGGTCGCGGTCTGAATGCCGGGCAGCAGCGCGCAGGTGCGGGGACAGCCGCGCAATTCCACGCCAGCGTCCTGATACATTTTTCCCAGTTTTGGCAGCACCTGGGCGGCGACGCCTTCCGCAACCAGCAGGGTTTCCATCGTATTGCAGGTGCCGTAACGCTGGGTTTTGGCGTTGTAAGCGACGGTGACAGCCTTGTCGAGATCGGCGCGATCGTCGATATAGACATGGCAAACGCCATCGAGATGCTTGATCACCGGCACTCGCGCTTCCTGGCTGACACGTTCGATCAGGCCCTTGCCGCCACGCGGGATGATGACATCGACATACGCGGACATGCGGACCAACGCGCCTACTGCGGCCCGATCGGTGGTGTCGATCACCTGCACGGCGTCGGCGGGCAGCCTGGCGGTCGCTAATCCCTGCTGGATGCAGGCAGCAATTGCCCGGTTAGAATGCAAGGCTTCGGAACCGCCGCGCAGGATAGCGGCGTTGCCCGCTTTCAAACACAGGGCGGCGGCGTCGGCGGTCACATTCGGGCGAGATTCATAAATAATGCCGATGACGCCCAGCGGTACGCGCATTTTGCCGACCTGAATGCCGGAGGGGCGGTATTTGAGATCGGTGATTTCGCCGACCGGATCAAACTGGGCGGCGACTTCCCGCAAGCCCTGGGCCATGGCCTTGACGCCCTTGGAAGTGATTTCCAGTCGATCCAGCAGGGCCGGCTCCAGCCCGGAAGCGCGGCCAGCGTCCATGTCCTGGCGGTTTTCCATCAACAATTGTTCCTCCGCCGCTTCCAGGGCCGCCGCAATCGCTAACAAGGCGGCGTCCTTGGCCTGCGTTTCGGCGCGCCCGACGATCCGGGAGGCGGCGCGGGCGCGTTGTCCCACGGTCGTTATGTAGTCGTCAATGGCGCTGGCCGTATTCATGTTCGTGTGATTCATCAGTTTCATCCTGTCGTTCCCGTCGCCCGGTAATGCGGCGCACCTTCAAACGTTTTCGGGCAATAATTCCAGACCGGCCAGCCGCAATCCGGTCGTCAGCAAGTCGTCCCATGGCGCACCGGATCCAGCGCCTTTGATGGCGCGGTCAATCCGGGCGCAGGCTTTCAGCAGTCCCCGGCAATTCGCGAGCGTCAGGCGTTGCAGGGTTTGTTGCAACAACGGCTTGCGCTTGTCCCAGACTTTATGGGCGGAGAATACGGCGTCCTGCGGTTGCCGCTGACCACGGGCAAAAGCCAGGGCGGTCAGTACCCGAACCTCGCGATGCAACGCCCAGTTGACCAATACCGGCTCGATGCCTTCGCCGCGCAGCCCATCCAGAATCCGCGTGACTCGTTCCGGCTGACCGAGCAGGGCAGCATCAACAAAATCATAGATGCTGTAACGGGCGCTGTCGCCGACCGCCGATAAAATGGTTTCAGCGGTCAAGGGCTGATCAGCGACGGTCAGCGCCAGCTTTTCTATCTCCTGAGCGGCGGCTAACAAATTGCCTTCCACCCGTTCGCTTAACGCGGTCACCGCATCGGGCGTAGGGTTCAGACCGCGATCCCGCAAGCGGCGTTCGATCCAGCCGGGTAATTGTCGGGCTTCGACCGGCATGGCTGCGACAACGACGCCCGCGCTATCCAATGCAGCGAACCAGCGGCCTTTCTGGGTTTGCCAGTCCAATTTGCCCGCAGTGATGAGCAGCACGGCGTCTTCAGCGGGCCGTCCGGCATAGTCGCTGAAGGCTTTTGAACCGGCATCGCCCGGCTTGGCGTCGCCCAAGCGCAGTTCCAGCAAGCGCCGGGTAGCGAACAGGGAAGGACTGGACGCCCGTTGCCGCAGCGTATGCCAGTTAAAGCCGGTTTCCACCGTCAGGCATTCGCGCTCGCTATAGCCCTGCTGGCGGGCGGCAGCGCGAATCGCATCGGCGCTTTCCTGAGCCAGCAGGGTTTCCTCGCCGAACACCAGATACAACGGGGCCAGGTTTTTACGCAAATGCGCAGCGAGTTTGTCGGGGGACAGGCGCAAGGGGCAATCTCAGGAACCGGCGGCTTGCAGGCGGCGGACGATCTGCCAGGTTAAATCTTCGGCCATGCTCTCGATCAACGATTCCTGCGCGGACTCGAAGCCGAGCACCCGGTTCTCATCGAACAGCAGCGTGCGGCTGGCATTCATGCTTTCTTCGGGAATCAGGGTCTGACCATTGGCTAGCGTAACCCGGTAGGCGACATCGTAAGCCAGAAAGTATTGCCGCTTGATATCGAAGCGGTCAGCAGCCACGGTGCGTCGGCCGCTATTTTCACGCAGGATGGTAATCGTGGCGGTCGCCTGGGCGGGATCACGGGTAATGGTCGCGCCATTGCGGGCCAGCGCCTGCGGCAATTGCCGGCTGACCGAACCGGGCGGTGTCAGGCTGGAGGGTGTTTGCACATAGGTGACGCGCATTTCCGGCGGCAATGACGCCTGGCCGCGCAACTGGAAACCGCAACCGGTCAGCAACAGGGTCAGCAGAATGGCCGGAAAACTGATTCTACGCATGAGCCACCTTCAACAAACCACGTTCACTAACTTACCGGGGACGACCACGATTTTGCGGATCGGTCGCCCCTCGACGAAGCGCTGCACATTCGGCTCATGCTGTGCGGCCTGTTCAATGGCGCTCCGGTCGGCGTCCACGGGAACTTCGATTTGCCCACGCAATTTGCCGTTGACCTGCACGACCAGGGTGATCAGGGAGCGGGCCATGGCCGCTTCATCGGGCGCAGGCCAGGCGGCGTTCAGCACGTCATCGCCATAGCCCAGTTCCCGCCACAGGGCGTGGGCGATGTGCGGCGTGATCGGCGACAGCAACCGTAGCAGAATGCTCAAACCTTCACGGCGCACGGCGGCACCCTCGCCCGCCTCAATGCGGCCCAGCGCATTGAGAATCTTCATCCCGCCGGAAACGACGGTATTGAACTGATGGCGGCTAAAGTCGAATAGCGCCTGACGCAATGCCTCATGCACTTCACGACGCACCACGCGCAAGGGTTCAGACAAAGCGGCGGCGTCCACTTCACCCGCCGTGCGAATAGCGTCCTGATGTTCAGCCGCGTGAATCCAGAGCCGACGCAGAAAGCGATAAGCACCCGCTACACCGGAATCGGACCATTCCAGCGCCTGATCAGGCGGTGCGGCGAACATGATGAATAACCGGGCGGTGTCAGCCCCGTATTGTTCAATCAACGATTGCGGATCGACGCCGTTGTTCTTGGACTTGGCCATCTTTTCGATGCCACCGATCGTGACCGGCTGACCATCCCGGTTGAGAATGGCAGACATCGGCCGACCCTTGTCATCGATCTGCACTTTCACATCCGCCGGATTGATCCACTGCTTGCGACCGTCCGCATCATCCCGGTAGAAGGTCGGCGCGATCACCATACCCTGGGTCAACAGATTGGCGAACGGTTCGGATACGCAGGTCAGGCCGAGATCGCGCATGACCTTGGTCCAGAACCGGGAATACAGCAGGTGCAAAATGGCGTGTTCAATGCCGCCAATATATTGATCAACCGGCATCCAGTAATCGGCGCGGGCATCGGTCATGTTGGTTGCGCCCGGCGCGCAGTAACGGAAGAAGTACCAGGACGAATCGACAAAGGTGTCCATGGTGTCGGTTTCGCGCCGCGCCGGCTGACCGCACTTCGGGCAGGCGCACTGGAAAAAGTCCGGATATTTGTTCAGCGGATTGCCGGAGCCGTCCGGGATGAGATGATCCGGCAACACCACCGGCAATTGTTCCTCCGGCACGGGAACTGCGCCACAAGCTGCGCAATGGATGATCGGGATCGGCGTTCCCCAGTAGCGTTGCCGGGACACGCCCCAGTCACGCAGCCGCCAGGTGACTTTCTTTTCGCCCAGACCTTGGGCGTTCAAGTCAGCGGCAATCGCGTCAACCGCTTGCGCAAAGTCCAGGCCGTCGTATTTCCCGGAGTTGATGCACACGCCGTAATCGGCGTAAGCCTCCTGCCAGGGCGCAGGCGCATCGTCACCGGCGCGGGTGCGAATGACCGGCTTGATCGGCAGGTTGAATTGATGGGCGAACGCGAAATCGCGCTCATCATGTGCGGGTACGGCCATGACTGCGCCTTCGCCGTAGCCCATGAGGACGTAGTTGGCGACCCACAACGGCAACGGCTCGCCGGTCAGGGGATGCGTCACGGTCAGACCGGTGGGCATCCCCTTCTTTTCCTGCGTCGCCAGTTCAGCTTCCGTGACCCCGCCCTGTCGGCATTCGTCGATAAAAGCGGCTAAAGCCGGATTATTCTGTGCGGCGTACAGCGCCAGCGGATGTTCCGCCGCGACCGCGACATAAGTAGCGCCCATCAGGGTATCAGCGCGGGTGGTGAACACCCAGAGAATGCCAGAGTCGCTCGAACTCCCATCCTTCCCCCCGTTGTTAGGGTGGGGGGCGGGAGAGGGGGGTAATGCGTAGGAAAACCCGATCCGCACTCCGTGACTCTTGCCGATCCAGTTTTTCTGCATCAGCTTGACCTGTTCCGGCCAGCCGGGCAGTTGATCCAGTTCCGCCAGCAATTCCTCGGCGTACTGCGTAATCGCCAGGTAGTACATCGGGATTTCACGCTTTTCGACGACCGCGCCGGTGCGCCAGCCGCGCCCGTCAATCACCTGTTCGTTGGCGAGAACGGTCTGATCGACCGGGTCCCAGTTGACCACCCCGGTTTTCAGATAGGCGATGCCTTTTTCCAGCATCCGCAGGAACAGCCATTGATTCCAGCGGTAATACTCCGGTTTACAGGTCGCGACTTCCCGTTCCCAGTCCAGCGCAAAGCCGAGCGAGCGGAGTTGCCGTTTCATATAGGCGATGTTGTCGAACGTCCACTGCGCCGGCGCGACCTTGGACGCCATCGCCGCATTTTCCGCCGGCAGGCCGAAAGCGTCCCAACCCATCGGTTGCAAGACGTTTTTGCCCAACATGCGCTGATAGCGGGCCATCACGTCGCCGATGGTGTAATTGCGCACATGGCCCATGTGCAGCCGCCCGCTGGGATAGGGAAACATCGACAGGCAGTAGAATTTCTCGCGGCCCGGTTCTTCGCGCACGGCAAAGGCCCGTTGCTCATCCCAATAACGCTGCGCTTCCGCTTCAATGACTTGCGGCTGGTAAGACTCGGCGATCACGGCGGTTCCCTGACGGTGGCTGGCTGGCAAATGAAGGGCGCTAAAATAGCACAATCGCTATGCTGCAAAAAACGCCTGCGCCTGTTCCAGCCGGCGGGGCGTCAGCGGCAGGCGGTCCAGAAACGCCTCCTCGCAGGATGACTCACCGCTCTTTCCATGAGGCTCCTGGACAGCCTTTCACTTCGCCCGCCTGCGAGAGAGGGATTAGGAAAGAGGGTTTCAGCGTCCCGCCTCCCCATTCTGCAACTCCACCCGATTCTGTTTCTGGTTGTAGCCCAGACGGGCGATCACTTCATAGTCCAGCGCGGCTTTTTCGCCCACCGGAATATCCGCTTCAAACTGCACAGTCTGGAAATCGTGCAGGGTCGGGTTCAGCCGGCTGCGGAACACAATGTCGCCGGCATAATCGCGGCGAATCTGCACATGAATAGGCTTGGGACTGTAGTTGCGGATTTTCTGCCGGTAAACCGTGTGTTCATCCCAGCCGGCCACCTGACTGTCCAGCTCCAGCTTGAAGCCGTCCTCGCCCAACTTGCGGTAGAGATTACCGCCCTTGATCTGGAACCACAGGTTATCGCGATAAATCTTTTGCTTGACCAGTTCGAAAATCACCAGCCGGTCCACGCCCAAGTTCAATTCGATTTTGTCGCCGATGGGAACATATTTCAGGTTTTGCGTCGCCAGATAACTCAATCCCTCAGAGCGATTGGCGCGGAAAATCTGCATGACACCATCCGGCAAGGGCGTACTGCCGAGTTTTGAAGCGGCGTCATTTTTCAGCAGATACAGCCGGGTGAGTTGATCACCATACTCCCGAGGCCGGTAGCGGTATTCCACGACCATCGGCACGGCGTCCGCTTCGAAGCTGCGCAAGCGCTTGGCCCAGCCGTTCGGCACGGTTTCCGTTCCTTCGATGGTGTAGATGAAATACTCGCTCAATCCCTCCTTGATGATTTCCTTGGGCGCATCCATTTCCGCAGCGTCATAGGCCATCGCCCCGGCAGCCATTTCCATCGCCGGCGCGGGCGCCATCATTTTGCGCGCCGCCCGTTGCCGCAAATCCTTATAGTCCTCGCGCTTGAGTTCGTTGACCCGCCCCACCGGCAATTTCGCCAGTTCAGCGATTTTCTCCACGAGATTAATCGTGCCCACCACCAGCCGCACCTGGGCGTTTTCGTAATCTTCGCCGGAGAGATTTCTCACCCGCACGAAACTTTCCAGGCGCAGCGTCTTTTCGTCGGGATCAGCAACCGCCAGATAGTCCGCTGCCCAGGAAATGCCAGAGGTGAAATAGCTGATTTCGATGATCGCCTCACGGTCGGCGTCGCTCTGCACGTTCCAGTACAGTGTTTGCGGCTTGTCGTGCGGGAAGGTGGTGTCGAGCATGATCAATCCGGTTTTCGGTTCGCGGAATTTCAGTTCCACCGAGGTCGGATCGATGAGCGTATTCGCCCAAGAGAATTGCAGGGGATTGACGCCCTTTTTGAACGTGACGATCCGGCTTTCCCGCACCAGAGTCAGGTCTTCCGAGTTGTAAATGGTCAATTGCACGGTGCGCCGTTCGGGAACGGTGGCGAGATCGACATTGCGGGCGGGCAGCGCCAGTGGCAGCAGTAGACAGAGAAAACAGACGATCCGGTTCAGGGTCATGGCGCTCACCACTCATTATTCAAAGTCAACCGCAGGGTCTGCGTCTGTTTGGGCGCTGGACCGTCGGCGGAACGGGCGGGCAAATCGACGTGAAATAGCAGTTGGTCAGCGTCGCTCTTTTCCGGGTCGGGATGGCGCAGCGTACCGTCACCGAGTTGCCATTCCGGGTCACGGCCAGGGTCGCCGCGCACCTGATCGCGGATTTGCCGGACGCTTTCCACGATGTTCAGCGTCGCCGGGGCGTCCTTGAAATTCTCGATCTCATATTTCACGGTCACGTCATAACGATAGAGATTACCCGCGATGCGCTGGCGCTCGTTGCGGTCAATCGTGCGCCGCACCACGATGTCGCGGGCCAGGCCCAGATAGAGTTCCAGCTCATCGTCGGGCGGGGTGAACTGGCCGCGATCTTCGCCGAGGAAGGCCGAACCGCCCTGTCCATCATCCTGGAAAATGCGCGCCTTGCCTTCGGGTAACGCGGCTTTGCCGAGCGCCCCGTCGGCATTTTTGATGACGTAATGCATCGGTACATTCAACTTATCCTGGGCGCGGTCGAGGTAGCCAAACTTCACCGGATCGCTGGTGTAGGTCTTGCGCACCGGGGTGTTGGCGAAACGGTTGATCTGCACCTCTTTGGTTTCGTCCAGCCCCAGCGACTTGTCGAACCCGGCGCCCACTCCGGTTTGAAATTGCGCCAGGTCGTAGGCTTCATTCGCGTAGTTATTTACACGCAGGTATTGCGCCAGTTCCAGGGTTTTCTCCTCCCGATCCGCGACCGCCCGGTAATGGAAATCCTTGCTCAATCCGCCCAGTGCATAGCTGATCCGTACCCGTGCAGCGCCGGAAGCGCTGGCGGCGACGGACCACACCAGGGCGTTTTCATTCGGCGGGTAACTGACCGACAGTACCTTGGCGTCCAGCACCGGTTCGCCCAGCGGCGGCAGAATTCGCAATACCAGCGTGTCGGGATCGATGCGGGTGTTGGCCCAGGAGAAATCGACCTGGTTGACGCCCTTGACCAGCGGAACGATACGTTCTTCTTCAACCAAGGCGACTTGCGGATGATCAAGATGGATTTGCACCCGCTCACGTACCGGCAAGGTAGTAAGCTTGATGCGCGCCAGGACGTCCAGCGGAATAGCGCCCAGGAGCAGCAGGACGCCCAGCGGGTACAACAGTCGGGTTTGGTTCATCAGGATTCGCCTCCGAAAAGTGAACGGGTCGGTATAAACATAAACGCTCGGTGGCGAATTGGGGGTTAAAGAGCAGCGTTTTTATCCGGCCTGCTGAATGCTAAGCTCTAAACGATACCCGTGTAGACCACCGTGACCCTCGATAACCTCTCTTCCAAATCCCGTTGCTGAACCCGTGAACGAAAATCTCAAAATCATTTTCGCGCTCCTCGCGTTTCTGGCGCTGGTGGGGAGCCTGGAATTCGCCGCCGGCTATGCCTTCTACTACGTCCTGGAGCCAGACAATAAACAGCGCTTCCTGGCGATGCTGTCTCCACAACTGGAGCTGCTGATCGAGCTGAAGGCGCTGGGTCTGGCGATCCTCGGCATCGCGTTCGCCATCGCCTGGCAACTTTACGTCAAGGGACCGCTGAAAATCGCCGAGGGCATCCGCATCATCCTCAATGCCCACCCCAGCCATCGCCTCGAATCCGTTGGCCCGCCCGAAGCCCGGACGCTGGCGCGGGCGGTGAACGATCTCGCGGAACACAGCGAAACGTTGGCGAGCGACCTCGAAGCCAAGGTCGCCCAGGCCAAATCGTCGGTGGAGGAAGAAAAAAACCGGCTGGCCGCACTGATGTCCGAGCTGTCCCAAGGGGTGCTGGTCTGCAATAGCGAGGGCCGTATCCTGCTCTACAACGAACGCGCCCGCCAGGCGCTCGGTGCGCCCGGCAACAGCCAAGGAACCGCTGCATTGGTGGGTCTTGGCCGCTCCATTACCGCCGTCGTTGACTGCAATCAATTGGATCACGCGCTGGAAAGCCTGCGATCCCGCCTAAACAAGGGCGAAGCCGACCCCAATGCGCAATTCGTCATCACTACCCGGACCGGACAGTTCGTCCGGGTGCGCATGGCGCCGGTGTTGGCCACTGCGCAACCATCATCGGCGCAACGAACGGCGATCAGCGGGTTCGTCATGACGCTGGAGAATATCACCCGCGCCTTCGAGGTAGACGCCACCCGCGATATGTTGCTGCAATCGTTCACCGAAGGCAGCCGATCCACGTTGGCCAATATCCGCGCCGCCGTGGAAACGCTGATGCACTACCCGGACTGCGAAATCGTTCATCGCGACCGATTTCTCCAGGTCATCCACGAAGAGACTTGCAACCTGAGCGCCCGGCTGGATCAAACGACCGCTGAACATGCCGATTCGCTGAAAACCCGCTGGCCGCTGGAACAAATGCTGGGAGTTGACCTCATCACCGCAGCGCAGCGCCGAATCGAAAGCCGGCTCGGTATGACAACGACTCTGGAAACGCCTGACGAGGGGCTGTGGATCAAGGTCGACAGCTATACGCTGGTTCAGGCACTGAGCTATGTGGCGGGTCGGCTGCAGAATGAGGTCGGGGTGCAGGAGTTAAGCTTTCACCTGGCGCGCCATGCCCGAATTGCGGAGCTTGATTTGGCTTGGACCGAGCCACGACTTTCGCAGCGAACCTTATATGGCTGGGAGACGGATCCCATGCTTGCGGGGGGCGAAGACAGTCCGCTGTCCCTTCGTGATGTGATCGAACGCCATGGCGCAGAGATCGTGTACATGATGGACCAGGCGCAGCAACAACCGCTGTTTCGCTGGCTGTTACCCCTCGCCCAGCCGGCGCGGCCCTTGCCAGGCGCGCCGATTCGTTACGACGAAAGCCGTCCAGAGTTTTACGACTTCGATCTCTTCCACCAGGCCGGCCAAACGCCGGAACTCGATCATCGGTTGCTAGCAGAGTTGGCTTATACGGTGTTCGATACCGAAACCACGGGGCTGAATCCGACCGCTGGCGACGAGATCATCTCTATTGGCGCCGTGCGTATCGTTAACCACCGCCTGTTGCGCTATGACACTTATGAACAACTGATCGACCCGAAGCGGCCGATTGATCCCAGGTCGCAGACCATCCACGGCATTTCGAACGAGATGCTGCGCGGGCAACCCACCATTGATGAGGCGTTGCCACAATTCCATGAGTATTGTGCTGACGCCGTGCTGGTCGGCCACAACGCCGCGTTTGACATGCGTTTCCTGCAACTGAAGGAAGAACAGACTGGCGTCCGTTTCACCCAGCCGGTGCTGGACACGTTGCTCTTGTCGGAAGTGCTGCATCCGAATCAGGAATCTCACGCGCTGGAGGCCATTGCCGAACGATTGGGGGTGAAGGTATTAGCCCGCCATACCGCGATGGGCGATGCGCTGGTGACGGGGGAGGTGTTCCTGCGGATGATTCCGTTGCTGGCGGCGCAGGGCATTTGCACGTTGGGCGATGCGCGTACAGCGACCGAAAAGATTTACGCCAAGGTGAAGTATTAAACCCCTCACCCCCGCTCCTCTCCCATCAGGAGAGAGGGGAGAAGAACTAAGCTCCCTCCCTCTTGCGAAGGAGGGTTGGGGTGGGGGTAAGGAGGGCTGGGATGGGAGAAGAGAATTGAGAAGGGTATCAGTGCGCCGCTGCGCCCGCTGCGCCGAAGCCAGTCTGCGCCCGCACATACTGATCTTCAAACGCCTCTTTCTCTCTGGCCGCCCGGACGCTGGTATCCGTCACCGAACCCAGCCACGCCATGAAGAACGCTAATGGCATTGAGAAGAGTGCCGGCTGTTCATACGGGAAGATCGGCTTTTCGTTCCCGAGTACGACCACCCAGACCGCTTTCGAAAGCACCACGATCAATACCGCCGACACCAGGCCGGCAATACTGCCCCAGATTGCGCCGCGCGTGGTCAGGCCCTTCCAGTACATCGACAGAATCAGTACCGGGAAATTGCAGGACGCAGCCACGCCGAAGGCCAGACCGACCATGAAGGCCACGTTCTGCTTTTCAAAAACGATGCCGAGCAACACGGCGATGACGCCCAATACCAGCGAGGATCGCTTGGATACACGGACTTCATCGGCCTCAGTGGCCTGACCCTGGCGGATCACGTTGGCGTAGAGGTCATGGGAGATCGCTGACGCGCCCGCCAGCGCCAGGCCCGCGACCACCGCCAGAATCGTGGCGAAGGCCACCGCCGACAGGAAGCCCAGCATCATGTTGCCGCCGACCGCGTGCGCCAGATGCATGGCGGGCATGTTGTTGCCGCCGAGCAGCTTGCTGCCGAGTTCGCCGCCCTCAAAGTATTGCGGGTTCATGCCGACGAGGGTGATCGCCGCCAGCCCCATGATCGCCACGGCGGTAAAGAAGAAACCGACGCAGAGCGTGGCGACAAACACGCTCTTGCGGGCTTCCTTGGCGTTGGGCACGGTGAAGAAGCGCATCAGGATATGCGGCAGGCCGGCGGTGCCGAACATCAAGCCGAGTGACAGGGAGACCGCCGTGACCGGATCGGACAGAAACGAACCTGGCGCCATCAGGGCCAGGCCTTTCTTGGAATTGGCGACCGCCTGGACGGCCAGCTTTTCGAAGCTGAAGCCAAACTGGGAAAACGCGAGCAACATCACCAGCGTCCCGCCGCCGAGCAACAGGCAAGCCTTGATGATCTGCACCCAGGTAGTGGCGATCATGCCGCCGAAGGTGACATAGACCACCATCAGTACGCCCACGATAACCACCGCGATCCAGTACTCCAGCCCGAACAGCAGCTTGATAAGCTGTCCCGCGCCGACCATCTGCGCGATCAGATAAAACACCACCACGGTCAGTGAGCCAATCGCCGCGACGGTGCGGACCTGCCGCTGATCTAGGCGATAGGAGGTGATGTCGGCGAAGGTGAACTTGCCCAGGTTGCGCAGCCGCTCGGCCATGATGAACATGATGAACGGCCAGCCGACGTAGAAGCAGATGCAGTAGATGTAGCCGTCGAAGCCCTGGAAGTAGGTCATGCTGGTCAAGCCAAGCAGCGTGGCCGCCGACATGTAGTCGCCGGCAATCGCCAGGCCATTCTGGGTGCCGGTGATGCCGCCGCCGGCGGAGTAATAATCGCTGGCCGTTTTGGTGCGCTTGGCCGCCCAGTAGGTAATGCCCAGCGTCGCCATCACGAAGATGAAGAACATCACGATGGCGTGAACGTTGAGGGGCTGTTTCTGGGCCTGACCAACATCCGGAGCGGCCATGGCCAGCCCCATCCAGCTCAGCGCCAGCGCGACGGCGGCGAATTTCAGCATTCCACGATTCATTCGATGGCCCCCTTGATGATCTCGGAGTTGATGTCATCGAATTCGCTGTTGGCACGGCGAATGTAGAGACCGGTCAGCAACCAGAACAGCAGGATCATGCCCGCGCCAATCGGCCAGGCGATGGAGGCGGTGCCGCCTTCCCAGATGGGCGTGGCCAGCAGCTTCGGCTTGAACGCCACGATCATGATGAAAATGAAATAGATGCCCAGCACTACGGCCGTCAGTGTCCAGGCGAACCGGCTGCGTTTCGCGACGAGTTCGTCGAATTTCGGATTTTTTCGAATCCGCTCATACACGGCGGTCGACATGGTTGATTCCTCTCTATTTTTGGTGGAATTTTAACGCCTGCCCCTGCGAATCCAAGGACAGACATAAGAAATTTAGAATTAACAAAAGACTTTGTCTATGGTGACATTTTGTATTCTGAACTTTCTACAGGGTCCGGCAGTTAGCAACAGAAATTGCCCCATTGATGGGAATTAACCGGTGAAACGGTTAGTTCACGATGAATGGATTATCATGACCGCCTTTTCAACCTGAACCACCGGCTATCGTCATGAACCTCATCGCTACGCTCGCCCACGAACTCGCCGCCCGTGAACCTCAGATCGAAGCTGCCGTCGCCCTGCTCGATGGCGGCGCGACCGTGCCGTTCATCGCCCGCTACCGCAAGGAAGCCACTGGCGGGCTGGACGATACGCAACTGCGCCTGCTGGAAGAGCGCTTGAGTTACCTGCGCGAATTGGAAGAGCGGCGCGGCGTGATCCTGGCCAGCATCCGGGAACAGGGTCAATTGAGCGCCGAACTGGAAACCGCCTTGCTCGCCGCCGATAGCAAGACGCGGCTAGAAGACCTCTATCTGCCCTACAAGCCCAAGCGCCGCACCAAGGCGCAAATCGCCCGTGAAGCCGGTCTGGCTCCATTAGCTCAGGGTCTGCGGGATGATCCCACGCAGACGCCGGAGACCTTCGCTGCCGGATTTGTCGATGCCGAGCGTGGCGTTTCTGATATGAAAGCGGCACTCGACGGGGCGCGGCAGATTCTCATGGAGGAATTCGCCGAAAATGCCGAATTATTAGCCAGTCTACGCGAGTATCTCTGGGAAAACGAGGTGTTATGTTCGCAAATGGTCGAGGGCAAGGCGGAGGAAGGCGCGAAGTTCCGCGATTATTTCGATTACCGGGAAGCGCTCCAGAAAATCCCTTCCCACCGGGCTTTGGCGCTGTTCCGGGGCCGTAATGAGGGGGTACTGCAACTGAGTCTGGAAATTGGCGATCCAGCGGCACCGGGTCCCGATCCCGGCGAACGGCGAGTCGCAGCGCAGTTCGGCATTCGCGATGAGGGTCGGCCCGCTGACGCCTGGTTGCGAGAAACCGTCCGCTGGACCTGGAAGGTCAAGCTATTACCGCATCTGGAGACCGAGTTGAAGCAGCGCTTGCGCGAAGCGGCGGAAGAAGAAGCCATCCGGGTATTCGCCAGCAACCTGCGCGATTTATTGCTGGCTGCGCCGGCGGGCGCTCGCCCGACCTTGGGGCTGGACCCCGGTTTGCGCACCGGCGTTAAAGTGGCGGTAGTGGACGCCACCGGCAAGTTGGTAGAGACCGCGACGATTTATCCCCATGTTCCGCGCAACCAGTGGGATGCCAGCCTGCACGTTCTCGCTGAATTGTGCCGCAGCCACAAGGTGGAACTCATCAGCGTTGGCAACGGCACCGCATCTCGCGAAACCGACCGGCTGGCGACTGAGTTGATGCAGCGTCATCCTGAACTGCGGCTGCAAAAACTGGTGGTGTCGGAAGCCGGCGCTTCGGTGTATTCCGCTTCGGAACTGGCGGCGCGAGAATTCCCCGATGTGGATGTCTCTTTGCGCGGCGCGGTGTCTATCGCCCGCCGCCTGCAGGACCCGTTGGCTGAACTGGTGAAGATTGAACCCAAGGCCATCGGCGTTGGCCAGTACCAGCACGATGTCGGCCAGACCCGGCTGGCGCGAATGCTGGATGCGGTGGTCGAGGACTGCGTGAACGCGGTTGGCGTGGACGTGAACACCGCTTCGGCGCCGCTGTTGGCGCGGGTCGCCGGATTAAACACGACCTTGGCCCGCAACATCGTCGAGTTCCGCGATACGAACGGCCCGTTCCGCCGCCGCGAACAGTTGCGAAAAATTGCCCGGCTGGGCGACAAGACCTTCGAGCAAGCCGCTGGCTTTCTGCGCATTCCCAACGGCGACAATCCGCTGGATCGCTCCGCCGTCCACCCGGAAGCTTATCCGGTCGTGGAGCGCATTCTGGCTACCAGCGGGCGCGGGTTGCACGAAGTGCTGGGCAACACTGCCTTCCTCAAGGCGCTGGAGCCGACCCGCTTTATTGATGAGCGGTTTGGCTTGCCGACTGTGCAAGATATTCTGGCGGAATTGGAGAAACCGGGCCGCGATCCCCGCCCGGAATTCAAGACGGCCGCGTTCAAAGAGGGGGTGGAAAAACTAACGGATTTACAGCCGGGAATGGTGCTGGAGGGCGTGGTGACCAATGTTGCCAACTTCGGGGCGTTCGTGGACATCGGCGTTCATCAGGACGGCTTGGTGCATATTTCAGCACTGGCCGATCGCTTTGTGAAAGACCCCCGCGACGTGGTGAAGGCCGGTCAGGTGGTGAAGGTGAAGGTGTTGGAAGTCGATTTGCAGCGGCAGCGGATTGCGTTAACGATGCGATTGAGTGAGCCGGCAACCGGTACGCTGCCCCGGAAAGCGGAGCATCCTCAGCGGCAGGAACGTCAGGAGCGGGAACCGCGTCCTGCGCCGCCACAGAAATCAGAGCAACGTCCGGGCGCGTTGGCCGAAGCCTTTGCCCGGGCGCGGCAGGAGCGGTAGTGAGGGAAACGCCGGATTCACACAAATCCGACGTTTAATCCTCCCGATCAGCGAGCAGATCATCCTCGTCGCTGATGTCTTCCTCTTCCTTCTCCTCTTCGTAGCCCAGATCATCCGCTTCCAGTTCGTCAAAGGGGCCAGACCAGTCTTCCGGGGCTTCGATGGCTTCGATAGGCAGTTCGTACCAGGCATCCAGATCCAGTTCTTCTACTTCACCGTCGAAGTACTGGATTTCGATAGTTTGGGCATCCTCGTCGAGGGCAACAACCTCAAAATCGTTGCCGGTTTCCTGGTTGCGATACCAGTTACCGATGATGGGATCAACATCGCTCATAGCCGATCTCCTGCAGCCGGTGGGATAGTTTTATTGGTTACGGTCTTTTAAGACATTTTGACCAATGAGCTTTAAACAATTCAACCCCACCGCTGAGGAAATTTTGGTTTACGCCGGACGCCGCAGGGTTCCTCGACTTTCCGCCGGACGGGCATGGGCTGATCCGCGCCAACTGGACGTCTGGCTCCGTGGATGACTCGACCGGGCCGGTTCAGAACGGGCCGGGGCCGAACTTCTCGACTGTGGAGCGCGACCGGGCAGCGCGCCGCGATTGCGGCCATTCGGAATCGGCTCAGCCTTGATGCGCGGGTCCGGTTCAAAACCGGGCATCACTTCCCTGGGCAGCGAACGCTTGAGAACCTTTTCGATATCCGCCAGCAGCTTATGCTCGTCCACGCAGACCAGAGAGACGGCCTCGCCGTCCGCGCCAGCGCGGCCCGTGCGGCCGATGCGATGGATATAGTCTTCCGGCACGTTGGGCAATTCAAAATTGACCACCTGCGGCAATTCGATAATATCAATGCCCCGGGCGGCGATGTCGGTCGCGACCAGCACCGGGAGCGCGCCGCTCTTGAACTGCGCCAGGGCATGCGTTCGCGCCGACTGGCTCTTGTTACCGTGGATGGCTAGCGAAGTAATGCCACCCTTGGTTAATTGCTCGGACAGCCGATTAGCCCCGTGCTTGGTACGGGTGAACACCAGCACTTGCCGCCAGTTGTTTTCGCGGATCAGATGAGCCAGCAGTTCGCGCTTCCGTTCCCGATCCACAAAATGCACTCGTTGGGTCACCGCTTCAGCCGGGGCATTGCGGCGGGCCACTTCGATCAGCGCTGGACGGTTCAACAGGCTGTCCGCCAGAGTGCGAATTTCATCGGAAAAAGTCGCGGAGAACAGCAGGTTCTGCCGTTGCCGGGGCAGCAGCGCCAGGACTTTCTTGATATCGTGAATAAAGCCCATGTCCAACATGCGGTCGGCTTCATCCAATACCAGCACCTCGACCCGAGACAGATCGAGCGTCCGCTGACCGACATGATCCAGCAGGCGGCCGGGGGTGGCGACCAGGATATCGATGCGACCCCGCAGTTGCTGGATTTGCGGCTGAATGCCAACGCCGCCGAAGATGACCATCGACTTCAATTTCACATACTTGCCGTATTCGCGGACGCTTTCCTCTACCTGCGCCGCCAGTTCGCGGGTCGGGGTAAGAATCAGCGCGCGGATCGGCGCACGGCCGCCGGCATTGACGATTCTGCCGTTGTCCGCAGCCAGACGGTGCAGGATAGGCAGGGTAAAACCGGCAGTTTTGCCGGTGCCGGTCTGCGCACCGGCGAGTAAATCACCGCCCGACAGCACGGCGGGGATCGCCTGCCGCTGAATCGGGGTGGGAACGGTATAGCCGCGTTCAGTCACCGCACGAACGAGAGCATCGGACAGTCCAAGGGAAGCAAACGACATGAGACTCCAAAGATTTTAAGGCAACATCGGCCGGCCGCCGGGATTCGGCGCCAGTCTTCGGCAGATGGATAGGGAATTCACCAGGATGGGTGCGACGCGGGAGACTGAAACGATGCCGCAAGTGCGCAGCTTAACAGGATTTGAGGGATTAAGCTTGCGTCATATTCAAAACTGGCTAACCCCCCCTGGGGCGTCTACACTTTTTTGACTTCCCTAAAACCATTCCTAAAAAAGGCCATACCTTGAACAAGCTGTATGTTTGGCAACATCGAGGCTTTTTCATGGGCCGCCTGCCGGATATTTCCGAACACCGGCTCGGTTCGGCGGCGCTCTGCGTAGGCATCGACCGACCCTTCCAGGTGCTGGAGAGCGAAAGCAGCGGCTGGCGGGAATGCCGGACCGTGCTGGTGCCGCCCGGCTGTCTCCATGAAATCCAGGTCGGCGGTGCTGTCATGGCGATCCTGTTCATCGAGCCGGAGAGTCCTGATTACCCGGCGATTCACAACGCCATGCTCGATGGCGAATGGCAATGCCTGTACGGTCTGGCGCACGAGACCGAGGTGCTGGCTGCTCTGCATGAAGCCTGGGAGCGCCAGCCGGACGCGGCAGCTATTCACGACCTGCTCGACCGGCTGATTCCGCCGCCGAACCCGGAGCAGCGCCCGCAACCGCTGGATGGGCGGATTCAGAAAGTCATCCGGCTGATGAAGGAGGATTTGACCCGCAGCTACTCAATGAATGAACTAGCCGAGGTGGTGAATCTGTCGCCGACCCGGCTGGTGCATTTGTTCAAGGAAGAGGTGGGCGTACCGATTCGCCGCTTCCGGCAATGGCACCGGATGCGGGTGGTCGCGGCGCTGGTGTCGAAGAATCAGACGCTCACCGACGCCGCACTCGGCGCCGGCTTCGCCGATTCTTCACATTTCAGCCGGGCGTTCCGCAACATGTTCGGAATCACGCCCTCGTCGGTCTTTGGCCGCGCCGCCAACGTCCAGATCGTTCTGGCCTGAACGATCCCTGACGATGCTGAATCTGATCGATTGCCATAACCACTTTGACGAAGCCAGCTTCGATGTCGACCGGGACGCCGCCTACCAGCGGGCGCAGCAATCCGGCGTCATCGCACAAGTGCTGGCGGCAGTCAGCGCCCGACTATGGCCGAAGCTTAAGGCGGTGGCGATGCATCATCCGGGACTGTATCCCTGCTACGGCCTGCATCCCGCCTATCTGGCTGAACATCGCCCGGAACATCTTGATGCGCTGGCGAATTGGTTGAGCCGAGAACGTCCGGTCGCCATTGGTGAATGCGGGCTGGATTATTACCTGCCTGATCTGGACCCGGACGTTCAGGCCGAATATTTCACCGGGCAATTGCGGCTGGCCCGCCGCCATGATCTGCCAGTGGTCATTCACGCCCGTCATGCGGTGGATCAGGTCATCAAGCTGCTGCGGCGCTTTGCCGGGGTGCGGGGGATGGTGCACAGTTTTTCCGGCAGTGAAGATCAGGCCGGGCGACTGCTCGATATGGGCATCCTGCTGAGTTTTGGCGGCCCGGTCACTTATCCACGCGCCACCCGGCTGCGCAGCCTCATTCGCTATTTGCCCCTGGATGGTTTGCTGTTGGAGACTGACGCCCCGGATCAGCCGCTCAGCAGCCATCGCAGTGAACGTAATGAACCGGCGTTTCTGACGGAAGTGCTGGATTGCATCGCTGGGTTGCGCGGCGTTGATCCCGCAGAAATCGCCGCCACCACCACGGCCAACGCCCGCCGACTGTTCCAGTTGCCCGATGCCTTACCCGCAAGCCCGTACTGAAATTCTCATCGGTGCGGCAGGGTTGGCCCGGCTGCGGGCAACGCATGTCCTGGTGGCCGGGCTGGGCGGGGTGGGCGGCCATGTCGCCGAGACGCTGGGCCGCGCCGGGGTAGGCTATCTGACCCTGTTGGATCACGATGTCGTCTCCCCCTCCAATCTCAACCGCCAGTTACTGGCGCTGCATTCCACCCTGGGCCGACCCAAGGTCGAGATCATGGCCGAGCGGCTGCACGATATCGATCCCACGCTGGAACTGACCCTGATCGGCGAATTTTTGCATCCCGAGGCGGCGGAGGCGCTGATCGCCCCCCTCACCCCTAACCCCTCTCCCTCAAGGGGCGAGGGGAGTCGACCGCCCTATGATTTTGTCGCGGACTGTATTGACAGCATCGCCTGCAAGGCGGCGCTGGTTGCGGCCTGTCATCGCCATGGAACGCTGGTAGTTTCCGCCTTGGGGGCCGGGAATTGCCTGGATGTAAGCCGAGTGCGGGTGGCGCAATTGAATCAGACCCAAATGTGTCCATTGGCTCGTGAGTTACGGCGGAAGCTGCGGGAACTGGGCGCGCCGCTGAACTATCCTGTGATTTACAGCGATGAACCGCGCCGTCCACCGTTGCCGCATCAGCCGGTTGATGGCGCTACGTCCGGTCGGCCCCGCGCCGTGAATGGCACGATTTCCTATCTGCCAGCGCTGTTTGGGGTGATGCTGGCGGGGGTGATTATTCGGCGGTTGCTGGACATTGATGATCAACCGAAATGATCATACCCCGCCCGCTCCAGCGGGAAGGCCGAACCGTCAGCGCGGCATAACTGCAACCCCGGTTCCTCAGTAATAATGCCGATGCCGGTGCAGCGGCAATTCCAGGCCGCCGCCACGGCGGTCAACAATGCGGCCCGATCCGGCGGCACCGTAAAACACAGTTCATAATCGTCGCCGCTGGCCAACGCAGTCCGCAACGCCGCATCCCGATCCAAACTGGCGGCCAAGGCTCGCGATAACGGCAAGCGATCCACCTCCAACTGCGCCCCGACACCGCTGCGCCGGAGGATGTGGCTGAGGTCCTGAGCCAGTCCGTCAGAAATATCGATTGCAGCGCTGGCGATGCCGCGCAGGGCCAGTCCCTGAACGATGCGCGGCTCCGGGCGCTCCAGCCGCTGCTGGAGATAACCCCGATATTCGGGAGCGACCACGACCCTGTCGAATGCCGCCGCCAAAGCCAGCCCGGCGTCGCCCAGTGTGCCGGTGACGTAAATGCCATCATCCGGTTGCGCGCCATCGCGGCGCAGTGCCAGTCCCGGCGGTATGAAACCCTGCGCCTGAAGGGTGATAAGCGTGGTCGGCCCGTGGGTGGTGTCGCCGCCAACCAGTTGCACGTCATAGCGATCCGCCAGCGCGAAAAAACCCTGGCAAAACCGTTCCAGCCAATTTTCATCGGCGCTCGGCAGGGTTAACGCCAGCGTCGCCCAGGCCGGCGTTGCGCCCATCGCCGCCAGATCGCTGAGATTGACCGCCAGCGCCTTGTGGCCCAGCCCTGCGGGATCAGTGTTGGCGAAGAAATGTACGCCCGCCACGAGGGTGTCCATGGTGACGGCTAAATGCTGCCCAGCGGGCGGAATCAGCAATGCACAGTCATCGCCAATACCCAGCGCTACATCAGGACGCTGGCGGCACTGAGCGGCGAGATAGCGGTCGATCAGGGCAAATTCTGAAGTGGGCATGAGCAGGATGGCATCCCGGTGAAGCGCGCTAGCGTGGAGTAAGAGCGGTCAGGAGGGGTGTTGAAAATCCCGCCGGGCGGTGGAAATGGTGACGGTGAAGCCAGCGATCACATCGCTCAGGGTCATTAGTACGATCAGGAAGAACGTCATATTGGCCATGCGCGGCATGACGATCAACTCGATCAAGGCGATGATGAACACCACCAGCGACAACACATGATTAACAATAGCAGCGGTCGAGCTATTGGTCGCGCGGTAGATCTCAACGCACAGCAGAGCCAGACCGATGACCAGCAACAGGTCGCCGCCCTGGAACGGCAGCGATGTCCTGGACAGCAGTGGCAAGCTGAACTGCGTCGCTTCCAGCCAGCCCGGCGCGACCAGCGCCAGTGCGGTGTAAGCAGCGACGATGAATGCAAGCAGGGGAATGCCGGCCATGGTTTTCTCTCTTGGGTTCATGAGGGGTAGTGAATTCGGGCCAGCCGTTCAGGATCGACGCCGAAGAAATAGCGAAAATCCCTTGATCACCGGTAGTAATGCCGGTGATCCGGGAACGGACGTTCATCAACATTTCCATCACCCGTAACCCAGGTTGACCACCCGACAGGCGCACATCGAAGCGGCCCCAATGCTGGTGAGGATCGCTCAGAGCGGTGCGAATCAGGTTCGCTGCAGCGGGCAGCGGCTGGCTATCGGCGTGCAGGAACCAGAGGATGGCGTTGCTGGCCTGTTGGGCACCCGCGTTCATCTGCGCCGCCCGGCCTTTGGGGCTGAGGATGCCCCGATTTGCCAGCGGTTCGGCCAACGCGACGGTCCGATCCCGGCTGCCGCCGTCGACGACGATCAGCTCGCAATGCTGACTCCGCAGCGGCTGCAGGGCTTCCAGACCGGCGACAATGTGCGCTGCTTCGTTCAGGACGGGTAGGATGATAGAGATGCCGGACATGATTTTTCGGGTGTGGGGACTAGCCAGCGGTGATGGGAGATTGTATGATTCTTTCCCTCGTTTTGTCATGGGGCGGTAGCTCAGCTGGGAGAGCGTCGCGTTCGCAATGCGAAGGTCGAGGGTTCGATCCCCTTCCGCTCCACCATTTCAATATCCAGGCAGTTCCAGAATCGTCCGAAAGCCCGCATAACAGCGGGCTTTTTCGTGGTGCTTACTGACTACCTTCCTCTAACACAAATCGATCCCGACAAATCTCGCATGACTCCTGAAGAACAACAGGCCAGCGCGCTGGTTGCCGCCTGCGCTAAGGAAGCCAGCGCCTACATTCTCCATTACGCCGACGATGCCGGGTTGGACCGGCTGTCATTTCTGGTGAGCGTTGCGGCGGTGCTGGCGTCTTCCGCCTTGGCGGCCCAACCGGAAGATCAGTTGCCAAACGCTTCCCGCCACATCCAGAACGCCCTGGGGTTAATTCATTGCCTGCGCGAGGCCGAGGGCGCCGACATAAGTTCGTAAGGAAACGGTCTTAAGGAAGGCGATCATATTCACATTGCGGTCGCCAGAGTCTGAATCGCCCGCTTCACCCCCCCTCTTTCGGCGCAGATTCAGCAGGTTTCAACCGGCCTGCTGATGCCTGTTTTACCCGCAGTCGGATGCTGGAAAATTCCCTCACCCACGCCTGATTTCCTCTCTTGTCAGAAAATTTTACAGTCAATCTTTAATTGATAAACAATAGGTTAATCATGAAAGGCGTTTGGGGTCCACCCCACTGTCAGAAAATTTTACACCTATTCCCTACTGATACACTAAGATATTTTTCAATCACGCCGCAGATTGAGTAATTTTTGGGTAGTCATACGTACACATAAGATTTCTGATGTTGGGCGGAATCACATTTATAGATGACGATTGTTATTTTTAAGAAGCGTTTTTGAGCGGATTTTACCTTCAATCAGCGAGAATTCCCCATTGAGAGGAGATTTCATGACTGTCAGGTTTTTTTACACCCCAAACTTTGCAGACGATAGAATTTATTTATTATTCAATAAGATGTGAAGTTGGTTTTTTTTTTGCATACCAATCGTGCGGAAATCAGGCGCACCCATGATCAAGAATTCGGCACGGTCACCGGAAGCGCCTGATGAAATCCCCTTCACTTCTTTCATAATTTAGGAGATCGACATGAAATTCAAACTTGGCAAACTGGCAATTGCGCTTGCCATAGTGAGCAGTTCTGCAGCCCATGCAGGCGTCGTAACGGTATGGGGTGAATCACCGTTCTCCAGCGATCTCCTCGGCAAAATCAACATGTTTTACGACAACCTGCCTGATCATTCCTCAACAATTGCCGCTGGCACCCTGGACACGGTCAGTCTCACTGGGGTTAATCTCCTGTGGGCTATTCAGCCCGCTGATGATTATACGTCGGCAGAACTGACTACAATGGCTGGTTTCCTTACGGGAGGTGGGCGTATCGCCTTTTTGGGCGAGCATGGCACTATAGCTCCTGCCCAAAATACCCGTATTAATGCTGCGCTCTCCACACTAGGCAGTTCGATTACTATCAACAACGTCATACTTGATGCAGGTTTTCGCAGCGCCAGTGTGGGTGACGGCCAAATTTTGAGCCATCCATTGACTACTGGCGTCACCACGTACCAATACGCCGCATTTGCTCCCCTTACCATCAGCGGCACTGCCCAGGCACTGATGCGGGGTGAAGAATCATTTGGAGGTAACCCCAGCATCATGATGGGTTACCAGAACATTGGCGCTGGCAGCATTTTCCTGATCACTGACCAAAATGTTTGGGATAACTCCCCCACTTGGGGGGCTTTCGACAATGAACGGATGTTTGAGAATCTCTTGAGCGGCGACACGGGTGCACCACCGCCGAATGGAAATATTCCCGAACCCGCCTCCCTTGCCCTGCTCGGCATTGGCTTGGCCGGTCTGGGCTTGACCCGGCGTCGCCGGCGGACCTGATTGCTTGGGTTCTTGAAGTCGTTGAAACGGCGGCCTGCGGGTCGCCGTTTTTGTTATTCAGACATCGGCGTCAGTCATGAGGCTGATCCTCGATAAACGCGCAGCAGTTGACCCGTCAGTGCCGGTTGCGCGGTCAGGGCGGCGGCAATGCGTTGAGCCTGGCCGACAAAGTCAGCATCGAACGTGCAGACAATGATGCCGGCGTGAGCAGCGCTTTGCAGATACAAGCGGATGAAATCCCGGCGATTGAGCGTGAGCAGGGCGCGTTGTTGCGCGGTGGCGAACGCCAGAACTTCGGGGTCGGGCAGAGCCTGTCCGCTTTGGCCGTAGTCGTGCAAGCTGTGTACATCATGACCGAGGGCGCGCAAGGCGTGAATGACCGGCAACGGGAAATTTTCGTCGGCGAGCAGCGCGGCCATCAGTCATTCTCATTAGCAACGATCGCGGCGTCGATATCCGCCGGATGGGCGCGGGCATAAGCCCAAGCTTGACTGAGTTGTTCAGCATCGAGCGACGGATAGGCAAGGAGTAAATCCGCATCGCCCAGGCCCTGCCGCCGGGCGGCGACCAGGAGCCAAACCGGAATGCGGGTGCCGATAATGCACGGTTCCCCGCCGCAGACGCCGGGCTTCGCTTCGATACCCGGAAAAGCATTTTCAATAAGCCGGTCAAGAACAGCCGTCATAGGGTTTATCCTCCAGACAAACTGAGTTTATCAGACCCCTGATTGATTTCAGCGTGAGCAAATTTCGTCCGCTCTATGCCCTACCGCACCAACGGCCGGATGCTGGAAAATCCGCCATCCATCGCCCACACCTGGCCGGTAATCCAGCCGGCCTTATCCGACAACAGCCACGCCATCAGCCGCGCCAAATCCGCCGGATTGCCGATGCCCGGCAACGGATACTGTTTCGCCGCCCCGGCGCGGCTGGCGTCATTACCGATAATGCGCGCCACCGCCGGTGTATCCATGATGCCCGGCGCGACGGCGTTCACCCGAATCCGGGACGGCGCATAGGTTGCCGCCGCCGACCGCGTCAATCCTTCCACCCCGGCCTTGGCAGCAGCAATCGCCTCATGATTCGCCACGCCGATCCGCGCCACCACGGAAGACACCAGCACTGCCGCGCCCGGCTCCCGCGCTTCCCGTAACGCATCCACGAACGCGCCCAGGGTGAAAAAAGCGCTGTCGAGATTGGCGGTCAGACAGGTCCGGTACAACTCCGGCGTGGTGCGATGCAGCGGCGATAACAGTGTCGTTCCGGCGCAATGGGCCAGCGCCGTGGGCAACCCGACTTGCTGCTGACAGCGCATCACCGCCGCCTTCGCCCCTTCCGGCGTGGACACGTCGGCTTCAATGCACAGCGCCTCCGACCCGTAAATGGAGCGCAACCGTTCCTCACTGCGCCCGACCAGTGCGACCGTCCAACCGTCCTGTTGCAACTCCGCCGCTGCCGCTTGTCCCAGCCCGCCGCTGGCTCCCGTTAATAATGCAATCCCCGCCATGATTTCTGTCTCCACTGTGTCTGCGAAAAGTCTTTAATAGCTCTTGTATAAATAATAGCAATGATGTACAAATAATGTCTAATATTTTTAGACAAGCTTGCTGCTTGCCGGAGAACTACCCATGTCGAGACCGTTGGATCGCTTCAAAAATATCTTCAACCAGTTGGATAAGAACCATCTGGATCTGCTGGAACAGATCTACACGCCGGACGTGAAATTCCGCGATCCGGTGTACACGCTGCACGGACTGCCGGCGCTACGGGACTACTACGGCCGGCTCTACGAGGGCGTGATTTCCTGTCAGTTCACGTTCGAGGCTGAGGTCATTGAAGGCCCGCAGGGAATGCTGGCGTGGATCATGCGCTTCCAACACCGCCGGTTTCGGGCGGGCGAGACACTGGAATTAAGCGGGGTCAGCCATCTCCAGTTTCGGGACGATGGGCGGGTTCACGATCACCGCGACTATTTCGACATGGGCGAATTTATCTACGAGCGGGCGCCCATCTTGGGCAGCGTCATCCGCGCTATTAAAAAGCGTCTGTAACCGTAGAGGTCTGAGACGATGAATATCGCCATTATCGGTACGGGAATCAGTGGTTTGACCGCAGCCTGGCAATTGTACCGCGAGCATCAGCTCACCCTTTTCGAAGCCAACGATTACATCGGTGGCCATACCCATACCGTCGACGTAGCAGTGGGAGGACGGTCTTATGCAGTCGATACCGGCTTCATCGTATTCAATGACTGGACCTATCCCAACTTCATCGACCTGTTGGATCAGTTGGATGTGGCTTCGCAACCCACGTTAATGAGCTTCAGTGTGCGTTGCGAGCGCACCGGGCTGGAATACAACGGCGAGAGCCTCAACACCTTATTCGCCCAGCGCCGTAATCTATTCCGACCCTCATTTCACCGAATGATCCGCGACATCTTGCGCTTCAACCGCGAAGCGCCGGCCTTACTGGACAGTCATCGCGCTATCACCCTGAACACTTATTTGCGGGAACAGAACTACAGCCAGGAATTCGCCGACCACTACATCATGCCCATGGCGGCGGCAATCTGGTCGGCGGAACCGGACCTGACTGGCGAGATGCCGGTGCGGTTCTTTGTCCAGTTCTTCAAAAATCATGGCCTGCTCAGCGTCAGCGACCGACCACAATGGCGAGTGATTCAGGGCGGCTCGCGCCGCTATGTTGAAAAGCTGACCGCGCCGTTCCGCGACCGCATTCGCCTGAATTGCCCGGTGGAATGGGTGCGTCGCCATCCCCATCAGGTGCATGTCAAACCCAAATTTGGCCCGGTGGAATCCTTCGACGAGGTCATCTTTGCCACCCATAGCGATCAGGCGTTACGGCTGCTGGCTGATCCCACCGACCGGGAGCAGGAGATTCTCGGCGCGATTCCCTATCAATACAATGAAGTGGTGTTGCACACCGATACCCGGTTGTTGCCGCGTCGCAAGCGGGCTTGGGCGGCCTGGAACTATCATCTGCCGACGCAACTGCAGGCGCGGGTCGCCGTCACTTACAATATGAATATTCTACAAGGCCTGGACGCGCCAGAAACCTTTTGCTTAACGCTCAACCGCAGCGAAGCGATTGATCCGGCGCGTATTCTGTACCGAACCAGCTATCACCATCCGGTGTTTACCGAGGCCAGCGTCAGGGCGCAGGCCCGCCGCGAGGAAATCAGCGGGGTCAATCGCACCTGGTATTGCGGGGCGTATTGGAGCTATGGCTTCCACGAGGACGGGGTGAACAGTGGGCTGGCGGTCGGTCGGGGTTTGCAGGAACAACGGCTGGCGGCGTGAGTCGGGCAATTTCCTCCTGTCAATTTTCCCGTGACCAAAACCAGGTGCGGGCGCAACACTCCCTGGTCTGAATCACGGATTCGCCGGATGGCACGGATTCCACGGAGGCGATCATCCGTGTCTTCCTTCAATCCGTTTAATCTGTGATTCAGACATTTTTCCTCTGGCGCG